>JANPJM010000079.1:0-122055 GCA_031425525.1 Hymenobacteraceae bacterium | reverse complement strand
CGGTTCGGTGGCCCCCGCCACCAAACGGGGGCGAGGCGCCCCTGGGGGGGGCACCCTTGTAGCTACAAGGGGCCCCCGCCCAGGGGCGCATCGGGTTGATGGTCACCTATTTTTCTGCCAAACGGTGTCCCCTTTGGGGGGCTTTTGATGCGTTTACCCTGCCCCCCTCCTTTACGGCTGCACTACCAACTGCTGGGTGGTGCTTTGCGCGCCGCAGCGGATCTGGACGTGGTACACGCCGGCTGGCCACTGCCCGGCGGGCAGGTTGCGGTTCACTTGACCACTTGCGACGGCTGTTTACTCCTGCCAAACCACTTGGCCCAAGGCGTTCAGCACGCGGAACTGAAGTACGTTTGCCGTTGGTATTTCCAGTGTTACGCGCACGGTGTGGGTGGCGGGATTGGGGTACAGGCTGGCCAGTAAGCGCGGCGTAGCGGCGCCCGTGCCCAGCGGCATCCGCACCTGCGTGACGGCGGTGTTCGTCCGAACCGGTGCGTTGAAGTCGAAGTAGATATCCGCCGCATTCCGCACCTCGTCGCCCAAGGCGAGCGTTGGCAAAACCCGCACCCGGTACTGGACGAACCCGTGCGACGCCACCTCGTTGCGGCCCGAATCGGGCAGCAAAATGTGGTCGAAACGGAAGTCGGCAACGCCCGCCCCCTTGAGTTGCCACGTCATGGGGTGGGAGGCGGCGAGTACCTCCAACGTGCCGCGCTGCACGTGCGCGCTGAGCGTATCGCGCAGCAAAACGGCAAAGGCCGTATCGTTGCCCGTATTCTGAAACCGGATGGTGTACGTGAGCCACGGGCCGGCTTGCACCTGGGCCGGCGTCAGGCGCGTGGCCGACACCTGCTTGTCGTTCGGGTCATAAGAACCGACGATGAGGCTGGTAATGGCGTCGGTATTATCGGCAGGTGTTACCTCCGCCAGGGCCGAGGTGAGCGTGGCCACAGATGTAACCGAATCGCCGCGTGGAATCGTGGTAGGCAGGACGCCCGTAACCTCGAACGAACGGCTCTGGAAGGGGGCCAATGTGCCGACATTCCACGTCACCACTTGGCCCGATACGGTGGTGGCAGCCGGCACGCTGGCCGTGTAGGTAATCTGCGGATCCAGCGTCAGGGAGGCCGTTACGCCGCTTTGGACCGTGGTGCCGGGGTTGTAGCAGGTGACGACGTAGCGGGAGGAACGGCCGGCCCGCAAAAGGCTATTAGCCGTGAGCGTAACGCGCAGGTCGTTGAAACTACCCGTTGGGTGCAAACCGAAATGGTTGGTGGTATCAACCTGGCTGGCAGCCGTAAACGCGGCGCTATGCGTAGCAGGCGTGACGGTATGATAGCCGGGTGGGTTCGGCAGCGAGAGGGTATACGTGCCCGGCGGCACCCCAACACCAAACGCTCCGGCCGTGGTGGTCAGGTAAAACGGCCCCGGTTGTCCCTCCACCATCACGGGCAGCGGCGCCAACCCCTCGCCAGCAGTGCGGGTGCCGTCGCCATTGGTATCCAGATAGACCGTGCCGCCAAGCAAGTCTCCGTCTGGCAGGAGGCGGGCGAGGAAGATGTCACTATAGCCCCCCGCACTAGTGAGCGTGGTAGCGCCGAAGGTGAGGGTCGGGCTGGCAAAGAATCCGGTGACCACCACATTGCCGCTGCCATCCACGGCCACGGAGCTGCCAGAGTCATCATCACTCGATCCCGCGCTGGTGGCCCACTGCCAGGCGCCCGTCGGCGTGAGCTTCGCCACGAAGATGTCATACTCCAGTGCGGCAGCATTAGTGAGTGTGATGGTGCCAAAAGTGATGGTCGGGCTGCGGAAGAAACCCGTGACCACCACGTTGTCGCTGCCATCCACGGCCACGGAGCTGCCAGAGGCATCATCACTCGATCCCGCGCCGGTGGCCCACTGCCAGGCGCCCGTCGGCGTGAGCTTCGCTACGAAGAGATCCCCCGACCCCGTGGCGTTCGTGAGCGTGGTGGCGCCGAAGGAGATGGTCGGGCTGTTGAATTCTCCGGTTACCACCACGTTGCCACTGCCATCCACGGCCACGCCGTTGCCAGAGTCATCACTACTGCCCCCCGCGCGGGTAGCCCATTGCCAGACGCCCGCTGGGTTACGCTTCGCCACGAAGATATCAAAGGACCCAGCACTGGTGAGGGTGATAGCGCCGAAGGTGGCCGTGCCGATGAAGGAGCCCGTGACATAGGTATTGCCCGCCGCATCGACGGCGGTGCTTTTGCCCGCCCCCGCGCCGGGGCTGGTAGCATCCAGCCAGGCGGGGGTTTGGGCGCAGAGGGGGTGGGCGGCGCTCAACAGCAGCAGCAGCGCCAATAGAAACAGTGGCCGTAACCGCTGGGGAAAAGAAAACCGCATCGGAGTTGGAGGTGGGGGTGAACGGTAAAAAAACGGGTTTCGGGTTTCGGGGAACTTGCGGCGGGGTTCGGGGAACGCTACGCTTTTCTTTCACCGGGGAGAAGGGAGCGTACTGCCACAAAAAGGGTGGAAGAATACCGACAGGAGGATAGATCGCTACGAATCTATGAAAGCCAGCCAGGCGCGCCGGGTGTTTTCGACGAACCGGTCTGTTCACTCGGTGAACACGGGCTAGCGTGTGCCGAACGTACGCCGCCGCTAGCCCGGCGCCCGCTGGGGGGCGCTTCGCTATGGCGTTGGCAGTAGACTCCACCCGCAGGGTAAACGCAGCAAAATCCGGTCGTGACCCACGTGATTTAAGTAGCTAGCCACAAGCTTCTAGCTGCAAGCCAGAGTATTGGCTGTCAAAAAGTTACGAGACTCACGTTATCTATTTACTTTTGGCGCAGTACTTACCTCCTTGCTGGCACGCAGCGTAGTGCCCCTGAACGAAGGGACGCCGTTCGGTGGCAGCAGCCACCAAAACGGGGCGATGCGCCCCTGGGCGGGGCACCCTTGTAGCTACAAGGATGCCCCGCCCAGGGGCGCATCGAGTTGATGGTCACCTGTTTTTCTACCAAACGGTGCCCCCTTTGGGACTTCCTTTTGCTGCGTTTACCCTACGGGGCGAGGGCCAGTTGGATGGCCGTACCGCAACGCGCCAGCTTCGCCCGGCGCACGGGGGCTGGCTTACTCCACCACCAGCCGACGGGTGGCGCGGCCGGCCCGCAGCAGGTACAGGCCGGGGGCCAGCGCGCGGACATCGAGGGTGGCGGTGCCCTCCGGCCCGATGGGTGCCGTGCCCACCACCCGGCCGAGCCCATCGAGCAGGGTGGCCGTGGCGCCGGTGGCGCCCGTGAGCTGCACGGTGGTGTGGGCGGGGTTGGGGCTGAGGGTGAGTTGGGAAGTGGCGGCGGTATTGTCTTCGTCGGGGAGGCCGGTGGTACCGCTGAGGCTGGCGATGAAGAGGGCGGGGGTGGGCGAATTCGTATTGGTAAGCGTAGTGGCGCCGAATGTGACAGCGGGGCTGCCGGATTGTCCTGTAACTAATATGTTGCCGCTGCCGACCATGGCAACACCCCCGCCATGGTCGAAGCCGCTTCCCCCTACACTCGTAGCCCATTGCCAAATACCTCCTGACGTGAGCTTCGCCACAAAAACGTCACTCCCCGCCGTATTGATAAGCGTGGTGGCGCCCAATGTGATGGCAGGACTGGTGAAGGATCCTACGACCACCACGTTGCCGCTACCGTCTATAGCCACGCCGTTGCTAGCGTCATTGCCACTCCCCCCCACACTGGTAGCCCATTGCCAGAGGCCTGTTGGCGTGAGTTTCGCCACAAAAACGTCACTCCCCTCCGCATTAGTAAGCGTCGTGGCGCCGAAAGTGAGGGCAGAGTTGAAGAAGACTCCTGTGACCACCGTGTTGCCGCTGTCGTCCACGTTCACGAAGCTGCCATAATCGTCTATAATCCCTCCAACGCCGACAGCCCATCGCCATACGCCCGCAGACGTGAGATTCGCCACGTAGCCATCAGATCCTCCCGCGTTAATGAGGGTGGTGGAACCGAAGGTGAGCGTGGGACTGGCGAAGTATCCAGTGATCACGACATTGCCGCTGCCGTCCACGGCAATGCCTGTGCCACCATCGTCACTACTTTCCCCCACGCCGACAGCCCATTGCCAGATGCCCGCAGATGTGAGCTTCGCCACATAAATGTCATCCCCCCCCGCGTTAGTAAGGGTGGTGGAACCGAAGGTGACGGCAGGGCTGCCGAAGCTTCCTGTAACCAATATATTGCTACCGCCGTCCACGGCAATGCCGTAACCGACCTCAATGCTACTCCCTCCAACGCCGACAGCCCATTGCCATACGCCCGCAGACGTGAGATTCGCCACGAAGCCATCAGATCCTCCCGCGTTAATGAGGGTGGTGGAACCGAAGGTGATGGTCTGACTCCCGAAACCTCCCGTGACGACCACACGGCCGCTGCTGTCTACGGCTATGCTAGCTCCATATTCCAGCCCTGCCCCACCCGCGCGCACCGCCCACTGATACACTCCGTTGCCTGAAAGCTTCGCCACGAAGACATCATTACTACCACTCACGCTCAAGAGCGTGGTGGCGCCAAACGTGGCCGTGCCGCGGAAACTACCAGCCACGTATACATTGCCGGCGGCATCCACGGCCGTACAGGAACCAACCCCTTCTCCAGGGCTACTAGCCCACTGCCACCCCGGCGCCTGCGCCGCCACCCGCGCCCCCGCACTCAGCAGGCACACAACCACCAGAAGCAGCGACCGGAGCGGCTGAGGAAAGGAAAAAGGCATCGAGCGGGGGGTAAAAACTGCTTTAGGAAAGAGGAAGGAACTTACTCCACCACCAGCCGACGGGTGGCGCGGCCGGCGCGCAGCAGGTACAGGCCGGGGGCCAACGCGCGCACATCGAGGGTGGCGCTGCCCTCCGGCCCGACGGGTGCCGTGCCCACCGCCCGGCCGAGCCCATCGAGCAGGGTGGCCGTGGCGCCGGTAGCGCCCGTGAGCTGCACGGTGGTGTGGGCGGGGTTGGGGCTGAGGGTGAGACGGGGCTGGTTGGGGGAGTTGTCGGCGTCGGGGAGGCCGGTGGTACCGCTGAGACTGGCGATGAAGATGGCAGAGGAGCCTGGGTTCGTATTGGTAAGCGTGGTAGCACCGAAGGTGATGACAGGACTGGAAAATCCTCCTGTGACCACCACGTGTCCACTGCCATCCACGGCTAAACTGCTGCCATTTTCGTAGTCGCTCCCCCCCGCTCTAGTAGCCCACTGCCAAACACCCGCTGGTGTGAGCTTCGCCACGAAAATGTCACTCCTTACCGAATTATTGGCAAGCGTAGTAGCGCCGAAAGTGATGGCATGGCTAAAGAAGCCTCCCGTGACCACCATATTGCCGCTGCTGTCAATGGCCACGCTGCTACCAGAGTCCGAGTCATTCCCACCCGCACTGGTGGCCCATTGCCAGACACCTGCTGACGTGAGCTTCGCCACGAAAATATCACTCCCCAACACGTTATTGGTAAGCGTAGTAGCACCGCAGGTGATGGTGGGGCTGGCGAAACCACCTGTGATCACCACATTATCGCTGCCATCCACGGCGATGTCTCCGTCGCGATCATAGTTCCCCCCCCCTACCTGGGTAGCCCATTGCCAAACGCCTGCTGATGTGAGTTGCGCAACGAATAAGTCAAAGCCTCCTGCGTTGGTGAGCGTAGTAGCGCCTAAGGTGATCGTGGGACTGTTGAAGGATCCGCTAACCAATACATTGCCGTTGCCGTCTACGGCCACGCCGCCACCCAATTCAGTACTGCTTCCCCCCACACTGGTAGCCCATTGCCAAACGCCCATGGGCGTGAGCTTCGCCACAAAGGCGTCGGCGTAGATACTCCCTGAATTAGTGAGTGTGGTGGTGCCGAAAGTGATCATGGGGCCACCGAAGGTTCCAACGATCAATATGTTCCCGCTGCCGTCCACAGCCACGCTGTTGCCAGAATCGGTATCGCTTCCCCCCGCTCTAGTAGCCCACTGCCAAACGCCTGCTGGCGTGAGCTTCGCTACGAAGAGGTCATTACTCCCCCCTATACTCCCCGTAAAGGCATTGGTGAGCGTGATGGTGCCGAAGGTGATGGTCGGGCTACTGAAACTTCCCGTCATCACCACATCGCCGGTTCTGTCTACGGCAAGGGCGATTCCAAAATCGTCATTAATCCCGCCCGCGCTGACTGCCCATTGATACACTCCATTTCTATTGAGCTTCGTCACGAAGACATCCTCGAAATTACCACTCACATTCGTTAGCGTCGTGGTACCAAACGTGGCCGTGCCGTAGAAGGTACCGGTCACATACACGTTACCGGCTGCATCGACGGCCGTACTATTGCTCCGGCTCAGGCCAACACTATTCGCCCACTGCCAGCCCGGCGCTTGCGCCGCCAGCCGCCCCGCCGCACTCAGCACCAAAACCACCGCCAACAAAAGCCCCCGCAGCGGCTGCAAAAAGGAAAAAGACACAGCCGTTAGCTAAAATACCCGTTCAAAAAAGCAACACACGCGCGCGCCCTATATGGTTGGCGTCCCATCCTCCTCCTTCTCCCGCCGGCGCTGGGCGAGGATCGATTGATCGAAGTAGTGGAGGATGCGGGCCTGGTCGCCGTCGGCGGACACGCAGATCTGGTGCACGTTGAGGTACTGCTGGTGATACATCGCTTCGCGGGCTTCGGTCACGGCATCTTCTTCGGTGTTGGTTTCGCCGATGCCCTTCAGTTGGGTGTCGCGCAGGGCGTCCCAGGCGGTTTTGTAGCCTTTGAGGGCGGCTACCACGGCGGGCGCGAGGGCGGCGGCGTGGGTGGTGGCCGCATCGCTCAGGCGCTGCACGAGGCCGGGCATCGCTTCGCGGGTGGGGTCGTCGTACTCGGTTAGGCCATTGGGGAAGAAGGCGCGGTAGCCGTCCGAATCTTTGCCGAAGGCGCCCCGGATAGCGCCCTCGAAGCGGTCGCTCAACTCCTCATCCATCTTTTCGGTCAGCGTATCTACCGCGTCGGTCATCCCTTTTTGCAGAGTTAGGGCGGCATCGGCCGCCGTGGCCGAACCGAAGAACTGCAGCCGCACGGCGCGCGAGGCGGCCAGCCGGTCGTCGAGTTTGCCGCCGAGGGTATTGGCGGCCATCCGGGCGATGGTGGTGTCGAAGTACCGCAGGTTACGCACCAGCGAGACGTTTTTGAGTTCGTTAAAGACCGGACGAATAACCAGATCGAGCGAGAACATGGGTGGGGGGGGGGTGAAAAATGAAAAAGCCTAAACCGCTACGAATGTAAGGGCCGCGCGCTACGTGTTTCGCTTCTGGAATTTACCTAAAGGCGGGCGGAAGATTCCGCGCCCCTTCTGGAGTTCGCGTGAAAGGGGACGGAAGATTCCGCGCCCCTTCTGGAGTTTACAAGAAGGCGATCGGAAGATGCCGCGCCCCTTCTGGAGTTTGCATGAAAGGGGGCGGAAAATTCCGCGCTCCTTCGGGAGTTTCCATGGCGGGCGCCCGACCTTTGCGCCGCCCCGTCCGCCCCCAGCCTGCCCTATCCGTCCCCCAGGGTAGATTCCGGCGGAATCAACCCTGGGCTGTGGTAAAGAACCCCTTCCGGGTTCCTGAAAGCCCTAACATCCAATACCTCCCGATGCCCTCCCTTCACTTCCGCACCCTCGGCGCCACTCCCGGCACGGCGCCCGCCCTCGTGGTGCTGCACGGCCTCTTCGGCTCCTCTGATAACTGGAACACGCTGGCCCGCCGCTGGGCCTTGCCCCTGGCCGAGGGCGGCACCGGCCGCACCGTGTACCTCCTCGACCAGCGCAACCACGGCCGCTCCTTCCACGACGACGCCATCACCTACGCGCTACTGACGGCCGATCTGGCGGCGTTCTTCGCCGAACACGCCCTCGGCCCCGATACCATCGTGCTGGGCCACTCGATGGGCGGCAAGGTGGCCATGTCGTTTGCGCTGCACCACCCGGCGCTCGTCGCGAAGATCATCGTCGTCGATATCGCGCCGCGCGCCTATGCGCCGCACCACCGCGAGTTGTTGGATGGGTTGCTGAAAATCGACATCTCTACCGTCGAAAACCGCGATGCCGCCGATCAGCTATTACAAGCGGTAGCGCCGGAAGCCGATACGCGCCTGTTCCTGCTCAAAAACCTCTACCGCGACGAGCAGAACCGCTTCGCGTGGCGCCTCAACGTAGCCGCCCTCGACCGGCACCTGCCCGATTTGGGGGCCGAAATCGGTCACGAAAACCCGTATCTGGGCCAAGCGCTCTTCATCCGGGGCGGCCGTTCACGCTACGTTTCGGCGGACGACAAGCTGACGGGTATTCCCGCGTTGTTCCCCAATTCGGAGGTAGTGACCGTGCCCGACGCCGGGCATTGGGTCCACGCGGAGGCACCGGAAGCGGTGGCGGGGTTGGTGCGGAGTTTTGTGACGGGCCTCGGCGAATAACATGACCGGCACCCTCTACCTCCTCCCCACCGTCCTGTCCGGCGAAGATTTCTCCTCGGCCCCCGCCGTGCTGCCCGCTGCCGTACCGGCGCGCATCGCGTCGCTGCGGCTGTTCTTCGTGGAAAACGTGCGCACGGCGCGGCGTTTCATCCGGGCGGTGGCGCCGCAGGTCGTGATCGATGACCTCACGATTGAGTTGATCGATAAAGACGCCCCGGCCGATGCCGTGCGGCGCGCCGTGCAGCGCGTAGCGGCCGGCGAACCGGCGGGCGTACTGAGCGAAGCGGGCTGCCCCGGCATTGCTGATCCGGGGGCGGCCCTCGCTGCCGAAGCCCACCGGCAGGGCGTGCGCGTGGTGCCGCTCACGGGGCCGAGCAGTTTGCTGCTCGCGCTGATGGGCTCCGGGATGAACGGCCAACAGTTCGCCTTTCTGGGTTATTTGCCGGTGGAACGCGCGGCGCGCGGCGCGGCCATCAAAAAGCTGGAGAATCAGGCCCGCAACGCCCACCAGACGCAGCTTTTCATCGAAACCCCCTACCGCAATCAGGCGCTGTTCGCCGATTTGCTCGCCACCCTCACGCCCGCCACCCGCCTCTGCGTGGCGTGCAACCTCACGGCCGAAACCGAGTTTCTGGTGACGAAGACGGTGGCCGACTGGCGAAAACAAGAACCGCCGGCGCTGCATAAGCGGCCGGCGGTGTTTGTGGTGGGGGGGTAATAGCGGCCAATAGCACCACCGACCTACGTCTGCGGCACCGTCTCGGTGCCGCCGCGAATGACGGCAACCCGGCGGCACCGGGACGGTGCCGCAGACGCCGCTCTATGTCCCGGTGCCGGACACCTCGGCGTCGTCCAACTCGTCGGCCTCCATTACCACCGGCAACGTCCGAAATTCCCGGTAATTGGCTTCTTCTTTCCAATAAGTGCGGGCGAGGCGCTGCTGCTCCGCCAGAAAAGCTTCGTCCTGCTTCAGGGTGCGCCACTCGCCGAGGCCGAGGCGCTCGCAGAGGCGGTAGAAAGCGTCGGCTTGGCCGTGCGTGCCCTTGATGCGCACCAGTGCCGACAGCAACGGCCGCCCGGCGTGGTGTTCGATGGTGGTGATTTCGGCGAGCATTTCGAGCAACCGGGCGCGCTCGTGCGATGAATCGAGGTGGAGGCCCAACTCGGTTTCGTTGTTGAGCGTGAGCAGCGAGCTAGTCCCGGACGAGCGGGCCAAATTGATTAGGGCCGCGCGGATACGACTGTGGGGCATCAGGAGAAGGGTTTGAGGGTGGGAGGGTGGGAGGGTGGGAGGGGGAGAGCGCGAGGGTTTGAAGATTAGCGGGTGGGAGGGGTTGAAGGCAGAAAAATACTCCTCCTACCCTCAAACCCTCCCACCCTGTTACTTCCCCCTCCGGCGCCGCATTTCCTTCTGAATCAGCAGGAATTCGCGCGACGATTGGCCCGCGATGGCGGTGTTTTCGTTGGCGCGACGCAGCAAGTACGGCATCACTGATTCTACGGGGCCGTACGGCACATACTTGGCCACCCGGTAGCCGGCGGCGGCGAGGTTGTACGATAGGTTATCGCTCATGCCGTAAAGCTGGGCGAAGTACACGCGGTCGTCGGCGGGGGCCAGACCGTGCTGGTGCATCAGGGCGGTGCAGAGGCGCGAGGAGGCTTCGTTGTGGGTGCCCGCGCAGATAGCTACGCGCGCGATGTGCGCGAGGCAGAAGCGCAACGACTCGTCGTAGAGGTCGTCGGTGGCCTGTTTGGTGGGGTTCATCGGGTTGGCGTAGCCTTGCTGCTGCGCCCGACGGGTTTCTTTTTCGAGGTAGGCACCGCGCACCAGCTTAGCGCCCACGTGGAAATGCGCCGCCGGAGGCCCGGCTTGCGCTTGGGCTACGTCGGCTTGCAGCGCCGCGAGGCGGTCGTGGCGGTAAAGCTGATACGTGTTGTACACGATGGCGCGCTCGCGGTTATAGCGGCGCATCATATCGAGCGCCCACCGGTCGATGGTCTCCTGCAGCCAGCTTTCTTCGGCGTCGATGAACACGCGCACCCCGGCCTCGTGCGCCGCCCGGCAAATGGCATCGACCCGCGCCAACCCCCGGTCGAGGGCGGCTTGCTGCTCTTCGGTGAGTGGTTTGCCGCTTTGGGCGCGCGTCAGCAAGTCGGTGTCGGTGAGGCCGGTTACTTTGAAGACCGAAAACGGGATTTTGGCCGGGCCGGCGGCCTTCGCCATCGCCACCGTCGCGAGGATTTCCTGCCGGGTAGCGTCGAAGGCGCGTTCATCGCCCTCGCCTTCCACCGAATAATCGAGGATGGTGCCGATGCCGTATTTCGCCAGCTCTTCGATCACGGGGCGGCACTCTTGAATAGTTTCGCCGCCGCAAAACTGCCGAAAGACGGTTTGCTTCACCATCCATTTCGTGCCGGGCACGCCCCAGCTCAACGCCGCATTCACGAGCGAACCGCCGGTACGTACGGCGAAGTTGGAGTTCATCATCGCGAACAACCCATACATCTGCCGCAGCTCGCCATCGGAGCGCGACGCAAACGCAATGGCGGTATCATCGAAAGAAATAGGCGGCGCGGGGTCGGAGGAAGTGATGGTAGGCACAGCGGCAGCGGGTGAAAGCGTTACGGGCAAAGATAACCGGAGAGCGGCAGGATAGGTTGATGCGCGGAAGATGCCATGGGGTAGGACGCGCGCGGTTCGCGCGGGGCTCTGCCCCGTGTGGGCTATTTCCGGGGCTCCAGCCCCAGCCCGCCGCGCGACTTGTTTGCTTGGCTGCCAACGGTCTAACACGGCGGGCTACGGGCGGGCAGGACGCCCACCACTACCACACACGGGGCAGAGCCCCGCGCGACACCCCGAATCTGCTTACCTGCCGATCTCCTCATCTCCCCCAATCCCGCATCTTTGCCGCCCGATGTCCACTCCCCTCCTCCTTCCCGGCCTGGCCGCTGCCCGCGCCGCCGCGCCGCCGCGCCCGCTCTTGATTTTAGGCCCGTGTTCGGCCGAATCGGCGGAGCAAGTGCTTACGACCGCGCGGGCGGCGAAGGCGCTCGGCGCCGATTTTCTGCGCGCCGGGGTCTGGAAGCCGCGCTCGCGGCCGGGCGCGTTTGAGGGCGCTGGTGAAGCCGCGCTCGACTGGCTGATGGCGGCGAAGGCGGAAACCGGGCTGCCCATCGCGGTGGAAGTGGCCACGCCTGCCCACGTGGAGGCCGCACTGCGAGCGGGGGTCGATGTGCCGTGGCTCGGCGCGCGCACCGTCGTCGATCCGTTTCGGGTGCAGGAGTTGGCCGATGCGCTGCGCGGCACGGGCGTGCCGGTGCTGGTCAAAAACCCCGTAAGCCCCGATGTGGAGCTGTGGGGCGGCGCCGTGGAGCGGCTGCGGCGTGCGGGTGTGGGGCAGGTGGGCGCCGTGCACCGCGGATTCAGCACGTACGCGCCGGCCGCCGGCCCCGGCATCGAAAGCTATCGCAACCCACCGCTCTGGCAGGTGGCCATCGAGTTCAGAAGGCGCCACCCTGATGTGCCCCTCATCGGCGACCCCAGCCATATGGGCGGGCGCCGCGACCTCATCGGCCCCCTCAGCCAGCGGATGCTCGATTTGGCGTACGATGGGCTGATGATCGAGACGCACCCCGACCCCGACCGCGCCCTCTCCGACGCCAAGCAACAACTCACGCCCGCCGCGCTGGCCGAGGTGCTGGCGGGGCTCATCATCCGCGAAGCCGGGTCGTCGGCCGCCACCTACGCGCCCCGCGCCGACGAGCTACGCCGCCGCATCGACGCCGCCGACCGCGACCTCATCGACGCCCTAGCCGCGCGGATGCGCACCGTCGCCGAAATCGGCGCCCACAAAAAGCACCACGGCGTGACAATCCACCAACCCGAACGCTGGGCCGATATTTTCGCCTCGCGCACGGCGTGGGCTGAAACCCTTGGGCTGCACCCCGAATTTATCCAGGCGCTCTACGAGCAGATTCACCTCGAAAGCATCCGCACGCAAACCGATGCGGCGACCGATTAAACGGGCTCACGCCGGCGGCAACCGCTGCCACGTTTTGTGGCCCGCCCGATGGCCGTCTTCGTCGAGCAGCAGGGCTTGGTGCAGCAGGCTGAGAAGATAATCGTCGGCGAGGTCGGCGGGCGTGGCCAGGCGCACAAACCGAATGAGTTGGCGGTCGAGCCCGAACAGCCGACCGGCGGGGTCGGCCAACGCCGCACCGCGCACAAAGCTGAGTTGTACGGCTTGCTTACCGGGCGCCAACGTCAAGTAAAACACTTCCCGCAGGTACCGGTAGAACGGCACGTTCCATTTGAAATCTTCCCGTATCCGGTCGTCGAGGGTCAGTAGGCGGTGCCGCGCGGCGAGCAGCACCGCCTGCACCGTTGGTTCTTGGCGTTCGATATAGTGGTCGACAGCAGGATGCATAACGGGGGAAAAGACGGATAAAAAGTAGCGCAAGTCCGTCAGCGGGGAAACGCGGCGTTTCTTGCCGAATCAATGTTTGCGAAAGTAATGGCTGAATCTGTCTTTTTTGGGCTCGAAACCCTCGCCGCCGCTCTGGCCCGCCCCGCCACCGGCCGCGTGGCCGTTCTGGCCGACACCACCACGGCCCGCCTCTGCCTGCCGCGCCTGAAACCGCTGCTGCCGCCCGATGCGCTCCTCATCGAGGTGGCGCCCGGCGAGCTGCACAAAACCCTCGACACGTGCCGGCAGGTGTGGGCCGCCCTGACGGCGGGCGCCGTCGGGCGCGATGGCGTGCTGGTGTGCCTCGGCGGCGGCGTGCTGACCGATTTAGGCGGTTTTTGCGCCGCCACCTACCAGCGCGGCATTCGGTGCGCGCTCGTGCCCACTACGCTGCTGGGGATGGTCGATGCGGCCATCGGCGGCAAGAACGGAGTTGATTTCGATGGCCTCAAAAACCATCTGGGCACGTTCCGCGAACCATCAGAAGGCGTCTTCATCGAACCCGCTTTCTTAGCAACGCTCGACCCGGCGGAGATGGTCAGCGGCTACGCCGAAGTGGTGAAGCACTGGCTGATTTACGGGGCTGACACCGCCTTTTACACCAACCGCTACGTGGGCGTGGCCGGCGCCGATTGGCCGGCCGTCATTCGCGAAGCGGTGGCCACGAAGCAGCGAATCGTTGCCCGCGACCCGCTCGAAACCGGCCCGCGTCGGTTGCTCAACTTTGGGCATACCGTGGGGCACGCCCTCGAAACGCACGCCCTGCGCGCCGGGCAGCCGGTACCGCACGGCCTGGCGGTAGCCGCCGGCATGCGCGCCGAGGCGTGGCTTTCGCAACGGCGCGGCCTGTTGGCAGCGGACGATTTCGACCGAATCGACACCTTTGTGGCCGCCAACTTTCCGCCGGTTCCCGTGTCGCCGCTTGCCGCCGAAACCATCGCCGCGCTGGCGCTGCACGACAAAAAAAACGCCCTCGGCACCATCCGCGCCGTGCTGCTGACGGGCATCGGGCACGCCGAAATCGACCAGCCCGTGACCGTTGCCGAACTGGCCGCCGCGTTGCGGTGGTACGCGTTGAGCGCATAGACCCACCCGTCCTACGTGGCGAACACCGTCCCGGTGCCGCGTCGTCAAATCATCTTCGACGAACTACCCTACGCGGCACCGGGACGGTGTTCGCCACGTACGCCCACCATCTTTGCCCACTTCTGGTTACTCCTATGCTCGTTCACCTCTCCTCGCCCGGCGGCCCACTGCGCGGCACTTTCCACCTACCGGCCTCCAAATCAGCGAGCAACCGGGCGCTGATTCTGCGGGCGCTCGCCGGCGGCGGCACCATCGAGAACCTCTCCGAGGCGCACGATACGCAATTGCTGGCGCGGCTGCTCGCGCTGCCGCCCACCACGCATACCTACGACTGCGAAGACGCTGGCACCACCCTGCGTTTCCTGACGGCCTATTTGGCGGTACAAAACCGGCGCGCCGTCACCGTCACGGGCACCGCCCGCATGTGCGAGCGCCCCATCGGCCCGCTCGTGGATGCGCTACGCGAGTTAGGTGCCGAAATCGAGTACCTGGGGATCGAAGGCTTTCCGCCGCTGCGCCTGCACGGTTTTGCCTATTCGGGCCGGGCGGCGCTGAACGTGCGCGCCGATGTGTCGTCGCAGTTCGTGTCGGCGTTGCTGCTGGTGGCGCCCGCGCTGCCCAACGGCCTGTTCCTTCACCTGATGGGGGCCGTCAGCTCGGCGCCGTACCTGGGTCTGACGGCGCACACGTTGCGGGCGTGGGGCGCGCGCGTCGAACTGGATGCCCACAGCGTGCGCGTGTGGTCCGGCGGGCTGGAACCGGCAGCTTACGCCGTGGAAGCCGACTGGTCGGCCGCGTCGTACGCCTACGCACTGGCGGCGCTGGCGCCCGTGGACAGCCGGTTTTTGTTGCCCAAACTGTCCCCGGTCAGTCCGCAGGGCGACCGCCAAGTTGCCGCTTGGGCGGATGATTTCGGCGTGCTGACTTCAGCCACCGAAACCGACATCCTGCTCGACACGCACGCCAACCCGCCGCTCAGCCCGCCGCCCACGCACCACTACGATTTTACGGCCGTCCCCGATCTGGCCCAGACGTTGGCCGTGCTGCTCGCCGCGCGCGGCCAACGCGCCACCTTCACCGGCCTCCACAGTCTGCGCGTCAAGGAAACCGACCGCGTGGCGGCGCTTCAAACCGAACTGGCCCGCTTCGGCGCCGAGTTGCGCGAAGGCGCCGATGGTGTTTTTGAGCTGATTCCGGGCAATTTCCAAGTGAATGGCCAACTCGTCCGCACCTATCACGACCACCGCATGGCGATGGCCTTCGCGCCGCTCGCGCTCCTCGGCCCCGTTTCCATCGAAAACCCTGAAGTCGTGCGCAAATCGTTTCCCGGCTTCTGGGACGAATTGCGGGTGTTGGGTTTCAGCATTACCTGACGTTGTGCCACATAACGCCAAGCTCCTGCTTGGTGACTGATGCTCGGCGGCACGCGGCGCCAAGCAGGAACTTAGCGTTACGTTCCGTCATATTACGTCACGCCCCGTTACGCTGCCACCCGCGCCCGCAGCGCCTGCAAATAGCCCGGCGTGTGGCGCAACCGCGACCCATACCACGAAAACGGCTCGCCATCGACTAACTCCACCCGCGCCGTTGGGCAGAGCGCGGCGATTTCAGCCAAATGTTTTTCGCGGAACGGGTACGGCTCCGACGACAGAAAAACGACCTCCGGCCGTAGTGCGGCTACTTCCGCTGCCATCAGTTCGGGGTAACGCGGCTGGTCGGCCAGCACGTTACAGAACCCGCCCGCCGCCAGCATTTCATCGATGAAAGTGCCCCCGCCGGCGCCCATCCACGGGCCGCGCCAAATGAGGTACAGCACGCGCGGGCCGCGAAAATTTGCCGCCAGCGCCGCGAAACCGGCGCCGATTTCGACATCGAGTGCGGCGGCTTCTAGGTCGGCATTCACCAGCGCGCCTACGTCCCGAATCATCCGGCGGGCGTCGGCGAGCGTCACGATGTCGCTCAGCCACACCGGAAAATCGGCGGCTAGCCGCGCGATGCCTTCCTCGAAATTCTCTTCCTTATTGCCGAGGATTAAATCGGGCTGAAGCGAGGCGATTTTATCGAAATCGAACTGCTTGGTACCACCGATGACCGCCGCCGTTTCGCGGGCAGTTTTCGGGTGAATGCAGAATTTCGTGACGCCCACCACCCGCGCGCCCACGCCCAAATCGAACAAGAGTTCGGTCTGCGACGGGACGAGCGAGATAATGCGCTGCGGCGCGTCTGAAACCGTGACAGCGCGACCGAGGTGGTCAACTACGCTGCGCATTTCACTACCGTTTGTCATTGCGAGGAGGAGGCTTTGCGACGACGTGGCAATCCTCGTTTGCTCGGTGCGTTTAAACTTGAGCGGTGAGTCCGCCACTGGGCCGAGCAAACGAGGATTGCTTCGTCGCAGAGCCTCCTCGCAATGACAGATGCTAGGATATTTATCAAGAGTATTGACTCCTACTTAATCGGCCGGAAATCGTGCCCATCCTCAATCCGCAACAACGACTGGTAAATCAGATCAATCACGGCTTGCACATCTTTCTCGCTCACCGTTTCTACGGTGGTGTGCATGTATTTGAGAGGCAGCGAAATGAGCGCCGCCGCCACCCCGGCATTTGAGTACGCAAAGGCATCGGTATCGGTGCCGGTAGCGCGAGTAGCGGCGGCACGCTGAAATGGAATTTCCGCCTCCTGCGCCGCCCGGATGATGAGGTCGCGCAGGTTGCCCTGCACCGCTGGGCCGTACGTAATGACCGGCCCCTTGCCGCAATGAATGTCGCCTTGGGCCTTTTTATCGTACATCGGCGACTGCGTGTCGTGCGTCACGTCGGTGATAATGGCTACGTCGGGCTGAATGCGATGCGCGATCATTTCAGCGCCGCGCAGCCCGATTTCCTCCTGCACCGCGTTCACGATGTAGAGCCCAAACGGCAGTTTTTGGCCTTCTTCGTGCAGGCGGCGCGCCACTTCGGCGATCATAAAACCGCCGACCCGATTGTCAAGCGCGCGGCCTACGAGGTATTTTTCGTTAAGCGTCATCAACTCGTCTTCAAACGTGACGACGGAGCCGACGTGAACGCCCATTTCCTCGACCTCTTTATCGGAAGCGGCGCCGCAATCGAGGAAAATCGTCTCGATGGTCGGCGCTTTATCCTGCTCCACTTTGCGTACGTGGATGGCGGGCCAGCCGAAAACGGCCGGCACCGGCCCTTTCGCGGTATGAATCACCACGCGCTTGCTCGGCGCGATCAGCGCATCAGAACCGCCGTTGCGGCGCAAATAGAGGTAGCCTTCCTTGGTGATGTAATTGACGAACCACGAAATTTCATCGGCATGGGCTTCGATAACCACTTTGTATTTCGCGTCGGCATTTATCACGCCCACCACGGTGCCGTAGGTATCGGTGAAATACGAATCGACGAACGGCTGGATGTAATCGAGCCACACGCGCTGGCCGGCGGTTTCAAAACCCGTCGGCGAGGGCGTATTGAGTAGTTGCGTGAGGAAAGCGCGGGATTCGGAGCGCATCTGGTTAGTGGTTAGACTTGATGAAAAGTGCCGATACCGGCTTTTTGGGCCGTTTTGGGCGCAGTGTTCCGGCAAAACTACGCCGTTGGCGCGGCGCCGGGCGAAGGTTGCCGGTTGCGCCACGCGGCGCGCGAAATCTGGTACACGAAGTTGTGCCGCAGCGGCTCGCCGTGGTACGCAATTTCGCGCTCATCAACCTTTTCGGCGCCCAGCTTCTCCATTGCCCGCTGCGAGCGCCGATTCCCGCTGCCGACGTGAAATTCCACCGCCTCTATTCCGTGCGCAAAAGCGTAATCCAGTAACAGCGTTTTGACGGCCCGGTTAGCAGCACCACCCCAATAATTACGCGCCAAAAACGAATAGCCGATCAGCACCGTGCGCGCCGCCGGATCATAGTCGTAGAATCGGGTAGAACCGATTACGGCCTGCGATGCGGCATCGAGTATCACGAAAGCTCCACCCGAGGCAAGCGCCCCGGCAAAAAATGTCTCGAAAACCGGCTGCTGCCAGCGCGTGGGGTTGGGGTGTTGCGCCCAGAGCAAGGGATCGGCGGCGATAGCATAAAGCGCCTCAAAATCGTTTGATTCCAAAGGCCGCAGCCGCACGATTTTATCGCTCAAATAGGGTTGCAAAGGGAAATCCATCTAGAAACAAGCGGTTGTAAATGCGCGAAATACGAAGGTAGATGCAAATAAAGCCCAGCCTGAAACTACCAGCCCCCAACAAGGCATCTTTCAACAAACGATTGATTTTATCGACCAAACAACGCCCGCTACCTTGGTTTTTACTACGAATTAAGTCGAATAAAATCAGAAGCTGCCAATATTAGTTATACCTTCGCCTTGGTTTTCGGGTGCTTGTTTCGATTTAATCGAAATACGGCCGTAAATCCCCATCTCATCCTCTTCACGTCTTCACAAATCCCCTCCCAACCCAATGGCCAAGAAAAACTCCACCGAGGCAGTTCAAGCATCCGAGCAGGAAGCGGGTGCCGCCGCCGCCCAAGAGAAGCAAACGTCGCTGAAAAAAGCGGCTAAGCGTCTGCAAAAAGATTTCGACGAACGCATTAGCGCCGCCGTCAAGCAAATCCGTAAGGAAACCGAGAAAAAGCTGAAGGCTGTGGTGAAAGCCGCCAGCCGCCAGCTTGAGCAAGATACCGAACGGATGGTGAACGATGCTTTACACTCAATCATCGAATACTACCAGCAGCCGGGTGTGAGCATCGGCAGCAAAAAGAACGGCCGCAAAGCCTCGAATGCTGATGCCGCCGCCGAATCGGCCGATAGCGCCGCAAATGATACGTTGAACGACCACGCGCCGAAGCGCCGAGGCCGCAAGCCAGGCAGCAAGAACGCAGGTAAGGCCAGTGCGGCAGCGGCGGCCGATGGCGCGCCGAAGCGCCGGGGCCGCAAGCCGGGTAGCACCAACGTGCCCAAAGTCGCCGTTGCCGCTTCAGCCGACAGCACTGCCGCTGCCGATGCGCCGAAGCGCCGGGGCCGCAAGCCGGGCAGCACCAACGCCGCGAAAACGGGGCAGAAAGCCGCTCCGAAAGCCGCTCCGAAAGCCGCGCCCGCGCGCCGGGGCCGCAAGCCGGGTAGCACGAATACCCCGAAACCGCCCGCGTTCAACGCCGACGGCACACCGAAGCGCCGGCCGGGTCGTCCGCCACGCGCCGCCGCCGCGCCGGTCATCGACTGCGCTGACGCGCCCGACGCTGGTGCCGATACCAACGCCGCCGAATAGCGCCAAACGCCGCTAGAAAAAGCCCCTCGCCGACCGAAACTTACGTGGTTTCGGTCGGCGAGGGGCTTTTTTATGGCTACGGAAAGCGTGACTATTTACGGCCGAGGAATAAGCTGCGGCTGTGGGGTCTGCTGTTGCGTGCGCGTTTCGGGGGTGATGTTCGGCGATTGATTCGACGGGATGTCGATGTACTTCCGCGAGTTTATCTCGCTCACTTGCTGGTTGAGCGGCGCGGCGCGCGGCGTAGCATTAGGCACCACGCCCTGCCCCGACTGATTGTATACCGCCTGCCGCTCGGCGTCGGATTGGATGGGCGCCGTCGGCGAGCCGGGCTGGCCCGATGGCGTAATTCGGTTACCGGTGGCGACCTGCATGTTCGAACACGCGCCGGCGGTGCCGAGCAATAGCAACGAAGCGAAAAAAAACGAAATGCGCGCCATCGGAAGTAGCAAATAAAGATGAAAAAAGAGTCGAAAAAAGCCGCCGACGCGCCGCGCTGTTTTCAGGGAGGCGTGCCGACGGCTCTATACGTAAATCAGCGGTTGCCGGCTATTTGGCAGCTTAAATTACGGCGACCAGGGGCGCTGCTACTTGGCCGCTTTGGCGCCTTTCGTGGTGGGCTCGAATGTCATTGACACCGAATTCATGCAGTAGCGCAGACCGGTAGGCTTGGGGCCATCCTCGAAGACGTGGCCCAGGTGGCCGCCGCAGCGGGCGCACACCACTTCGGTGCGCTGCATTCCGTACATCGAATCGACGTTTTCGGCGACGGCTTTTTTATCGGCCGGCGCCCAGAACGACGGCCAACCGGTGCCGGAATCAAATTTTGTGGCCGACGTGAACAGCTTCTGATGGCACGCGGCGCAGTAAAACGTGCCCGCATCGTGGGTATCCCACAGCGCCCCGGAAAAGGCGCGCTCGGTGCCTTTTTCGCGCAGCACACGATACTGGTCGGGCGTGAGTTGCTTCTTCCACTCGGCGGCAGTTTTGGTGAGTGTTGGCTGGTGGGCCGTAGCTTTTTCGGCGGTGCCGGCAGCGCCGGTTTGGCCGCACGCCGTGGCCGCCCTCAGCAGGAGCGCGCCCAACATGGGCGCCAAAGGCGCAAGGAAAATCGATTTCAGGAAAGTCATGACAAAAAAATAACAGGGTGAGGAAAGCGGGTTTGCACGATGATGGACGGCCGCGAACGCGCTTCCTTACAGCGGTGTTGGCTACGGATTAGGCCGCCCGGCGCGAAAACCGTACCTTTGCGGCCTGAAAATCAGAACGTACTCAGTTTTAGCTCTTATCTGATGCAGCGCCCCGGCAGCATTCGCAACATCGCCATTATCGCCCACGTCGACCACGGCAAAACGACGTTGGTGGACAAGATCATTCACGCCTCGAAAATTTTCGACGCGCACCAGCACTTCGACGACCTTATCCTCGATAACAACGACCTGGAGCGCGAGCGCGGTATCACCATCGTGTCGAAGAACGTTTCGGTTCGGTATAAAGACGTCAAGATCAACATCATCGACACCCCTGGTCACGCCGACTTCGGTGGTGAAGTCGAGCGGGTGCTGAAAATGGCCGACGGCGTGCTGCTGCTCGTCGATGCCTTTGAAGGGCCGATGCCGCAGACGCGCTTCGTGCTGTCGAAAGCCATCCAGCTCGGCCTGAAGCCGATTGTGGTGGTCAATAAAGTTGACAAGGAAAACTGCCGCCCGGATGAAGTCCACGAGCAGGTATTCGATTTGATGTTCAACCTCGACGCCACCGAAGACCAGCTTGATTTCGTGACGTTGTACGGGTCGAGCAAGCAAGGCTGGATGTCGCGCGATTGGCAGCAGAAGACCGACAACATCATCGCGCTCTTCGACGCCGTGGTAGACGTCATTCCCCCATCGCCGTTCGTGGAAGGCACGCCGCAATTGCAGGTGACGTCGCTCGACTACTCGTCGTTCGTCGGCCGGATCGCCATTGGGCGGGTGGCGCGGGGCGTGTTGCGCGAAGGCGCCAACATGAGCCTCTGCAAGCGCGATGGCACGATCAAGAAGGTCAAAATCAAGGAGCTACAAGTATTTGAGGGCTTGGGCCGCGTGAAGGTCGAGAGCGTAGCCGCCGGCGACATCTGCGCCGTGACTGGTATCGAAGGCTTTGAAATCGGCGATACGCTGGCCGACTTTGAGAACCCGGAGCCGCTACCACGGATCTCGATTGACGAGCCGACGATGAACATGCTGTTCACGATCAACAACTCGCCGTTTTTCGGGAAGGAAGGCAAGTTCGTGACGAGCCGTCACCTGCGCGACCGCCTCTTCAAGGAAACCGAGAAGAATCTGGCGCTGCGCGTCGAGGAAACCGGCCGCGAGGATCAGTTCGTGGTCTTTGGGCGCGGGATTCTGCACTTGTCGGTACTCATCGAGACGATGCGCCGCGAGGGTTACGAACTGCAAGTAGGTCAACCGCAGGTTATCTTCCAGGAAGACGAAAACGGCCAGCGCACCGAGCCCATTGAGCATTTGGTGGTAGACGTGCCCGAGGAAAGCGCCGGTAAGGTGATCGAGCTGGTCTCGATGCGCAAAGGCGAGATGACGATTATGGAGCCGAAGGGCGACTTGCAGCATTTGGAATTCAACATTCCGTCGCGTGGCCTGATCGGTCTGCGGAACAACGTGCTGACCTCAACCTCCGGCGAAGCCATTATGAACCACCGCTTCGTGCGCTATGAAGAGTACAAGGGGCCAATCCCCGGCCGCATTTCGGGTTCGCTGATTTCGTTGGAAGCCGGCCCCGGCACGGCGTACACCATTGATAAGATGCAGGATCGGGGCACGTTCTTCGTCGATCCGGGCGAGGAAGTGTACGGCGGTCAGGTAATCGGCGAACACACGCGCCCTTCCGACCTCACGATCAACATCCAGAAGGGCAAGAAGCTGACGAACATGCGCGCTTCGGGCAACGACGAAAACGTCAAGATTGCCCCCAAACGCCAGTTTTCGTTGGAAGAAGCGATGGAGTACATCCAGAAGGATGAATACCTCGAAGTAACCCCGAAAGCCGTGCGGATGCGCAAGATTTACCTCGACGAGAACGAGCGCAAGCGCTTGGGCGGTCGCGAGGAGTAAATCATCTAGCGAGCTGATCGCACCGGTAATTTTCCGCTGGATAGCAGTTTTTTTTACGGCCCGCCGCTGGTTTTTACCGGCGACGGGCCGTTTTTTTACCCAATGGCCGCGTGTATACGCTACTTTTGGCTTCCGTACGCTCCTCCTCTTCGCCTCTGATATGCTACACATCTCCACTTTGGGCCACGTTTTCCGCGCCGCCACCCTCCCCGTATCGCTTGCGCTCATCACCGGCTGCGCCACGATGTCGCCGTCGGGTTCGCCAACGGCCGCCCCTAGTAACGCCACGGGCACCACCATCGCCACATCTTTCGGTAAAGAAAGGGAAATCCGGCACCTCGCCAAGCTGATGGAGGGCAATTACAACTCCGCCGAGCAGGCCGCCAACGACAAGGAGTATTTCGACATTCGCCTCCACATCGCCCGCATCTGGAAAGACCGG
This sequence comes from Hymenobacteraceae bacterium, assembly GCA_031425525.1. GTDB lineage: Bacteria > Bacteroidota > Bacteroidia > Cytophagales > Hymenobacteraceae > JANNMJ01. Next base: position 99,264 of record JANPJM010000079.1, on the reverse strand, counting down.
CCCGAAAGCGAAGGCATTTATTTTTACGTCGAACAGGCCACGGCGTCGGCGCAGCAACGCCCCTACCGGCAGCGCGTGTACCACCTGCGCGCACGCAGCGAAGACGGCAAAATCGAAAGTGTGGTGTATGAATTGGCTAACCCGCTGCGGTTTACGGGCCAGTGGAAAGAACCCAAACCGCTCGCCAACATCACGCCTGACTCGCTCATCTCGCGCCAGGGCTGCTCGGTAATTATGCGCAAGAGCGGCTCCAAAGAGTACCGGGGCGCTACCAACGGTCAGGATTGCCTGAGCAGCCTGCGCGGCGCCAAGTACGCCCAAACCGACGTCACGATTACGCCTAAACAACTCATCTCCTGGGATCGCGGCTTCGACGAAAAGGGCGAGCAGGTGTGGGGGGCCAAGTTCGGCGGGTATATTTTTAAGAAGGAAACGGCTGGCACGCCCGCGCCCGCAGTTTCCAACTAGGCAAAGCCGCGCGTTTACCGGGGGCGCCAACTAACGGCCAGCCCCGCCGCGCCATTGGGGAGGGCCGCCGGTTGCAGCCCGACCCCGCGCTGGGCCGCCATTTTGTGCAACTGCGGCACGCCGATGCCGATGGCCGCCCCGATGACGTACCCAATCAGGTTGTCGCTCAGGAAGTGCTTGCCCGCTTCGAGCCGGTAATACCCTACTGCGGCGGGCACTAAGGCTGCTCCGACCCACACCCACGGCCTCGCCCGCGATGTGGGGTGGTAATCGTGGTAGAGCTTCGCGAAGCAAAAAGCCGCTGCTGACGTCGACGTCGTATGGCCGGCAAAAAACGAGTTTTCGGTGTTGCGGCGCGTTTTTTCGCGAATGGAAACGTCGGCGCCGTACGTCAGGGGGCGTTTGCGAAAGGTGCGGCCGGCGGTTTGGGTAAACGCCGTTCCTGCAATGGCCATCGTCTCAAAATACAGCATCGCTGCCTGCCCCCGATGCCCGCGCATGGCCGGGTCGAGGGCAATGAGGGCCGGAGCGAGGGCAAACGACCCGTAAAATGGGTAGTTCGACAGCTGGTTGGCCTCCTGACTGTACCAACCGGCCGAAAAACGGTCGAAGCGCGGCACGTCTTCCTTGCGAAGCGCCAGGGCCGTTTCCTCCGTCAAGCCTTCCTTACTGTTGAGGATGGTAAGCCCCCAATACGACGCCGCCGCGCCAAGTGCGCAAACTGGGGCATCCACTTGCCAGGACGTGTGGTACGGTGAGTCCACTGTTATTGGGGCTGACTCCACCGACGATTGCGCCGCGACCGGCGCCGCTTGCCCGACAGCCAGCACGGCCAGTACCCCGGCCACAGGAAGAGAAAAACGCATACAGAACAAAGAGGTTGGTAACTAAATGTGCCCCCAACGAGCGCTGGCGGCATTGGGTTATGCCGACTGCGGTAGCGAGGCTGATGGTCGAGCGCGGCGCACCGGGCGCCCGCAGCCCGGCAACCGGTTCGGCGGCGGCGCGTTGAGACAGCGATGGAAGCCGATGCCCACCCACCTGCTCTTCTGCCCAACCCGGACGCTTCGCCCCGCGCCGATGGCACGCCGCCCCCGCCCTTGCCGCCCGACGCCGACCTCGCCGCCCGCCGCACGATGCTCCGCTGGGTTCACGAGCGGCTGTGCGCCGAATACGGGGCGCCCTTTCGGTTTTTCAGCACCAAAGACCCGCTCAGCGAGTTGGTGAGCGCGTTGTTGAGCCACCGGACACGCAATGCCGAGTCGCACCGGGCGTACCAGCAACTGCGGGCGGCGCTGCCCACCTGGGAGCAAGTACGCGACGCGCCCACCGCTGAGGTACAGGCCCTACTGGCGCCCTGTACGTGGCCCGAACAAAAGGCGCCCCGCATTCAGGCGGTGCTGCGCGAGATCAGCCGGCGCTGCGGCGATGAGCAGAGGCCACCCTGCGATCTCGGATTCTTAGCCGAAATGCCAGTGCCCGACGCCCGCACGTGGCTCGAATCCATTGGCGGCGTGGGGCCGAAGACGAGCGCCGCCGTGCTGCTGTTCAGCAGCTTACGGATTGCGGCGATGCCCGTTGATAGCCACCATCATCGGGTGGCGCAACGGTTGGGCCTCATCGGGCCGAAGGTGGGCGAAGGGCCGGCGCACGCGCTGTTGGCCGCACTGTTGCCGCCCGAATGGGCGCACGATGCGCAGGCCGTGTACGACCATCACGAGGCGCTGATGTTTCACGGGCAGAAGTGCTGCTTTTACCTGAATCCGGCGTGCACACGGTGCGTGGTGTTGGCGGGTTGCCCGACGGGGCAAGCGCGCGTTCGGGCTTGACGCGAACAGAATGTCCGCGCTACTTGCGGGCGTCACGCTGCCGCACGGCTTCAAAGGTGAGTACTGCCGCCGCCACGCTCACGTTGAGCGAGTCGATGAGGCCGCGCATCGGGATGATGACGACTTCGTCAGCTGCCGCCAGTGCGGCGGGCGTGAGGCCGTCGGCTTCGGTACCGAGCAGCAGGGCAGTAGGGCCACGGAAATCGGCTTCGGTGTACGGCTGGGCGCGGTCGGTGAGGGCGGCGGCGAACGTGCGGATGCCGTTGGCTTTCAGCCACGCCGCCCCCTCGGCGTGCCCGCACGCGATGAGCGGCCGCGTAAAGGCACACCCAATGGACGCCCGAATGACGTTGGGGCTCCACACATCGGCGCGGGCGTCGAACACCAGTACCGCATCGACGGCAGCGGCGTCGGCCGTGCGGAGCAGCGCGCCCAGGTTGCCGGGTTTTTCCACGGCTTCCACCACCAGCAACAGCGGGTTGGGCCGCAAGCGCAGCCCGGCCAGCGTACCGGCGGGCGGACGCACGAGCCCGATAACGCCGTCGGAGCCATCGCGGTAGGCGATGCGCTCGAAGGCGGCGGGTGCCAACTCCCAGCGGCGCGCCGGCGGCACGCCCAGCGCGGCGAGGGCGGCGGGCGGCGCCGCATTGGGCAGGGCCGCGCAGTGGTACAGTTCCACAATCTCGACGCCCGCGCCCGCCGCAATGGTCAGCTCGCGCAAGCCTTCGACCACGGTCAGGCCTTCGGCGCGGCGGTCGGCGCTTTTTTGTTGCAGGCGCAGAAGACGCTTTACGCGTGGGTTTTGGGCGGAAGTGAGCAAATCCATCGAATGAAATTGAAATGATTACGGCCTAAATGCGGCGAAACCGACCGAGCCGGGCGCGATTGTGGTATTTTTTCCCGAAATTCGCCCCCAACCAGCAACCGCGACGACTTGTGCGGGCGCTGAAACTTGTTCAAACGCGCTATCAGGCTGTTAATCAGTGGAAACCTCCGCGCTTCTCGATTCCGTCACCCAACGCGTCAGCGTGTTGGTGGCCGAACACGCTGCTTTACGCGCCCAGTTATGGGCTGCGCAGGCACGCGTGCAGGAGCTCGAAGATCAACTGACTGACCAAGCCGACCGTTTGGATGATTTTCGGAACCAGGATAATATCGCCAAAATTGCCGGCAGTATCGCAGCGGATTCTTCTGCCGCGACCGAATTGAAGCTTCGAATCAACGACTATCTCCGCGAGATCGACCGCTGTATCGCGTATCTCAAGGATTAGTCGAAAACCTGTTGCCGTTGGCCCGTGGGGGTTGGCGGCAAAACCGATTTTCCGTTCGCCCACGGGCCGCCAACGGGCGGCCGGGCGCTTTGCTTTTTCGCTGTCTACCTTATGAGCGAGCCGCTCAATAAAATTCGCATCAAGATCGCCGAGCGCGATTACCCCATGACCGTCACGGCCGAGCAGGAAGCGCGGTTACGGGCGGCCGGGCGGGTGCTGAATGAGCGGATCAAGCAGTTTCGCGATGCGTATGGCCTGCCCGATCAGGACATACTCTCGATGATTGCCCTGGATGCCGTCGCCGACCAACTGCTCGCCGAGCAGCGGGTCGAGGCGGCCTCCGGGGGCTTCCATCAACGCCTCGAACACCTGCACGAGCTGCTGCTTGCCGCGCCCACTGGGCCTGGCAGCGGGCCGCCCCGTGGTGGCGCCGAGCGCAACGAAACCACCGGCCCGCCCACGGGGCCGCCGCGCGGCGGATCGGCATTTACGGGCAATTGATTTTGATTTCTTCGATGCGGGTCGTGTGCGGCTGACCTCCGCTGCTGTCTTCTTTCCCACTTACCTGCCGGCGCCTTACGGGTGCAGGCATTGAAGATAGCTCGTCAAATGGACAGTTCGACCATCATTACCTGCTTGCTGGTGGCCCTTGTGGCGCTGGCGGCGGGCTTTTATTTCGGCCGGGCGCGCGCTCAGGCCGCCATCACCGACCACGAAGGCGCCGCCCGACAGCGCGCGCAGCAACTGATTGCCGACGCTGAAGCCCGCTCGACCGAGTTACAGGCCCGCGCCGAACAGCTTTGTCAGGAGAAGATTACGCGCATCGATCAGCAGATCAGTGAACGGCAGCAAAGCTCGAAGGAGAAGTTTCTGCGGCTGAAAGCGGAAACGGAAGAGGAAGTAAAAAGCCGGAAAGCGTCGGTAATAGCCGCCGAAGAAAAGATTGCGCAGCAAGAGCAGCTTGTCGCGAAGCAGATCGAGCAGACGACCCGGCAGCTTGAAGCCGCCGCCCGGCGCGAAACCGAATTGGATGAGCTGAAACTGACGCTACAAACCCGCGCCGACAAGCAACAAACTGATTTTCAGGCTCGGCACGACAAGCAACTCGCCAAGCTCGACGCGCAGCAGGCCGAGTTGGATGCCGCTCTGGCAGCCACCATCGAGGAGCGCAACTCGATCAACGCGCAGCTTGAAACTGTGGCCGGCCTGACCGCCGACGAAGCCCGCGAGCAGCTCGTGAACAATATTCGCCAGGAAGCGGAAATGAAGGCTACGTCGTTCGTGAAGGATACGCTGGCCCAGGCCCGCCTGACGGCTACGAAAGACGCGCGTAAGGTGGTGGTGGAAACCATTCAGCGGACGGCCGCCGAACACGCCATCGAGAACTGCGTGTCGGTGTTCAACATCGAGTCCGACGACGTGAAGGGCAAAATCATCGGCCGCGAAGGGCGCAACATCCGCGCGCTGGAAGCGGCGACGGGCGTCGAGTTCATCGTGGACGACACCCCCGAAGCAATCATCATTTCCGGCTTCGACCCGGTGCGCCGCGAGGTGGCGCGCCTCTCGCTCCACCGCCTCGTGCAGGACGGCCGCATTCACCCGGCGCGCATCGAGGAAATCGTGGCCAAAACGCGCAAGAACATCGACGAAGAGATCACCGAAATCGGTGAGCGTACCTGCATCGATCTCAATATCGGCGGCCTCCACCCGGAACTCATCAAGATGGTGGGGCGGATGCGTTTCCGCTCGTCGTACGGCCAAAACCTGCTCCAGCACTCGCGTGAAGTGTCGAACCTCTGCGCCACGATGGCCGCCGAGCTGGGCCTCAACGTGAAGCTCGCGAAGCGCGCCGGGCTGCTGCACGACATTGGTAAGGTGACCACCGAGGAGCCCGAATTGCCGCACGCCATCATCGGGATGGAGTTGGCGAAGAAGTACAAGGAACACCCGGAAGTCATCAACGCCATCGGCGCCCATCACGACGAGATCGAGATGACGGCGCTCATTTCGCCCATCATTCAGGCGTGCGATGCGATTTCGGGCTCGCGGCCCGGCGCCCGGCGCGAGATGGCCGAAAGCTACATCAAGCGCCTGCGCGAGCTGGAACAACTCGGCGCCGCCTTCAAAGGCGTGCAGCAGTGCTACGCCATCCAGGCGGGCCGCGAGCTGCGGATTTTGGTCGATGCCGAAAACGTGAGCGACGATTACGCCCAGCAGCTTTCGTTCGACATCTCGCAGAAGATCGAGAAGGAGATGCAGTACCCCGGCCAGATCAAGATCACCGTCATCCGCGAGACGCGGGCGGTGGCGTTTGCCAAGTAGGGGCGGGCCTTGCGCCCGCCCGCTTGTGCTGCCCGCTTAAAAACCGGCGCCCTCTATTCCGCGAAGCGGAACGGAGGGCGCCGGTTGGCGTTTAACGTTACGTCATCTTCGGACGGCCTAACTTGCTGACAATTATGATTGCTTCGATTCCTGCACCCGTCATTATCCCAGCCGACCCGATTGAGTTGCGCGGCGACTTAGCGGCGAACCTGACCGAAGACGAATTTTTCGCGCTCTGCCAGCAGAATCCGACGCTGCGCATTGAGCGCTTACCTGACCAAACGATTGTCATTATGGCTCCTTGCTGGACCGAAGCTGGCTACCAAAGCGGCGAAGCTTTCTTACAACTTGGCGCTTGGAACAAGCGCACACGGCGCGGCAAGGCCTACGATTCGTCGGCGGGTTTTACGCTCACCGACCGGTCGGTGCGCTCGCCGGATGCCGCGTGGCTCTCGACAGAGCGCATCGCTGCTTTGCCCCCCGATGCCCGCCAAAAGTTCTGGCGCGTCTGTCCAGAATTTTTGATCGAAGTACAGTCCCCGAGTGATTCGCTATCGGTCTTGCACGAGAAAATGCGTTCTTGGATCGCCAACGGTGCCCGCTTGGCCTTTCTCATCAGCCCACCTACCGAAACCGCGTGGGTGTATAGAGCCGACGGTACGACGACCGAAATAGTGGGCTTCGACCACACCCTCAGCGGCGAAGATGTGCTTGTCGATTTTACCTTATACTTAGCGGAACTGCGGGGTTAGGGGCCGCCGATAGTGGTCTTCGGTCTCTGCAAAAGCGCGCCCACAGAATGTAACGCGAATATACTGCCTCGTCACACGCGGCCCGCTTTCAGCAGGGGCAATGGCAGCCAAGTATGAATTTTAACTGAATGCGTGGTTTCATCTGGTTGTTCGTAGGCAGCCTTACAGCGTTTCTGAGCAGTTGCAGCGTGTACGCGCCGCTCACGCCGGCCACGCCGCTCGTGACGTGGGCCAACCCCGTAGAGCTGCGCGGCACGCTCTCACTCCAACAGATTTCGGGGGCGGTGGCCGTAGCGCCGCTGCCGCACCTGACGCTGCACGCGGCCGGGGTCACGAACCCGCCCGGTAAGGGTGGGCGGCTGACCATCGGTAGTGGCTCAAACGCGGCGACCTACGCTACCTCGCGGCAGCGGCAATGGGAGGCCGCCGCCGGCTGGCATCGCACCAAGCTTGAAGGTTCCACCCGTTGGTACGTGAGCGCGCTGGGCGGCGTGGGCGCCGGGCGCGACACACGCACGTTCAACGATGTAAGTTTATTTGTGATTATCCCCTTGGTCGCCAATGTGGTGCAGATCGAGGCCGATTACCGCCGGGTTTTCGGCCAGGTATACGGTATCGTGCAGTTCGAAGACTCTACCGGGGCCGACGTTTTTGGCGGTGGCGGCGTGCGCGTTTCGCGGTTGTTCGACCAACGCATCACCCTCAAGAGCCCCGACCCGGCGCTGCTCACTTCGGAAACGGCCGCCCAAACGCGGCTGCCGGACCTGTACCTGGAGCCATCTTTCCAGCTCGGTGCCCGCGCCAAGAGCTTCTCCTTGAGCAACCGGAGCGGGCTGGCCATTCCGCTGGATTCAGGTGCCGGGCTGGTGGTGCGCAAGCTCAACCGTACGTTGTTGTTTTCGGAGGTCAGCGTCAGTTTTTACCCCGTGGAACTGCTGCGGAGGCGGTAGCACGCCCACGTGCGTATCGCGGAAACCGGTGGCGTATTTGAGGCCGTAGCCCATCAGGCGGTCGAAGGCGCTATGAAACAGCAGCACCGTACCGGCCAATAGCACTACGTTGGAAGTCAGGTACCAGCCCGCTACGCCTACCGCCAGCGCGAGGGCTTTATGGTGTGCTACGTTGTAGCAAAACGCCCCCACGCGCGGCCCCGCCAAGTAGCCGAGTATACTGAGGTCGGGCAGCAGAAAAAGCGCCGGCAGCCACCACCATGCGTACGGTAAGTGGGCAAAAATCAAGACGGCAACTGCAGCCTCGGCCGCTTCTTCGAGTTGCAGGGTGTACTTCATTGCAGACGTCATCTGGTTACGCCGACCGGAGGAAAGTACGTGTCCGAATCGACGATACAAAGCTCCGTTTCGGCGTAGGCCGAATTCGTTAACAATCGCTAAGAAGCGTTAGATACGTGACGTTACACAACCACCTCACACCAAGCAAGAGTCGAGCGTTACGTTCCTTGCCCGATGCGATGTTCGTTACAGCCGCGCGGCGCCGCCGCTGGCGAGCCGCGCCCGAATCCGGCTCAGCGACACCGGCGTAATGCCCAGGTAGGCGGCCAGCAAGTGCTGCGGCACCTGTTCGAGCAGCTTGTGCTTGGCGGGGGTGGCCACCAGCAGCCGGTAACGCGCCTCCGGCGAAAGCGTGAGCGTCTCGACGAGCCGCGCTTCGAGGCCCGCCGCCACGTATTCGGCAATGCGCCGCCCGATGCGCTCCCAGGCCGGAAAGGCATCGTAGAGGGCTTGCAGGACGGCGTACGGCACCGTGAGCAGGTCGCAGGGCGTGAGCGCCTCGATAGTGAGGGCGGCGGGTTGGCCGAGGATGCACGCGCGATAATCGGCGAGGGCGTCGTGCTGAAAGAAGAAGTACGTCGTGCGCTCGATGCCGTCGGGCAGGAGGTAAAACTGCCGGGCGGCGCCGGTCAGCAGGAACCCGAATAATAGATCATGATCGCCGGGCTGCACGAAAGCGGCGTGCCGCGCCAGCGCTTGCGGCCGGACGTGCGGCGTTAGTGCGGCCCACGCTTCGTCGGGCACGGGGCCGAATTTCGAGAACCAGGCGCGGAGGCGGTGCGGCATTAGGCGCGTGTTATCGGCGATTCGAACCGAATCGATTCTCTAAAAAATCTTCCCCGGATTCAAAATCCCCTTCGGGTCAAACACCCGTTTGATCCCGCGCATCAACTCCAGCTGCACTTCCGGTAGGGCGATGCCGATGTACGGGCGCTGCACCAACCCGATGCCGTGTTCGCCGGAAATGGTGCCGCCGAGCTGCACGCAGAGGCGGAAAATCTCGCGGATCGGCTCGCGGATGCCTTCCTGCCAAAACTCTTCGGAGAGTTCGCCGCGAATGATGTTGATGTGGAGGTTGCCGTCGCCGGCGTGGCCGTAGCACACGCTCTGGAAACCGTAGCGCGCCCCTATTTCCTTCACGCCGCTGAGGAGCGTCGGCAGCGCAGCGCGCGGCACTACGGTGTCTTCCTCCTTGTACACCGAATGGTAGCGCACGGCGTTGCCGATGTTGCGGCGGATGCGCCAGAGACGGTCTTTTTCGGCGGCGGTGTCGGCTACGTCGATTTCGCCGGTGTCGAATTGGCTTACCACGTCGTATACCTGCTCGGCCTGGCGCTGGAGTTGGTCGGGGTCGTTGCCGTCGAGTTCGATGAGCAGATGCGCGACGATATCATCCGCGATGTCGAGCGGCAGGTTGAGGTAGCGCGCGCTCCACTCGATGGCGTTGCGCTCCATGAACTCCAGGCCGCTGGGCGTGATGCCGGCCATAAACAGCCGCGAAACGGCGGTGCAGGCATCCGTAGTAGACCGAAACGGTACGAGCAGCGAAATGTCGTGGCTCGGCAGCGGCAGCAACCGGAACACGATTTTGGTGATGACCGCCAACGTGCCCTCCGAGCCAATCAGCAACTGCGTGAGGTTGTAGCCGGTGGCGTTTTTGAGGGTGTTGGCGCCGGTCCAGATGATGTCGCCCGTAACGAGCACGGCCTGAATGTTCAGCACGTAATCGCGGGTGGTGCCGTATTTCACGGCCTTCGGGCCGCCGCTGCTCTGGCTCAGGTTGCCGCCCAGAAAGCACGAGCCTTTGGAAGCCGGGTCGGGCGGGTAAAACAGCCCCACGGCCTTCACCGCATCCTGAAACGCCTGGTTCACGACGCCCGGCTCGACGGTGGCTTGCAGATTGGCCTGGTCGATTTCGAGGATGCGGTTGAAGCGCTCGGTGCTGAGTACCAGCCCCCGGTGCTGCGGCAGGGCGCCGCCGCTGAGGCCGGTGCCCGCGCCGCGCGGCGTGATGGGCAGGGCTTCGTGGTGGCAGAGGCGCAGCACGGCGGCTACTTCTTCGGGGGTGCCGGGGCGCACCACGGCGGCCGGCACGAAGAGAAAGTCTTCGGTATGGTCGCGGCCGTAGTCTTCGTAGGTGTCCGAGGAGCCCGGAATCAGCAGGTGTTCCGGCCCGACGATGGCGGCCAGCTGGGCGAGAACGGCGGCGGTCAGGGTTACGGAATCGGCCACGGGGGCATCAACGACGTGCATATGCTAAAAGGTAGTGCAGACTTTAGTCTGCCGTTTAGGGGCTGTTTGTTCGCTCAGATTGGCAACCTGCGGATTGAATTCCGCACTACAACATAGTATCTTCGGATTCTCATCCGCCTGTTTCGCTCTGCTTATGAACCCTTTCCTCGCAAAATTACGCCGTGTGGGTGGTGCCGTCACGGGCATTCTCGCTGGGCGCGTGGCTCGCCTGGCGGTGTGGGCGCTGCTGATCGGGGCGCTGGGCCTGGGCGGCTGCGCGCGCAAGCTCAACCAATGGCACGACGGAAAGTATTACTCGGCGCGCGAAATCGCGAAGAAAAAGCGCGAGGAGCGGCGCATCGCGCGCGGCGTCGAGAAGGCCCGCATTGCCCGCGCCTCGGGCGGCGCCAGCCCGCGTTCCGGCCGCGCGCCGAGCCGCTACGCGGGCTCGCCCACGGAGGCAGCGGCGGGCCTTATCCGCACGGCGCGCACGTACACGGGTACGCCCTACCGCAGCGGCGGTACCACCCGCCTGGGGATGGATTGTTCGGGCCTGCTGAGTACCACGTTTCAGGAAACCGGCTTCGAGATTCCGCGCACCAGCAACGAACAAAGCACCTTCGGCGACGACCTCCGCCCGACCGAGCTGCGCCCCGGCGACCTGCTTTTCTTCGCGACCGACGGCGGCACCTCACGCCGCATTTCGCACGTGGGGCTGGTGACGGAAACGCCGAACGTGGCGCTCTCCGATGTGCTGTTCATTCACGCGTCCTCCTCGCTCGGCGTCAAGGAAGACAATTTGAAGATTCCCTACTGGCAGCGCGCCTACGTGAAGGCCGTACGGCCGCGGCTGGTGCCGCGCGGGTCGGCGGATGTGGGGGGGCGGTAAGTAGTTACTCGACCATCAGCCGCCGCGCGGCCTGCCCGGCGCGCACCACGTACAGCCCCGGCGAGAGCCCGCGCACATCGAGGGTGGCCGCGCCGCCCGTTACCGGCGCGGTGCGAATCAGGCGACCGAGACCGTCGAGCAGGGTGACGATGGATTCGGGGACGCCGCTGAGATTGACGGTGGTTTGGGCGGGATTGGGCGCGAGGGTGAAGGTGGCCTCGGGGGATTCATTTAGCAGGCCGGTGACGGTGCTGAGTCGGGCAAGGAAAACGGATGAATTACCGGCGCTTGAGCTGGCTAGGGTGGTTGGGCCGAAAGTGCTTGCGCGGCTGGTGAACATGCCCGCGATGTACCCGTTGCCGTTGCCATCTACGGCCACTTTTTCCCCAACTTCCGTTGCATTGCCGCCCGCCCGAGTCGCCCATTGCCAGGCACCAACTGCGCTGAGCTTTGCGACGAACACGTCGTAGTCACCGACACTAGCCAGACTGGTAGCGCCAAAACCGGCCGCACTGCCGTTAAACCTCCCGGTGACGTACACATTGCCGCTACGGTCTATTGTCACCCCCCGGCCAATCTCCGTATCACCGCCGCCCGCTTTAGTGGCCCATTGCCAGTTACCAGCAGGGCTGAGCTTGGCTACGAATAGGTCGAAGCTGCCGGCGCTTGTCAGCGTGGTAGAACCAAAAGTGGTGGTGCCGCCAAAACTCCCTGTGATCACGACGCTCCCAGCATCGTCTATGGCGATGTCTCCACTTAAATCATTAATACTGCCGCCGGCATGGGCAGCCCATTGGTAAACCCCACTGCTACTGATCTTGGCTACGAAGACGTCCCCAGCACCCGAGTTGATCAGGGTGATCGGGCCGAACGAAATCGTAGGACTTGAAAAATCGCCTGTGATGTACGCGTTCCCGCTTTGATCCGTTTTTATTCCGGTAACATAATCATTATCAATACCTCCCGCGCTGGTCGCCCATAACCAAGTGCCAGTTGGCGACAACTTCGCCACGAAAATTTCTCTGTCCGAAGAACCCGGATTGATAAGTGTCGTCGAGCCGAAACGAATCGTAGCACTGGAGAAACGGCCGGTAACGAACACATTGCCCAAGTTATCGGCCGCCACCGCTTCCACTACATTAACACCATTGCCATCTGCACTGACAGCCCATTGCCAAGTACCGTCCGTCGTGAGTTTAGCTACGTAAGGATTAAAACCCGCGATTGAGGTCAATCTCGTGTTACCAAAGCTGATGCTGCCACTGGTAAAATAGCCACTGATTAGTACGTTCCCCCCATCATCAACCGCTAAACCTAAGCAGATGTCATCCCCCCTGTCACCCGCTCGAACAGCCCACGCGTATGTTCCGCTGGGAGTGAGTTTTGCCACGAATATGTCGTTGGTACCTGCTACACTAGAGAGCGTAGTAGAACCAAAAACTGCTGTGCCAGCGAAACTGCCTGTTATATAAACATTGCCAAGCGAGTCCGTAACTGTGTTAGAAGTGTAACCCGCCCCTGGACTCTTCGCCCACGTCCACCCCGGCGCCTGCCCCGCCGCCTGCCCCGCCGCACCCAGCAGCCCTACCAAAACGAGCAGCCGCAGCCACGTAGCACTAATAATATTCATCGAGAAAGGGGTTTGAGGCGGGAAAGGTACCGCGCCGCTACTCAAAAGCCGCTCACGAGTACGCACAAGACTCTTCCCGAACTCCGAAAGCCGCTCACGAGTACTCGCGAACCCCTTCCCGTAAGCCGGAAGCCCGTCACGAGTACGCACGGGTGGCTTCCGGGCTACTGAATGCGCTTCACGAGTACGCACGAAGCCCATTCGCACACGCAAAAGCCGCTCGTGCGTACGCACGAGCGGCTTTTGCGTGTGTGGAAGCGGCCCGCGAGTACGCACGAGCCCCTAACAGACTTAGGCGCTCGGGGGCGTGTCGCCCTTCTTCTTGGTGGAGAACCGGCGCACCTTCGAGAAATCGAAGAACGAGTACACCTTGTCGGGGTCGTTGGGGAAGCGCTGGTGGAGCTGGCACTTGAGGAGGAAGAGGTCGGTGGCGACGTCGTCGCGGTCGCCGGCGAGGGCGAGGCGGGCGGTGTCGAGGGTGGTCTCCTGCTCATCGCGGCCTTCGTCGGCGGTGGTCATCGCGGCGTAGGCGGCTTGCGCGGCGGCGCCGAGGGTGGGGGCGCCGAGGGCGGTGGCGTGGTCGGTGTAGAGCTGGAGGAGCGCCTTCGACTCGGTGAGCAGCTCGTCCTGGGTCATTCGGCGCAGGGCGTTTTTGCTGAGGGTCTTGAAGTCGGCGTAGGCGGCGGTTTTGCGGAGCTTGGGCGTCACGAGGTCTTTCATCGTGTCGTCGACGAACGCGAGCCACGCCGTGCGGGCGCGCCGGAAAGCTTCGGTGGTGCCGGCGGTGGGGTCGAGGGCTTCGACCAGATTTTCGTCGAAGGCGGCGGTGTGCGTGTCGAGGCTGGTGAGCGTCGGGGTGAACGAAGCCGGCAGGCCGGCGCCCTGCGCCGCACGCAAGCTGAACGTAGCGAGCGCCTTGAAATTGACGCGGGAAATGGGGAGCGTCAGAAAGAAATTATCGAACGCGCCACGATAAGGAGTAGCCATACCAACTAACAGGGGGGATGTGGGCCGGCAGCACGCCGCCCGCCCGGGGTCATAACTAAGTTGCCTCAAAACAGGCACGGCCCCGCCACTCGGCGAAACCGCTGTGGCCGCGCCGGAGAGGACGCCGCGACCGGTGGAATAGGATGGTTCAAAGGTGCAACGCGATTTGCTATTGTGCCACAACAGCCCGCGCCGGGCTAACGTGGGGTGGTGCGTAGCTCCGCCTCTTGCGGTAAGCTGGCGGGGTGGCGGAGCTGGCGCTCCACCCCACGTTTGCGCGGCAAGCATAACACTGCGATAACACGTGGCCCCTACCCGCCTTCGGACCTTTGCGCCCGGTAAAGCCGCCCTCGTGGGCGGCCATTGTTCCACCCCATTTCATTCTGATGAAACACGGATTCTCCTTCTTGCTGACGTGGTTGGCGGCGCTGCTCCTTAGCACCGGCGCGCTGGCCCAGGGCACCACTACGGCCGCGCTCAACGGCCTTATCACCGACGGCACCGGCCAACCCGTGCCGGGCGCCACGGTGGTAGCGACGCACCTGCCGACCAACTCGATCTACGCGATGCCGACCAACGACCAGGGCCGGTACAACTTCCAGAATATGCGCGTCGGCGGGCCGTACACGGTGCGGTTTACGTCGGTGGGCTCGGCCGACCAAACGCGCGACAACCTCTATCTGGCTCTCGGCCAGAACCTGCGCCTCGATGTAAAACTCGCCGAGCAGGCCACCGAGCTGGGCACGGCCGTGGTGGAAGGGCGACGCGATGATGTGATCAACGCCGGCCGCACGGGGGCTGCCACGCGCGTAAGCCGCGAGCAGATCGAGCAGCTTCCGACCATCAACCGGACGCTGCAAGACTTTGTACGCCTCACGCCCCAAGCCCAAGCGGGCGCGGGCGGCGGCACCTCGTTCGGCGGTTCCAACAACCGCTACAACAACATCACCATCGACGGCGCCGTGAACAACGACGTGTTCGGACTGGCCGGCTCGGGTACGCCGGGCGGCCAAGCCGGTACGCAGCCTATCGCCCTCGACGCCATCCAGGAGATTCAGGTGGTGGTGGCCCCTTACGACGTGAAACTCGGCAACTTCACGGGCGGCGGCATCAACGCTGTTACGCGCTCGGGCACCAACGCCTACACCGGTTCGGCGTACGGCTTCTGGCGCAACGAGAGCCTGATTGGCAAAAGCGTGACGGAACCGCGCACGAAGGCAACCGAAGTCTCCAACTACTTCACAGGGGTGCGCGTGGGCGGGCCCATCATCAAAGACAAGCTCTTCTTCTTTGTGAACGGCGAGTTGAGCCGCCGCAGCGAACCCGTCCTGCAACTGCCCGGCACGAGCGAGTCGCAGTTCACGGTAGCGGAACTCAATCAGGCCCGCGACTTCCTGCAAACCCGTTTCGGGTATGATGCGGGCGGCTTCGGCGAGATCGTGCGGCGCACGAACAGCAATAAAATCTTCGCCCGCCTCGACTGGAATATTTCCGACAAGCACCAGCTTACGCTGCGCCACAACTTCGTCGATGCCTTCGACGACAACCTCTCGCGCTCGTCGGTGAACCTGCGGCTGGGGTCGAACGGCTACCAGTTCAACTCCGTCACCAACTCGACGGTGCTAGAACTCAACAGCCGCTTAGGTGCATTTTCAAACAACCTCATTCTGAGTGCTTCGCGCGTCCGCGACAACCGCGAGCCCGAGGGTGCTTTGTTCCCGTCAATCGAAATCCGGGATGCAGGCCGCATCCTGACGGCAGGTTCCGAACGGTCGTCGGTGGCCAACGAATTGGATCAGGACGTGTACGAAATCACCGATAACCTGACGCGCGTTTTCGGGGTGCATACCATCACGCTCGGCACGCACAACGAGTTTTTCAGCTTCCGCAACCTGTTTCTCAACAACCTCAACGGGCGCTACGAATTCGGCAGCCTCTCGGCCCCCGCGATGGGCGCCAACACGAGCTTCTACGACCTGCGCCCCCTGCGCCTCCGCGCTACCTACTCTCTCGACCCCAACAATAAGCGCCCAGCGGCCGAGTTCAACGCTGCCCAACTCGGCTTTTACGTGCAGGACGAATACACCCCCCTGCCGAACCTGCGCCTCACCCTCGGCGTGCGCCTCGATGTGCCGGTGCTACCCAACGCGCCCACCCGCAACCTGGACGTAGACTCGACCTTCGGCCCCGATTTCCGCACCGACAACACCCCCTCCGGCCAGTTGCTGTGGGCGCCGCGCCTGGGCTTCAACTACAACCCCGACGACGCCAACAAGCTCCAGATTCGGGGTGGTACCGGCTTGTTTACGGGGCGCGTGCCGTTCGTGTGGCTCTCGAACAACTACATCAACACCGGCCTCACGCTCGGCACCATCGATGTGCGCCCCGGCAGCGGCCCAACGGGCACGCCACTGCCCTTCGAGTCGAACCCCGACAACTTTCCCTCGGTATACAGCCAAGGCTTAGTGCGAACCCGCGAAATCAACCTCATCGGCAAAGATTTCAAGATTCCGCAAGTCTGGCGTTCCAACCTGGCCGTCGATTACCGCCTGCCCGGCGATCTGGTGCTGACTCTGGAAGGCATCTACTCGAAAACCGTCAACGATATCTACTACCGCGACCTGAACCTCCAGGCCCCCGCAGGTACGCTGGGCGGTGCCGACAACCGGCCGATCTACGCCAGCGGCAACGCCCGGCGCGTGAACCCGGCCTTCACCAACGCGCTGCTGCTCGACAATACCAGCCGCGGCGACCGCTACTCGCTCACGGCGCAGGCGCAGAAGCGCTTTACGGGCGGGTTGAACGTATCGGGGGCGTACACCTACGGCAAATCCACCGACATCAACAGCGGCCAGAGCAGCACGGCCCTCTCGAACTGGGAGTTCAACCAGATCAGCCGCGACCCCAATTCGCCCGATCTCTCGTTCTCGCGCAACGACATTCGCCACCGCTTTCTGGCAACCGGCGGCTACACCTTCCGCTACGCCAACGACCGCCTCGCCACCACGCTTTCGTTCGTGTATGAGGGACAGTCGGGCCGGGCATTCACGTACCTCTACGGCCAGGGTGGGTCTGACCTCAACAACGACGGCGCCTTCGGCAACGACCTGCTGTACGTACCGCGTTCGCAGGAAGAAATCCTACTCGCCCCGACCGGCGCCAGCGATACCCGCACCCCCGATCAGATTTGGCAAGACCTGAACAACTTCATCGAAAACGATGAATACCTGAGCAGCCGACGCGGCCAGATTGCCGAGCGCAACGGCGCCCGGATGCCGTGGACGCACCAGATCGACATCCGCTTGGCGCAGGATTTACGGGTCAAGACCGGCGAAAATTCCAATACCCTGCAACTCACCCTCGACGTAATCAACTTCGGCAACCTGCTCAACAAAGACTGGGGCCATCAGTATTTCGTCAACAACGAAGCGTACGAACTGCTGCGGGTGCAGCGCTTCGAAGATATCTCGACGACGCCCCTTGTGCGGCGCCCCGTCTTCTCTTTCCCCAAAATCGAGCGCGCCTACGATATCGCTGCGCTCGCCTCGCGTTGGCAGATGCAGCTTGGTCTGCGGTATAGCTTCAACTAGCTGGCTCGCTTTGCCGGCACCTGTTGTTCGCGGCTCCAAACAAAAAATGCCCATCGGCCCCGCGCCGGTGGACATTTTTTGTTTGGTGGTTTGAAACCGCCCGCCGTACCTTTGCAGCATCAACCACCGGCCGGGTGGTTGCCCATTCGGGGGATTAGCTCAGCTGGCTAGAGCGCTTGCATGGCATGCAAGAGGTCATCGGTTCGACTCCGATATTCTCCACCCGAAAACGAAAAGCCCCGTCTGGTTTGCCAGACGGGGCTTTTTTGTGATGAAAAATAGCCGCTTTACGCGACGACCGCGACGGCTTCGCTCATCGGTTCGGGAATGGGCGCGCCTTCCAGCGCCAAACCCTCCAGATGAAAAGCGATGCCTTCGTGCAGATTCTGCATCAATTCCTCGCGGGTGTCACCAAAAGCGGCTAAGCCCGGCAGATCGGGCACGTACGCGCCGTAACCAGTGGCGGAACGCTCGATAATGGCCAGGTAAGTCTTGGACTTGGATTGGGTGTTCATTTCAAACCAGCTTGACGTAAAATGGATGCCGCCAAACCCGGTGGCACATCATCGGAGGGCTTATGACCGGCCAGCGTAACGGTGCCCTTCTTCACCAGATGATGGTACTGCTGATGGCTGCCCCGCTGACGAACCAGATACCACCCATCGGCCAAAATTAGTTTCTGCAACTCCCGGACTTTCACGCTGCCCCTTAGTTCAGCAGCTCGTAAATGCCCGCTACGCCCTGTCCGCCGCCCACGCAGGCGCTCACCATCCCGTATTTCTGGCCGCGCGCGCGCAGTTCATCGAAGAGCTGCACCGAAAGTTTGGCGCCCGAGCAGCCCAACGGGTGGCCCAGCGCAATGGCGCCGCCGTTGACGTTGGTGGTCTCAGGGTCCATTTCCAGTTCGCGCATCACGGCCAGGCTCTGCGAGGCAAAGGCTTCGTTGAGTTCGGTGAGGTGAATGTCGGCGAGGCGGAGGTTGGCTTGCGCCAGCGCCTTCGGGATGGCCGCCACCGGTCCGATGCCCATCAGCCGCGGATCGACGCCCGCCGTGGCATAAGCCAGCATCCGGGCGATGGGTTTGAGATTGAGCTCGTTCACCATTCGCTCGCTCATCACGATCACGAACGCGGCACCATCCGAAGTCTGCGACGAGTTCCCCGCCGTCACGGAGCCGCCCTGCGCGAACACGGCCCGTAGCCGGCCGAGCGCTTCCACGGACGTGTCGGCGCGCGGGCCCTCGTCGGTGTCTACCACCGAAGTGCGGGTTTTCTTCTTGCCCGTGGCCGGGTCGAGGTACGTTTCCTCCACCGTAATCGGCACGATGCTCGGCCGGAACTTGCCTTCCTTGATGGCCGCCGTCGCGCGCTGGTGCGAGCGGAAGGCAAAGGCATCCTGGTCTTCGCGGCTGATTTTGTATTGGTCGGCCACGGCTTCGGCCGTCAGGCCCATACTGAGGTACGCTTCCGGCCGCTTTTTCGCCAGATTATAGTTGGGAACGGTTTTCCAGCCCACCGTGGGCACGAGGCTCATCGACTCGGTGCCGCCCGCGATGATGCAGTCGGCCATACCGGCGGCAATCTTACCCGCCGCCAGCGCAATGGTTTCCACGCCGGAGCCGCAGTAGCGGTTCACGATCATCCCGGAAACCGAGTCGGGCAGGGCCAGCATCGAGATGATGCGTCCCATCTGTAGGCCCTGCTCGGCTTCGGGCACGGCATTCCCGACAATCAGGTCGTCGATGCGCGCCGGGTCGAGCGCCGGCACGCTCGCCAGCAAATGTTTGATGACTTCCGCCGCCAAATCATCGGGGCGGGTAAAACGAAATACGCCGCGCGGGGCCTTGCCCACGGCGGTACGGTAGCCGGCAACGATATATGCGTTCATGTTTAGTTGGTCGTTAACCGTTAGCCGATAACCGTCCGACACTTTCAAGTCAGACGGTTATCGGCTAACGAAACACGGTTATCGAACTCGGTTTAATTGCGAAGCGGTTTGCCGCTGGTGAGAATGGACTGGATGCGTTCGAGCGTCTTCCGCTCGCCGGTAAGGCTCAGGAATGCCTCGCGTTCCAAATCGAGCAGGTAGTCTTCGGAAACCTCTGTGGGGGCGCTCAAATCGCCGCCGCACATCACGTAAGCCAGTTTTTCGGCGATTTTACGGTCGTGGTCCGAGATGTAACGGCCCTCCTGCATCGCGTACACGCCCGTGATGAACATCCCCAGCGCGCCGCGCCCCTGCACCCGGATATTGGTGCGTTTCACGGGCTGCACGTAGCCCGAATCGGCCATTTCGAGAACTGCGCGCTTGGCTTCGGCCAGCGCCCTGTCGCCGTTCACGATGATTTCATCGCCCGGCCGCAGGTAGCCCATATCCCAGGCTTCAGCGGCGGAAGTCGAAACTTTGGCCGTGGCAATGCTGGTGAAGGCATTACGCAGGGCGTTCAACTCGATATCGCCTTCCTGGGCCAGCGCGGCCGTGCGCAACACCATTTCCTTGGTGCCGCCACCGGCCGGAATCACGCCCACGCCAAATTCGACGAGGCCCATATACGTTTCGGCCGACGCTACCACGCGGTCGGCGTGGAGGCAGATTTCGCAGCCGCCGCCGAGGCTCAGGCCGTGCGGCACCGTCACCACCGGAATGGCCGAGTAGCGCACCCGCATCATCGCCTGTTGAAACGTGCGAATCATCAGGTTCACCTCATCGAACTCTTGCTCGATGGCCTGCATATAGAGCAGCGCCAAGTTGGCGCCGGCCGAGAAATTCGGCGCATTGTTGCCGATCACGAGTCCGCGATAGCTCTTCTCCGCCAACTCCACGGCCTTATGAATCGCCTGGACGGTATCGCCGCCGATGGTGTTCATTTTCGAGTGGAATTCGAGACCTAGCACGCCGTCGCCGAGGTCGAAGACCGAGGCGCCCGCGTTGCCCCACACTTTGCGCGTCGGCCGCAGCGCATCGAGAATGATGAACGCCTCGCCGCCCGGCATTGCTTGGTATGCCTTGCTGTCGCGCTCGTAGAACTGGCGTTGGCCGTTTTCGCTGCGGTAAAATTTGCTGTGGCCGGCGGCGAGCATCTCCGTCACCCACGGCGCCACGGTAGCGCCGGCAGCGGTGGCGAGGTCGATTCCCTTCTGCACGCCCACGGCGTCCCACGACTCAAACGGCCCTTGTTCCCAGCCGAAACCGGCGCGCAGGGCGTCGTCGATTTGGTAGAGATGGTCGGCGATTTCGGGCAGCCGGTTGCTCGCGTACGCGAACAGCGAGCCGAACATGGCGCGGTAAAATTCGCCCGCTTTGTCTTTGCCGCCGATGAGCAGCGGTAGTCGCTGGCTCAACGAATCGATGGTTTTGGTGGCTTCGAGGGTGCCGAATTTCGGGCGCGTGCCCGCGCCGTATTCCATCGTAGCGAGGTTCAGCGCCTGAATCTCGGATTTGCCGCCCGCTCCTTTGATTTTCTTGTAGAAACCCTGCCCCGTTTTATCGCCGAGCCATTTGCTTTCGGCCATTTTGGTCAGAAACTCCGGCAGCCCGAAGGTGGCTTTGGCCTCGTCGTTCGGCAGGCCCTGCGCCAGCCCGTTGGCCACGTTGAGGAGCGTATCGAGCCCCACCACGTCGGCGGTACGGAACGTCGCCGATTTCGGGTGCCCAATCACGGGGCCGGTCAGGCGGTCTACTTCTTCCACCGTCAAACCCAGCTCCTGCATCCGCCGAATCACGTCGAGAATGGCGAATACGCCCACGCGGTTGCCGATGAAGGCGGGCGTGTCTTTGGCGCGCACGGTGGTTTTGCCGAGGAAGCGGTCGCCGTAATCAAGCAGAAAATCAACCACTTCGGGCGCCGTTTCGGCCGTCGGGATGATTTCGAGCAGTTTCAGGTAGCGCGGCGGGTTGAAGAAGTGCGTGCCCGCGAAGTGCGCCTTGAAATCCGCCGACCGCCCTTCGACGAGCAAATGAATCGGAATGCCCGATGTGTTCGACGTAATCAGGGTGCCCGATTTACGCACGGCTTCCACCTTTTCGTAGAGCGCGCGCTTGATGTCGAGCCGCTCGACCACGACTTCAATCACCCAATCGCAACCGGCGATTTCCTTCAGATTATCGTCGAAGTTGCCGGTCGTCACGCGCCGCGCGTCGGCTTTGCGGTACACCGCCGACGGGTTGGCCGCCAGGGCCGCCGCCAGCGCCGCGTTCACGAGGCGGTTGCGCACGGCGGGCGCTTCGAGCGTCAATCCCTTTTTCTCTTCGTCGGGCAGCAGTTCGCGCGGCACGATGTCGAGCAGCAGCACCGGCACGCCGATGTTGGCGAAGTGCAGCGCAATGCGCGAGCCCATCACGCCGGAGCCGAGTACGGCGACTTTTTTAATGATTCGATTCATTGGCGGTATCCCCGTTTATAGTTTCTCGTTGCTTGTTTCTGGTTGCCTCTACCGTCCCCCTTTGATAGGATCGTAATCGGGACTGAAAATTTCTTTGCGCTCGATCATCTCCGTAATCAGGCGAATGACTTTGAAGAACGTAATGAGGTCGGCGGGCTCAATTTCATCCTGCACCACGTGGTTGAAGTGGCGCACCGACAGGCGCGACGTTTCGCGGCGCTCCAGGCCGAGTGCCGTCAGGCAGATACGCACCGAGCGGCGGTCGTGCGGGTCGGGTTGGCGGTAAATGAGCCCTTTACCCTCCATACTTTTCAGCAGCCGCGTGAGCGAGCGCGCTTCGAGGCCGAGCAGGGGGGCTATTTTCGTGGTGGGCGTACCGGCCGCCGGGTCGATGTTGAGCAACACGAACCCAATGCTGGTCGTGATGTCTACGCGGGCGGCCTGTTGGCCGTACATCCGCGCAATGGCGTGCCACGCCACCTTAATGTTGTAATCGAGGGTATCTTCGGGCTTCATCCGGCGCAGGACTGACTGGGGGCGAAAGAGGCCGCCAAGTTACGCTAATTTTTGGTATGCAAGCATACCAAGCACCCAAAATGCAGCAGTCAGATGGCGCTGCCTCTGCGTGTAGCGAACGGATATTCCGTCCGCTACTTGGCCGCCAGAACGCGAACGTGGCACCCAGACGATACGCGCCACGTCAGTCGAGCCGTCTCCGGCACCGGGACGGTGCCGGAGACACTAAAAACACGACACGGCACAGAGATGGCGTTCACGTAAACGTTCACATAAAAAAAGAGCGACCAATAAGGTCGCTCTTTTCAAAGTTACTGGTTGTCTGACTATACGTACCACCCTACTCGACCACCAGCCGGCGCGACGCCCTTCCGCAGCGCACCGTATACACGCCGGGTACCAAACGGGCCAACGGCAGGGCTGCCCCAGTGCTGTGCGCGGGCAGTTGCCCAGCAAGCACCTGCTGCCCAAGTGCGTTGAATACCAGCACTGAGCGGCTGATGGATTGTGGCGCCATTTCAATCTGTACCTGACCGTGGGCAGGGTTTGGGTACATGTCAATGGTAACGTCGTCCAGCAGGGTTGATGCCAGACCAGTGGGCGCGGCAGTGGAATTGGCGGCAATGGCTACTGCCCGCGCCCCCGTTTTGGTAAAGTTGCCCACGCTGATGGCCGTGCCGCCTGCCGTTGTCAGGCTGATCTTGCCCGTAGTGGCGCCTGCGGGTACGGTCAACCGCACGCTGGTGGCCGAAACCGGCGTAATCGTTACTACTGCCGTCAGGTTGAATTTGGCCGCTGTTACACCTATTAGATTGGTACCGGTCACCGTCACTACTGTACCAGTGCCGCCACTGGCAGGCGTAAAGCTGGTAATGGTCGGCGCCTGTATGCGCGTGAAATTGCCAACGCTATTCACCGTGCCGGCCACTGTAGTAAGGCTGATTTTACCCGTGGTGGCATTCGATGGCACCGTCAGTTTTACGCTCGTGGCCGAAACCGGCGTTACTACCGCGCTGGCCGTCAGGTTGAATTTAGCGGCCGTTATGCCCGTCAGATTGGTGCCCGTGATGGTTACGATGGTGCCCGCGCCGCCGCTGGCGGGCGTAAAGCTGGTGATGGTCGGCGGCAGAACGACGGTGAAATTGGCCGTAGTCAGCACCGCGCCCCCGGCGGCCAACACGCTGATTTTGCCCGTAGTAGCGCCTACGGGCACGACGGCCGTCAAGCGCACCGCCGATGTTACGCTGAAACTCGGTGCGTTAACTCCATTGAAGCGCACGCCGGTAGCTCCCGTAAAGCCCGTGCCCGTGAGCGTGACCGTAGTGCCTACCAGGCCGGTAAGCGGCGTAAAGCTGCTCGCGGTGGGCGGCACCACGGTAAAGGCCGTCGGCGAGGTGGCGCCGCCGCCGGTAGTGGTAATGGAAACGACACCCGTGGTGGCGCCGGGCGGCACCAGCACGTTGAGGCGCGTGCCCGAAACCACGGCGTAAGACGCGACCTGCGTGCCGAAACGCACGGAACTGGTGGTATTGAGATTGGTACCGTTGAGCGCGATGGTGGTGCCCGCCGTGGCGCTGGGCACGCTGAATGAACTGATGGTAGGCGCTGCGAAAGTCATCTTTCCAAGCAATCCGGCGGCAACGGTACCATTATCAGCCAGCGGAATGGTGCCTAACCGAAAGGCTGTTGTGTAGTATGCGCCCATCCAGAGGGCACCCGCCGGGCCGGTTGCCAAAGAATAAATTGCGCCTTGGTTGCCGCTCAGGGTCACGCCCTGCGCCCACTGCCAAGTACCATCGGCGGCGTTGAGGCGCGCCAGATAGGCGGGGGTAGTAATGAGGGTGGCGCCAAACCGGTTTTGGCCCTGGTTGGAGCCCATGACGTGCAGACTATTGCTACCGTCGATGGCGAGCGTGGCGGGAAAATGCGAATCGGTGGCCGTGACGGGCACCGAACCGGCGGCCCACAGCCACTGGCCGGTGGGGCTGCACTTGGCTACCACCCCGTACCCCGCCGTGCGGGCCGCGAAGGCGGTGCCGGCAATGGTGGCCGCGCCGTAAAGCTGCGCCGTTACGTACACATTGCCGGTGGCATCGACGGCCACGTCGGTCACGCCGTCGTAGGAATTACTGCCGATACGCTGGCCCCACTGCCACTGCCCGGCAGCCGAAATTTTAGCCACGAAGCCATCAGAAGCCCCCAACCCCGGCAGCACGGATGGGCCGATGGTGGCGGCGCCGCTGCCTTGGCCACTCACGTAAAAATTGCCGTAGCGGTCGACGGTTACGTCGTCGGCCCAGCCGCGCACGGCGGCAATGTTTTCCCACAGCACCACCCCGGCGGGCGAGACTTTACTGGCGAAGGCGTAGTCGGCATAAGGTGACGGTGGGTTGCCGGCACCGAGCGTAACCGAGCTACGCGACCACCCCACGGCGCACAGGTTGCCGGAGGCGTCGATGGTGAGGTCGTGAATCGAGGAGCCCGTGGCCGAGCTTTTCACCCATTGCCATTGCCCCGTGGCCGAGAGCTTCCCCAGAAAAGCGTAACGCGGGCACCCGACCGAAGCCACCGTGAGCGTGAGCGCATCGAAGGTGTAAGTACCCGCCGGCATCTCGCCGCCGACGTAGACGTTGCCCGTGCGGTCGACGGCGATGCCGTAGGCCACATCCAGGGCACCCGTGCGCCCACCCCGTTTGGCCCATACCCATTGGCCGGTGGCCGAAATTTTACCGACCAGCAAATCCCAGCCGCCCGCGCTCGTGAGGGTAGTGGTGCCGCACGTTACGGTGCCCGAAAAGCGCCCCGCGACGTACGTATTGCCCGCCGCATCGACGGTGGTGTTGGTGAAAACCAGTTCGCCGGTTCCGGAGGTGCGCGTGGCCCACGACCACGTTTGCGCGGAGGCATCAAACCCAAATGCACTCGCCAGCAGCGCCAGCAGAAACGCCGCCCAGCGCGGATTCAGAAGGAGAAAATTACGCATAACGAGAAAAAGTGTTGATGGACGGTGTAAGGTGCGCAGCCTGTGGCGACAGGAGGTAACAAGTTGCGGGAGAGCAGTTTTGCGGGCTTACCGCAATCGCCGGGTCAGCAACTGCAATCGCCGCCGTCGCTTGCGTTTGACTCCGCCCCACTGATGTTGCCTTGATGCTGCTTGACACCGCTGCGTTCAAGACGAACTTTGCCCGCTCAATACTGCCTAGCCGCCCGCCCGATGCGCCTTATTTTTTTCGGAACCCCCGAATTTGCCGTTTCCACCCTCGAAGCGCTCCTCGCCGACGGGCAACAGGTGGTGGCCGTGGTGACGGCGCCCGACAAACCCGCCGGGCGCGGCCAGACGCTGGTGGCCTCGCCGGTGAAGCGCGCCGCCGAGGCGCACGGCCTACCGGTGCTGCAACCGACCAACCTCAAAAATCCGGACTTTCAGGCCGAATTGCGGGCGCTTGGGGCCGATTTGCAAGTGGTAGTGGCTTTTCGGATGCTGCCGGAGGCCGTGTGGGCAATGCCGCCGCTGGGCACGCTCAATGTCCACGCGTCGCTGCTGCCGCAATACCGGGGCGCGGCGCCCATCAACTGGGCGCTGATGCACGGCGAGGTGGAGACGGGCGTCACCACCTTTCGGCTCCAGCACGCCATCGATACCGGCGATGTGCTGATGCAGGAGAAAGTAGCCATCGCGCCGGCCGATGATTTCGGCTCGCTCTATGACAAGCTGCGCGAGCGCGGCGCCGCCCTGGCGGTGCAAACCGTGCGCGGACTGGCGGCGGACACCATTCGGCCGCAGCCGCAGCCTGACGCGAGTGTTGCCGAACTCCGCGCCGCCCCAAAACTGACGAAGGAAACCGGCCGCCTCGACTTTCAGCGCCCGGCGGCTGAGTTGGTGAACTGGGTACGTGGGTTGGCGCCGATTCCAACGGCGTTTACGACGTTGCCCGACGGCCGGCTCCTCAAAATTTACCGCGCCGAAGCCGCCGACCACACGGGCGCCGAAGCACCTGGCGCCCTCCTGCTCGATGCAAAAGCCGGCACGCTGGCTTTCTTCACACCCGACGGCGCATTGCGGGTACTCGATGCGCAGTTGGAAGGCAAAAAGCGCCTACCGGTAGCCGAGTTGGTACGCGGGCTAAGAATGTGAATGTGTGTAGAGTTTCACGTTTTGCGTTTCGCGTGATTTACCCGACCAAAACTTGAAACTCAAAAACCGAAACTTGAAACTTCCCATGCTTACCCTCCTCGTTGCCGCCGCCGAAAACAACGCCATTGGCCTAAAAGGCCAACTTCCGTGGCGCTTGCCGGCCGATTTGCAATGGTTTAAGCGTCACACGTTGGGCCACCCCGTGCTGATGGGACGCAAAACCTGGGATAGTCTGGGGCGTCCGCTGCCGGGACGCGCCAATCTGGTGGTGTCGCGCCAAGCTGGTTTTGCGGCACCGGGCGCGCAAACGTTCAGTAACGTCGATGATGCCATCGCCTACGCCCGCCAACTCGATGGCGGCGACGAAATTTTCGGCATCGGCGGCGGCGAGCTATACCGCCTACTGCTCCCCCTCGCCGACCGTGTGCTGCTCACACGCGTCCACGCGCAGGTAGCGGGCGATGCGTTTTTCCCCGAACTCCCCGCTGCCGAGTGGCGCGAGGTGAGTCGCGAGGAACACCCCGCCGACGAGAAGCACGCCTACGCGTTTACGTTCCTGGATTGGCGGCGGGCGTAGCCCATCAGCACCTAGCTCTCGCACCCGCAAACGCACAAAGCCCCAACCGGCGAACCAGTTGGGGCTTTGTGTTGAGGCAAAAACGCCGCGAACCGGTTGGCTTACGCCAGCGTGTTCACGAAGCGGGCCAGCTTCGACTTGTTATTGGCCGCTTTGTTTTTGTGGATGATGTTCTTCTTGGCAAGCCGGTCGAGCATCGACGACACCTTCGAGAACAGCGCCGTGGCGGCCGTTTTGTCGGTGGTTTCGCGCAGCTTCTTCACGAACGTGCGCGTTGACTTGGCCTGGTAGCGGTTGAGCAGCC
This sequence comes from Hymenobacteraceae bacterium, assembly GCA_031425525.1. Lineage (GTDB taxonomy): Bacteria > Bacteroidota > Bacteroidia > Cytophagales > Hymenobacteraceae > JANNMJ01. The sequence goes on along the minus strand of JANPJM010000079.1, from coordinate 72,091 downwards.
GCTTGGCCCCGTTGGAGCGGATACGCTTCAGAGCCGACTTATGATTTGCCATTTGCTGATTCAGGAGTTCCGGAAGTGATTTTCCGGGATTTTTTGAGGCCGCAAAGGTACGCCTTCGGGTTTACACTCACAAGGCGGAGCGCAAACTTTTCGGGTGGGGGTCGGGTTGGCGCCAGGCGGCGGGGGCTTGATTCGTATCTTTCGCTTCTCTTTGAGCGGGGCTGTTAAAAGCGCGCCACTACTTTCTACTCCGGTTCATTTCGCGTGATGCTGCATTGTTTTCGTGATTTCTTGGAGGCTCGTCGGGCGGGCTTGGGGCTAGCGATAGGGCTACTGACGTTTGCCGCCGCCTGCCGCCCCGACGACGACGTGACCGACATCGGCGCCGTCCCGGCGCCCACCCCGTACCAACTGGTAGTGCCGCGCTCGATTACGGCATCACCCCGGATTCCGGCCGACAACCCGCTCACGAATGAGGGCGTGGAGTTGGGGCGGTTTCTGTTTTACGAGAAGCTGCTCTCCGCCGATAACACCGTGAGCTGCGGCTCGTGCCACCAGCAGGAAAAGGCGTTTACTGATGGTCGGCAGGTGTCGATGGGTATAGAAGGGCGGCTGGGGCGACGGTCGGCGATGTCGCTCGCGAACGTGATGTGGGTCGATTCGCTCAATTGGGATTTCCGGTTCACGAGCATCGAAGCCCAAAACCACCTCCCCCTCACCCACCCCGACGAGATGGGCCAGGCGCTGGCGGTCAGTGTCAGCAAGCTGCAAAATACGTCTGACTACCCGGCGCGGTTCGAGCGGGCGTTCGGCACGCGCACCATCACCGAAGACCTGATGCTGAAGGCGTTGGGGCAGTTTCAGCGGACATTGATTTCGGGGCGGGCTAAGTTCGACCTTTCACAGCAACCCGGTTCCGGCGTACAGCTCACGCCCGATGAGGCAGACGGTTTTCTGCTTTTCAGCACGCACCCCAACCCCGACGTTGCCGGCTCGGCGCGGGGCGGCAACTGCGGCGATTGTCACGGATCGGGCTCGCTGTTCAAAACCAACCTGCTGACATCGGCCAACAACGGCTTGGATGAATTTCCGGTCGATTCGGGCATTGGTGGCGTCACGCGGCGTGGGCACGATGTGGCCAAGTTTGGTATCCCCACGGTGCGCAACATTGCCCTCACCGCGCCTTACATGCACGACGGTCGGTTTCGGACACTCGAAGACGTACTCGATCACTACAACGAACACGTCAACGTCAATAGCCCCAACATCGCCCGCGAGTTTCTGACCGTCTCGAACGCGCAGTTTTCCGCTCCTAATCTGGAACTTACCGCCGACGAGAAGCGCAAAATCATCCTATTCCTGCACACGCTCACTGATACGACCTTCACGCACGATCGGCGTTTCGCCGACCCGTTCCGACCGTAGCCGTTGTGGCCGGCAAAGCAACGTGGCGCGGGTGGCGGCCGTCTGCGAAATAGCCGAGATTTATTCCCCTTCTCTTCACGATTTTCCCTCTGATGCTCCTTTCCATCTCTTCTGATTTTCGGCGTGGGCCGATGCTCGCGCTTGCGGCGACAACACTGCTGCTGTTGGCAGGTTGCGGGGACGACAAAAAGGAAGACCCAAAGCCTACTTTCAACACGGTTGAGCTGGAATTTCAGCACAATGCCCCCGGCAACACCACGCCGTTGCGCCTTAATACGGCGTATCAGACCGCCACTGGACAGGGCTACCGACTTGCGCTACTCACCTACTACGTTAGTAATGTAAAGCTGATCCGCGCTGACGGCACGGCGTGGGTCGAACCGCGCTCCTACCATCTCATTAAAGTAGCCGGGGCACCGGCTGACAACCCCATCGTGGTACTCGATTCTATCCCGTTTGGCTCGTTTGCGAGCATTGAGTTTGGGATTGGCGTCGATACTACCGCCAACCATACCGGCGACCGGCGTGGTGCCCTCAGCCCCGATGAAGGTATGCTCTGGAACTGGACTACGGGTTACAAATTTTGGGTAATAGAAGGTGATTTTCTGCCCGTTGGCGCGGCTCCGGCAATCATGACGCACCATATCGGCTTCGATCCGCAATACCGCACCGTGCGCCTCGCGCTGCCGCAAGCCGCTACAGTAGCCGCCAACATTGCGCCCGAAGTGCGTCTGTACGCCGATATCAACCGGTTTTTCACCGGAATTGATCTAACCGACAACGCGCAGCGAATAGTGACAACGAGCAGCCCATTTTTGGGTCGTTTAGCCGATAATCAAGCGGCGCTTTTCAGCGTTGAGCGCGTGAATAATGACCCAGAATAGTTTTTCTAGCCGGTTTTGGCGGCTGATAGCCGTCGTGCTGCTGCCGCTCGTGGGGTGCGAGAAGACAGGCTGCGGCGATGGCCCGGTGCCGATGGGCCAACCGGTGCAACTCCAGTTTTCGTATGTGGTCGGCGACGACGCCCTGCCGTTTCACCTCGATTCGACCTACCTCTCCGCCTCCGATGATCTGGTGCGCATCCGGCACCTCAAGTATTACCTGACGCGCGTGCGCTTCCAACGGCGCGATTCGAGCTACTGGATTTCTCCGCGCCTCCCGGCTCTGGTACAATTGGGCCGCTGCGATTCGGTGATTCTCGGCTTGGTACCGGCCGGCGATTACGTGTCCGTCGCGTTCGATATCGGACTCGATTCGGCCACCAATTTCAGCACCGATCAAGGCTATGACCTTGCGCCTGTCCACGAGATGTTTTGGGCGTGGAATACGGGCTACAAATTTCTGTTGCTCGAAGGCGAGTGGCTTGGCAGCACGCCATCGTCGGGCATTGAGTACCACATTGGCCGTGCGCCTACGCTGCGCACCGTGCGGCTGCCGCTGCCGGCTGGCACTACCGTCGCGGCCAACGCGTCGATGCCGCTGACCGTGCGCATTGCTGGGCGGCCAATGACCATTTTTGGCGGGCCGCACGTGCTACAATTGCGTTTTCCGCGCAATCGCAACGCCCAGTTCGATACGTCTGATGCCTTGCTCGTGGCCGACAATTACGCCGCGATGTTTACCCTAATGGGGGTAGAATGATGCCGGCCGCAACGCGCGCAAAAATGGCCCGTCGCGGTGGGCGAGCCGCGTTCGCCGGCCTGCTGGGCGGGCTAATGCTCGTGACCGCGTGCCACCCCGACGCCGACCTCACCGACACGCCCGCCCCCCGTGGCCCGGCGGCGTATACGCCCGCCCTTCCGGCCAACCTGCCGCAGACCATTCCGAGCCCCACGCGCAACCCACTGACCCGCGAAGGTGTGCTGCTGGGGCGCAAGCTGTTCTACGACGTACGACTGTCGGGGTCGAATCGGATTTCGTGCGCTACCTGCCACCAACCCGACCGCGCCTTCTCCGACGGTACCGCCCTGACGACGGCCGGCGCCTCCGGCCGCGCGTTGCTCCGCCACACCCCCGCGCTGCAAAACCTGGCGTGGGCCACCACTGGCCTGTTCTGGGATGGCGGCGCAACCGACCTCGAATCGCTCGCATTTGGCCCGCTGACCCACCCCGATGAGATGGCGCAAAACCTCGCCGCCCTCGAAACCGAATTGGGCGCCGTGCCCGAATACGCGCCGTTGTTCGAGGCGGCTTTTCCGGGCCAGGGAATTTCGTCGGTGACGGTGGCACGCGGGCTGGCGCAGTTCCAACGGACACTCCTGACCGGCAATTCGGCCTACGACCGCTGGGCGCGCCACGAGCCCGGCACTACCCTTTCAGCCGATGAAACCGCCGGACTCACGTTCGTGCGGGCTAAATGCGGCGCTTGTCACGCGGGCGAAACCTTCACCGATTACGGCTTCCACAACAACGGCCTCGATTCGGCCGACGCGTATACCGACGACCACGAACAACTGAAGTGGGGTCGCGCCCGCATCACCAACCTCCCCGAAGACAAGGGCAAGTACCGCACCCCCACTCTGCGCAACGTGGCGCTCACGGCACCCTACATGCACGACGGGCGCCTGCCGACGCTCGAAGCTGTGCTGGACCACTACCATGACCACGTGCGCGCCTCCCCCACCCTCGACCCTGCCGTGGTGATGATCGACGGCACCCCCGGTATCTGGATGACGTTGGCCGAGAAGCGCCAGATTCTGGCCTTTCTCCACGCGCTGACTGATACGACGTTTACCCGGAACCCGGCCCTACGGGAGTAGTGATGAGTGATAATTACCTGGCCAAGTTCGATTCGTAATTCGTAATTCGCCTTGCCCCTTCTTCCCACGCCCGACCATCAGCCGCCGCCGTTGCTCTGGAATGGGCATCTGCAAACCATCGTGCCGGCGTTGTTGCGCACGGTAAGCGGCGTAGCCTACGAATATGAGCGGCTGGAGCTACCAGACGGCGATTTCCTCGACCTCGACTGGCACCGGCCGCATGCCGAGCGCCCTGCTACCGTTGCCATCATTTCGCACGGCCTCGAAGGCGATTCGCGCCGTCCGTACGTGCGCGGGATGGCGCGCGCATTGGCCGGCGCCGGCGCCGATGTACTGGCCTGGAACTACCGCTCCTGCGGCACCGGCGGCCCAAACCGGCTGCTGCGCGCCTACCACCTGGCCGATACCGAAGACCTGCACACCGTGCTGGAATACGCGTTGGCCGCTGGGCCGTACCGCGCGGCGTGGCTGGTGGGGTTTTCAGCGGGCGGCAACATCACGCTCAAATACCTCGGCGAAGACCCCGCGCGCGTGCCGAAAGCAGTGGCCGGGGCGGCCGTTTTTTCGGTTCCGGTGGAACTGGCGGCTGGTGCGCGGCACATTTCGCGGTGGCAAAATCAGGTGTACCTGCGGCGGTTTCTGACCTCGTTGCGCGGCAAACTCACTGCCAAAGCCAGCTTGCATCCCGGCGCCATCGATTTGCGTGGATTCGAGACGTTGCGTTCTTTTGAAGCCTTCGACGACCGCTATACGGCGCCGCTGCACGGGTTTGCGTCGGCGGCGGTGTACTACGCCCACGCCAGTAGTCGGCAATATTTGCACTGCATTCGGGTGCCCACGTTGCTGGTGCAAGCCCGCAACGACCCGTTTTTGCCGTGGCCCGCGTGCTACCCAATAGCCGAAGCCAAACTCAGCCCGTATTTGACGCTCGAAATCCCGGCGACAGGTGGGCACTGCGGGTTTGCCGAAACTTTGCCGGGCCGCCCCGGCCCTGATGTCTACTATTCGGAGCGACGGGCGGCCGAATTTTTACGCACGCTTCCTGTCGATTCAGCGATGGATTAGCGACGTTTGCCCTCAATTCTTGTCTAAATCAGTTCTAAATTGCCACCTTCGTGGCCGGTTTGCGTTCGCTAATCACTTCACCCCACACAGTGCTGGGTCTCTGTTCGTTTTTTTATATAGAAAATGCGTCTTTTTAGACTAGTAATTTTGCCGCTCATGGCCGTTTGCCTGCTCGGATGGGCCGGCATCGCGTGGGCGCAAGCCGGAGAGGCCGAAGTGCTCGTGCAGCCCGGCGAAACCGACGATGAGGTTACGTTTTCGACGGCCACCGGGCCGCAGTTCATCGTCGTCCGCGATTTCAAAGTAACCGAGATTCAGCCCACCGGCAAAGACGACGAGTATGCCCTCACGCTGCTCGCCCTTACGCAGCGTGGCGAACCCGACCAGCGCGTGATGGGCGGTATTTTGTTTGAAGTCGATGATAAATCGACCATTGTGCCGTTTCAGCAGGGTGGCGTTGGCGATCTCATCGTAAAGGCGCAGCCCGGCGCCGATCAGATTGCTCTCCGCGCCGTCGATTCCAACGTGACGCACAAGATCGAGTTGCCGGGCAGCGGTCGGCTGCCGTGGATCATCGGCGGTGGGCTGGTGGTGGTGCTGATCATTGCGCTGGCGCGGCGGCGGCGAGCAAATTAGCCGCCGCCGCGCACCAGTTTGGGCGTGTAGCGCGGACATCCTGTCCGCGTCGCGCCAAGGCCGGCGCGCTTGATGGAACGCGGACAGGATGTCTGCGCTAGTACAGCGGCCACGTAGATAGCAGATTTGGGTCTACGTATTCCCTGCCCATGTCTACCCCCGTCATTTTCCAGTTAGCCGCCGCCGACCTCGCCGACCTCAAACGGCTCGTGTCCAAAGGGCGCGTGTCGGTGCGCACCCAGAACCGGGCGCGGGTGCTTCTGCTGGCCCATCAGGGCCTGTTGCCCGAACACGTCGCGGCCGCCGCGCTGGTGAGCCGGGCGACGGTTTACAACGTGTGGGCCCGCTACCACGCCCACGGCCTGCACGTCGCCCTCCACGATCGGCCCCGCCCGGGCCAGCCGCGCAAAGTCACCCCGCGCGTCGCGGCCGCCATAACGCAGCTCGCCAGCTTGCTCCCAAGCCCCCGCCGGGGCGAGCACCTGGAGCCTACGCCTGCTGGCCGAGCACCTGGTCGTGCTCGGCCACGACCTCTCGGAAGAAACCGTGCGGCTGGTGTTAAGCGGTCAGCCAGAAGTTATTCGGGATTGATTGTTGATTTCAGATGCGATGGCGTTGATGCGCAGGAAGCGCGTCTGGTCGGTCGCATAATCAGCCGGTGCGAGCCAACAATGCCGGAAGTGATGCCAGAGGAGGTCAATCCGGTTGAGTTCGGGCGCATAGGGTGGCAGGTAAAAAAGCGTTAGTCCGCGCTCACGCCACTTCGCCGTGCCCGCGCGCACCAGGAGGGCGCGATGACTAGAAGCATTATCGAGCACTAACACACTCGGTTCGTGCTGGCTGCTGAGCCACGCTTCGACCGCTTTGACCCACAAGTCGGCGGTGAACGCGGTTTCGCTGGTCCAATAGTGAAAAGTGGCGGTGGTGGTGGTGGTGGCGGTGGTGGCGGTGGCGGTGGCGGTCGGCTCGCCCCAGAAGCCGAGCATCGAGTAGCCGCCCTTGCCGCGTCCGGCCGGTACCGCCTGCGCACGCTGACCGCGTACCGGCCAGGCGTGGCTGAGCGGGGCCTGGCGCGAGAAGCGGCATTCATCTGTGTACCAGAGCCGTACCCGGCCCCAGCGCGCCTACTGTAGCAAGTGGCCCAGCAGGCGCTGGGCGGCGCGAAACCGGCCTTCCGGGCGCTGGGCGCGCAGGCACCGGCGCACCCGTTTGTAGACGTAGCCCGCCGCCCGCAGGAGTCGGCCGAGGGTGCGTGCGCCAATCGTGGACGCCGGCAGCCAGCAACCAGGCCACGCGCCAGCGACGGGACGGCCCACAGACGGTCGCCCGCTCGGCTACGAGTTTTTGTGGGCCGTCGGCGCCAGTTTCGGTGGACGACCGGTGCGCGGGGCGTCGAGCAGGCCGGCCACGCCGTGGGCTTCCCAGGCGTGAATCCAGCGGCTGATCGTGTCGCGGTCGCGCCCGTAGTGCTGCGCCAAGTGCGCCACGCTCAAGCCGCGCGCTTGCGCCAGAAGCGCTTCGGCGCGTTGGCGAAACCGGTAGCTGCGCGCGTTACGGGCGGCCGCCGAGAGCGGTTGCTTTTCGCTCGCCGTCAACATAAGGGGATAAAACATCGCCAAATATCACCTGATGACAGCAAATGCCCCGAAACTTCCGGCTCACCGCTTAATAGGGAGCCAGTTCAAACCCTGGCTCCGCCGCCAGTGGTGCATCGGCCAGGTAGACGGGGCGTACCTGGGGGTAATGGAAGACGTACTCGACGTCTACGAACAGCCGCCCCAGGCCGGGCGGGTGCGCTTGTGCTTCGATGAGCGCCCTTGCCAGCTGCTCGATGAAATCTGCGTGCCCCTGCCCCTGACGGCGGGCCAGGGAGTGCGCGCCGACTACGAATACGTGCGCAACGGGACCGCCTGCGTGCTGCTGGCGTACGACCTGGACACGGCCCAGCGCTACGTGCAGGTGCGGCAGCAGCGCACCAACGCCGATTATGCCGCCTTCTTCGACTGGCTGCTGGCGACGCATTATCCGCACGCGACGCGCATCGACCTGGTGCAGGACAACCTCAATACCCATTCTACCCGCGCCTTCTACGAGCATCTGCCCGTGGCCCGTGCGGGCGAGTTGCGCCGGACGCTCCATTTTCATTTCACCCCCAAGCACGGCTCGTGGCTCAACATGGCCGAAACCGAGTTCTCGGCCCTGGCGCGCCAGTGTCTGAACCGGCGCATTGCCCACCTTGACACGCTGGCAGCCGAGACAGTGACCTGGGCGGCGGAGCGCAACCGGCAAGGAAGATTCACTGGAGGTTCACGGCAAGCCAGGCCCGCTCCTCCTTGGCTTCCTGGTACGAGAACGTCAATCCCGTAAATGCTCCGCCATCCATCAATTAAGCGGGGCTTTTACTAGTTTTTACTGCCGCGCCGGTACGAACACGACGCTCTTCGTTGCAAAAAAATCCTCGTTTGGGTACAGTTCCTGCACCGGCGTCAGGCGCACGTTGCGGAGGCGGCTCTGCGCAATTTCTTCGGCCAATTCGCCGCCTTTGAGGCAATAGAGCCCCTGATGCACGGCCACTTCCGCATCGCGCGAGATGGCCAGCCGCCCTTTCACCCAGCCCCACAATTCGCCCAGGGGCGCTACGGCGCGGCTCACGAGGTATTCGTAGCGGCCAGTCAGGGTTTCGGCGCGGGCCTGCTCGGCCGTCACGTTTACAAGCCCCAACTCCTGCACGATGGCTTCGACGACGCGGATTTTCTTGCCGATGGAATCGACCAAATGAAACTCGACTTCGGGGAAGCGAATCGCCAGCGGTAGCCCCGGCAACCCGCCGCCCGTACCGATATCGAGTACCCGGCTCCCGGCCTCGAACTGCACCAACTCGGCAATGGCGAGGGAATGGCGGATGTGGCGGGTTTCGAGGTCGGCGACATCCTGCCGCGAAATCACGTTGATTTTCTGATTCCACTCGCGCAGCAGCGCGGCGAGGTGCGCGTATTTCTTTTCAGATTCCATATAAACCAAGTCTCCCACGGATTTCACCGGTTTCTCACCGGTTTTCACAGCGTCAAGCTGTTTTTATCGGTGCAAAAATCCGTGAAATCCGTGGGAACTGGACGCGACAAAGGCCGAATCAGCCCTAAATCATTTCTTTTTTCTCCTTCACCATATCGTAGAGCAACTCACGGGCGCGGTGCAATTGCGCTTTTACGGTGCCAAGGGGTGCTTTCAACTCGGTGGCAATCTCCTCGTAGCTCAGTTCATCGAAATAACGGAGCGAAACCAGGCGCTGATATTTCGGCGGCAGCTTGCCCACGACGAGCTGCATGATCTCAATTTTTTGGTTCTTAATCGCAATTTCCTGCGGATTCAGATCATTGTCTTTGAAATCGATCTGAATCTCATCGCCGCCGTCAGTACGAATGCCCGAATCGATGGACATTGTTTTGATTTTATTCTTCCGAATGAAATCGATGCAATTGTTGGTGGCGATGCGGAAAAGCCACGTACTGAACGCAAACTCAGGGTTGAATTTGTGCAGGTTGCGGAAGGCTTTCGCGAAGGCTTCGATGGTGAGGTCTTCGGCGTCGTCGGTGTTGCGCACCATCTTGAGCACCACGTGATAGACCGGCTTTTTATAGATCTGCATCAGCTCGGCGTACGCTTTTTCGTCTTGGCGCTCGACGGCGGCGCGAATCAGCGTAAAATCGTGCTTGGCTTTGGCAGAAAACTGCTTCTCTGGATTTACTTCCATCGGGTGGGGTTGGAAACGAGGACGGAGACACCCAGCGCCACGTACACGGCGCTGAACAAAGGGTCGAGGACGGGAAGTGCCCAAAACGGAACCGGCCGCCGAAGGTTCCGGCCCACCGGTCCAAGCCCTGCCAGCAAGCCCGCTAAGCGCAGCCCCCACGCGCCCGCCCACAACGGCCAAAGCGCGGGCGCGAGTGCGACGCCTGCCCCGCCCGCCAGGTAAAATAACGGCCCCGAAACGGGTAATGTGCCGGCGCGCAGGCGGTCGGGCCAGCGGTACCGCCGTCCGGCGCCCAGGTGCCGCCGTTTCTGGTGCCAATATTGGCGCCAGGAAACAGCCGGGGCCGAAATTGTCTGGCCGTCGGGGTGCAATACTACACCAACGCCGAGGCCGGCGCGAACGGCGTCCTGCACGAAGAGGTCGTCGTCGCCGCCGAGCGCGCGCAGATGCGACGAAAACCCCCGCGTAGCCGTGAACGCGTCTTTGGTGTACGCCAGGTTGCGCCCGACACCCATGTAGGCCCGCCCTGCCCGCCCGGCGCTCAGATACAAAGCGCCCGTAAGCAGCGTTTCGTGTCGAATGAGTAGGTTGAGCAGCGCCGGGGCCGACGCGTACGCCCCAAACCCCAGAACCACCTGTGCGGGCGTCGCGCCGCCATCGGGCGCGGCAAAGCCGGTAGCCATCCGCGCGGCCCAGTGGTCGGAGGCGGGCACGCAGTCGGCGTCGGTCACGAGGCGGTGCGGGTAGCGCGCCACCTTCAGGCCGAGCGTGAGGGCGTATTTTTTGGGGTTGAGGCCCGGCGGCGTGCTACGAATAGTCACCAGGCGCACGTGCGGCGTGAAAAGCTGCGTAAGCTGCTGGGCGTACAATCCGGTATCGTCGGTGGAACGGTCATCGACCAAAACGATTTCGAGGTCGTTGGGGTACGCCTGCCGGAGTAGTTCGGGCACCAGCCGGTACAGCGCGGGCGCATCGTTGTGGGCGCTGACCACGATGCTCAGGGGCGGCAGATTTTCGGCGGGTAACACCTGCCAGGCGGCCCGTTTGATGGCGCGGGCCAGTGGGCCAAAGGCCACCAGCGCGTACAACCCCGGCACTAGCGCCAACACACTCACCACCGCCAACAGGCTCAGGACAACGGGGGAGGCAGAAACGAGAAGAGCAGGAAACGACATCGGCGGGAGCAGGGGCAAAGGTAGGCCGGTACCTTTGTGGCAACACCTTCGCGCCACCGTTCGCGCCCAATCTCCCTTGCCCGAACTCACCTTCGACCTCCATCACACCGACCCCACGACCGGCGCGCGCACCGGTGCCCTCACCACGAGCCACGGCATTATTCAGACGCCGATTTTTATGCCCGTCGGCACCGTGGCTACGGTAAAGGGTGTGCATCAGCGCGAGCTGGCCGACGATATCAAGGCCCAAATCATTCTCGGCAATACTTACCATTTGTACCTGCGGCCGGGGCTCGATATTTTGCGCGCCGCCGGTGGTTTGCACGGCTTCAATGGCTGGACGCGGCCAATCCTGACCGATTCGGGCGGGTATCAGGTGTTTTCGCTCGCCAACACGCGTAAACTCACGGAAGAAGGCTGCACTTTCCGCTCGCACCTCGATGGCTCGAAACACGTTTTCACGCCCGAAAGCGTGATGGACACGCAGCGCGTCATCGGCGCCGACATCGTGATGGCGTTTGATGAGTGTCCGCCGTGGCCGTGTACGCTCGATTACGCCACCAAATCGCTGGCGCTGACCGAGCGCTGGCTCGACCGCTGCATCCAGCGTTTCGATGCTACGGAGCCGCTCTACGGCCATTATCAAAGCCTGTTCCCCATTGTACAAGGCAGCACCGACCCCGGCCTGCGCCGCCGCGCCGCCGAACACATCGCCGGGCTGGGGCGCGCCGGCAACGCCATCGGCGGCTTGAGCGTGGGTGAGCCCGCCGAGGCGATGTACGACATGACGGAGCTGGTCTGCGGCATCCTGCCGGCCGACAAACCCCGCTACCTGATGGGCGTCGGCACGCCGGCGAACATCCTCGAAAGCATCGCGCGGGGCGTCGATATGTTCGATTGCGTGCTGCCCACCCGCAACGCCCGCCATGGCATTCTGTACACCACGCAGGGGGTCATCAATATCGGCAACGCGAAGTGGAAAGCCGATTTTTCGCCGATTGATGAAGAATTGGGCGGTTACGCATCAACTTTTTACTCAAAAGCGTACGTGCGTCATCTCTTTCACTCGACCGAGTTGCTGGGGCCGCAGATTGCGTCGATCCACAACCTCACATTTTATCTCTGGCTCGTGACCGAGGCCCGCCGCCGTATTCTGGACGGCACTTTCGGCTCGTGGAAAACCGAAATGGTAGGGCGGCTGATGACGCGGTTGTAGCCAAACCGTCTAAACATGCACGAGTGGCGCTTTAGCATTTCAGCAAATTTCCCTAAACAACCCCGAAAGAAGCGCAACGCCGGCGCTTCTTTCGGGGGTTTTCGTTACTTTTAGAGCTTGAAGCGCGTCTATGCACTTCAAGCAGCGCCGCAGAAACCACGGAGACAGCCCGTGACGGCTCGTTTTCCGCTTTTCCCCACCAACCTTCGCCGTCCTATTTTTTTCAACCTGATGAAGAAACGTTACCTTCTGCTGCCGCTCGCGTGTGTGCTGGCAGCCATCGGCAGTGCCTGGGCGCAGCCGTGTACCAATCCCATCAACTTCTTCCCGTATTACGAAGGGTTCGATTCGGGACCGAACGGTTGGGTCGCCACCGGCACCAACTCCTCGTGGGCGCTCGGCTCGCCCAACAAAACCACTGTTCAAGGGGCGATTTCGGCACCTAACGCGTGGGTAACGGGCCTGACCGCGCCCTACCAGGATAACGACGATAGCCGGGTAACCAGCCCGTGCTTCGACTTCTCTACCCTGACCGCGCCTATCGTTGAGATGAGCATCTTTTGGAATACGGAAGCCAACTACGATGGCGCCGTACTGCAAAGTTCAACTAACAATGGCGTCTCGTGGCAAGTCGTCGGGGCTTTGAACGACCCCGATAATTGGTACAACAACGATGCTATTATCGGCGAACCGGGCGGGCAGCGACTCGGCTGGAGTGGCCGCGACAATGGCGCAACGAGTGGTTCGGGTGGCTGGGTGACGGCACGGCACGCCCTCACGGGCTTGGCGGGCCGCCCCAACGTACGCCTCCGCATCGCGTTCGCTTCTGATGGCAGCGCGGTCGACGACGGATTCGGCTTCGATAACATTCAAGTGTACGAAGCGTCGACTACGGATGTAGGTGTCACCTCCATCGCTTCGCCGCTCACGGGCACTACGTGTTCGCTGAGCGCGCAGACGGTTTCGGTGCGGCTCAAAAACTACGGTACCGCCGCACAATCGTCGATTCCGGTGAGCTACTCGGTCAATAATGGCGCGCCGGTCACGGCGGTATACACCGGGTTGCTGCCTCCGGGCGGTACGGCCCTGTTCACCTTCCCGACGCAGTTTACGCCGCCGGCGAGTGGGGTCTATGTTTTCCGGGCACAAACCGACCTACCCAACGACGGCAACGCCAACAACGACGCCGCCCCCAGCCCGGTGACGTACACGCTCATCACACCTATCGGGGCGTTTCCATACAGCCAGGACTTTGAGTCAGGCAGCGGCGGCTGGTCTACGGGCGGCGTCAGGTCGTCGTGGGCGCTAGGCACGCCTAACAAAACTATTATTCAGGGTGCAGCGTCGGGTGCCAATGCGTGGGTAACATCGCTCACCGGCACGTATGGCGCTTCGGAAAACTCGTTCGTAGTGAGCCCATGCTTCGATTTTTCGGCCTTGACCCTACCGGTCGTGGAGCTTAAAATCTGGTGGAACGCCGCGTCCGAAACCGATGGCGCCGTGCTGCAAAGCACGATCAACGGCGGTGGTTCCTGGCAAACCATTGGGGCCGTCAATGACCCCGACAACTGGTACAACAGCGACGATATTTCGAGCAACCCCGGTGGCCAGAGCAGCGGCTGGACCGGCGATGGCAACGGTTTCCCGACCCCGATTCCCGGATCGGGCGGCTACGTAGTTGCCCGCCACGAAATGCCGCAATTGGCAGGCCAAGCGGGAGTCCGCTTCCGCATCGCATTTGCGTCGAGTTCATTCAGCGCCGGCCAAGGGATCGCGTTCGACGATTTCCGCCTCTACGAGCCCGCCCCGAACGACGTAGGCGTTACCGAACTGGTTGCGCCACTTCCCAGCTCGACATGCGCCGTTAGCCCGCAGACCGTAACCGTGCGCCTGCGCAACTACGGTACGGCCACGCAGACCAACATTCCGGTTTCCTACTCGGTCAATGGCAACCCAGTGACGGAAAACTTCACCGGCTCACTGGCACCCGGCACCACGGCTTTGTTTACATTCTCGACTACGTTTACGGCGCCCGGCCAAGGCACCTACGTATTCACAGCCACCACGGCGCTCGCCACCGACGCCAATCTCACCAACAACGCTGCGCCGACGAGCGCCACGTATTCGGTAATCTTCCCGATCAGCACGCTGCCGTATTCCGAAAACTTCGAGAACGGTGCGGGGGGCTGGGTCAGCGGCGGCACCAACTCGTCGTGGGCACTCGGCACGCCGAACAAATCAAACATTTCGGCCGCCGCTAGCGGCCAGAATGCTTGGGTAACGGCCCTCACCGGCGATTATAATCAGGATGAAGACTCCTACGTCATCAGCCCGTGTTTCGACTTCACGAACATTCCGCTGCCGCTCATCGAGATGCAGATTGCGTGGCAGGCGGTATCGGGTGATGATGGCGCCGTGCTGCAAAGCTCCCTTGATGGTGGCATTACGTGGCAAGTGGTTGGGGCCGTAAACGACCCGGACAACTGGTATAACGACGGCGCAATTTCCGCCGCCCCAGGCGGTCAAAGCATCGGCTGGACTGGTAACGATGCTGGTTTCCCCACGCCAACTCCTAGTTCAGGCGGCTTTGTGTTAGCCCGCCACGTGCTTACTGGCCTCGGCGGTCGGCCGAGTGTGCGGCTGCGTATCGCATTTGCTTCGAATGCGTTTGGCGCCGATGCGGGTTTTGCGTTTGATGATGTGCGAATCATCGCGATTACCCCGCCCCCACCTCCACCTCCACCCGCCGTCAACGATTTGAGCGTGAGCGATATGCTCCAGCCATCGTCCGGTTGCGGACTGACCAGCCAAGAGTTGGTGACGGTCATCCTCACAAACCGCGGAACCGCCTCGCAGAGCAACATCCCGGTTACCGTAACGTTTACCCGTCCCGGCGGCGGTACCCAAACGCTTACGCGCGTTGTGGCCGGCCCGGTGGGCTCGGGCGTCAGCGTGCCGGTTTTCTTCACGCAGCAGCAAGATCTTTCGGCCCGTGGCTGCTACAACTTCCAGGCGTACGCTACGCTGGCTACCGACGAGGTACGCCCTAACGACACGGTTCGCATTGAAGTCTGCAACCTGCTTATTGCCGTAACGCCAACCACTCCATACCAGCAGACCTTCGAGGCGGCCGGTCACGGCTGGAGTCAGCGCGGTGGTGGGCGCTGGGCGCTGGGTACGCCGGCTAAATCGAACATTCAAGGCGCGGCCTCCGGCAACCGTGCATGGGTTAGCGCGGGCTTAGGCACCAACCGTTACTCCGTTACTGAAAACTCGTCGGTGGTGAGCCCGTGCTTCGATATCAGCAGCCTCACCAACCCGGTGGTAGAACTGAAAATCTGGTATGAGACCGAAAGCCAGGTCGATGGTGCTGCGGTGCAGGTTTCGACCAACAACGGCTCGACTTGGGCCACGGTCGGCGTTTTCAATGGTGCCCCGAACTTGCTGAACGTCAATTGGTACAACTCGGGTAGCGTCAGCGCGCAGCCCGGCGGCACGCCCAATGGCTGGACTGGTAGCTCGCGTGGCTACATCGTGGCACGCCATACGTTGTTAGGCACACCGGCCCAAAGCTCGTCTTCGGTGCGGTTCCGCGTAGTGTTGGCGGCCATACCCGCCAACCCGATTTCGGCTAGTGATGTCAACGATGGGGTTGCATTCGACGACTTTGCCGTGTACCAAGCGCAGGACGCCGATGTGGCGATACTCGGCGTTGGGCCAATTGGCGCGGCGTGTGGCTTCTCTAGCTCTGAGACCATCGCCGTACGGGTGCGTAACCAAGGCACGCAGCCAGTCTCGACGTTCCCGATTTCGTATCGGATCGATAACGGCGCTGTCGTGAACACGACCGTCACGGCCAACCTGTTGCCCAACCAAGAGATTACGCTCGTGTTCCCGCAGCGTGCCAACCTGTCGGCTATCACAACGTGCGCGACCATTACGGTCACGGCGAACGTCCCCGGCGACCAGATTGCGTTCAACAACTCGTTGGCCGTCCGCGTATGCAGCACGCCCACAACGAACATCCCGGCAGCCGTCAATTTCGATGCTGCCGGCGACTTGAGCCGCTTCGATGTACGGGCGCAGCCGCAGGCGCGGGTCAGCTTGGTGCCCGGCCGTGGCAACAACTCCACGAATGGCTTGCTGCTGACCGGTGCCGGCGGTAGCTGGATTGACCCCATCGGGCCGGGCAACGACCCGTGGCAAGTTAACACCAGTCACTTGGCTTCGGCGAGCCTGTGCGTAAAACCGGGCAACTTGCCGGCGGGGACGCCTATTCGCCTGGCTTTCAACCTGCGTCAGGTCTCGAGCGGCGCCGCCGGTTTGTTTGCCAACGTCAATTTCCGGGTACTCGTCAATGGTGTTGTGGTGGGCCAGGCAAATTATCAGCCTAACCCAGCCAGCCCAGCTTCGGGCTCGTTCCGGTGGTTGTCGTTCGATATTTCCAGCTTCCGTAATGGCGCCAATAATATCATCGTCCAGTTGCAGTCGAGCGTGAACCGCAACTTCTCCAACGGGCTCGGCGATGCCAATATCGTCGATGATCTGGTGGTCGATGCGGGCGTGGGCGTAGCTGCTCCCTCGCCGTTTGCGCAGGGTGTGAGCGTGTTCCCGAACCCGAGCAGCGGCATCTTCCACGTCGGCTTCGACCACGCCGGTGCGCACGCATACACCCTGACCGTAGCCGATTTGAGTGGCCGTACCGTCCGCACGCAACACGTGCGCTCGGTAGGTCATACGGAGGCGGAAGTAGACCTCACGGCGCTCTCGCGCGGCACGTATCTGCTGCACGTGACCGATTCGGAGGGCAACCGGACTACCCGGAAAATCACGCTTGACTAAGCGGGGTCGGTAGGGCAGCCCAGGAAGCTGTTTGATAAGGGAACGCCCCCGCTGGATTTAATCCAGCGGGGGCGTTTGCGTTTTGGCGTGGTGCGCTTGCTGCTGCTGCGCAAAGGCGCAGTGCGCCGCGCTGCTTGTTGTGACAGATGCTTGAATTACAGCGGTTTCGTGGTCGATGTACGTGCGTCGCACCGCCGTATAGACGCATATACGCGTCTTTACACCTTATTGGACTGTGCTGAAAACGCAAATCGACCCTGAATCTACTCTACGCGCCTTATAAACCCACCACCGCATCGGCAGCGCGCTCCTCGGCGAGGAATTTTTCGTAGGCCGTCAAATCCACGAGATCGTATTCATCGGCTTGCAGGGTTTTAGGCTCCTGCTTTTTGGCATCCCAGATGACGCTGGGCTCGCCGAGACGCTTTTTTCGGTTTAGCTCCACCCCGATGGCATACTGAATCGTAGCCGTAAGACGCTCCGCCTAATCCGGACGTTGACTCAGGCGGTCAAGCTTTGATGGAGGATGTGCTGCCATAGCGGTTGGTGCCTGCTGACAAGTTCCGTAGCGGACTAGCGCGTGATGGCCGGCGGTGTAGTCGGCCGCGCTACGGGCAGATAACCCGCCAGCAGCGCCAGCAGCAGTACGGCCGTCCCTCGAATCAGCCACCCCCGCCCGCCGTTCGGCAGCGTGAGTGGGCCGCGCACGGCCACCACAATGCCTAAGATTATCAGCAGCGTGGAGCCACCCACCAGTCGCATCACATCGCCGCCGGCCCAGCGCATCAGCACGAACACCGCACCGAAGAGTGTCACCGCCAGTGCCAAGCCCAGTACGGCGCCTAGCACCAATGCCCCCCCCGTACGTTGCCGATAGGCTGCGCCACTGAATAAATCGCGCGCCCGGATGCCATTCAAGCGGGCAAAGCCCAAGGGCCAATACAGTATGCCTAGCAATGCGCCACCCAGCAATGTGAGAATATCGGCGCCATCAAGTTGCAAAAACCGCAACACTACTCCAATCAGTAACATTACCGTGAAGATTTTTTCCAGCTTGGCCATCGTGAGCGTGTGGAGTTGGGGTAGCGCACCTGCAAAGCTACCGCAATACCTGATACGTGACGAACGCCGCCACATACGCCAGCCCGCTCATCCAAGTTAGTTGCGCCAGCGCCCAAGCCCACGAGTTGGTTTCGCGCCGCACCACGGCAATCGTACTCATACACTGCATCGCGAAGACGTAGAACACGAGCAGTGAAAACGCCCGCGCGGGCGTGAAAAACGGCGCGCCGTGGGCGTCCTTCGCCGCGGCGAGTTTCTGCTGAATGGTGAGCGGGTCGGCGCTGTCGCCGGCCGCACCTACGGCATAGATCGTACTCATTGTGCCCACGAATACCTCGCGGGCGGCACACGACGTGAGCAGCGCGATGCCGAGTGTCCAGTCGAAGCCGAGCGGCCGAATAGCCGGCTCGATGGCGTGGCCGAATACGCCGGCGTAGGAGTTTTCGAGGCGCAGGGCCGCAATTTCGGCCTCGAAACGTACCTCATTGGGCTCCATTTTGATATCGCCGCGCATGGCGGCGGCGTAGGCTGCGCGCAGGTTGGCCGTGGCGCGGTCTTGCCGACCGGGCGGCCCGTACGTTGCCAGTACCCAAAGAATCACCGAAATTGCCACAATCACCTTGCCCGCCTCGAACACGAAGGCGCGCACTTTTTGCAGAATCGTGATGCCCACGTTTTTCCAGCGCGGCCACTGGTACGTCGGGAACTCCATGATGAAATACGACTTGCCGCCGCGCGCCCGCAGCACCAGTCGCAGCAGCAACCCGCTGAACAGCGCCCCCACAAAGCCAAGCCCGTAGAGCCCCATCAGCGCTAACCCGCGCAGGTTGAGCAGACCCGCCACGGCGCGGTCGGGCACCACCAGCCCCACCAGCACCGTAAACACGGGCAGCCGGGCCGAGCAGGAAATCAGCGGCGTCACGAAAATCGTAATCATCCGATCCTTCCAACTCTCGATAGTGCGCGCGGCCATCACGGCAGGCACGGCGCAGGCGGCGCCCGAAATGAGCGGTACTACCGATTTGCCACTCATCCCGAAGGGCCGCATCACACGATCCATCAGGAACGTGACGCGCGCCATATAGCCGCTTTCTTCCAGTACGGCGATGAAGAAAAACAGCAGCGCGATCTGCGGGATGAAGATCAACACGCCGCCCAAGCCCGCCAGCACGCCGTCGGTGAGCAGACTGGTGAGCGGCCCGGCCGGCGCACGCGCCTGAATGGCGGCGTTGAGCCTCGCCACGCCCGTATCGATCCATTCCATCGGCACTTGCGCCACCGAAAACACGGCCTGGAACAGGAGCATTAGCACGGCCACAAAAATGACGTAGCCCCACACGCGGTGCGTGAGGATGCGGTCGAGACGGTTGGAGGCCGACTCGCCGCGCTCGGCGCGCTCCACGCGCACTGTGTCGAGCAGCACATCGTTGAGGCGCGCGTACCGGGCAATGGTTTCGGCGGCCTGTTGGTTGGTGCTGCGGAAGTCGTAGCGCTCGGTCAGTTCGCGCAGGTAGTTGCGGTCATCGTCGGTGAGGTGCGTGAGGTGGCGCCACTGGTGGGCGTACAGCAGCGCGAGGTAATCGTTCTTGAGGTCGAAATAGTACCGAATCTGCCGCACGAGTACCAGCAGGGCGTCGGGGATGGCGTAGAACGGCGCTTCCGTACTCGGCGGCGGGTTCTGGCTGACCACTATGCGCAGCGCCGTCAGCCCGATGCCGCGCCGCACGTTGAGCGGCACCACCGGCACCCCGAGCGCGGCGCTCAAACCGTCGATATCGACGCGCACGCCGCGCGCTTCGGCTACATCGGTCATCGTGAGGACGAGGACGGCCGGAATCTGCAAATCGGCGAGCTGGGTGAACAGCAGCAGGTTGCGCCGCAGATTGGCGGCGTCGGCCGTGACGATGATGAAATCGGGGTAGTAATCGCCGCGCCGGTCGTAGAGCAAATCGATGATGACGCGCTCATCCAACGATTTGGGGTGGAGCGAGTACGTGCCCGGCAAATCAATAATATCGGCCTCGTGCTGCGGCGTGAGGCGGCAGCGGCCGGTCTTTTTATCGACCGTTACGCCCGGAAAATTGCCGACCCGCTGGTTCAGCCCCGTGAGCGCGTTGAAAAGCGACGATTTACCCGAATTGGGGTTGCCGACAAGCGCCACCCGCGACAGCCGACGGGGGGAGGGATTTGTGATGGAGTGATGGAGTAATGAAGTGATTGGCTGTTGTGACTCCGCGCGATTCATACTTACCTAATCACTCAATCAAAAATCACTCAATCTCTTTCAGCAGAATCGTCGCCGCTTCTTCGAGCCGCAGCGATAGCGTGTATTCCTCGTCGCCGACAACTACCGTAACCGGCCCACCCAGCGGCGCCCGCGAGCGTAGCCGCACGTGCTGGCCGGGCACACAGCCCATTTCCAGCAGTTTGAGCGCCATTTCGGGGTCTTGCAGACAGCAAATAGTGGCGTGGTCGCCGGGCCGCAAATCGCGCAGGCTCCGCGTCGGCGAATGACCAACGGCCGGGGCGGGCGGAACAGAAGCAGGGCGAGTCGCCATACGGAGGGAAAGAAGCTCAGCGAGCGAAGACCGGCGAGTGGCCGCTCGGTTTATTTAGACTGCCTACAAACAGCGACAAAGGTAGCCGCGTTCGGCCATCGGCCAAAATGCGCGAAACGGGCACGGTTGTGGTAAAAAAGCCAGGTGTTGAATTCTGACGTGATGCAAAGCTCCTAATCTCTGCTTAACTTTCGGCTGCCCTTCCTGCAAAACTTCTTTCTATGCGCCTGAAAGTCTACAAGTTGTACGCTTTTTCGGTCTTCCTACTGACCTCTTTGGGCGGCGTGCAAGCGCAGGTTCCACTGTACATTTCGGGGGAAGTCATCGAAAAAGGCACCGACAAGCATTTGCCCGGCGCCGTGATTACGCTCGCCGGCGAACGCGTTGGAACGAAGGCTGATGCTCGCGGCTACTTCCGCCTGCCGATGATGAAAGAGCGCGCCACTGATACCGTCGATGTGCTGGTGGCGGGGTATCAGGCGTTGCGCATCCCCGTGGAACGGTCGGCGGCGTCCGGGTGGCTGACGGCGGGGCTCATCAAGAAAAGCACGCCCGTCAAGCGCGATGCTTCCTCGGCGGCTCCCCTCGACCCGCGCGTGGTGGTGCTGGGTTCCAAAGCGGCCAAAAAATCGGATGGGATGCTGCAAGGCTACCCCGGCACGCAATACGCCCTCTGGATCAGGAACGATGGCGAGGCGGGCATTCTCAAGTCGGTCAGCTTTTTTGTCGATGCACTCGGTTTTCCATCGGAGCCGTTTCGCGTTCACATCTACAAAGCATTACCTGGCGGCAAAGGCCCCGGCGAAGAGTTGCTGACCGACAAAGTGGTGGTTTCGGCGCCAAAGGGGGGGCAGTGGTTCACGGTGGATGTCAGCAAATACTACCTCACGATGCCCAAAGACGGTATTTTCGTGGGGATGGAGTGGTTGGTGGCCGGCGAATCGTTCGTCGCCACCGATTCCAAGGAAGAGTACACGCCCTACGGTCAGATTCTCTCGCCGACGTACGAGTTCAAGGATAACCTGACTTGGAGTTACGGCATCGGCAAACCGTGGGCACCGCTGACCACCTTCGACAAAACCCGCACGATGAACGCGATGATTCGGGCGGAGGTGACGATTTTTTAAGCCTTTCGAGCGAAATTTAAGGTCAGAGTCTAGTAGCGTGTGGATCTGAAAGGGCTACCGTTCGCTAGTGCCTAGTTTCCGCTCTACTCCTGACAAACGCCAAGGGCCACTTCGTAAGAAGTGGCCCTTGGCGTTTGTCCAAGAAATGCGTGCGTGAGTTACTGCCCGCGGTGCGCCGTATCGGCGGCCGGGTGGGCGTGTTCGTGGACCATCCCTTTGCTTTCGTGTAAGTGCGCGTGCCGTACGGAATCAGCCGTTGCGCGAGCGGCCGAATCGGGGGCGACCGGAGCGGCCGTCAGCGAGTCGGCAGCCACTCCGTCGGGTGCGGTGATGGCGGCGTCGGTTTTAGGCTCGGTCGAGCAGGCCGTCAGGCTCGCGATGAGGGCTAAGGAAGCTAATAAAGCAAATTTTTTCGTCAATTTCAACATAATCGGGGATGAGGGAAAACCGTGGCCGCGTCACAGCGCTTGAAACGGAAAGGTAGGAACCGTTTGCCTACTTCAGCATCTCGTAATACTGCTTCACCCGCGAATCCTTTTCCTGCTCCCGAATCGAATCGAGGCGGGCTTTGATGTCGGGATTGGTGTCGCTTAAGCTGTACAGGGCTTGGTAGGCGCCGAGGCGCACGAAAAACTGCTCGTGCGTGCGAGCCATTTCGTCGAGTTTCGCGATGCCGGGGGCGCGGTCGGGGGTGGGCAGGTTTTGCAGGAACTGGCCGTATTGCTGCGTCAGCGAGTACAGCACCACGCCGGAGGCCGTGTCGAGTTGGCGCAAATACCACGCTTGGCGCGCGGGCGTCGGGTGAGCAGCGTAAAACTCACCAAGTGCGCCCGTGATGTCGGCGTTGTCACTGCGTTCGAGGGGTTTGAGGGCGGCTTCGAGCCCATCGTCCTGCTTGAGCGTGGTGAGGCCGTTGAGCGCCGCGCCCGCCACCCGGTACGAAACGGTGGTATCGGTCAGGAAGCGGCGTAGGAGCTTGACGGTGGCCGCCGTATCGCCGGCGAGCGTCACGAGGGCGCCGATGGCGTTGGCGCGTACCTGCGTGTTGGGGTCTTGCTCGGCGAGGCGGCGCAGTTCGCCGCGCACGCGGTCGAGGTCGTCGGCGGCGTATTTTTCGAGCGCGCCGGCAGCGCCCGCCCGGATATTCCAGAACGGATCGCGGAGGGCGGCCACCACCACGGCGCGGTCGGCGGGGTCGGCTTCGGCGCCGCCGCCATCTTTGCCGAACGCGGCTTGCGCGCAGTGCCGAACGGCCTGAAACCGATGTTTATAGGCCCCACCGTGGTAAAACTGGTACCGCCATTGCGCATCGGAAAGCTGCGGCGCCACGACACCCAGCACCTGGGCGTCATCATCGAAAATGACCAGTTCCGGTGCGGCCGGCAGCGGAAACCGGAACACCTCCACGCCGTGCGCCACCGTGACGGGGAACGTGCGCTTTTCGCCATTGACCCACGCCGCAATCTTCACGGGCAAGCGGTATACCGGCGAATACAGCGAATCCTGGCGTTGCTCGACCTGCACCGTCAGGGTGTCGTTGGCCCATTCGTGGGCTACGGCCAGTTCGGCGTGGCCTGGGCGCAGCACCCACTGGTCGAAAAACCAGTGCAAATCTTCACCGGTGACTTCCTCGAAAACGAGCCGCAAATCGGAGATTTCCGCCGATTTGAAGCGGTAGCGTGTCAGGTACAGTTTGAGGGCGGCGAAGAAGGCATCGTCGCCGACCTGGTGCCGCAGCATATGCAGCACCCGTCCGCCCTTGGCGTACGAGTGCGAATCGAACATCTCTTCTCGGGCGTTGTAGCGGTACCGAATCAGCGGTACCTGCTTTTCCTCGGCTTCGTTGAGGTAGGCGTTCAGTTCGCGCTGCTGGATATAGCCGGCGCCGTCGGGGCCGAAGCGGTGTTCGCTCCAGAGCAGTTCCGAATAGTTGGCGAACGACTCGTTGAGCGGCAGGTTCGTCCACGATTCGGCCGTTACCAAGTCGCCGAACCAGTGGTGAAACAACTCGTGGAAAATGTAATCGTCCCACTCCTTGTCGGGCAGTTCGCGGCGCTCCATCTGCAAACCTTCGCCGTGGATGGTGGCAGTGGTATTTTCCATTGCGCCGCTCACGTAGTCGCGCACGCAAATCTGGGCGTACTTATCCCAGGCATAGTCTACGCCGAGCTTCTGCGAGATGAACTCGATCATAGCGGGGGTGCGGCCGAAAACGGCGCGCGCCGTGCCGGCAAATTTTGGCTCGACGTAATAATCGACCGCCTTGCCGCGCCACGTGTCGTGGACAACGGCAAAATCGCCGACAGCCATCATCGCCAGGTACGGCGCGTGGGGCTTATCCTGGCGCCAGGTGTCGGTGCGGGTGCCGTCGGGGTTGCGTTTCGACGAAACGAGCAGGCCGTTGGAGAGCGTTTTGAACTGATTCTCGACGATCATCCGAATCTCCTGCGTCATCTTCTGATTCGGCTTGTCGATGGTCGGGAACCAGCACGAATTGGATTCAGTCTCGCCCTGCGTCCAGATTTGGCGCGGCTTTTTGCCTTCTTTACCGGTCGGGTTGATGAAATACAGCCCTTTATCTGAGGTAATGGCTTCCGAGCCGCCCGCCTTGCGCTCGTTGGGGCGTGCCGTGTAGCGGATGCGCACGGTGTACGTCTCGTTGCGGGTGTAAGCGCGGTCGAGGTTGATGGCGAGGAACGTCAGGCTGTCGTCGTAGACGTATTTCAGCGGCTTGGCCGGGCCTTTGGCGGGCACGATGGAAATATCGCTGACGAGGAAATGCTTGGCATCGAGGCGAAGCGTTTTCTGCGGATAAAAATGCGGCCGCAGCGTGAGCGTGGCCGTGCCGTAGAGGTACTGCTTGCCGTAGTCGAACGACACATCGAGCTTCGTGTGGACTAAATCGGAGAGCTTGGCGGCCGTCGGCTGGTCGGGCGCGGGCTGCGGTACGTAGTCGGGCACGGGCGCCTCGACGGGGGTTTGGGCCACCACGCGCGCCGAATCGACGGCAACGGTATCAATGGTCACGATTTCGTCGGCGGCCGTAGCGCGCACGCCCGCCGTGCGGGCAGGCCGGGTGGGTTGGCAAGCGGGTACGGCACCGGCCGCAACCGTCGCCAAAACCACCGGAAAGAGCCGCCACCGGCGGAAAGACGAGAGAAAAATGTTCATTGACGGCACGAAGAGCGCGATGACCGGAAAAACAGGAACGCAAGAGAAACGCGTTGGCGGCCCGAAGTTGCAGACAAACCGCCGCATCGGCTACCTTTACCCGCCCAAACAACCGGCCAACCGCCGGTTTTTTTGCGGTCGGCGCGCGCTCAATCTCGCCCAAACCCGCCCGCAGCCGTTCGTACCCTGCTCCTCAACTGCCCGTTCTTCGCTCAGAATCCTGTCCGTATGTTGCACGCGACCGTCGGCGCCGACCCCGCCCGCCGAGTAGAGTTTCAGCCCCGAACCGGCGCCGCGCTCCTCAACGACCAGCCCCTCGCTTGGGATATTCAGCCCACCGGCCCGCGCACGTTTCACGTATTGGCCGAAGGCCGCTCGCTCACGGCGGAGTTGGTCGAAATCAACCGGAGCGCGAAAACCGTGTGCCTACTCGTCGATGGCCACGAATACACCGTACAGCTCAAAGACCGCTTCGACCTCCTGCTGGAGCAAATGGGGATGAGCGGCGCCGGCGCCAAGCAACTCACCGAGCTGAAAGCGCCGATGCCGGGCCTCGTGGTGGGCGTGCGCGTAGAAGTGGGCCAGGCCGTGCAAAAAGGCGACCCGCTGCTCGTACTCGAAGCCATGAAGATGGAAAATATCCTCAAAGCGCCCGCCGATGCCGTCGTGAAAGCCATCCGCGTCGGGCTGCGCGATAATGTGCAGAAAGGCCAGGTTTTAATTAGTTTTTAGTTGGTTGGTACTTAGTCGGTTGGTACTTGGGACCAACCGACCAAATACCAACCGACCAAGTACCAACCAACCAACCAAGTACCAACCGACCAACGTGAAATACTCCCGCCTCCTCCTCAAGCTCAGCGGCGAATCGCTGATGGGCCGCCAGCAATTCGGTATCGACGCCGACCGGCTGCACGAATACGCCGGCCAGATCAAGGAAATCGTGCAGATGGGTGCGCAGGTAGCCGTTGTGATCGGCGGCGGCAACATTTACCGAGGTGCCCAGGCCGAAGCGTTCGGCCTCGACCGTGCCCAGGGTGACTACATGGGAATGCTCGCGACGATGATCAATTCGATGGCGTTGCAAAGCGCCTTGGAGAAGGCAGGCGTAGAAACGCGGCTGCAATCGGCGATTGCGATGCCCCAGATTTCGGAAGCGTACGTGCGCCGCCGTGCGTTGCGACACCTCGAAAAAGGGCGCGTTGTTATTTTTGGCGCCGGCACGGGTTCGCCGTACTTCACCACCGATTCGGCTGCCTCGCTGCGGGCCATCGAAATTGAAGCCGATGTGGTGCTGAAAGGCACCCGCGTCGATGGCATCTACACCGCCGACCCCGAAAAAGACCCCACCGCCACCCGCTACCCGCGCATCACCTTCGATGAGGTAATCGATAAAAACCTCGCCGTGATGGATATGACCGCCTTCACGCTCTGCCGCGAAAATTCTCTGCCGATCATCGTTTTCGACGTAAACCGCCCCGGCAATCTGCGCCGCCTCGTAGAAGGCGAAGAAGTAGGCACATTAGTTTCGATGTGAGGCTGTGGGGATGTGAGAATGTGCGCAAGGCGCCCGGTTTACACATCTCCACATCAACACATCCTCACATCTTCACATCATTCTATTTTCGTGGAAGAAGAAATCGACCTCTACCTCACCGACGCCGAAGAAACGATGGCCAAAGCTTTGGCCCATACGGCATCGGAACTGACGAAAATCCGCGCCGGCAAGGCGTCGCCCGCGATGGTCGATAGCCTGCGCGTCGATTATTACGGCACCCCGACGCCCATCGCCAATATGGCCACCGTAACGGCACCCGATGCGCGCTCACTCGTCATCAAGCCGTTTGAAAAGCAGATGGTAGGCGAGGTGATGAAGGCCATCAAGAACTCCGATTTGGGGCTGAATCCGATGTCCGAAGCCGACCAAGTGCGCCTCAACGTGCCGCCGCTGACCGAGCAGCGCCGCCGCGATCTGGTGAAACAGGCCAAAAACGAAACGGAAAGTGGCAAAGTCGCCGTCCGCAACATCCGTAAAGACACCAACGAGGCGCTGCGGAAACTGCTCAAAGACGGCGCGCCGGAAGACGCCGTCAAAGCTGCTGAAGCCGAGGTGCAAAAACTGACCGATGCGCATATCGCGCGCCTCGATCAGGCGATGGGCAAGAAGGAAACCGAGATGATGACGATCTGAGTAATCGGTTTCGGTGTTGGAGAGCAGCACCGCAAACAAAACCGCCCGTCCCACCCGAAAACACTTCGGACGGGGCGGGCGGTTTTGTTTGGAAACCCGTGAGCAAACGGCACTGGCCGTGCGCCTCCTAGGTTAGCGTTCAGCGCCAACGGCGGTGGGCGCGGCGCGCACGCTAGACCCTAGCGGCGCCGTGCGGCCAATGTTGGTCAGCGCCATGGTGTCGAAGCAGACTGTGCCCGCGAACGTTTCGGCCCGCACTAGACCGAGCGTGGGCATCAGCCAAGTTTCCAGTCGTAGCACGCTGCGTTTCTGCGTGCCCGCATCGAAACGCTCGATTTCGAGGGTTTGGGAAACCCGTTGACACAGGAAAATACCGGCAGGGGTCGCCACGGTTTCCGGGCCGGTGAGGTAGCGGCCAATTAGCCGAAGTGTAACGCTACGCAGTGGCGCGCCCTCCGCACTTACCATCGTGATATGCGCCGGCGCCAAGCCCTGATTGGGTGGCGCCCCGGCGGCGGGTAACTCGGCCCCGACGTTTTCGAGAACCGTCAGTTCTTCGAGGTGAAGAGCGGCGAGCAAGGGGCCATTTATGAAAGTCCGCAGATCGAGGCCGATGGGGGCGGCCTGCTTAAAGTCGGCCGGCAGCTCATAGGTGGCACGCGGGGTGCCGGTCAAATCCGTCACTACGTGGCGTACAGTGGCGTGCGTCACGGCGTCCGCATTGCGCAGTGATACGGTCTGAAACCGTACTTGGCCGGTGGGCTTGAACTGGCCGTCGGTGGTGGTGAACTCGAAAATGTGGCCGTCGAGCAGCGTCGAGGGGGCGCTGACCGACGGCATTTCGCTCACATGCTTCGGCGCGCCATCTTGCGATTGCGCACTTACACTCAATAGGTTAAGACCAATCAGGAGGCAGGTCTGGCTGAGAGCGGCAAGTTGGTTCATCATTCACCCAGATAAGGAATAGGGTAAAGTTAGTACGCAGCTTCAGGGGCAGCGGATGCTTCTTTTATAAAATTATTGTCTTTTTTTCAGAATAAATTGTGCTATTGTATTTCGATTTTCCCTAGGATACTTCTTGAAAAAAGTCCGGTTTTTGGCCGATTTCAAGGTAAATACCGCGCAGCGCTCAACCCTAATGCGGTGGCTATCAAGCTCAAAGAAATGCTCAAGCCCACGTAAAGCAGCGCCGATGTCACTCGCCCGGCTTGCAGTAAGCCAATCGTTTGGTGCGAAAAAGTCGAAAACGTGGTAAAACCGCCGCACAAGCCGGTCGCGAGCAGTAGGCGGGTCTGCTCGTCGGCTACGGGGGCGCCGCGCGCCGTAGTGCCCAGCAGGAGCCCGATCAGGAGACAGCCCAGCACGTTTACGGCCAACACGCCTACCGGCACCAGACCCGAACCGAACCGATTATCGAGCCCTTGCGCCAACAGCCAGCGGACTACCGAACCCACCGCGCCACCGAGTGCCACCAACATCCAGGTTTTCACGGGGCCAAGGTACGTAACTTCAGTTAGGTACTTCGCCAAAAGTAAATTGATAGCGTGAGCCTCGCAATTTTTTGACAGCCAATGGTCTAGCTTGCTGCTTATGGCTAACTTATTAGGGCAAAGCAAATTGATGGCGCGGGCTTCGCAACTTTTTAACAACCAATGGCTTGACTTGCAGCTTGCGGCTATAAGCTTATAGCTAACTAATTAGAGCAAAGTAACTCCATCTGGCAGCGGCGCCGTGAACACGCGCAGGGGCTGGTGCGTGAGCGCCGTAAAGCGCGCGGCCAGGGCGCGGTTGCGCGGCGTTTCCACGAGCCGCAACTCCGTCTGATACGTGGTGCGCAAATAGTGCGTCAGGCGCTGGTAGGTGGCCGGACTGATGAGCCACACCGCATCGCGGCGGCGCGCGAGGCACGGCAGCGCGGTGGCCCAGACCGAGTCGCCGGGGGTGGCGGCGCGCAGCATCTGTTCATAGGCCGGTTGCGCCGTCTCCCACCCAACCAGTGGCAATATGCCACCCGACGGCGCGCCCGTTTCGAGGTACATCGGCGTAGCGCGTTCAACGGTTTGCAGCGATTGCAGATCAAGGATCAGTAGCTGCTGCGGAAACTGTTGCTTCACGAGCCGCCACGCGGCCTCCTGCCCGCGCCGCTCGGCCTGGAGCGTGCGGTAGATGGCGCGCGTGCGCACCCCAGCGAAAACCACCAGACCGAGCGCCGCCCCAAGCAAGCCACGGCGGCGCCAACGCCCGGTACCGGGCACCGGCGAAAAGTCGGGCGAGGTGGGCGGCGCCCGCAGCACATCGGCCACGAGCCACAGAAACCCAAACAACGTGAGGCCCAACAACGGCGAAAACACCCGTAACGGCAGTTTCAGCAGCACGCCGATAGCCAGTGAAACCCCCAGAAAGCCACCATACAGCAGCAAACTCGGCCGCCCCACCGCCCGGCTGCCGCGCCAACCCGCCGCCAACAGCAGCGGCAGCAAGCCTAGCGCCAGCACCCCGGCGTGGTGCCGATGGCGGAGAAATTGCAACTTACGCGGCACGATAACGCGCCAGAATCTCGGCCAGTCGGGCCGGAGCAAGGGCGCGAAATGCGCGGCCGTCAGGCGGGCGTTGTCGCCGTGGTGCCAGTTGGCGTACATATCCAGATCGACCGAATCGGCGGGGGTGGCGGGGTGCGGAAAAGCCGTTTTGAAATCGATGAGCTGCTGAAGCTGCGGCCCCTTCGCCACGTATTCGGCGTGGGCCGGCGGAGTAGATGCCAGACGCAGGGCGGCCTCGAACGCCAGCCCCGCCACCAGAAGCGGCCACAACCGACGGGCCACGCTTACCACCGTTTGGCGCCACGCCGCCCTCGTGACGGGCCGACGCCCTACAGCGCCCGCCACGCCAAGCGCGGCGCCCAACCCCAGCACGGCGCCTTGCTCGCGGACGCACAAGCTCAACAGGAACAACCCGCCTAACCAGGCCGCCCGACTCGGCCCCGGCACTGGCCCGCGCAATGCCGCTAACCCGCTGGCAGCGCCCAGCAAAATCGCAGCACGCACAAACGACACTATCAGTATACTTTCGGCAATGGCTACCACGTAAACAGTGGCCACCAGCGCCAATTCCAACCCACGCGGGCGCACCGCCAACAGCGTGGAGGGCAGCATACTGAGCAGGAGTACGAAAGCGCCCAGCACCATCGTGGTCAGCAGCAGATCGTAGAATGGCACGCCGGGCGCCACCCGATATAACGCCGCCAGCACCGGGCTGATGCCGGGCAAAAACGGGCGCATGTCAGCCACCTGTATGCCTTGCACCGTGCCGCGCAGGAGCCAGCGCAGCACTACATCGTCGTGCTCCTCGTAATCGGGGGTGAAACAGAGGAGCGTCAGGCCGACGAGCGCGCTGGCCAGTGCATATGGCCACCATAGCGATGTACCAAGGCGGGCGATTGTAGGCCGGGGAGTGGCTACCACTGAGCGAGCACTACTCGTGTATCAGCGCACCGGGAGCGCGGCGGCTTCAGCAGCCGTTAGCGGCGCGGTACGTAACCGTACAACGGGAGCAGCATCAGTATCGGTAACGTGACCAAGAGTACGCGTCAGTACGGCGAAATCGGATAGTGCAACTCCCGCTTCGATCTGCAGCCGTACCTGTGGAGCGCTCACGCGGTACTCGCCGAGACTGTGATGTTCGCGTCCCGCAACGTAGGCCAAGCCAGTCGGGAAGGTCTGTTTGATATTGCGGTATAAGCTCGAATCGGCAGCGAAGCGGTTTTCGCGCCCAAAAATCAGCTTGAACTGCGCGGCGTATTCATAAAAACGTACCGAGCGATCAAACACGTTGAGTGCCCGCGTATGGTCATCGACCACGAAGGTGGTATTGGCCTGCACGGCAGGCGCCTGCCGTAGCTGGCGCATAAGGGAAAGTTGCTTGAGCCAGTCGCGCTCATAGGCTACGTAATCTTTTACGTTGTTCGCGACGAATACCATGAGCAATACCGCTATTCCGGCACCCAGCACACGCGTACGCACCGGAACCGGCAACATGCCCGCGCCGAGGCGTAGCCCGAAGTACAGCAGCAGCGCCGCGCCCAGCGGCAATAGCAGCTGATGCCGGCTCGACCATTCTACTTGCGTCGGCAGCAGCCCTACCGCCAAGTACGGAAAGGCGCCCAGCGCAAACAGCCCTAACCCTACTCCCACGCCCAAAAACGCCGACCGGCGCTGCCATCCATCGCTAGAATCTTGCGCGGGCCACCACTGCGCCCGCGTGCCCAGCAAAATACTGCCCGCCAGTAACGCCACCCCCGCCGCTACACCGGAGCGCAGTGCGAGCGGGGCCATCAGCAAAACTTTCACGAACGAGAAATAGAATGTCCGTACCAGCTCGATGGGCGTTCGCAGCAGCTTGCCGAGCGTAATCTCGTTATAGTGTGTAAGCGCGTAGCCGCCCGAAGTTGGCATAAAATTCGACCGTAATACCCAAAACACGATCGGCAGCAATAGCCACGGCGCCACACGCATGGACGCCCGAATGGCCGCAGACAATGAATTCGGACGTTGTTCCCACAGCCCGTACAAGGGAACGATCAGAAAAAATACTAAGAACGAATTAGTCAAAAAAGAGCCAAAGAACAGGAGCGCAGCGATTGGGATCAGCACGCCCATTCGGTGCTGAACAGCCGTTTGGTACGCCGCCAGACCCGCCCAAAAAAGAACGTAGCAAACGGCGTATTGGCCATTAATCATCGCGTTACGCGCTGAATTAAGCGGAATGACCAAAATAAGCGCCGCAACCGCCCACGCGGCCGTTGGCGTAAGCAAACCGCTATGGCGCAGCACACGCCATATCAACAGCCCACTCGCTAGGTAGCAGCCGAAGGTCAGCCAATTATACAGCGCGACGGCGGCCGGCTGCGCCGACATACCAGCGTGAAACCACCCAAAAAACGGCGTACCGGCTTCTGTGCAATTTGTAATGATCTGCTGGGGCACCATTTGGTACAATGTCCAGTCATCCCAAAACACGCCTTGGTCAACGAGAATCAGGCCGTGGGCCAAGGTATAGAGCAGCACTAAAGACCACATAGCGGCCCAAGGGCGGGCGGCGGCGTTAGCGGGAGCGATTGGCATCGGAAGAGTACTGGAGAGAGGAAAGTCGCCCACTGGTATCGGCTGGACACGCCGCGAGGATGCCGATTTGCGCAGACAGCGTGTAGGTAGGCGCGGTAGAGAATGCGGCTTTGCCTAGTAAAACCGACGCACTGCGTCGGCCACTTGGGTTACGTGATCGGCGGTCATGCCCGGCCACATAGGTAGGCTGAGGCAGGTAGTAGCGAGCGACTCCGCAATCGGAAAGGCGCCGGACGTGAGGCCCACCGATGCGTATGCCTGCTGTAAATGCGGCGGCACCGGATAATGGATGAGCGTGCCGATGCCGGCGGCCGTCAGGTGCTGCTGAAGCGCATCGCGCTGCGCCGTACGGATTACGTACAAATGGTAAACGTGCGTAGCACCGACCGCCGTGGTCGGCACTACCACATCACCAATATCCGATAAGGCTGTGTGGTACAACTCTGCGATGTGTTGCCGTTGCGCAGTCCAGGCGGTCAGGTGCTGCAATTTGACGCTCAGTACAGCGGCCTGTAACTCGTCGAGACGCGAATTCTGGCCGATGACTTCGTTGTAATACTTTTTTTGCGAGCCGTAATTGCGGAGCGTGCGCACCCGCTTCGCCAGTTCAGCATCGTTCGTGGTGATGGCGCCGGCGTCGCCGAGGGCGCCCAAATTCTTGCCGGGGTAGAAACTAGTCCCGTTGAGCGCGCCGAACGAGCCCACCACGCGCCCATTCCACGTGGCCCCCTGCGACTGCGCATTGTCTTCCACCACCGCAATGCCGTGCCGGTTGGCGATGGCCATGATCTCGTCCATCTCACACGCTTGGCCGTAGAGATGGACGGGCATAATCGCTTTCGTGCGGGGGGTGATAGCGGCTTCCAAACGCGCCGGATCCAAATTGTACGTCAGGAGGCTGGGCTCCACCGGAACCACTTTGGCGCCTACGTAAGAGGCCGCCAGCCACGTGGCGATGTAGGTATTGGAGGGCACAATCACTTCGTCGCCGGGGCCAACGTTAAGTGCCCGTAAAGCCAGATGCAGCGCATCGAGACCATTGGCAACACCAATGGTGTGGCCTACGTGATTAAAGGCGGCGTATTCCCGCTCAAATTGTTCGACGGCACTGCCGAGCACATACCAGTGCGAATCGTACACGCCTGCCACGGCCGCCAACACTTCTTCCCGGATTGGCGTATGCTGCGGGGCGAACGAAAGAAAAGGAATAGTCATCAAAGAAAAGGCTTGTTCCGAGACGCACGCCATAGGCGAGTGCGTTTGGTTGGATGTATACGACCACAAAAGTAACTCGCGAACTTGGCGCAGGTTTCACGATGCGGCTCGCCCCTCTACTCGATCTGCCCGGTCGTCTCGAACGAGTACGTGTCGTAGCAGACGCCTCTTCCGCCAAAACCTTCCTTCTGAAACAGCAGCCGGTGGTTAAGTTGCTGACCGGGCTGGCCGTTAGAGGTGCCAAAGTCGAAGTACGGGTGCGCTGCGTAGACGCTTCGCACCAAGTGGGCGATGAGCAGGTCAAGGGCGCCGGCCGCGCGCCCGGCAGCCGTGGCTGAGAGATATTGTAAATGTGCGACGCGCCGGGTGACGTACACGATTGCCCCCGCGACTAGCTCGCCTGCGGCGTCGTAAGTCGCATACAGGCGGATGGCTGCCGGGAAGGCCGTGTGCAGCGCCAGAATCTCGGGGAGTGTGTGCACGGTGGTCGCGCCGTAGCGCTGGTGGAGATGTTGATCCAGCACCCGCCAGAAGCTGGCGAAATCAGTCGTTTCCCGTACGGTCATGCCTTGCCGGTGGGCCTTCTTTACGCCGCCCCAGCGGCCGTCGGTAAATTTGCGCGCCACGACTTGCTCGATGCTGGTGGAAAGGTGACGCGCGGTAAGGGTAGCCTTGAGGCGGAACAGACAGTAGAGGTCGGCTTGGTCGGGATAGGTGGTGTAAATGAACGGAATGGGTTTGTACGTCACGTGCGTAATGCCCTCGGATTGGCACCACTGGACGAGACTATTGAAGCACGCCACCAGCCGAAACGTATAGGCGCCATGCGTGACGAACCCGCCGTACGTGAGCCCTTGATGCGAGTAAAGTATGGTGCCGACACGGTTGGCCGGCAGTAGGGCGATCAGACGATTTTTGTCGTCGTAAAACAGCAGCGAACAATCAGTGAGGCGATGGGCATGGTAATCTGTGTACCCCCGCTCAAAAAGAAACGTGCCCGCAGTGGCAGTAGCGACGAAAGCATCCCAGACGGCGCGTAGGCCAGGGTGGTAAGGGACGACGCGCATCGACGGCAACGGTAGGAGAAAAAAAAGCGCAGTGACGGTCTAGGCCCCCTTTCGAGCCGACGACGCGAGCGAGGGAGCCGCAGGCGATCCACCGTCGGGAATGACTGGAAAAACTTCATCTACCACATACAGTGGCCGGCGACGGGCGGCATCCAACCCGCGCCAAACGTATTCACCGATTACGCCCAACGCAATCATCTGAAAAGCCGAGACGAAAAGCACCACCAGCATCAGGGCCGTCCAGCCGGGCACGCCAATATTACCGAAGAGCTTGGAAGCAATCAAATACAGACCGTAGAGCAGCGCCACCAGCCCCAGACAAAAGCCAGTAACGGTGATGGCTCGAATCGGAAAAAAAGAGAAAGCCAACAGCGAATCGATCAGCAGCTTTACTTTCTTCTGCAACGTCCAGCGGCTCTGACCGATGTCGCGCTGCTTGCGTATATAAGGAATATTTACGTAAGCGTATCCCATCCACACCATAAGGTAAAATATGTTGGAGTTACGCTCTTGCATCGACAGGATGCGTTCCTTGATCTGGCAGTCGAATAGGACGAAGTCGAAGCCTCCTTCGGGCGTATTGGGCAGCGCCAGGCGCTTCATCAGGCCGTGAAAGGTATTGGCGAAAAAGGTTTTCAGAGCGCCTTCATCCCGCCCTTGACGGTTCGCGATTACTAGTTTGAGACCCGATTGCCAATGGTGCCACATCTGCGTCATCAACTCAGGCGGATCCTGAAGGTCTGCGGAGATGATCACGTTGGCGTCGCCGGTGGCGTACTCCATTCCGGCCACCATCGCATTGTAGGAGCCGGTGTTACCGGCCAGCTTTACCACTATCACCTTGTCGGGGTGTTGCCGCTGGATGCGCAACTGTGCGGCGTGGGTATTATCGCCGGAGCCGTCGTCCACCAGTACGTACTCGAAGGTGGTGCCGGCCGGAAAGTTTGCTTCGTTGGCGAAAAGAATCTGTGTCGTAGTCGGCAGATTAGCTTCGTTGTAGTAGCAGGGAATGATGACGGACAATTTGGGCATACAGTTCCGGTAACGCGGGCTTTAGAGGCAAAAAAAACGACGGGATCGAGCTCGAAACGTGCTCTGGAGCACCCTGATGGCAGTCAAAAGGTGGCAGTTCACGGCCGTTCGAAATAGCCACAAATGCTATCGACTACTTGATCTTCGGTCATTCCGGGCCACATTGGCAGGCTCAGGCAAGTAACGGCCAAGTCTTCGGCCAGTGGATATATGTCCGCCCGTAGCCTTCCGTACGCATAAACCTGCGGCAAGTGTGGAGATACTGGGTAATGATTCAGGGTGTCGATACGGGTCACGTTTAGGTAGTGCTGCAAGCCATCGCGCTGCCGGGTGCGTACCACATAGAAGTTTGCGCCGGGTGCGGGTGCGCTGCGCCAGCTCGTCATTATCCGTGGGCACGGCACCTGTGTCACCCAAGTCACCCAGGTTTTTGCCGGTGCAGAAACTCGTCCCGTTCAGGTCGCCGAAAGCGCCGGCTGGTCGGCCGTGCCACGTGTCGTCCTGACTATAAGCGTTATCTTCCATTACGGCCACCCTGTGGCGTTTTGTAAGGGCCATAATCGCGTTCATCTCGCACGCCTGACCGTACAAGTGCGCATATTTCCCCTCAAACGCGGTGACGGTCTGCCCCAGCACATACAAGTGCGCATCATAGACGCGCGCCAGGGCGTTAAAACCCCCTTGGTGGATGGGAGTATGCTGTGGCTTGAATGAGAGGAAAGGGACCGGCACTAGAAAGAGAACGTTTAAGAGGGTGTAATTCAAACCTTCACTTCCTGATTTTGCGCTGGCTAGGGATGCTGTTTTTGCCGATTCTGGCGCTCAATCGTTAAAAGCGCCTCTCCTGGCGCCGCCAACGGCATCTTGACTAGTGGGAAGAAAGCTAACGGACTAGACCCAACCGTAGGCGGTAACAAGGCCAAGCGAAGGGTTGAACTGTGTTCCGAGTAAGAACGCTTCGCCACGGCAAGACGATGGTAGGCACAAAAATACGCCCACTACTACGCTTTGGCGGCCATCGTAGACTTGTCAAAGGCGGCAACGGACTTTCCTAAACGCTACTTGGTGCGAGCGGCAGCAGCGAAATAAGTAGCTAACTCGTGTTGCCCCTGATTGCGGCAATAATCAGCCACAGTCAGCCCGGTACTGTCAGTCCAGCGGGCGTCAGCACCACGCGTCAGCAGATCATCAAGTAACGTCCGGTCGTTTGCACGCAGGGCGCCGTCCTTGGCGTACATCAGCACAGAGGTGCCGTTCAGGTTAGTTTGGTTAACGTTAGCGCCGTGTATAAGCAGTTCACGCGCTACTTCCACGAAGGGATGCCAGCAGGCAATCATCAGTGCCGACCACCCGCGGCGGTTGGTGAGGTTCAAGTCCTGCGTAAGCGGCGCCAGCCGCCGTACTTCAGCCAAATCGTTGGCTTCCACCGCCGCAAATAGCGCGCGCGAAAAATCCTTGTGCAGTCGCACGTTGTAGTCAATGGTATTGATCGTAAGCGTCCGCGCGTCCTCAGTAACCAAACTGCCGGCTTTGCCCTGGCTCGGGTCGGAAGTCAACTCCGCACGCCAAATCAAGTGCCCCAACGCGGTTGGCAACTGATACTCATAAAAGGCAAAGCCGCGCACGTAGTTTCGAACTTGATAAGCCGTAGCCCGGAAGTCTACTTCTGCGGGCCGGCTAAAGTCAATCGTTGCCCGCGAGTAGTAGCTCGAGTTCGTCACGGGCTGCGGCCGAGCTTGCTGCGTATCCATCAGCAAGGAATCTAAATTCTCTACTAACAATTCATACGCGGCCTGCAGGTACTTGAAGTACACGTCACGGGAGGTATCCGCCGACGCAATGGCAAACGTGCGCTGAGCAATCAAATGCCCGGTGTCAATGCCCTTGTCAATGTAATGGAGAGTAACGCCGCTGAAGGCTTCATCGTTGAGGATGGGCCAGATCGAAGTATACATGCCCTTATATTTGGGCAAGTGCGAGAAGTGGATATTGAAAAGCCGTTTTGTAGCAAAACGCGCTGGTCGGAGTAGTTCGTTGAACTCTAGCGACAGCAGCAGCAGATTTTCGATGGGATAGACGTCGGCCAGGGTTACTTCGCGCACCCCCAGCCGCTGAGCGGTATGGCGCAGCGAATGCTGCCAAGTAGGCGCGCCGAGATCGTCGGCGTTCGGTACCACCACCACGCGCGCCGGCCCAAACCGACTCACCAGATAACGTAAAGCGTCGCAAGCAATATTGTTTTTTCCCGCTACGCAAATTAAGCAATCAGTCACCGTCGAACCAGCTGCTTGTAGCACCGGAAGCGCGTTCTCCATTAGGTTGTAAGCTAAAAAATACGGAAATCTCCCCGGTTGCCCCTTCTTCAGACAGTACCTTTCGTACCCCAATGCAATCGAAAATCGTCATATTCGCGAATGTAGTCGGCTTCGTCGTACGGCGCCGAGGCAAACACGAGTTGCACCGCCGAGTGTGAATATTGCATCGTGTGCCACGCGTGCGGAGGGACGTAAAGGCCCTTGTCGGGCGAATCGAGGCGGAAGGTCTCAATGGTGCCGTCGGGTAGTTCAGTAGTGACCAGAATCCAGCCACTAACCGCTACCAGCACCTGTTCCGTGCGGTGGTGCGCGTGGCGACCGCGCACGATGCTCTCGGGGGTGTAGTAAGTCCAGAAGACCCGCTCAATTTGAAAGGGTAGCACATCAGCGCGGTTATCGACAACCGAGATATAGCCAATCTCTGACTTGCCAAGCCGGGAAAACGTAATCAGGAATGGATCGGAAAAAGTAGGCAAAACGAACGGAGACAAAAATGTTTAGTACTGCGTGAGTAGTAGGCGAGGAGGCTTTAACGGCCTGAGTGGGTGGTAGCCAGTACGTCGGCTTCGCGCAACACGGCTAGTAGGCGGCCACTCGTAGCCGAACGCCCAAACTGGGCCCGTACGTGATCGGGACTCGCTGCCGACAGCCGGCGCCGCAACTCAGCATCAGTAGCCAACTGATGCATGGCGGCGGTCATCGCCGGAACTTCGCGCGCGGGCACCAATAAGCCCGTTTCACCCGCCACGAACATCTCGCGGGTGCCGCCAACGTCGGTCGCAATCAAGGGTACGCCGTAGAGCAGCGCTTCCAATGACACGCGCGAAAACGACTCCGAATCGGAAAAATTAAGCACCACATCGTGGGCTTTCATCGTCGCTTCCGAGTCGTCGGTTTTGCCTTCGAATACCACCTGATCGGCGATTCCCAATTCCGCGACCCGCGCTTGTAACCCGGCTTTCCAGGCCAAGTTACCCGGAAAACCGAAGTCGCCGCCGACGAACGTGAGCGTAACCGCCAACTTCGGCGCCTGTCGCAGCAGGGCGTCAAAGGCTTCGATCACGTGGTTTTGCCCTTTCCCCGGAATGTAATTGGCTAAATACAGCAAACTGATCGACGGGCCGGGCCGGGGTACATACGCCGGTAGGCGCTCGCGCGAGGGCAGGGGGTCGTACACGATGCGCACCTTAGGCTGCGTGGCCCCGCCGAAAGCCCGCGCATTGGCCGCCGAAACGGGCACAATCAGATCGGCGTAGCGCAGGTGCAACCCTACCCAGAAGTTATAGATGCGCGCCGGCAGCGATTCCGGCATCCGCCGAATGTGCGTCACGGTACGCACTTGCCCGCGCGACACCCAGCGGGTAGCGATGCCCATCAGGTTATGTAAATCGTTGACGTGTACCACGCGTGCCTGGTGCTTACGCATCGCAGCCCGCAGCCGCCACGCATTGCGCAGCAACTGCGGCAAATACGTTATCAGATCTTTTGGTCGGCGGCTGATCTCCACCAAAGGTAGCGGGTATACCTGAAGGCCCGCATGTTGTACCACCGCCACCAGTTTGCTGTTGGCGGGTAGGCAAAACAGGAAATCAATCTCCTCGCGCAGATCCAACACACTCTGAAGCAAAGCGTTGAACGCACCAGTTGTGTCTAATGAGCTTTCGACAACCGCGACACTTAACCGTTTCTGAGGGCGCACCGTCATGCGTACGCGTTCATCCCCGTGGGCACCACCACGGCATTCTTGAAATACTCGAACGTGCGGCGCAGTCCTTCGGCGCGGTCTACCTGCGGCTCCCAGCCCAAAATCTCGCGCGCTTTCGTGATGTCCGGGCGGCGTTTCTGCGGGTCGTTTTCGGGGAGCGGCCGGAAGTCGGGCTTGAACTCGACACCCGCGAGCTTGGCAATCTCGACGCCGAATTCGGCAATCGTGATTTCGGCGGGGTTGCCGATGTTGACCGGCATCGCGTAGTCACTCAACAGCAGGCGGTAAATCCCCTCGATGAGATCATCGACGTAGCAAAACGAGCGCGTCTGCGAACCGTCGCCGAACACCGTCAGCGATTCGCCGCGCAGCGCTTGCCCCATGAACGCCGGCAGCACGCGGCCGTCGTCGAGGCGCATGCGTGGGCCGTAGGTGTTGAAAATGCGCACGATCCGCGTTTCCACGCCGTGGTGCGTGTGGTACGCCATCGTGATGGCCTCCTGAAATCGCTTGGCTTCGTCGTAGCAGCCGCGCGGCCCCACGGGGTTTACATTACCCCAGTAATCTTCGACTTGGGGGTGCACTTCGGGGTCGCCGTACACTTCGGAAGTCGAGGCGATCAGCATTCGCGCGTTCTTCACCCGCGCCAACCCGAGGAGGTTGTGCGTGCCGAGCGAACCGACCTTAAGCGTCTGAATTGGAATCTTGAGGTAGTCAATCGGCGATGCCGGCGAGGCGAAATGCAGGATATAATCCAATTCACCGGGCACGAAGACGAACTTCGAGACATCGTGATGAAAAAACTCAAAATCGGGGTTGCCGAATAAATGCTCGATGTTTTTGAGCGAACCGGTGATGAGGTTGTCCATCGCCGCCACCCGGTAGCCCTCTTTCAGGAACCGATCGCAGAGGTGCGAACCAAGGAAACCGGCACCGCCGGTAATGAGGACACGTTTTTTCATGAGTAGAGCAGCAGGCTTTAAGCTGCAAGCTTTTCAACTTGTTGAGTGTAAGTGGTGCAGACTTCCAGCTTATAGCTTGAAGCTCACCGCCGTTTTTAGCTTACCGCTTGCAGCTTGATGCTTGCCGCTTTGATTCCGATGCAGTAATAATCGAAACCGGCTTCGCGCAACTCGGCGGCTTCGTAGATGTTGCGGCCGTCGAAAACGACTTGCTGCTTCATGAGCTTCGCCATCACCTGAAAATTAGGCGCCCGGAACTGCGGCCACTCCGTCACGATCAGGAGCGCGTCGGCGTCGAGGAGCGCGTCGTATTCATCGCGGGCGTAGGTTACGGTATCGTGCAGGGTATGCTCGGCCTCCTTCATCGACACCGGGTCGAAGGTGCGCACCGTGCAGCCGGCGGCCAGCAATTTCTCGATCAGCACCAACGACGGCGCCTCGCGCATATCGTCGGTATTGGGTTTGAACGACAACCCCCACAGCGCCATCGTCAGACCGCGCAGGTTTTCGGCACCTCCGAAATGGGCGCAGATTTTATCGAACAGCACCGATTTCTGGGCTTCGTTCACTTCTTCCACCGCTTGCAGCACGCGCATCGGGTAGCCGTTTTCGGCCGCCGTCTTGATGAGCGCCTTCACATCCTTAGGGAAGCACGAGCCGCCGTAGCCGATGCCGGGGTAGATGAA
This sequence comes from Hymenobacteraceae bacterium, assembly GCA_031425525.1. Classification (GTDB taxonomy): domain Bacteria; phylum Bacteroidota; class Bacteroidia; order Cytophagales; family Hymenobacteraceae; genus JANNMJ01. The sequence continues at coordinate 31,014 of JANPJM010000079.1, read as the reverse complement.
TTTGGTGCCGATCCGCGAATCGCTGCCAATGCCCTTACGCACCATGTTCACGTCGGCGCCCATCAGTTCGCAGAGGTTGGCGATGTCGTTCATGAACGAAATCTTCGTCGCCAGCATCGAATTGGCCGCGTACTTGGTCATCTCCGCCGACGGAATGTCCATGAAGATGCACGGGTGGCCGTTGAGCAAAAACGGCTTGTACAAGCGGCGCAGTACCTCTTCGGCGCGCGGCGAGTCCAAGCCGACCACGATGCGGTCGGGCTTCAGAAAATCGTCGATGGCGGCGCCTTCCTTCAAAAATTCTGGGTTCGAGGCCATATCGAACGGAATGGTGGAGTTACGCGCGGCCAACTCGCCGGCCACGGCGCCGCGCACCTTTTCGGCGGTACCCACGGGCACGGTGCTTTTCGTGATCACGACGCAGTAATCGGTCAGGGCGCGCCCAATCTCGCGGCCCACGGCCAGCACGTACTTGAGGTCGGCGGAGCCGTCTTCACCGGGTGGAGTGCCCACCGCAATGAAAACCGCGTTGGAGCCGGGAAGACTAGCGGCGAGGTCGGTCGAGAATTGCAACCGCCCGTTCTTGGTGTTGCGCTCGACCATATCCTCCAAGCCGGGCTCGTAAATCGGCAGAATCCCTTGCTTGAGGTTGTCGATTTTGCGCTGGTCGACATCGACGCACGTCACATTGATGCCGACTTCGGCGAAGCACGTGCCGGTTACAAGGCCGACATAGCCGGTGCCTACTACGGTAATCTTCATACAGTTGGGAGGGTGGGGCCGCAATGGCGCCTTCAGGGGGAATGAGGGACGATGGCCGACAAAGATGCCGCAAAAGTACGCGCGGCGCGTTATCAGTGGGCCGCACCCGCCGCTGCCCGCAGCCACCGGGCGGCCACGCGGCGGATGTCGGTGGACACGAAAAAGTCCGTTTACTCAGCGTGCGAACCGGAATTTGAGGATGCAATAAATGGCGCGCACGCCATCGCGCCAGCCGATTTTTTTGCCTTCGGCGTAGGTGCGTCCGTAGTACGAAATACCGACCTCGTAAATTCGGACATTGGGTACACGGGCAATCTTGGCGGTTACTTCCGGCTCAAAGCCGAAGCGTTTCTCGGTGAGATGCAGACTTTGAAGCATATCGCGCCGAAAAAGTTTGTAGCACGTTTCCATGTCCGTCAGGTTCAGGTTCGTCATCGCATTGGAGAGGAACGTGAGAATCTGATTGCCGATGGAATGCCAGAAAAACAGGATTCGATGCGGCCGACCGCCGATGAAGCGCGAGCCGAACACCACATCGGCCATCCCGCGAAGGATGGGCTTCAGCAACGTGTTGTACTCTTCGGGATCGTACTCAAGGTCAGCATCCTGAATGACCACGTATTCGCCGGTCGCATGCGCGATGCCCGTGTGCAGAGCAGCGCCTTTCCCTTGGTTGACTTCGTGTTTGAAGTACCGAATGGGGAGCGCTGGGTTAGCGGCGATATACTGCTGAATGGCCGCTTCAGTATTGTCGCGCGAGCAGTCATTGACGATGATCACTTCCTTCTGAATGCCATTCAACAACTGTACATCTTTCACCTGATCGAGAATCAAGTGAATAGTGGAGCCTTCATTGTACGCCGGAATAACTATCGAGAGTGTCCGAATCAAGGGTGAAATGGTCACTGAATTACCGGATATTATCGGGCATCTGCGCCGCGTGGGTAGCCGCCGAGGCGGGCGCCAGATATTTCTTCCACCAATACTGAAACACGATCAGCCCCCACACGCGATCAACGGCTTCGCCGGGGTCGGTGGAATAGAGCTGCGTGCGGAGCGCCCGAATGGCATCGACATCGAACAGCCCTTGGGCTTCAATGAAGCTATCGGCGAGGAGATCGTTTTCGATCAAGCCGCGCAACTCGCCGCGAAACCAGCCGAGCATCGGCACGTCGAAACCGTGTTTGGGGCGCTTGTACAACTCCGGCGGCAGCAACGGCCGGAAGGCGTCCTGCACGATGCGTTTCTTCATCTGCCCGTTGATTTTGGAGGAAACGGGGAGCGAAAACGCGAAATTGACCACATTGACGTCCAGGAACGGCGTGCGCACTTCCAGCGAGTTGGCCATGCTCATCAGGTCTACCTTCGGCAGCATGTCGCCGGGTAGCACCACGCGCATATCGGCGAGCAGCACGTCGTTGAGGTCGCCGTCGGGTTTCAGGCTGTCGAGCCACGCCGCGCGGCGCTTGGCGGCGAGCTTCTTGTTGAGGCGCTTACGCACTTTGCGGCTCAGGAGAGCGGTGGCTTCGTCGCCGGCGGTCAGGCCGGCCCACGCCCAATAGCGGTCTTTGGCGTTCATCTGCATGCCGCGCGCAAAACGCTGCAACTGCCGTACGCGGTTGCCCATGGTGGAGGCGCGCGACTTCGGCAGCACGTTCCAGAGTGGCTCCAGGGCGGTGACAGCTTCGGCCTTCCAGCCGCCGGTGCGCACCTGCCACTCGGCGCGGTGCTTGTTGTAACCGGCGAAGAGTTCGTCGGCGCCGTCGCCGGAGAGCGCGACGGTGGCTTTTTGGCGCGTGCGGTGGCACAGAATGTACACGGGCAGCGCCGAAGGGTCGGCGAAGGGCTCGTCGAAATAGTCGAGCATGCCGGTGAGATGCTCGTACAAATCGTCGTTGGAGAGCGAGAAAACCGTGTGGTTGGTTTTGTACTTATCCGCCACGAGTTGGGCGTACTTTGTTTCGTCGAAGAACGGTTCGTCTTTGTACCCGATGCTGAATGTGTTGAGGTGCGGCGTGTGCTGCGACGCCAGCGCGACGATGACCGACGAGTCGATGCCGCCACTCAGGAACGCGCCGAGCGGCACGTCGGCCACGAGCCGTCGCGCGACGGCATCGTCCATCAACTCGACCAAACGGGCTTGTTGCTGCTCGTAGGTGCTGGTGTTGCGAGCAACTTTCTTGGGGTCGTACGGGATGCGGTACCACTGCTTGCGCAGCACTTTTCCCTTCCTGATGAAGAGGTACGAGCCGGGCGTCACCTTCCGGATTTTCTTGAAAATACTGGCCGGGCCGGGCAAATAGCCCAAGTGCAGGTACGCGTGCAACGATGACAGGTCGAGTTTGCGCGGCGCGCCCAACGCGAGGAGCGACTTGATTTCCGACGCAAACAGCAGCTTGTCGGCGTCGCGGTAGACGTGCAGCGGCTTCACGCCGTAACGGTCGCGGGCGATGAAGAGCGACCCGTCTTCCTGGTCGTGGATGGCGAAGGCGAAGAACCCGTTGAGCCGTTTCACGAACCGGCGGCCGTACGCGGCGTACAGATTCAGGATGACCTCGGTGTCGGTGCCCGTCCGGAACTGGTAGCCTTTGGCTTGCAGCTCTTCGCGCAGTTCCTTGAAATTGAAGATTTCGCCGTTGAAGACGATGTGGAACCGCCGCTCGACATCCGACGAATGCATCGGCTGGTTGCCTTCGGGCCGCAGGTCGAGGATAGCAAGCCGCCGAAAACCCAGGCCCACGTGTTCGTGGACGTAGTGGCCCGCCGAATCGGGGCCGCGTCGGACGATGGCGTCCGTGGAGTCGGGGAGGCGCACGAGGGCCGCGCGCCCCGCGCTAGTGAAGGCAAATACGCCGGTGATTCCGCACATAGTCTCGTATAGACCACAAAAGTACGGCTTTCGGCCGGGAGGCGCTCCCACGCCCGGCCGACGGCCTACGCGGCCGCCAAGCCGGTGGGTAACTCGAAGGATAAATCCCAGACGTAATTACGGCTCCGCAGCTGCCGCAGCCACTCGGTTATTTCGGTCTCGTAATCGAGCCACACGTCTTCGTGCAGGTATTTTTGGATCAACTTGATCAGCTTCACCACCAGTTTCGCGACGGCCTTATAGTACGGCGAGTACGGCGAATCGAGCTGACCGGAGAAATGATCGAACAGCTCGCGCAGCAGGTACGCGTGCAGGTCAATTTCCAGGGCGCGCTCGCCGGTGATGCGCCGGGCATAGTTGATTTCGACCGTCGCTTTTTTGAGCGATTTGGTGAGAAAACGCGCCAACTGATAGCCCGAAACCCCCGTGAGCAGCGCGTGAATACGCTCACTGACGGCCTCGTACACGGTATCGCGCGTGACCTCCGGCAGCAGCTCATAGGCGAGTGTGGCGCGCCACTCGGCATCGCGTCGCACGGAGCGGAGCAGGAGCGCATCTTTTTCCTTTTCGGGGAGCTTGCGCAGGGCGGCGCGGAGGTGGGCGGCGTCGAAGTCAGGCATCGGCTTGCACTACAAAAAGTCCAGTCGGCGGTGGTTCAGTGGTCAGTTGCTCCCGAACCTGCTGAACCAAGGGCGCCAAATGCTCAAAATCATTCTTGACTGTTCGCAATAGGTACACCGTGATCGGAAAGCGCGGCAGATTCTGTTGGCTGGGCAGCGCTTTGTCGGCGGTGATGAGGATTGTGAAACCGTGTAGCGTCATCAATCCCAGTAATTCCCCGTTTACCTTACCGGCCCAGCCCATTTCCTTCGTGGAACGAACGTCTATGTCGGGCCAAAAAATAGATTTCAGGCGGCGCGGCAGGTTTTCATCAAGCAAGACGCGCATCCCACTCTGACTCGTAAGGCGCTAATAACGCTCGGCACGCCGCGTGAATCGCCTCTTGGGCCTGTTCGCGCGAGACGGTTGGGAAGTCGTCCAGAAACATTTCCAATCCTTCGCCATCGAGGTAGTCAAACAGGGTTCGAATGTGGACGCGGGTACCCCTGAAAACGGGCGTGCCACCCATCGTTTCAGGATCAGAAGAAATAACGTAGGCGGGCATAATACAAAGCGTTTTAGTGGTAGCCGTGGCCATAACGTGCCGGCCAACTCCATTCATCCCCAAAAGTGAATTATCAAAGGTTCGCATCAAAATAATCCGTCACTTTTTGCATCAGATGCACGCGGTCTTTGCCGCGCACGTTGTGCGGGTGGCCGGGGTACACGAAATAATCGAGTTGCACGCCGGCATCGACGCACGCTTTGACGTATGCCAAGCTCTGCTGCCAAACCACCACGTCATCGACGGCGCCGTGAATCATCAGGAGCTTGTTTTTGAGGTTCGGCACGTAGTTCAGCAGCGAGGCGGTTTTGTAGCCGTCGGGGTTTTCCTGGGGCGTGTCCATGTAGCGCTCGGTGTACATCACTTCGTAGAATTTCCAGTCGATGACGGGGCCGCCCGCTACGCCGGCTTTGAACGTGTTGGCCGGGGTGCGGGTGAGGAGCGTGGTGGTCATAAACCCGCCGAAGCTCCAGCCGTGAACGCCGATGCGCGCGCCATCGACGAACGGCAGCGATTTCAGAAAATCGACTCCCTTTAACTGGTCGGCTATTTCTTCGGTACCGAGCTTACGGAACGTGGCCTGCTCGAAGGCCAGCCCCCGGTTGCCCGACCCGCGCGAATCGATGGTGAACACCACGTAGCCTTTTTGCGCCAGCAACTGCATCCAGAGGTTGCCGCCACCGAGCCACGAATCGGTGACGAGTTGCACGTGCGGGCCACCGTAGACGTAGATCACGACGGGGTATTTTTTTTGTGGATCGTAGTTGGGCGGCGTAATGAGGCGGTAGTAGAGGTCGGTCTGGCCATCGGCGGCTTTGAGCGTGCCGAGCTTCATTTCGCCCAGGTTGTAGGCGGCGGTGGGGTCGTCGGCTTTGAGTAACAGGCGGCGCGACTTGGCCGAGGCCACGTCGATGACGCGGATGGCGCGCGGCGCGACGCTCGACGAAAAATTGTCGAGCAGCCACCGGCCATCGTCGCTGAGTTGGGTGGTGTGCGTGCCGGTGCCCTGCGTGAGTTTGCGCGCCTCGCCGCCATTGAGCGACACGGCGTAGGTGTGGCGTTCGAGGGGCGAATCGGCGGTACCGGAATAGAGAACCTGCTGATTTTTAGCCGCAAAACCTAGCACCTCCGTCACTTCCCACGGGCCTTTGGTGAGTTGGCGGAGCAGCTTGCCGCCGGTATCGTACAAGTACAAATGCCGGAAACCATCGCGGCGCGATTGCCACAGGAACTCCGTCGGGCGCCCCGGCACGAAGGTCAGGCCGTGTTCGGGTTCGGTGTAACGGGCGTCTTTCTCCTCGAACAACGTGCGCAGGAAGGCGCCACTGGCGGCGTCGTACTGGCTCAGCTTCAATTCGTTCTGGCCCCGGTTCACGATGGCGACGCAGATTGATTTTTCATCCGGCGCCCACGAAATGTTGGTCAGGTACTGCTCGGCGGGTTCGCCGGTTTGTAGGAACACGGTGGTTTTGGCGGCCAGATTGTACACACCCACGGTCACGTGGTGACTTTTGCCGCCGGCCATCGGGTATTTGATGGCTTTTTCCTGGGCGGGCAGCGCCGAGATGTCCACGAGCGGGTAATCCGTTACCATCGTCTGATCCATCCGATAGTAGGCCAGCCGCGCGCCGGTGGGGCTCCAGAACGTGCCTTTCGTGATGCCGAATTCGGAACGGTGCGCGGCCTGGCCGTTCACGATGGCGGGGTTCGCCTCTGCGGTCACGGCCACGTTATCGGCGCCCGGCGCGCTGAGGTACAGGTTTTGGGCTTTGGTGTACGCCACGCGGGTGTTGGTGGGGTCGGGCTCCACGTTTTCGGCGTCAGCGGCCCACGTCAGTTGGCGGCTGGCCTTGCCGGTTTTCAGGTCGAGTTGATATTGTATTGAACCCGCCGTGACGGCCATTTTGTCGGCACCAATCCAACGGACATTGCTGAATTCTAGTCCATTAGCATCGGTCGCACCCGCCGCCGTTAGCGCCTGCCGCAGCGCCGTTTTGCTGATGGCGACGCGGTCTTGCCGGTCGTCGGTACCGTCGGCGGCGGCCGTGACTAGTTCTTCTTTATCGGTCTCGCCGCGCACCCACGCCACCGTGTTGGTTCCGGGCACGAAGGCCAAACCCACCAGATTTTTCGGCATCAGGCCGCGCGCCAGCACGGCTTCGGCCATCGTGAAGGTCTTTTTGGCGGCCGCGGGTTGAGTGGGCGTCTGCGCGCGAGCCGGGCCGGCGAGCCCCGTCGGCAAGCTCAAGGCAGCAACTACGGCCAAGGCCGGAACAGCGCGGCGATGAATCGAAAAAAGCATCTGCAAGAAGTAAAAAGACCGGATTGGCGGAATCTGAGCGCGCCCCTCGGCGTTGAAGACGATTGGCCGGGCGGCGCCCGAAAATTACGACGCGCCCCCCGCCTCTCGGTTATCTTTGTAGCCCCGTGCTAGATCAGTAGCCCCTAACGATTTATGTATTTGACGACGACGACGCCAACGAATGCCCAGCCGCTGACGACGCTGCCCTTCCGCCTCGCGACCATCGCCCCGAAACCGTGGCAGATCGAGGAAGACGACGTAGCCCTGCTCGATGCGCCCGCCGACCCGCGCCAGCTCATCGTCTACAACGACGAAATCAATACCTTCGATCACGTCATCAGGACGCTCATCGATGTCTGCGGCCACACCGCTGACCAGGCCGAGCAATGCACGCTATTGATTCATTATAAAGGCAAATGCTCGGTCAAGCTGGGGTCGTATGATGAGCTGGTGCCGCGCTGTTCGGCGATGCACGACCGGGGTATTTCGGCGGATATTGAGTAATTAAGTGTTTAGTTAGGAGTGTTTAGTGTTTAGTCGCAGCCGCCGGACTGCTGCGCAGACGATTAGCCTCCTGAACACTGAACACTAAAAACTACACACTTCCTGAATGGATTTCCCTTCCAAGCTAATTGAATCGGCCGTCGAGGAATTAGCGAAGCTGCCCGGCGTGGGCCGCAAAACCGCGTTGCGCCTCACACTACACCTGTTGCGGGCCGAAGAGGCCGGCACGCTCGCCCTCGCCAACGCCCTCACGCAGATGCGTACCGGCGTGACGTACTGCCAGAATTGCCACAATATCGCCGATACGCCCGTCTGCGACATTTGCGCCAACCCTCTGCGCGACCGCGCCCTGATCTGCACCGTGAGCGACATCCGCGACGTGATCGCGATTGAAAACACCGGCCAGTATCGCGGGCTCTACCACGTGCTGGGCGGCGTCATATCGCCGCTGGAAGGCATCGGGCCATCCGACCTCAACATCCCCACGCTCCTCGAACGACTGACCGGCCCGGAGGCGGAAGTCCGCGAAGTCATCCTCGCGCTTTCGCCCACCATGGAAGGCGACACCACCGCCTTCTACCTCACCCGCAAGCTGCGCGACGCGGGCGTGCGCGTCAGCAGCATCGCGCGCGGCGTGCCCGTCGGCGGCGAGTTGGAATACACTGATGAAATCACGCTCGGCCGCTCCATCGTCGAGCGTACGGCGCAGGGGTAGAAATTTCGTTGATAGCTGATAGTTGATAGATGGGGGTTTGTATAGACGATATCAATTGCTTGTGCTTGCTGATTGATATGTACTTTTTGCGCTTTCGCACAAACTTCGCAACAGCTATCGATTGAAAACCATCAACTATCAACCACCAACTATCAACTAAAACCCACTACCTTTGCAGCGGCAAGCCGGCACGACCAGCTCCCGCTGAACTCCCCCAGGACCGGAAGGTAGCAAGGGTAAGCGGTTGAGCGGTGCGATGTTCGGCTTGCTTTTTTTTGCCCAATCGGGAGCGAAGCAACTGTTTATGTTGCTGATTTATTGGCGATTAGATTTTTTCCGAGCATCATTACCGCTGCATCTTAATCGGTCTCTTCCGCCTCCCCACCCTACTCTGAGATGAACCTCTTTCTTGACTCTGCTGCCCTCGAAGAAGTGTCGGATGCTTCCGAAATCGGTCTGCTCGACGGCGTGCTGGTGCGCGCCGGCGCGATGGCCGAAGCCGGCCTGACCGGCCTCGATGCCACGATGCGGCATTACCGCACCCTCGCCGAACTGACCGATGCGCCCGTGCTGGTACCCGCTCCGTCGGCGGCCCCCACCGACGCCGACGCCCTCATCCACGATGGTGAGTTGCTCACCGACCTCCACCCCAACGTCGTCATCTCGTTACCGCTGACCCGCGCCGGGATGCGCGCCCTGCACTTTTTCGGCGAGAAAGGCGTGAAAGCCTGCGCCACCGACATCACGTCCGTCGCGCAGGCCGTGCTGGCGGCGCGGGTGGGCGCCGCCTTCATCCAAGTACCGGTAAACCGCCTCGAAAACGAAGGTCAGGAATGGCTACGGCTGCTCGAACAATTGGTCACCGTTTTCGATAATTACTCGTTCAGCACGCTCATCGTGGCGGCCGGGGTGCGTACGCCGCTGCAACTTGCATTGTGCGCCGAGCAAGGCGTCGATGTAGTTGCGTGCCGCGCCAGTCTGCTCTACGACCAATTAGGAGGAAATTAATGTGAAGAGGTAAAATTGATGTGAGGATGTGGAAATGTGAAAATTATCATCACATCGCCATGTTCCCACATCCTCAAATTCCCACATCCTCACGTTCCCACATTCCCACATCAACCCATCTCCCCTCCTCCTTTCCGTGTACATCATCAAAGTCAGGGGTAAGGCGAAGATTCCGGATTATATCCAGCTTCGCGACGAGCAATTTGTCCTCATCGCGTATTTCCGGGCCGACCGGCCGCTCAAGAATCTGGAGCGTTATGGCCTCGAAGGCAAGGAGGAAGCGTTGGCGAGTGTCATTGCCGGGCTCGAATTTGGGCGTTTGCAAGCGTTAACGGTTTGAGTCCGATGGAAGAAGAGCTGAATCTGCAAGCCGATCCGCAATCCGATTCTCAACCCGATTCTCAACCCGATCTGCCCGCCGACCCACAGGCCGCGCCGGTGGTGGCGGTGCAGGGGCTCGATGTGCAGCCGGGGCCGGTGGCGGTGCTGCGCGGCGTCACGTTTCAGCTTGCCCCCGGCGAGTTTGCGTATTTGGTGGGCCGCACGGGGTCGGGTAAATCGTCGCTGTTGAAAACGCTGTACGCCGACTTGCCGCTCGCGGCGGGCGCGGGTACGGTCGCGGGGTTTCGGTTGCGCGCCCTCACCCGGCCGCAGGTGCCGCTGTTGCGGCGCAAGCTCGGCATCATTTTTCAGGATTTTCAGCTTTTATTCGACCGCACCGTGGCCGAAAACCTGCGGTTCGTGCTGCGCGCCACCGGCTGGCGCAACAAGGCGCTTATCAAGCAGCGCATCGCCGAAGTGCTGATGCGCGTGGGCCTCGGCGGCGAGGCCGCCGGCCGGATGCCGCACCAGCTTTCGGGCGGCGAGCAGCAGCGGGTGGTCATCGCACGGGCGCTCCTCAACGACCCCGCCGTTTTACTCGCCGATGAACCCACCGGTAACCTCGACCCCGACGTGGCCGACGGTATTATGCGGCTTTTCGAGGAAATCAATCGGGGCGGCACCGCCGTGCTGATGGCCACGCACAACTACGACGTGATGCGCCGTTACCCGCACCGCATCCTGCGCTGCGCCGAGCAGCAAGTCCGCGACACCACCCTCGACGAGCTTACGCGCGGCACTATCGGGTTGTGAATCGGTTGGATGCTCCGCCCGCGCCCGCGCCACCATCGGGCGACTGGTTGCCGCTCGATTCGTTGTCGATTCTGCTACCCGTTTACTGCTGGCCCATCGGCCCGCTGCTCACGGCGCTGCACGCGCAAGCCGTCGCCGAGCCCGGCCTCGCGTTCGAGATTCTTGCCTACGACGACGCGTCCCCTGACCCCGACCTCTGCGCCGCCAACCGCGCCGCCGCCGCCACGCTGCCGCACGTACGCTACCACAATCTGCCGCACAACGTGGGCCGAGCGGCCATCCGCAACCTGCTCGCCGCCGCTGCTGCTCATTCGTGGTTACTGTTCTTGGATGCCGATAGTGGTTTACCCGATGCGCAGTTTTTGGCGCGCTACCGGCGCGCCGTGGCCGCTACGGCTCCTCCAAAACCGACTTCCCAACCGGCCGCTAAACCCGCTCCGCCCCGCGCCTTCATCGGTGGCACCGCCTACACCGCCACTCCACCCGCCGACCCCGCGCTCCGCCTCCGCTGGACGTACGGCCGCGCCCGCGAACAGCGCCTTGCCGCCGAGCGCCAACGCGCGCCATACGCCGCTTTCACGCTCAACAACCTGCTGATTCGGGCGGAAACGTACACGCACTTCGGCCTCGACGAAGGCTTAGGCCGCACCTACGGCCACGAAGACACCGCGTTTGGCGGCGCCTTGGCGACAGCCGGCATCCCCCTCGCCCACCTCGACAACCCCGTGCTGCATCTGGGTCTGGAACCGGCACCCTTATTCCGCCAAAAAACAGCGGAGGCCGTGGGCAATCTCGTGCGTCTCGCGCGGGCCGGGCAGGCAGGGGCCACGGTCAGCGGGTTGTGGCGTCTGGCGCAGCAGTTGCGCCGCGCGGGCTTGGCGGGCGCGGCGCGGCGCCTACTCACCGGGGCCGAGCCGCAGCTACTGCGCAATCTGGACTCGGCTACGCCCTCAGTGCGCGCGTTTGATGCCTGGCGCTTGTTGCTGGTGCTGCGCGAGTTGCCGCTTTCGCGTTGATGCGGCCGTGGGGGCGGCCTGCGGCCCACAACACCCAGTGCACGGTTGCGGCACCGGCGCGCCGCACCACCACTTGCGTTGTGCGCGCTACTTCACCGCACCATAGCTCCGCTATACAGCGCCGCTTGCCGCACCCACGCGCGGCTGCCCTGCCACCGCACGGGCAGCCAAATGTCTTCCGCCTCGCCGGTCACGGGCAACTGCTGCCCCGCTGGCACCGTGGCTAGCCACGCGCCGCCGGCGGTCGGGGCGCTCATCAGCGGCGTTGGGCGGCGCACGATCACCTCGCGGCCGAAGCGTTCGGGCAGCAGCAGGTTGACGCTGAGGGCCGTCAGACCGACGTACAGCACCAGCGCGCCGCCCCACGGCCGGGCGTTAGGGTGCCGTCGGCGGCGCAGCAGCAGCACCGTAGCCACCACCACGCCCACAATCAGCGTGCCTTCCAGCAGACGTTGGTAGTAACGCCGCAGCAGCGTGAAGAAGAAGTAGCGGTCGCCGTATTCGTAGCCGGTCAGGTGGTGGGCCGCCGCCAGCGCATCCATTTTCCGCAGAATGGTGCGGTCGGGGCGTAACTCGTAGGTCCGCCGCAGCGCCCAGAGGGCATCGGGGGCGTGCCCCGCCTGTTCGTGGGCATAGGCCAGGCGCAGCAGCAGCGCCGGCGCCGAGCGCCGCGCCGTCAGCCGCTCGATAGCCGCAATGGCGGGCGCATAGTCGCCCACGGCCAGCAGCGAATCGACCTGAATGAGCAGCGCCGATGAGCGTCGAGTAACTTGCGCCGCCCCGGCGTTCGTGTTTCGTACCGGTTGCGCCGCCGCGCCGCCTTCCGTTAGCACGCTCAGTAACAGCGCAAATACGCCCACCCACGCCCCACGCCACCCGCACCCCCAGAAGTTTTTTTGGTTCATCATTGCGCCATTGGGCTTCGTCGGCTTACCTTTGCACCCGCAAAGAACGGGAGGGCGGTTGGCCCGCAGCGTTTTTTGCCGCCTGATTCCTTAGCTCAGTTGGTTAGAGCAGTACACTTTTAATGTACGGGCCCTGGGTTCGAGTCCCAGAGGGATCACACAAAAGCCCTGCCTCCTTGATGGAGGCAGGGCTTTTTATGTTTACCCATCTATTCAAATCGATTGGCTGGAAGCTATCCCGTATTCGTCATTGCGAGGAGGGTCTGCGACGAAGCAATCTTCGTTTGATCGATACCGAAACAGATCAAACGCGCCGAGAAAACGAGATTGCCGTGTCGGCCCTTCACTCCTCAGGGTAACCTCTAAACCTCCTCTTTGCAAGGACGAACCAGTCGGCAATTTTTGGCTCATCGCTTAAAAAGCCAAACCGCCCGCCGAACACAAGGCTCGGCGGGCGGCTGACTGATCAGAAAGGGGTTTCCTCGCTTACTGCTTCGCGAAACGCACGCGGTACTGCGTAGCGCCATCCGAGACGACGACCACGTAGATTCCTGCTGCCAGGCGCGCTACGTCGAGAGTTTCGGCGCCGTCGAACACCACTTTTTGCTCGGCGCCGCGCAGGTCATAGACCGTGACCGTTTGCACGGCCGCGCCGCCGGGGAGGGTCAGGCGCAGGGTGCTGGTGGCGGGGTTGGGGTACACGCTGAACGCTTCAGGCTGCGCAACGGTGCCGGTCAGCGCCCGGATGGCGCCGCCCGTGACCGTGAGCGTGTAGTCTTCGGTTTCGCCGTAGGAGTTGGTCGTGCAGGCGGCGGCGCTGGTGTTGTCGCTCATCACCACGCGCAGACGGTGGGCACCGTTGAGGGCCGTGGCGGGCACCGTGAAGGTGGCGGTGCGGTCGGCGGCCGACGTAGAGTTGGTGGTGCTGGCGAGGGTTTCGCCGGAGTCGCTGAAATCGCCGTCGTTGTTCCAGTCGGCGTAGATGCGGAAGAATTCGCCGTAGGCCGTCGAGGCGAACCCGGCGGAGAACGTGATGGTCTGGCTCGAACCCGCCGCCACGCTCGTGCTGAGGGCGGTGCCGTTGTAGTAGCCCGCGTCGGCGGTGCTGATGCGGTTGATGGAGCCGATAGCCACTTTATCGATCCACTCATACACCACGCTCGTGCCTTTGCTCACGCAGTACGTGGGCGGCGGCACGGTGGCGGCAGAAGTGGTAAACGCCGTGGCCGCCGTGAACGCGCTACTGCCGCCGGCGCATACACTCTGCACCTGCCACAGATAAGCCGTGGAAGCCGCGAGGCCGGAAAGCACGCGCGACGTGCCGGTGATGCCCGTGATGGGCGTCCAGGTGCTGGCGGCGCTGGTTTTGTACTGCACCGTGTAGCTGGTGGCGCCCGTCACGGCCGACCACGACAGCGTGGCGCCGCTGCTACTGATGCTCGCCGTAACCGGCCCCGACGGCACGCCGCACGTAGCGCCGCTGCCGGTGATGTTGAGCGTATAGTCTTCGACCTCGCCGTACGTGTAGGAACCGCACGCGGGCTTGCCCGACGCATCGGCCATTGAAACGCGCATCCGCGTCGCGCCAATCGTGGCGCCCGCCGGAATGGTAAATGTCGCCGTGATGTCGCCGAGGGCCGAACTGTTAGCGAGATTCGTCACCACCTGCTCGCCGGCATCGGCGAAGTCTTTATCGCCGTTGAAATCGACCCACACGTTGAAAAACTCATTGTAGGCGCTGCTCACGTACCCCGCCGACAGCGTGATGGTCTGGCTGCTGCCCTGCGCCACGGAGGTGCTGAGGGCGGTGCCGTCGTAGTAGCCGCCATCGGCGCCCGAAGTGCGCGCAATGCTGCCGAGGGCCACTTTATCGATAAATTCGTACGTCACGTTGGTGGCGTTGGCGGCGCAGTAGCCCACCGTGGTGCCGCCGCCGTAGGCCGCGCCTACACCCACGGCGTACCACGCGTTGGTGGTGGCGATCACTTCGGCCGAAGCGGCGCCGTAAAGGTCGGTTGCCGCCTGAATGGCGCCCGTGCGGGCGTTGGCAAACGTGGCGTTGGCGCTCAGGTACACACTTTCGGTGCGGTACGCGATTTTGGCGGCTTTGTCAATCGTGATGGCCGCCACCGTGAAGGCGTTGCCTTTATCGTTGGTGCCCGAACCGCCGACGCTCAACAGGTAGAACCAGTAATTGAGGACGCCCGAGTTGTAGTGTACACCGCCGTAATCGTTGGCCTGGGTGGGGGTGGCTACGCTGGCCTTCCAGTAGGTACCCTGGTAGGTATCGGGCTGGCCGTACGTATTGGGGTTGCTCATCGAGCGCAGCGCGCCACCGGCCTTCATGATCTCCTCGCCGATGAGGTAGGTGCTTTTGCCTGTCAGACCGAGGGCAGCCACGGTGCGGGCTTCTACGGCGGCACCCCAGATGTCGGAGAAGCCCTCGTTGAGGCCGCCCGACTCGTTTTGGTACGCCAGGTTGGCAGTGCGCTCGCAGACGGCGTGCCCGATTTCGTGGGCGCACACATCCAAGCTCGTGAGCGGCTTGAAGGTGCTGGCGCCGTCGCCGTAGGTCATCACCGAACCATTCCAGTAAGCATTCTCGAAGCCGGCGCCGCCGGGTACGTCATCGAAATGCACGTAGCTCTTGATTTTGGCGCCGCTGCCGTCCCAGGAGTTGCGGGCGTGTACCGCCGACCAGTAATCGTACGTCTGCTGCGCGCCGAAATGGGCGTCGCCGGCTACGTTGTCGAAGTTGGCGTTGTTGTATTCGGCGGCCGTCCAGTTGTTGTCGGCGTCGGTAAAATCGACGGCGGCCGTGTACGAATTGCCTTTGCGGGCGTTATACGTTTCGATGCCGAGGCCGCGCGTGGTTTCGCGCAGGCGGTACGAACTGGCGCTCACGCTCTCGTTGGCGAGCGAGCGGGTACCGCTATACGCCGTCGCGAAGGTGGCCGTCGCGGCGGCGTGCTTGATAATGGGGTCTTGCGTGAGTACTTGTCCGGTGCGGGCATCTACATACACCCACGCGCGGCTCACGGGCTCGGTGGCGTACACGTTGAATTTCCAGGCCAGCACAGGCTGCTTACTGACGGCGCTCCGCAGAATTACGCGCTCGCCAACGGGCCGAAAAGTGGTTTTTCCTTCTGATTCCTGCGCGAATTTTCCTTCATTCGGCTGCTGCCACATATAGGTGAGGGCGCCGACGAACCGCAGCGCGGCGCCCAGTGCGGTGGCCTCGCTCACGACGGGCTGCGTCGAGAGGCCGTTTAGCATCGCGGCGGCCTCGCCACTGACCACCTCCAGGCGCCCGTTGCGGGTGTGCGCCGTCAGGATAGCGTGCTCGACCAATACGCCCTGATACACTTGCTGATACCGTTGGTGCGTAAAGCCGAGCGCATCGGTTTCGGCGGCCCGCACGGGCCGCAGGTCTGATTGCGCATCGAGCCCGAAGGCGCTGCGGATAGCGATTGGCGCTTCAGCAGCGCTCGGTCCGGTACCCGGCTTGAAGCGCACCAGTTCGGTGCCGTTCTGCCCAAAAGAAGCAAGTGAGGTGAGGCCAGCAAGCACGGTGGCTGCCAACGTCGGGTATTTCTTCAGCATACGGAGGAGGATGTGATGGGTGAGAAAAACCAGTCCGATCGATAATTCTTTCAACGGCCAGGGCGGCAAGTTACGATATTTTTTGCAATGTGATTATAAAATTTCGTTTTTTTCAAAAAATTCTCCGCTTTACACGATTTGTTAGCAGGTTGATTTATTTTTGTGGAAGAAGTGCTAGAGGTGATCGGTTCGGAGGCGTTCGGTCGTGGGTAGTTTATATTTACGAGCGCAGCGAAGCAATCCCGCGCGAGCTACCCTAGGGCGGACGTCGGATGGCTTCATCATAAATCCTTTTGCAAGGACGAAAGGCGATTTCTTGGTCAATACCTCAAAGGCGCGGCGTGGGTCTTGAAGCCTTCTCACTCCCCCAAAACGCACACCGCCCGCCGACGCATACTGCATCGGCGGGCGGTGGCAACGGGCAATGGCCGCTGACGGCGCGTTACCGGTCAGCGGGGAAATCGGTTGGCAGACCGAGGTACTCGAACTCGTCGAACTCCTTGAGCGTGGCGGCGTATTTGGCGCGGGCTACGCGGTAGGCCATCGCGCCGAGCGGCAGGTGGATGGGCGGTTTCGGCAGCCGCACCAGATCGAACATGGCGCGGGCGGCGCGCACCGGGTCGCCGACCTGCGTGCCGGAATAGCCCTCGATCTCATTGACGTTTTTGTCGATGTGGGCGTAATCCGACAGGTTGCTGCGGGTGTGCGTCGCCGACGGCCCCGCCCACTCCGTGCGGAACGGGCCGGGCTCGATGTTCGTGACGTGAATGCCCAGCGGCTCCAACTGCCGCGCAAGCGAGATGCCGATGCCTTCGAGCGCGAACTTGGAGCCGTTGTAGATGCCGGCGGCTGGCATTCCCTGCAAACCGCCGATGCTCGTGATGTTCAGGATGTGGCCGCTCCGCCGGGCGCGCAGGTGCGGTAAAATGGCGCGCACCACGCGCAACGGGCCAAACACGTTCACATCGAACTGCCGCTGCACTTCGGCGTCGCCAATCGCCTCGATGGCGCCCAGCGAGCCGTAGCCGGCATTATTGACGACCACATCGATATGCCCCAGCGCCGCGATGGCGTCGAGTACGGCTTGTTGAATCTGCCCGTCGTTGGTGACATCGGCCACCACGCCGCGCCCGCGTCCGTTGGCTTGCTGCGTAAACGCGTCGGCCTGCTCGGCCTTGCGGAACGTGGCGACTACGCCGTCGCCTTCACGCAGGCACAGCGCGGCCAATTCTTTACCGAAGCCCGTGGAGCCTCCCGTGATAAACCAGTTCTTCGTCATGATGATGGATAAGTTGAATGGCGTGCGTTAGGTGCGTTGCGTGCAGCCCGAAACGGCGGTTTTTCGCTGCTTACTTGGTTTCTTTCAACACCATATCGATGGTGATGGCGGCGGCGAGAATCGCCACTTTCTGGGTGTTTTCGCGCAAGCTGGGGTCTACAGCTACGATGTACTTATCGGCGCTCGTGAAAGCTTCCTTCAGCAGGCCGTTCCATTTTTTGGAAATCGTGCCGATGGCGCCGCCCGTCGCGTCGGTAATCTGGAAATTCCACGCCTTCCAGTCGCCGGTAATTTCAGCGAGCTTCGTCATTTCGGCGTCGAGAATATGAAACGTGGGTTTCATAAACGCCCATTTCTGGTGAATGTGGCCGATAGTGGCGCCCGTGGGGTCGGTGATGGCGATTTTGGTCATCCAGAACGTCCAGCCGCGCTTGATTTCGAGGAGCGTCTCGCCGGTTGGGGCGGTGAGGCCGAGCGCAAACGGCATCATCTTTTTATTGATGATGAATCGCAGAAACTTGTGCCACCCACTGACGTGCTGCGTGACGGCACCAAGCTGCGTGCCGCCGGAATCAAATACTTTGTATTCGTTGGCGAATTTAAAGTAATTGACTTTTTCGTCAACGAAATATTCGTTGTTGTCGAAAAACGGGTGGTAATAGGTGGAGAGGAATGACATGTGGGGGGTGTTTGGGTTGTAACGTAACGCCAAGCTCCTGCTTGGTGACTCGTAATGACTCGTTGCGCGCGGCGGGCGACACTAAGCAGGAGCTTGACGTTACGTGCCGTTGCGTTTCATTTGAGGCGCACTTTTTCGATTATGTCGCCGACGCGCAACGCATCGACCACGTTTTGGCCTTCGCGGACCCGTGCGAAGAGCGTGTAGCGCCCATCGAGGTGCGGGGCGGGGCAGTGCATCACGAACCACTGGCAGCTTTCGGTATTGAGCCCGGCCGACGCCAGTCCGACCGCCCCCGTGCTGAACGATTCATCGGCCAGCTCCGAGCGGAGGGTGTAGTCGAGGCCGCCCCAACCGTCGCCGCGCGGGTCGCCGCCCTGCGCCACGAAGTTGGGCACTACCCGGTGGAAGAGCGTATTATCGTAAAACTTCCGCTCGGCGAGCCCCGCGAACGAGGCGGCGGCGGCGGGCGCCTGCTCGACCAGCAGCTCCAGCGTGAACGTGCCGCGCGACGTGGCGACGGTCGCGAGCTGCCCGACGGGCAGCTTCACGACGCGCTTCCAGTCGGTGGGGTGCGCCGCGAGCTGGGCGGCCAGTTCGGAGGGCGAAGGGCGGTAGGGCGCTGGGACGGGCTTGCCGTCGAAGTAGGCAATTGTCTGGTCGAGCTCCTGGGCAGTTTCCACGTCGCGCGGTACCACGAGCCGCTGGCGGGCGGCGCTCAAAAATTCGAAATCGGCAAAATCGGCTTTGAGCTTGAGGGCGGGGTCGCGCAGGGCGCCCGCCGCGATTCCGACGAGCGCCACATCGCCGGTCTCGACGGCCTGCCGGAGGGCTGCGGCGAACACCGGCCGCCGGGCTTCTGGGAAATCGGCCCGGCCGCGCAGCATCACCAGCGCCTCCAGGCCCGCCGACGCGACGGCCGGGCGCAACGGCGCGACGAAAATCTCGCGCGCGATTATTTCGTACCCCGCCGGATTCTGCCCCAAGGCCCGCAGCCAGAAACTTTTGCGAGTATCGGTGGGGGCCTCGCGCAACCGCGTGCTGATGTCCTGAATGATGCCCTGCACCACGTCCGCCTGCTTGGCACTCAGCTTCAGAGCCGTAGCGAGGAGCGTGGCTTGCGTCTGGGGATCGGGGTGGCGGCTGCCGCGATGGCGGAACATCGCGGCGGCCTCATCGGCGGGCGCATTCGCCAGGAAATACTCGGCTGCACTGAGCGCCACGAGCGGATCGGCGTCGGCGAGGGCGCCCCAGACGGCCTCCTTCACTTGTTCGTAGCGCAGCTTGGCGGCGGCCCGTAGCGCGGCCGTGCGTACGTGCGCATCAGGGGCGCCGCGCAAGAGGTTGAGCGTGGCGGCGGCGGCGGCCGGCGAGGCCACCCGCCCCAGCGAACCCGCCAACGCGATGCGCACATCGCGGAGCGAATCGGTGCGCAGGGCCGTCAGCAGGGCGCTACCGTGGGCGGTGAGGTCGAGGCGCGGGGTGCGGCTCAGGAAGTGCGCCGCCGCGAGGCGCACGGCGGGCGGTTGGTCGGCTTGCAGCAATTGTACGGCGCGCGCCACGGCCGCATCCGTCACGACTCCGCGTTGCCCGGCGCGGGCCAACCCCCACGCCCAGCCCGCGCGCTCGACGGCATCGAGGGGCAAGGTTTCGTCGGCGAGATAGCGCAGGCCGCCGCCGTGGACGGTCGCCAGGCGCCCCAAGGCTTCCAGCGTAGTGGCACGGGCGCGGGGGTCGCGCTCGGTTTTGGCGGCGGCCAGTACGGCGGGCTGCGCCAGGGTGTCAGCCACGAGGCCGAGGGCGCGGGCGGCGGCTCGGCGCACGGTGGGCACCGGGTCGGTGGCGAGCAACTGCTCAAGCGGGCCGCGCGCGACGAAGGCCTGCACGGAAGCGAAGGCGTCGGCGGCTTCGGCACGGTAGGCGGGGTTGGGATGACGCAAAAAACCGAGCAGCGGCGCGGTGGCGCGCGCATCCTGCAAGCGGCGAATGCGCAGGAGCGTGCTGTCCTGTCGGAAGCGGTTGGGACGCGGCTTGGGCGCTTGCGCCACGGCGCGCGCTGGCAGCACCAGCGTGAGTAACGAAAGAAAGAGCAGTCGGCAGAGCCTCATCGGGCGCAAAGGAACGCACGGGCGCGCCTTGCACGAACGGAGCGCGCCAAGCGGCACGGTTTTACCTTCGCGGCGGGCCGTTGCGCCATTCACTTCCCCTTCCACTACGTATGATTTTTCTTCGCACCCTCCGCTTCGTGTTACCCGGTCTGGCGGTTGCGGCGGCCACTGCCTGCACCGCGCCGCGCGCCATCCTGACGTCGGGTAAAACCACGCCCGTCGGCGAGTTCCGGGGCGGCACCAATACGGTGTTCAACATCCCGACAAACACCACCGGCCGCGTCGGCGATATTCTCGCCGATGGCGTGCGTAAGCTGGCCGACGGCGGGCGCATCAATCTCGATTCGAGCGAAACCCGCTCAGTGCTGCAAAATCTGCAAAAAGCCGCCATCTCGTACGCCCTCGACCCGCTCGGCACCACCCAGGATGTGTACCTGCGCTACGGCGTGGCGCGGCGCGTGGATGTAGGCGCGCGCCTGGCGGCCGGCGCCTTCGTGGCCGATGCGCAGTACCAACTTTGGGGCTCGGCGGGGGCGTGGCACGCGCCCGACCAGGCCACCACGAGCCACGGTTCCATCGGGTTGATGTTCGCTACCCAATCGGCTGATTTGCCCGGCCGCAAGGCGCTCGATTTGGGGGCGAAACTCCTCGATTTCAGCGCGCGCCGCACCGATATTCTCGTGCCGTTTACGCTTTCGGTGCCGCTGGGGGCAGAAGAAGAATTTGGGCACCTGGCGGCGGGGGTGGTCGTCGGGCGCTCGTTTTTGCGCTACAAGTTCAAACCCACCGACCGCTTCGTCGATGCAGCCGGCGCCCGCATCAGCATCCCCGAAATCGACGAGCGCAAGAGTTTCACGACGTACGGCTTCTTCCTGAGCGGCAAGTTTGGGTACCGTTACGTGTTCGTGCAACCGGCGCTGGCGGTCTACTACCAGAACTACGGCACCTACGATTTGCTGCAATTCGACAAAAGCCGGCCCGCGCCTACCGCCGAACTGAAAGGCGCCACCTTCGTGCCGAGCTTGGGGGTGCAGATTTCGATTCCGACGCGGAAAGGAAAGTAGGAGCCGCCGCGCTTAGCCGCCGCCCGCAACCACCTCAAACATTGCGCAGCCAATTACCCGCCGTTTCGATGTTGTCGAACGTGGCGACAATCGGCCCGCTGTCGGCGGTGTGCTGGAGGGTGAGGTCGGTGGAGAGGCGGCTGTACGCATTAGGCGAGTAGACCCACGCGAAGTATTGCAGCCCCGCCGCTGCCATCTGCGGAAACCAAATCGTGCCACCCCATTCGGCGGCATCCGACCAAATGGTGGTGACGAGGCGGTTGTCGTTGAGCACTTTGTGTGCGCGCTCCTCCTGCAAAAGCCGGAGCATTTCGAGCGCGCCAGTTTGCACCGATTGCAGGTCTTGCGGGCCTTTCCAGTTGGCGTAGAGCCAATTTTCGAGGTGGTCGAAACTGATGGTGATGTAAGGAGCATCGAGCAGTACCTGCATCAGGAAAAAGGGCGGAGAGTAGGCGAAAATAGGGAAAGACCGCGGGAGGCTATTCGCGGCGGTACGCACGGTACGGCGGGCAGGTTGCAAACGGCGGGTGGAACGTATCTCCACCACCCCGCAGCCCTATTCGCGCTTAGCATAGAGGTGAGGCCGGCGTTCTGCCCCACATCGGGTTAGGGCGCTGCTATACTCAGGCGCTGCGTATAGGCGCGACCGGTGGCGGTGGTGGCGGTCAGCAGATAGATGCCGGGCGCCAAACCAGTTAGCGGCACCAACTGGCGGCTTTCGGTGGTGGCGGGCGCTTGCCAGACGGGGCGGCCCAAGGCATCGCGTAGCGTGATACTGACCAGCATTCCGGCGGGGCTGCCGGGGGCTATGGGCAGTTCTACGGTGCAGGAACCAGATGCCGGGTTGGGGTACACCCCGAGGCGGGCGCGTTCCGGGGCGGCGGCGGTTAGGCCGGTGGTGCCGTTGGGCTGGTGGCGCAGTAACCGCACACCGCCGCTGCCCGAACCTACGAGTACTTCGGCAGCGCCGTCGCCGTCGAGGTCGCCGGTGGTGACGACGAGCCGATTACCCAGATTGGAAGCCCCGAAAACGCCCGTCAGGCCGTTGCGCACCAAGTTGAACCTAACGGACGTGCTGCCCCCGGCGCCCGGCGCAGCTAAGACATCGGGCCAGACGCGCACTTCGCCATCATCGGCGACGGCGAACAGCTCGCGGTCGCCGTCGCCGTCAAGGTCGGCCACAGCGGGCGCGGGGCCGGTGCTGGCACCCGGCAGCACACCCAGCAGCGCGGGGTTGTACAAAAAGGCCGTGCGCAGCGGGCCGCCGGTATTCTCAAACACCCGCACCGAACCCACCAGCACGCCACCGACCACTTTGGGGGAGCCAATCAGCAGGTCGGGGTCGCCGTCGGCGTCGATATCTGCAAACGTCGGAATCATCCGGTCGAGCATTAGGCCATCCACGGTGGTACCGACGGGCACTTGTAACTGAAAGACTTTTAGGCTATCCACCGGGTAAACCGCCACCTGCCCGGCGGGCGCGCGGTTGATGATGTAGCGTAAATCGTTGCGCTCGCCGGCCACCGCAACGCTGCCGCCGTAGCGCTCGGCCGTCGAGCGCAGCACCAGATCAGGGGCACCATCGGCGTTGAGGTCGGTGAGGACGGGGATGAACGTGCGGCGATTGAGGGCGCTGAGACCGGCAAAATCGTCGGTTTCCAGCTTGAAAACGGCGCGCTGCGGGGTGCCGACGTTGCGGTAAAACGCCAGCTTCGCCCGAAACGACGTAAACTGATTGGCCGGGGGCGCCACGAAAACCACATCACCCTGATGCCCGATGAGGAGGTCGAGATCGCCGTCGCCGTCGAGGTCGCCAAGCGTCGGGGCAGCCTGGTTACCGACATCGATCATCTCACTTTGCAGAAAATCGTTGCGTTCGAATTGAAAATCGGTCAGTCCGGCGCCCGTACGGCGGTAGAGCCACGCGGCGTGACGGGTGTCGTATTGGTCGCCGGCGTACGGGTTTGTCATCGACTCCTGGCCCGTGAGCCACGGCGCGACGAGCAGATCGGGCTGCCCGTCAAACGTCAGATCGGTGTAGGTAGCGGCGGGCGTGTGTACCATCGTAGCCGGCGTAGCACCGTTGGGGTAAGGCACGAAGAGCCCCGCGCGGTCGAAGACGGAGTTGCGGGAAGTCCCCTGGTTGACGAGCAAGCCCAGATCGCGGCAGTATTGCTGCCCGATGAGCAGCTCGCGGTCGCCGTCGCCGTCGAGGTCGGCCGAACAGAGGGCGTAATCGGGCCGGGCGCCGTGCGTGGGCTGGGGCGCGCGGCAGAACGTGCCGCTGAAGGCGTATTGGTGGCAACTGGAGCCCGAAGTCGTACACCGCACGAGGCTGCCCCAATCCCACTCCTGCACATACTGCGGCGCGCCGCCGGGGCCCAGCGTGCCTTGGTTGCGGTAGAGGCTGAAAACATCGGTACCGAGGTTGAAATCGAGGATGTCGGGGTCGCCATCGTTATCAAAATCCTCAATCGACTGCTGGCCGTAAATGCTCGTCGAGAGCCACGCCGTGCTGTTGGCGATGCGCAACGTGTCTTCTATCAGTTCAAACCGGAAGCCTACCCCGCCGGGCTGCGCTACGTTGCGGTACACGGCCCAAAACTGCGGCGGGTTCACGGCAAACAAATCCGGCCGCCCATCGCCGTCGTAATCGCGGAGGGAGGTATAAAACATCGTCCGGTCGCGCGGGAAAGCACTTTCGTACGCCGGTTCGTAGCGCCAGTACCAGCCCGTGGGGCCGTTGGTGGCCACGAAGGTGAGGTGGCGCTGGGCGGTTTGGTCGTGGACATATAAATCCTCAACACCATCGCCGTTGAGGTCTATTTTGGAATAACTGGCCGAGTTGAGGCCGCCCGCCCACGCCTGGCGCAGCGTATCGGTGCCCACCACCACGCGGAAGCGGTCGGTGAATTCGAGACCGTAGGGGTTTTGCGCCTGGGCAGCGCTCGGCCACGCCGCCAGGAGCAGGAGCAGCGCCGGCAGCCACTGGTTCAGGGCACGACAAGGGGAAGAAAGAAATCGCATAGGTGGAGGAAGTGAACGCATCAGCAGGAAGTATCACTTGAAAGCGACGACGCGAGTAAACCCTGATTCAGCGGAAAACGATTGTCGGGCGCGGCCATTTTCACTCTGTCAGCAGCACGCGGCGGGTTAGGGCGGCGCGGCCGGGCCACTGCACCCGCACGGTGTACACGCCCGTAGGCAAGCCCGATACCGGCAGCCGCGCGGTGCCGCCCGTAGCAGTTGTTTGCCGCACGGGGCGGCCCAACATATCGAGGAGCGCGAGGAGCGCGGGCGGGGCGCCAGAGGTTTCGGCCCACTCGACGGTTAGCGACGACGCGCCGCCGGTGGTGGTGGCGGGGTTGGGGAACACGTGCAACGGCGCCGCCCGCGCCACTTCCGGCGCCCGGCCCAGCACGCCGGAGGACTGCGAACGGAGCAGCCGCACCCCGCCGCCGCCCATGCCGACGAGGACTTCCGAGCGGCCGTCGCCGTCGAGGTCGCCGGTGGCGAGGACGGGACGCCGACCGAGGCGGGCGGGGCCGAAAACGGTCGTCAGGTCGTTGCGTACGAGGTGGTGGAGGCCGGCCGAGGGCGCAGCGGGTTGCGCCAGAAGTTGCGGCCAGACGCGCAGCTCGCCGTCGTCGGCGGCGGTCAGGAGTTCGGGTTGGCCGTCGGCGTTGAGGTCGGCGATGGCGGGAGAGAGCCCGGTGAGCGCCCGGAGCGCGCTCGGGAGGCGGCCAAAGTTGGCGTCGGCCAGCACGAAACCGGTTTGCGGTGGGCCGCCCTGGTTGCGCACGTAATGTAGGGCGGTAGTGTCGGAGCCGCGCAATTGTTTGGTGCCGAGCAGCATATCGACGCGGCCATCGCGATCGACATCGGTGAAGCACGGCAAATCGGTGCGGCCCCGGTTGCCAATCTGAAAATTGAAAATCAGCAGGTTGGCGTACGGAAAACTGGCAAGCTGGCCCGCAGCGGCCACGTTGAGGATATAGCCGAGCGGCGGCGTGACGGCGCCCAGATCGTCGGTCGACGAGCGCAGCACCAAATCGAGGCGCCCGTCGCCGTCGAGATCAACCAGCACCGGCACCAGCGCGCGGCGGTCGAGTTGGCTGAATTGGCCGAAATCAGCCTCGGCGAGGCGGAAAACGGCGCGTTGCGGCGTGCCTTCGTTGCGGTAAAACCGCAGGTGCGCGCGGTATGAGCGCGGGCGGGGCGAGCCGGCGGGGTCGGGCTCATAATCGCCCTGGTTCCCGACGAGCAAATCGAGGTCGCCGTCGCCGTCGAGGTCGCCGAGGGTGGGAGCGGCGTTTTCGCCCACATCGAGCATCCCGCTCTGCAAGAAATCATCCTGCAAAAGCGCGGTGCCGGCCGCGTACAGGGCGGCCGACCGGCGCAGGTCGGCCAAATCTTCCACCGAAGTAGCTGGCAGCACCAGCCACGGGCTCAGCAGGTAATCGGGTTGGCCGTCGAAGGTGACATCCTCGACCGACACCGCCGGGGCGTGCAGCATCCGCAGCGGCACGACGCCTGTACCCGAGAACGATGCCGTAAAATCGCGCCCCGCGAAGCGCGCCTGCGCGGGCGTGCCCGAGTTGCGCGCCAGCCCCAGCGTAGCCACGTACTCGACGCCCATAAGCAGGTCGGGGAGGCCGTCGCCGGTGGCGTCGGTGGCCGTGATGGTAGCGGCGGGCGTGGAGCCGTGCTGCGGCCCGGCCGCCCGGCACAGGGTGGCATCGGCGGTGAAGGCGTAGGTGAGTTGGCGCCCGCCGCACCACGTAATGCCCGCCCAAACCGAATCACGCAGGAAAACCGGCTCCGCGCCGCCGGTCGTGGCTTGGTTGCGGTACAGCAGCAAGCGCCAACTGAAGAGGTCGTAGGCGAGGAGGTCGAGGTCGCCGTCGGCGTCGGCGTCGGCCACGTCCCAGGTAGTCCAGGGGGCTACCTGGAGGCGGGTCAGGGGGGCGCCGGGACGCGCGGCGGTTTGCAGGTACGGCGCCGAAACCCGCACGAACCGAAAGCCGAGCCCGCCACTCACCAGCTCCTGACGGTAGAGGCGCACGTACTGGTTGGCGCCGAGGAAAAGGTCGGGCAGCCCATCGCCGTTGAAATCGCGCAGGCGGCCGAAGTACGCCGTCGCACCCGAATCGGGCGCCGGAAACGCGGCCTCGTAAGCCGGTGCGTGGTGCCAGCGCCCAGCGCGCGCCACGAACGTCAGCGGCCGTTGCGTGCGGCCATCCCAGACAAGGAGGTCGGGGGTGCCGTCGCGGTCGAAATCCATCTTCCCGAAGGTGGGCATATTGAGGCCGCCCGCCCAGGGGTTGGCCAGCGTATCGGCGCCAGCCATCACCGCCGCGCGCCCGCCAAACTCAAGGCCGTATGGTTGGGTGGTGGGTTGGGCGTGCGCGGTTTCGGGGCCGAAAGCGACGAGCAAGCTCCCGATCAGGCCACGCAGCCAGGCAGCTAGTGGCCCGCGCCGCCGGTGGGTACATGTGGGGGTCATTACAGGCAAAGGTCGGGGCGGAAGGGTTGGTTGTAGGACGGACTTCCGTCCGCAGTTTACTGACTATCGGTACTGTTTGCTCTGTCAAACTGCGGACTAAAGTCCGCACTACATTTCCCAAGACGGCCGAGACCCGCGAAGCGTTCGGGCCGGGCGCGGGTAATTTTGGGCGCGGCCCGGCCGCTGCTTTCCTCTGTGCTTTTTTGTTGATTTCTCTGATGGCTGATTCTTTGGCTTTCGCTGCGGCGCCTGACCCGCTCGCCCCGGTGCCTACCCTCGATGCGGCGCTGCTCGCGCGGCTGTACGCGCAGTACCACGCGGCGGGGCGGCTGGTTTCCACCGACTCGCGCACGGTGCCCGCCGGGGCGCTGTTTTTTGCCCTGAACGGCACCCGGCGCGGCGCCGATTTTGCGCCCGCCGCCCTGGCCGCCGGAGCGGGACACGCCGTCGTGGATGATGCCGCGCTCGCCGCCCAAGACCCCACCCGCTATACTCACGCTGCCGACCCGCTGCTGGCGTTGCAAGCGTTGGCGCTGCACCATCGGCGGCAGTTCAGCGGCCCCGTGGTGGCGCTCACCGGTTCCAACGGTAAAACCACCACCAAAGAACTGCTGGCGGGCGTGCTGCGCCGCCGCTACCGCACCCTCGCCACGGATGGCAATTTCAACAACCACATCGGCGTGCCGCTTACGCTCCTGCGTCTCGATGTGGCCGCCGATGAAGTGGCCGTAGTGGAAATGGGCGCCAACCACCCGCGCGAAATCGCGGAACTGGCGGCCATCGCGGCGCCCACGCACGGGCTTATCACCAACATCGGCAAGGCGCATCTGGAAGGGTTTGGGGGCACCTTGGCGCACGTTGCCCGCGCCAAAACCGAGTTGTTTACGTACCTGCAAGCCACCGGCGGCACCATTTTCCTCAACCTCGCCGATGCCCACCTGGCGCCTTGGGCAGCGCACCTTCCCGGCGCCGTGCCGTACCCGGCGCCCGCGCGCCTGGTGGCCGCCGACCCGTTCGTGACGCTCACCCTTGATGAGGATTCTGCTCCCCTCACGACCAACATCAGCGGCGCCTACAACTTCGAGAACCTGGCCGCCGCCGCCGCCGTGGGGCGGTTTTTAGGCATACCGGAGGCCGAAATCGGTGCCGCGCTTGCCGCTTATGCGCCCGCCAACAACCGCTCGCAGTTGGCGTTTCGGGCGGCCACCGGCAACCACCTCACGCTCGATGCCTACAACGCGAACCCGAGTTCGGTGGGGGCGGCGTTGCGGCACTTCGCCACGCTGCCCGACGCCGATGCCGCCACCGGCCGGCCCCTGCCAAAGCTCGTCATATTGGGCGATATGCGGGAATTGGGCACCGAATCGGGCGCCGAACACCGCGCCATCGGCGCGCTCATCACGGGTTTGGGGTTTGCCGATGTGCTGCTCATCGGGTCGGAAATGGCCGCCACTGCCGACGCCTGCCCCACCGCGCGCCACTTCGCGGGCAAAGCCGAAGCCGCCGACTGGCTCACGGCGCACCCGCCGCGCAACCGGCGTATTCTGCTGAAAGGCTCGCGCGGGATGGGGCTGGAAACGCTGGTGGAGCTGCTGTAACCGCAAGGCGCGCCGGCCGGTGGGTTACTGCAGCGCGGTGGTGCGTATGTAGCCAACCCGCAGCCGGTTTTTTCGGTATGTGGGGCCGAAAACCAAACTTCCCGCTCCCCCCAAAATGGCGCATTCCTCGACAACCCCCACCGGCGACCAGATCGCCGATTCGCCCATCTTCAAGCGCGTCCTCGGTCGCGCCGAGAACTACGTCAAGAAGCCGCTGCGCATCAAGCAGTTGCTGAACGATTCGTATAAGAAGGCCGCCGAAAAGAAGGATATCGGCCAGATTGCCCACGAGGTATGGGCGAGCCTGCAAATTCTGTTTCGGCTGATCGGGGCGGCCGTTACGGGCAAATACCACGGCATCCCTACGGGCACGCTCCTGGGCGGCACGGCGGTGCTGCTCTACTTCATGAGCCCGATTGACGCCATCCCGGATTTCATCCCCGTCATCGGCCTCTTGGACGATGCCGCGCTCCTCGCGTGGTTCATGAGCAGTATCAAAGACGAAATGGACCGCTTCGCCGCCTGGGAGCGCAGCACCGGCGCCGGCCCCGACGGTCACGTGCCCCTCCAGCCCCGGCCCGCTGCGACCGACCTCAGCGGCGAGCCCCACGGCCACCCCACGCCCGCCGCCTCGCGCGACCACAGCCTCCGCGCCCTCACCACCGACGGCTCGCGCGATTCGTCGCGCCGCGCCGATTCATCGGGCGGCGATATGGGCGGGAATGTGCGCTAGGCGCCCGGACGCTGTATTGCATTTACTGATCCGCCCCAGCCGAATTCGCTTCGAGCCGGGGCGGATTTTTTCTTGCCCCACCCGGCGGGCGGCGGCGTGGTGCTGGCTCCTGGGGGCACCAATGCGGTCCTGGCGGCGGCTTCGGCCCGAACTTTAGCGCGGCGCTTGAGTTGGCAGCCCGCTGCTGTTTATTTGCACTTTCACGTCCCGCTTTGCTTATGCAATCGTTTTCGCTTTCGCGCCCGATGCCGGCGCGTCGCCACCAAAGCCGCCTGAGCGGCCAGTGGCTTTTCCCGCTGCTGCTGGCCCTGTTGCTGGGAGCCAGCCTCGGCGCCCGCGCTGCCCGCCCCCTGGCCGCCGACAACCCGGATGCCGTCGTGGGGGTCTGGAAAAACGGCGAGGGCACCGGGATGATCCAGATTTTCAAGAAAACCGACGGTAAGTACTACGGCCGCCTCGTGTGGCTTAAAGTGCCCAACAACCCCGATGGCACGCCGCGAACCGACGTCAACAACCCCGACGAAGCCAAGCGCACACAACCGCTCAAAGGCCTCGAAAATATGCGCGCTTTTGCGTACAAAGGGGAAGGCAAGTGGGAAGGCGGCCAGATCTACGACCCCAAGAACGGCTCCGACTATTCCTGCGAAATGGCCCTCACCGATCCGAACACGCTCGAAGTACGCGGCTTCATCGGGGTGTCGCTCTTCGGCCGCACCGACGTGTGGAAGCGGCAAGTGAAGAAATAACCCCTTTTACCCTATGCGCTTGCCTTTTTGGCTGTTGGCCGCTGCCCTGCTCGCCACCACTCCCGTTTTTGCCCAGACGACGCCGCCCGCTACTCCGCCACCGCCGCCCGCGTCGGCTGACGAACCGCCCGCGCTCGACGAAAACTTCGACCAGTTCGGCGATGCTACTGCCGGCGGCAAGGCTTACTGCACCCAGAAAGTGCTGTACGCCACGCCCACTAAGCTGATCTCGGTGGGGTACGAGGCCCAAGGAGCGTATGATTTCCGTACCGTTCTCCCCAACGATGGCAACCCATTCGTGCTCAACACCCGCGATACCCGCATTCGCGACGCGCGGGGGCTGCGACTGGCGTTCAACGCGCCGGTGATCTCGCGCAACTCCTTCATCCTGAATCTGGGGCTGACGTACTGGAACACAGGCCAGTCGGTGGCCGACCCAGACCGCTCGCCGCTGTTTCCGCTGCTCGACCGGGGGTTGCGCACCACGGGCTTCAATGCTACCGTATTCAAGCCGCTGGATACGAAGCGCTTTCTGCTGTTTCAGGGGAACCTCGACCTGAACGGCACTTACCGGGGGTTCGATGACCTCGACCGACGCCAGCTCACCGCCAGCGGCACGGCGATTTACGGCTGGAAGCTGAACGACAACTTTCAGTGGGGCGTGGGCGCCACGCGTACCTACCGGGCCGGGCAGCTCGTTTACGTGCCGGTGCTGCTCTACAACCGCACGTTCTCGCCGCGCTGGGGCTGCGAGGTGGTGTTTCCGGCGCGGGCGGAGCTGCGGCGCAACTTCGGCACGAAGGCGCTGCTCAAAATCGGCTACGAGCTGGAGGGCAACGCCTACTACCTGGGCCGCCTGGCGGGCGGGCAGGAGGTGTACCAGCGGCGCGGCGAGCTCAAGCCGCGCATCACCTACGAGCAAAAAATCAGCGGCTTCGTGTGGTTCACGGCCCAAGCCGGGCTGCGCTACAACTACCGCAACGACGCCTTCGCCCACCAAAACCCCACCGGCGAGCGCGACACCCTGCTCGGCTCCGAGCCAGCCCTGTTTACCAACACGCTCACCAACCCGCTCTTCGCTAACCTGAGCCTGCATTTGGTGAGCCCGTAAGGGGCGCGTTTGGGCGGAGAGCCTTTGCGTTTTTATCGCTTTGGGAGGATGGTTTGGTGAGGCTATTAGGCCGTACGGACAATTAGCGTAGCCAGAGCAGGGCGGAGACGAAGTGCGCCATTGCGAGAAAACTGACGGCGGTCTTTTCGTAGCGTGTGGCCACACGGCGAACCTGTTTGAGGCGGTTGAAAAACCGTTCGACCTTGT
>JANPJM010000078.1:0-246588 GCA_031425525.1 Hymenobacteraceae bacterium | reverse complement strand
GTAACTCATACGTGCGACTGCGCGCCACCCGCGGTTCGGTCACCGTGGCGAAGTCCTCTAAAAAGGAAGAGAAAGTCAGAGCGGACATTCAAAAAAAGAGCTAACACGAAGATACCCGAAATTTTGATGCGTTTACCCTGGCCCCCCTCCCCCCCCTGGCTGCCCCAAACCCTCACTACGCGCCCACCGAAGAGCAACGGGCGGGCACAAGGCCCGCCCCTACTTTTGCCTCACTTTATCTCACTCCCCAAACGCCCTCCCCCGTATATGCTCACGCCCGAAATCCAGTCGAAAGTTGATGCTTACCTCGCCGCCGGTTACGACGACGCTTCCAAAGCCGAAATCCGCGCGCTGATCGAAAAAAACGACGTCGACGGCCTGACCGACGCCTTCTACCGCACTCTCGAATTTGGCACCGGCGGGCTACGTGGTGTCATGGGCGCCGGCCTCAACCGGATGAACCGCTACACCCTTGGTGCCGCCACCCAGGGATTATGCAACTACCTGCACCAGCAATTTCCGGCAGGTAAGATTCGCGTGGCCATTGCGCACGATTCACGCCTCAACTCGGCGGCGTTTGCGCGAGTGGCGGCCGATGTATTCTCGGCCAATGGAATCGATGTTTTTTTGTTCGATGCCCTGCGGCCGACGCCCGAATTATCGTTCGCCATCCGGCACTTGGGGTGCCAGTCGGGCGCGGTCATCACGGCGTCGCATAACCCAAAAGAGTACAACGGCTACAAAATCTATTGGCAGGACGGCGCCCAGGTGACGCCCCCGCACGACGCGGCCATCATTGCCGAGGTGAACGCTATTCAATCGCTCGCCGACATCCGGTTCGATGGCGACGAATCGCGGATTCACTTGATCGGCGCCGAGGTAGATGAGGTGTATTTGCAGATGCTGCAAGGGCTGAGTGTGAAGCCCGAAGTAGTTGATGCACAAGGTAAACATCTCAACATCGTGTTCACGCCCATTCACGGTACCGGCATCACGCTGGTGCCCTCGGCGCTGAAACGGTTTGGTTTCCAGCACGTGCATATCGTGGAAGCGCAGGCCACGCCCGACGGCAACTTCCCGACGGTGGTATCGCCGAATCCGGAGGAAAAACCTGCGATGCAGCTTGCCCTCGATATGGCGCAGCGCGACAACGCCGACCTCGTCCTCGCCACCGACCCCGACGCCGACCGCGTGGGCGCCGGCATCAAAAACGAACGCGGCGAGTGGGTGCTGCTCAACGGCAACCAGACGGCCAGTCTATTGGTGTATTACCTGCTGACGAGCTGGCGCGACGCCGGCCGCCTCACCGGCCGCGAATACATCTGTAACACCATCGTTACCACCGATTTGATCAACGAAATGGCCGCCGCCCTCGGCGTGCCGTGTTACCTGACGCTCACGGGTTTCAAGTACATCGCGCAGGTCATCCGGGAGCGCGAGAAGCTAGGCGAAGTCTATATCTGCGGCGGCGAAGAAAGCTACGGCTTCCTCATCGGCCAGCAAGTGCGCGATAAAGACGCCGTAGCTGCCTGTTGCCTCATCGCCGAATTGGCCGCCGTGATGCAGGCCAAAGGCCAAACCTTGCAGGACGCCCTGATCGCGATGTACCGCGAGTTCGGTTATCGCAAAGAAGACCTCATTTCGATCACTAAAAAAGGCGCGCGCGGCGCCGACGAGATCAAGGAAATGATGCGCGACCTGCGCGCCGCGCCACCCGCCACCATCGCCAATTCGCCCGTCGTGACGGTCTTAGACTACCTCACCGGCGAGTCGCACGACCTCACGAGCGGCATCAAAGCGCCCCTCCAAGGCTACGATAAATCCGACGTGTTGCAGTTCATCACCGCCGACGGCACCAAGATTTCGGCCCGCCCCAGCGGCACCGAGCCCAAAATCAAATTCTACTTCAGCGTGCGGGCCGAGTTGGCGAGTGCCGCTGATTATGAGCGCGTTGGAAAGGAGTTAGATGGCAAGATTGCGGAGATTATTGGGGAGATGGGGTTGCGGTAGATAAAACCCATAATAAAAAAACAATGAAGCATTACCCAGATTTCAATGCAGCATTTTCTGCCTACTGGCAATCATTGATGAAACGCCACGAAGACGGCAAGGAAATCAGCTACTTCACTAAAACCAAAGATGAGAAACGGCAGCTTGAAAGTATCAACGAAAAAAAGCTGCGCTTGCGCGAAGTGACAGACCAAGGCTCGCGCGTAACGAAACGAGCAAAGCCACTTGAACCTGGCGCGCTTTCAACCGGAAATAAATACGACTGGACGCTTGAAGATTTACAAGCAACTTTTGAACGCCTGTACATCCGGCGGTCTGAGTTGGAAAGCTTTCTCAGCATCAGTAAGGTCAGTAAGGAGTTTGGTGCGCGTGGCTATGCGGAGTATGGACGGGAGATGTTTCAGGAGTTTCTAGTCTTCACGGGCGAAGGGGCATAGAAATACCAGCTACTCCAACCTGTCATTGCGAGCGCAGCGAAGCAATCTTCGTTTGCTAGGGGCGATTGAGTACCGGCCGCTCGGCGACGCCCAACCGCCGCACCAATTCCAAGTGAGATCGCTTCGTCCCCCACGTTCCTCGGGGCAGGCTCCAAGCCTCCTCGCAATGACAAAATCGTTTAAAACAGAACGCCGATGAGTCCTGCCACACTACTGAATCATCCCGGCAAAGCCGAAATCGTTAACGACCAGCTACTCGAAATGTCACCAACCGGCTTTATTCCTGGCTTCGCTGCCGGTCAAATTTTCGTAAGTCTGACGGAATACTCCTTTCGTAATCGTTCTGGGTACGCGGTGTCCGACAATGTTGGCTTCCTTGTCAACCTGCCGAATCGCAAATCCTTCTCGCCCGATGCCGCTTTCCACACCGGCCGCCCCACGGGAATGAAGTTTCTGGAAGGAGCGCCGGTTTTCGCCGTCGAAGTGCGCAGTGAAGGCGATTACGGCCCTGCTGCCGAAGCCGAAATGGCCGCTAAGCGGGCCGACTATTTCGCGGCCGGCACGTTGGTCGTGTGGGATGTGGATATGCTTTCTTCCGACGTAGTGCGCGTCTTTCGCGATGATTCGCCGGACAAGCCCGTGCGCTACCGCCGGGGCGAGCGCGCCGAAGCCGAGCCCGCCGTGCCGGGGTGGTCGATGGAAGTGGAGGCGCTGTTTCCGTATGACATTGATTGAACCCACCGTTCAATCAACCGCCCGAAAATCTACTTCGCGCCCTATGCATTACGATCAACTTATTACGATCGAAGCCGGTAAGCGCGGCGGCAAGCCCTGCATACGGGGGCTACGCACCACGGTGTATGACGTGCTGAAACACTTGGCCGGTGGAATGACGAAAGCGGAAATAATTGAAGATTTTTACTATTGCCTTAACCGAAAAATCAGCCTAAAAGCCCCCAGGCAACCAGAAGCGTGGGGGCTGCGCAGCTAACCGTCGCCCACCTCCACCCCTGCCAGCCACCCATCCAGCCCGGCTACGTCGGTGAACGAAAACAGCAGGCCGATGGGCGCCTCGCCGTCCGGCCCGGCTTCGGCCCAGTGCCAAGTCTCCACGAAAAAGCCGCGTACGTCATAGAGGTGCTGCCAGATGCCGCCTTCGCGCCGGGTAGCCAACAGGCGCCCGTGTGCAGCCAGCAACCGCGCTTGGGCGGGCTGCGGCAAACCGCGAAAACCAGTGAACGTAACAGCATCCATCGAATTGACGACTAACGAAAAACGGCCAACGGCTAACGATTAACAAACTACAACCGCCGCGCCATCCACCAGTCTACGTCGGTTTGCGTGCCGACGGTGAACGCGTGTTCGCCAACCACCGCAAACCCGCGTGCTTGATAAAATCGCACCGCGCCGTGGTTATTCGGGAAAACACCGAGCCAGATGACGTGGGCGCCACAGGCGCTCACTTCGGCTAGGCCAGCATCGAAAAGGGCGGCGCCCACCCGCTGGTTGTGCCACGCCGAACGGACGTAAAACGTCACGAGCTCAACGGCGGGCGGCGGGCCGATAGCAGCCACCTCGGGCGGCGGCTCGCCGAACCGGAACCGCGCGAACCCGACCAACTCGCCCCCAGCCACTGCTTCAGCTACAAACAGCACCGTGGCGGCATCAGTAACTTGAGCAGCTTGGATGGCGGGCTGATAATTCTCGGTGAGGTACGCCTCGAGGTCGGCAGGTTGGTAATCGGTGTGCCATTTTTCACGAAAGGTGTCGGCCATCAACTCGCTCAACGGAGCGGCATCGGCGGGGGTGGCGAGGCGAATAGTAAAAAGGGCGGCGGTTGTCATCGGGGCCGAACTTACGGCCAGTCGCGCAAATCCCAGAGTCGATAGTCGTTAACCGTTATTAGTTAGCCGTTTTTCGTTAATCGAAAAATCGAAACTCGAAACTCGAAATTCAAAACTCCCCGTCGTTGCTTTGCACCGTGAAAAACGCGGTGAACAAGAAGAAAATCCTCAACGATCCGGTATACGGGTTCATCTCGGTGCCGGGCGAGTTGCTGTTCGACCTCATCGAGCATCCCGTTTTCCAGCGGCTGCGGCGCATCAAACAACTGGGGCTCACCGAGTTTGTGTACCCTGGGGCGCTGCATACGCGGTTTCACCACGCCCTCGGTGCGATGCACCTGATGCAGCTTGCGCTGCAAACCCTGCAAGCCAAAGGCGTACGCGTGACCGATGCTGAATGTGAGGCCGCACAGGTGGCGATTCTGCTGCACGACGTAGGCCACGGGCCGTTTTCGCACGCCCTCGAAACGGCCATTTTTCATCAGGTGCGCCACGAGCAGGTAAGTCTGCATCTGATGGAAATGCTGAATGGCGAGTTCGGCGGCAAGCTGGGCCTGGCGATTCAGATGTTCCGGGGAACGTACGAGCGGCCGTTTTTTCATCAGCTCATTTCTTCGCAACTCGACGTAGATCGCCTCGATTACCTGCGGCGCGACTCGTTTTACACCGGCGTAAGCGAAGGGCAAATCGGCGCCGACCGCCTCCTCAAGATGCTCACTGTGGTCGATGACCGGCTGGTGATGGAAGAAAAAGCCATTCTCAGCATCGAGAGCTTTTTGGTGAGCCGCCGCCTGATGTACTGGCAAGTGTACCTGCACCACGCCGTGCTGAGTGCCGAACATATGGTGCTGCGCCTCGTGCAGCGCGCCCGCATACTGCTGGCACGCGGCCACGCAGTACCCGCCTCGCCCGACCTGTACTATTTCCTTAGCCGCGAGCTGACGTTCCCGGCGTTCGTCGCCGACCCAACCGCGCTCCCGCACTTCACGGCGCTCGACGATGTGGATATCTGGGCCGCCATCAAGCAATGGCGCCACCACCCCGATGCCGTGCTGCGCCTGCTCGCCGCCGGCATCCTCGACCGACGCCTGTTCAAAATCAGCCTCAGCAGTACGCCCTTCGACCCGGATTTGCTGCCCGGTACCCGCGATCTGGTGGCCGCCACCTTCAGCCTGAACGAGGAAGATGCGGCGCACCTCGTCATTGCCGGGCGCGTGGGCAACAATGCCTACGACGCCAGCGGCGCCGGGCCGATTCAGGTACTCACCAAAACCGGCTACGTGCTGGATGTGACGGAGGCAAGCGACTTGCCCAACATTCAGGCGCTCAGCCAGAAAGTGGAGAAGTTTTTCGTCTGTTATCCGAAGGAAATTTTGGTGTAGCGCGGCGGCGCACTCCTACGTCTCCGGCATTATCGCGGTGCCGGCCGTGCAGACTGGTTACGGCGGCACCGCGCTACAACCCGCCGCGCGTAGTAGTTTTGCCGCAATGGAATTTTCGGCCGATCAGATTGCGGAGCTGCTGCGCGGCCGCGTAGAAGGCAATGGCACCGTACGCGTGGCGCGCCTGGCTAAAATAGAAGATGCCGGCCCCGGCGAGTTAGCCTTTTTGGCGAACCTCAAGTACGAGCATTTTCTGTACGAGACGAAGGCTGCCGCCGTTATCGTGGCTGAAACCCTGGTGCTACGCGAGCCCGTGGCTACCACCCTCATTCGCGTAGCCGACCCGTATTCGGGCTTTACCGAACTGCTCGAACAGTATCAGCGCCTGACGCGCGGCACCCGTACCGGCGTCGAAGAACCGAGTTACCTGGGCACGGGCTCCACCATCGGCGAAGGGCACTACCGGGCGGCGTTCAGCTATATCGGGCAAAACTGCCGAATCGGCAACAACGTCCAGATTCATCCGCACGCTTCCATCGGCGACAATTGCGTCATCGGCGATGATACCATCATCCACGCCGGGACCAAGGTATACGCCGGCACAGTCATCGGCGCGCGGTGCGTGTTGCACGCGGGCTGCGTGATCGGGAGCGACGGTTTCGGGTTTGCGCCGCAACCCGACGGCTCGTACCGGGCCATCCCGCAGACCGGCAACGTGGTGCTGGAAGACGACGTGAGCATCGGCGCCAACGCCACCCTCGATTGCGCCACCCTCGCCTCGACGATCATTCGGCGGGGCGCCAAAATCGACAATCTCGTGATGATTGCGCACAACGTTGAGGTGGGTGCGCATACCGTCATCGCGGCGCAATCGGGCGTTTCGGGCTCTACCAAGGTCGGCGAAAACTGTACGCTTGCCGGGCAGGTCGGGCTGGTGGGCCACATCACCATCGCACCGCGCACCATCATCGGCGCGCAAAGCGGCGTGAGTAAATCAGTGAAAGAAGCCGGCACCTTTATCCAGGGGTCGCCGGCTTTCGATTATAAGCAAAATCTGCGCGCAGCGGCCATCTTCCGCCGCCTACCCGACATGCAACGCCAGCTCGATGAGTTGCGCAAAGCCAAGTGAGTGTTTAGGGTTTAGTGTTTAGGGTGTAGTCCATTCTGGCTCGACCCATCTAAAAACTAAAAACTAAAAACTAAAAACTAAAAAAATGACCGATAAGCAGCACACTATCGCCGCGCCCGCTACCGTTTCCGGAGTGGGGCTGCACACGGGCGTGGTGGCCACGATGACCTTTCAGCCGGCGCCACCTAACCACGGATTCAAGTTTCAGCGCCTTGATTTGCCGGGCCAGCCGATTGTCGATGCCGATGTCGATAACGTCGTAGACCTCTCGCGCGGCACCACCATCGAGCAGAACGGCGCCCGCATTCATACCGTCGAACACACGCTGGCAGCCCTCGTCGGGATGCAACTCGACAATATCCTCATCCAGCTCGATGGACCTGAACCGCCGATTATGGATGGTTCGTCGATGGATTTCTGCAACGCCCTCACCGCCGCCGGTATCGAGGAGCAGAACGCGCTCCGGCAGTATTTCGAGATTCCCGAAGGCATCCATTACGCCGATCCGAGCCGCGAAGTCGAGATGGTGGCGCTACCGCTCAACGATTACCGCCTGACGGTAATGGTCGATTACAACTCGCCGATTCTCGGGTCGCAGCACGCCTCGATTACCGACCTGGCGCAGTTCCCGCGCGACATTGCCTCGTCGCGCACGTTCTGCTTTCTGCACGAACTGGAAACGCTTTTCCGCCAAAACCTCATTAAAGGCGGCGACCTCGACAATGCTATCGTCGTGGTCGATCGTGTGGTGCAGGAAGACGAACTGCAACACCTCGCCGACTTGCTCGGCAAGCCCATCGTGAAGGTGCAGAAAGAAGGCATCCTCAACAACACCGAGCTGCGATTCAAGAATGAGCCCGCGCGTCACAAGCTACTCGACCTCATCGGAGATTTGGCCCTCGTGGGGCGCCCGCTGAAAGGGCAGATTTTGGCCGCGCGCCCCGGCCACGCGGCTAACGTGGCGCTGGCCCGCCGAATCAAACGAAAGATGAAAGAGGCCGCCACGAGCAACGTGCCGCAGTACGACCCCCGCCGCGAGCCCGTAATGGACATCAACCGTGTGATGCAGTTCTTGCCGCATCGCTACCCGTTTCTGATGATCGACAAGGTGATTCACCTCGATTCGCAGAACGTGACGGCCGTGAAGAACATCACCATGAACGAGGAGTTTTTCCAAGGGCACTTCCCCGGCAACCCCGTGTTCCCCGGTGTACTTCAGGTAGAAGGAATGGCGCAAACGGGCGGCATTCTGGTGATGAATACCGTGCCCGACCCCGAAAACTACTGGCAGTATTTCCTGGGCATCGATAAGTGCCGGTTCCGGCGCAAAGTCCTCCCCGGCGATACCATCATTTACCGCTGCGAGCTGCAAGCGCCCATCAAGCGCGGTATTGCCAAAATGCAGGGCCAGGCGTTCGTGAACGGGCTGCTGGTGATGGAAGCGGAAATGAGCGCGAGTATCGTACGAAAAGAAGGAGTGTAGGCAGTTTTGAGTTTTGAGTTTCGAGTAGACGTTCTGATGACGCTGCACGGAAAAATGTAAAACTCGAAACTTGAAACTTGAAACTTGAAACTATGAACCAGCCCCTAGCTTACGTCCATCCAGAAGCGAAAATTGCGCATAACGTCGTGATTGAGCCTTTTACGACGATTTACAAAAACGTCGAAATCGGCGAAGGCACCTGGATCGGGCCGAACGTGACGATCATGGAAGGCGCCCGAATCGGGAAGAACGTTAAAATCTTCCCCGGTGCCGTGATCGCGGCCGTTCCGCAGGATTTGAAATTCGGCGGCGAAATGACGACCGTGCATATCGGCGACGGCACCGTCATCCGCGAGTGCGTGACGGTGAACCGGGGTACCGCCGACCGTCAACGCACCGTCATCGGCAAAGACTGCCTGATTATGGCGTATGCCCACGTCGCGCACGACTGCCTCATCGGTGACCACTGCATCGTGGCGAACGCCGTGCAGATGGGCGGCCACGTCGAGATGTCGGATTACGCTATCGTCGGCGGGATGACGGCCATTCATCAGTTCGTCCATATCGGGCCGCACGCGATGGTGTCGGGCGGCTCGCTGGTGCGCAAAGACGTGCCGCCATACGTGAAGGCCGGCCGTGAGCCGCTCTCCTACGCCGGCATCAACTCCATCGGATTGCGGCGGCGCGGGTTCACGAACGAAAAAATCAACGAGATTCAGCAAATTTATCGGCTGATGTATTTGAGCGGGCTGAACACGTCGGCGGCGCTCAACCGCATCGAAATGGAACTGCTGCCGTCGCCGGAGCGCGATGAGGTTTTGCACTTCGTGCGTAGCTCAGGGCGCGGCGTGATTCGGACGCCCCGCAGCTCCGGCAGCGGCGATGACGCCGACTGAGCCCCGCCGCTCGCTGGCCGGATCGGGCGCCGAAACGGGGGAAGAACCTTCCGTTTCGGCGCCCGCTTTTCGTCTGACGGCGCGGGGGTTGGGGCGGCGCTTTGGGCGAAACTGGGTGTTCCGAGGGCTCGATGCTGAACTGATTGCGGGGGCGCCCACGGCCATTCTCGGCCCCAACGGCGCCGGCAAATCGACGCTCTTGAGTGTGCTGGCCGGGTGGGCACCTGCCACTGAAGGAGCGACTGAATATCAGCTTGCTGATCAGCCGTTAGCAATCGAAAATCTCTATCGAGAAACCGCCCTAGCTGCGCCCTATCTCGACTTGCCGGATGAGTTGAGCGTAGCCGAAGTCGCCGCGTTTCAAGCCCGCTTAAAACCGTGGCGCGCAGGTATAACCGGCCCCGGCGAAGTGGTCAGTCTGGCGCGGCTCGACGGGCCGCTGGCGCATCGGCGGGTGCGCGATTTGTCGAGCGGGATGCGTCAACGGTTGCGCTTAGCGCTGGCCCTTTACTCGGGCGCCCGGCTGGTGCTGCTCGACGAGCCGACCGCCAATCTCGACCGCGCTGGCGTGGCGTGGTACCTCGATTTAGTGGCCCAAACGTGTACCCCGGAACGCTTGGTACTCGTCGCTTCCAACGTAGCCGAAGAGTACGCGTTCTGCTCGCGAAGCCTGAACATCGCCGATTTTGCCGTGCGTCGCTGAAAAAAAACCGGCGTTTTATCATCACCGATTTGCCTCAAATTCGGCCGCGCTCTTTATTTGTGCCATCGGAACCACCGGTTCCCTACTCTACCACCATTTCGCTCCCCCGAACATGAAGCGCCCCAGCCACGACGAGGATGACGACCTCGATCTGCCCAAAGGCCGCAAAGGCAGCCGCATCGATGACGACGATGACGACGATCTAAGCTTTGGCGATGACGATGACGACGATGATTTGCCCATCGCCAGTGCATTCAGCGACGAAGACGACCTCAGCGACGACGATGACGAACCCAAGCCCGCCAAGCGCGGCAAGGGCAAAGGCGCGTCGGCGGAAGACAAATACGCCGATTATTTGATGTACCGCGACACGGGTTCCTCGCACGACGAGGCACTCGATCTGGCGTCGATGTCGGATGCGGAGTACAAGTCGCAGAGCGCCGGCTCGCGCGATGCCTTCGAGAGCGACGACGACGATGAAGTCGCGTTCACCGCCGACGATGACGACGAGGATGATGACGGAGACTCGTTTACGCGCGGTGCCAACCGGAGAGGCGGCAGCTTCGACGAGGACGATTACTAAGCTGAGGATATGTTGATGTGCCGATGAGATGCACTCTGGAGCGCTATCACCTCACACTGATGCAAAAGGCCCGATGGAAAATTTTCCATCGGGCCTTTTGTGCTTTTTATGCTGTCGTACAAGAAAGCGCTTTGTCATTGCGAGGACTGAAGCAATCCTCATTTGTTTGGTGCGAATGTCCGGCGTGTTTTCCCACCTATGATACCGAACAAACGGCGATTGCTTCGTCCCTTCGACTAGCTCAGGGTAAACTCCAAGCCTCTTTGCAATGACAAAATGTCTAGCCTTTATTATCCTGTTTGGCGAACACGCGCTTCAGCAAATCAGATGTACGGGCGATGGGGTTTTGCCGGATGTTGGCTTCTTCCTGCTCTATTAAGGAGAAAAGGCCATCGACGGCTTTGCCGGTGGCGTAGTCGGCGAGGTCGGGATTGACTTTCGTGACGAGCGGAATCTGGTTGTACTTCGTCACCAAATCGCCGTAGAGGCGCGTGGCGCTGGTTTTATTGATGGACGCCGTGAGGTGCGGCTTGAACTTCGTGACGAGCTGGTTGGTGGTGGTGCGGCGCAGGTAGTTAGTGGCGGCGTTTTTGCCGCCCGTCAGAATGCCCCAGACATCGGCAAAGGTGAGGTCTTTGATGGCCTGCACGAAGATGGGTTTCGCCTCGACGGCCGCGTTCTCGGCGCCCCGATTGAGCGCCAGAATGAATTTATCGCACTCGCCGCCGAGCCCAATTTGTCGCAGGCGCGATTCAACTTTCAAGGCTTCCGGCGGAAAGAGGAGCTTGATGAGCGGATTCTTGAAGTAGCCATCGGTCTGGCTGGCCTGGGCCGCCCCTTTGCTGATGCCCTGTTGTAGCGCCTCGCGCAGGCCCGAACCGGCTTCAGCCTCAGTTACGGGCTGATCGGTGGCTCCGCCGTTGAGCACCATCCCGACGCCCTGCTGAATCTGGGCGGTGGTGCAGGCTTGAAAGAAAACGGCGGCAGCGGCAAACGAAGCGGCAACCAGTAAGTTTGTGCGGTTGAACATGTAGCGTGATCTGGCCTTGTGGCCTTAAGTGAAGAACGGGTGGAAGGCAAAACTGCGCCGCGCCGCGCATTTCGCTACCGAAACACCGTACCAACCCCACGCGCAAACAGAAATTTTGTCGGTATCTCCGCCCAAAACCCCTCTACCTCAAAGCGCCTGTCACTAGTTACTCGAAACTCGAAACTCTTCAATGACCATTACGGCCGAACTATTAACCATCGGCGACGAACTCCTGTACGGGCA
Source organism: Hymenobacteraceae bacterium (assembly GCA_031425525.1). GTDB lineage: Bacteria > Bacteroidota > Bacteroidia > Cytophagales > Hymenobacteraceae > JANNMJ01. The sequence continues at coordinate 234,848 of JANPJM010000078.1, read as the reverse complement.
AGTCGTGAACACCAATGCTGCTTGGATGGGTACCGAATTAGGGCAGCGCGGTGTGCGCGTGGTGCAGATTACCTCGGTTTCCGATGATGCCGCCGCCATCGTGGAGGCGCTCGACAACGCGCGGCGGCGCGCCAACGCCGTACTCATCACGGGCGGCCTCGGCCCTACCAAAGACGACCTCACGAAGCACGTGCTGGCGCGCTACTTCGGCGCCGAGCTGGTGCTGCACGAACCAACGCTGGCGCACGTCGAAGGCATTTTCGCGCGCTTCAACCGCCCGATGCTCGACGTGAACCGCGCCCAAGCATTGGTGCCCGCCAACTGCGAGGTGGTACCCAACCCGCTCGGCACGGCCCCCGGTATGTGGTTCGACGACGGCGGAGTGGTGTTCGTCTCGATGCCGGGCGTGCCATTCGAAATGAAGCGCATGATGACCGACACCGTGCTGCCGCGCCTCACCGAGCGGTTCCGGCCGCCGGCCCTGCGCCACCGCGTGGTGCAGACCATCGGCATCGGCGAAAGCTTTCTGGCGCAAACCATCAGCGCCTGGGAAGACGCGCTGCCCGCCCATCTCAAGCTCGCCTATCTGCCGAATATGGGCCAAGTGCGTCTGCGCCTCACCGGCTTGCTGCCGGATGAAATGACCACCGAAGCCCTCGAAGCCGAGATGGCCGCGCGCATCGCCGAGCTGTACCCGCTCATTGGGGAGTACATTTTCGCCGAAGGAGAAATTACGCTGGAAGCAGCTATCGGTAAGCTGTTGATCGCTAAAAAGCTCACCATCGCCACTGCCGAAAGCTGCACCGGCGGCTACGTGGCGCACCGCCTGACGAATGTAGCAGGTTCATCGGCGTACTTCCTGGGCAGCATCGTAGCGTACGATAACGAGGTCAAGCAGCGGCTGCTCGACGTACACCCCGAAACGCTGGTGACGTACGGCGCCGTGAGCGAGGAGGTAGTGCGCGAAATGGCCGAAGGCGCGCGCACGGCGCTCGGCGTCGATGTAGCGCTCGCCACCAGCGGCGTGGCCGGGCCGGGCGGCGGCACGCCCGACAAGCCGGTCGGCACGATCTGCATCGCCGTGGCCGATGCGAACGGCACGGTCAGCCGGCGGTTCAACTTCGACCGGGGGCGGGAGTTGAACATCCAGTACACCGCCGTGCAGGTGTTGGAGATGGTGCGGCGGCGGGTGGCTGCGATGTAGCGCGACGTTACGCTGACGGTTGGCGCGCCGACAATCTTAGCGTGCGCGCAAGGGTTATTGGGGCGCCAATCGGTCGACTTCAGCCCGCAACTCAGCCAGCGACACGTTTCGGAACGCAAATTCTCGCTCCGTTGCATCGGCGGCGACTATAGCGCGTGTAGCAATCTGGGGCGCGCCGTCTTTCATCCGCACAGCCATAATCGTGAGGGGGATATCCTTAGGCAACTTGAACGTCTGCTGCGCGCCCTGCTGCTTATTCGGCATCAGCATCGTGCGCTGGTCGCGTAGCAGCAACTTGACATCGGCGTCGGCGACCTCGACCCGCAACGTGACGAACTCCGGGATTGGCGTCGTCGCGCGCTGCACAATATCATTGATACCTGCAGTAATTGCCTCTGACGCACGAATTTTCAGCTGCGCCAGCACGCGCAACGCGCCCGGCCGGATGCAGTCGCAGTTGTGCCAGCCCAGACTGGACGTCCGCATCAGGTAGCTGCGAGGCGAAATTTGAGTGGATGGAAAGGTACCGGTCAGCTCGGACGGCACCCGGTCGAGCGCGCGCGCCCGCAGGGCGACGGTTACGGCGCTGTCGACGCGCGCTTGGGCGAGGGAGCCGCGTTCCACCTCTTGTTCGCACCCTGAGCCGCGCACCGACGCAAGCACGCGCCGCACCTCCATCTGGCCGCGCCGCGAGAAGTAAACGCGTATCACCGGCACCGTGCCGGCCTGGGGCTTGCCGTCGCAGGAGGCGGGCAGCCACACTTGGGGCAGCTTCCAAACGGCGGCGCGGACTTTGGCGACTAGGCGCCGGTCGCAGCCCTCGGCGAAGGTGAACCGGCTGATTTTGCCTTTCTCGTCAATCATCACCCCCAGTTCCACCACATCCACCAGCCGGCCGCGTAGGCGCGCCGGGGCTTTATCGTCGAACCGCGCCAGATGCTCGCGGGCGCGGACTGACAGCGGCCGGCGAGCCTGCGCGGCGCCCTTCCGGGCCGTATAGGCCAACTGCTTATGCAGCGCCAGCGACAGGCCCGGCTGGCCGCCGGGGTAATCGGCGGCCAAGTACACTTGCCGGTAGCGGCGGCGGCGGCGGGCGTCGCCGCGCTCCCACCACTCGGTGGGGGTCAGGGTGGTATCGGTGGCGGAGGCAAGCTGCCAGTCGAGGGCGGCGGCGGTGTTTTCGGGAGCGTGCGTGGCTGGCGCGACGCCTGTGAAGAGCTGCATTCCGGGCTTGGCGGCACCCTCGCGCGGGAAGGCCAGCCCGAGCGTGGCGCCGGGCCGCAGCGCCAGCGGACGACCATCGGCCGAGGCTTGGAGGTTCAGCATTCCAGCGGTTTCCAGCAGGGCTTCGCCGCTCGTGGTCGCCAGGTTGTTGAACACGATATCGCTCATCGAGAGGTATTCCTGTACTCGAATTTCCACCTCGCCCGTCGCTGGCTGCCCTGTAGTCGAATCTACAAACGACCCCGGCGGCACATCGATACGGGTGCCTTCGGCGCAGGCTAGAATCGTATCAGCCTCCGCTGAAATCCGAAAAATCTGCGGCACTTTGGCGAAGGAAGCATACAACGCCGCGCGGTCGGAGGCGCGGGCGGGATTGGTGGGTAGCGCATCGTCGCTGTCCTGCGACGAGGTTGGAGCACTAGCCGCATCCGTTGCGGGCGACGGCGCACTGGGCGCAGTACCAGCAACAGCCACCCGACGCGCCACCCGCTTTTTCGGCCGATACGTGAGGCGGTAAGTCACCGGCGGCGCGGCCTCGGCAGCGCCATCCTTCCCATCGCGCCCCTCCGGCGCCAACGACGACGACGAGCGCCGTTTTTCAACGTGCAGCTCCAACGGGTTTTTCGGCGGTTCGGCCGCTGTTTCAGCTTCTGTAGCGGGCGCCGTAGCGGGCGGCGCAACCGTCACCCGCTCATCGGCGGATTCACGCGGTTTGCTATCGCACCCAACCACCAAACCCATCAGCAGCAGCCCGCCGGCAAAGTGAGAAATCTTCATAGGAGCCTAACGCAACCGACCGCTGATTTATGATAAAACACTAAACCACCTCCACCCTTACCGCACCACCACCAACCGCTGCACCGCCCCGCCAGCCACCCGCAAGAAGTACGTATCGGTCGGCAAATCGCTGACATCGAGGCTCACTCCTTCGCCGGGCACTACCACTGAGCGCAGCAACCGCCCGCTCAGGTCGTAGATGCCGAGCAGCCGGGTGGCGGCCGGGCCGAAGCCCGTCAGTTCCAACCGCACCGTGGTGGTGGCGGGGTTCGGGAAGAGGCTGAGGGCGGGCGCAGGCACGGCATCGGCCACGGCGCTGGTTTGCGGCGTGAGGCGCAGCACCCACGTTTGGTTGGCGGCCAGGGGGGTAAGCGTGGGCGTCCAGGCGGCGAACCCACCGGCGGCATCGAGCTGCACCGTGCCCATCGCCTGACCCGAATAGAGGTCGGTGACGGTGTAAGTGCCGCCCGCCAACGACGACATCGGCAGCGCCAACCCCACCGCGCCCGCCGGGGCGCCGCTCACGTTGGCCACCACCACCACGGCCTCCTGCTGCCACACCCGCGCGAAGGCGAGAATCGGCGCCGATTGGCTCGTGACGGGCAAATAGTAGCCCTTCCGCAGCACCTCGGAGGTGTTCCGCAGCCCGATCAGTTTCTTGTAGTGGTTGAGGAGCGAGGCGGGGTCGGCGGCCATCGTCGCCACGTTGTACTGCGGGTAGTTGGCGTTGGGCGCGCGCCAGGGGTTGCCCGTGGTGAAGCCCGCACGCGGCCCGGCCGACCATTGCATCGGCAGGCGCTTGTCTTCGTCGGGGCCGGTGCCGCTCATCGCCACTTCCTCGCCGTAGTAGATGAACGGCACGCCGGGCATCGTGAGGTAAAGCGCGGCGGCTTGTTTCATCTTCGCCATCGAACCACCGAGTTGGTCGAAGATGCGGTTTTGGTCGTGGTTCGTCAGGAAGGTGGCGTATTGGAGCGTCGGGTACGCCGTATTCACCAGATTAAGGTGCGCGCGCAGCCCGGCGGGGTTGCCGGTGTTCACGGCGTTGTGGAGGCTGAGGGCCAAATCGAACTCGAAACAGATATCGAGGCGGTCGTTTTGCACGTACGGCACCACGGCGGTGGTGTTGGTCCAGGCCTCCCCTACCGTCACGGCGGCGGGGTTTATGGCGCGCACCGAATCGTGCAGCTCTTCGAGGAGTGCGAAGGTTTCGGGGGTGTCTTCGAGGACGGTGCCGTCTTCGTCGAGGTACTTGATGGCGTCGAGACGGTAGCCATCGACGCCCTTGTTCAACCAGAAGCGCGACACGTCCCACATCGCCGTTTTCAGGGCGGGGTTGCTCCAGTTGAGGTCGGGCATGCCATCCCAGAAGATGCCGTAGTAGTAGCTATTGCCGCGCGGGTGCCACACGGTTTGGCCCCACGGCCCTTGGTAGGCGGGGCGCGTCGGAGACCACCGGTACCAGTCGCGCGTGGGGGCCGTGGGCGAGGCCGCCGCCGCCGTAAACCACGGATGCTGGCTCGACGAGTGATTGAGTACCAAGTCGATAATCACTTTGATACCGCGCGCGTGGGCCGCCGCCAGAAAGGCTTCAAACTGCACCATCGTGCCGTAATCGGGCTCGGTGGCCTTGTAGTTGGTCACGTCGTAGCCGTGGTAGGTCGGCGATTGCATCATCGGCATCAGCCAGATGCCGGTCACGCCGAGGTCGGTGGTGGTGGCGGGGTCGCCGTCGTTGAGGTAGTCGAGCTTGGCGATGAGGCCGGCAAAATCGCCCCGGCCGTCGCCGCTCGCATCGTAAAAAGAGCGCACGAAAATCTCGTAGAATACCGCCTCGTTCCACCAGTGCGTAGCGTACGTGGTAGGCGGCCCGCCGCACGTCCCGCACGCGCCGAAACACACTGTCGGCAGGGTGGTAGTGGCGGCGGTAGCATCGAAGCTTCTGTTGACATTGTTCGCGAAATCGATGATGCCACAACTGACGGGCACGATCTCGGCGCCGGCCCACGTCGTGCCGTTGACGTACTTATACAGAAACACCCCGGCCGCCGGCAGGCTGATGAGCGCCTCGTACGTGCCATCGCCGTCGGGGTCGGTGAGGGGCGTAGCGGTGGGGTCCCAATCGGCGTCGTACCCGGCGAGCGCCTGAAAATTACCCACTACGTACACGCCCACCGGGGTCACCGTCTGCCCCACCATACTCACCGCGAAACGCACCGTAGTACCGCACGCGCCAAACGGCGTCACCGGCAGCCGCACCACCGTACTGCCCACGGCCAACGCGCGGTTGATGTTGCCGGCGCCATCGTCGTTGCCGCAGTCGAGGGGCACCAGTTCGGCCCCGGCCCAGGTGGCGCCATTGATGTATTTGTAGGCGTAGGTACCGGCCGGCACGTTCAGCGTAACCTCGTAAATACTATCGCCATCGACATCGGTGAGCGCCGTAGTGGCGGGGTTCCAGTTGCCGGGGAAACCCGCCGCCGCCTGAAAACTACCCGCCACATGCACACCCGCCGCCGCCACGGGCTGCCCGTGCAGATCGACCCGAAACGTGACCGGCCCAGCCGTAGCGGCGACGCTCATCAACAAAAAACCAAGCAGTAGGAAGTGCAAGTAAGCGTGACGCATACAATATGGTGAGTGTGGCCGAAAAATGTTCAGGCGGTGAAGGTACTCAGGCTGGAGAAGGTTTCCGGGGAAACCGCACGGCAAAACGGCCCGCCTCCCCCTACACTGCCCGCAACCCCGTAACCATCGGCCTCGACCCCGTAACCACCGGCCTCGACCCAGTAATCATCGGCCTCGACCGCGTAACCATCGGCCTCGACCGCGTAACTACCGGCCTCGACCGCGTAACCATCAGTCTCAACCACGTAACCATCGGCTTCGACCACGTAACCAGCGGCCTCGACCGCGTAACCGCGCGCCGCGCCCACGTTATTCAGCTAAGGATTAGGTTGTACTTTGCTGCGGCTACCGGCACCACGCCGACAACCCGTAACGACTCCTCCCCTTTTATGAACGATTTCCAGCTCAAGCAACAAGCGATGTGCGGCACCGTGAGCCGCTTCGTCACCGACCGGGCCACCGAGGTGGCCGTCGTTCCTGCCGCCCAGATCGAAGCCGCCGACGTGGTAACCGCCCACGCCAAAACCACCAAAGCCCTCGCCAACCCCGTGGTGCAAACCAAGAACGTGACGCAGGTAGCGACCGAGGCCGAAAAGCAGCTGCGCACCGCCCTGCCGGCCCTGCTGGGGCCGCTCTCGTCGGTGGCGACCAAGGCGGCCGATGTGGATCTGCTCGCCAAATCGACCCTGCGCGTCAAGCAGTTGCAGCGCCTCACCCCCGAGCAGCTCCACGAACTCGCCGACCAGCTCCTGACCCTTGGCGAAGGCCAATCGGCCGATATTCTGGCGCACTACGGCCTGGCGCCCGTCCTCACAAAGTTGCGCGGGTACCAGCAAGCCCTCGCCCCGTTCATCGGTCAGACCCAGGATTTGATCGACACCCGCACCAGCGACAACCAGACCGCCGAAACGCTCCTGCGCGCCACCATGCGCCAGGTGTACGAGTTGGATAAGGTGATGCTCGTCTTCAAAATCCTCAACCCCAGCCTCTACCGCGATTACCGCCAGGCGCGGTTCGTGGGCAAGCGCGGTGGTAGCGAGGCCAAGCGGCCGAGGTTGTAATTCCCTCACATTTGTCATTGTAGTGCGGACTGAAGTCCGCACTACAACCGCCGAGCAAACGAGGATTGCTTCGTCGCAAAGCCTCCTCGCAATGACAATTTCAGTTTGAAACGGAAGCGCCGGGCCTTGTGAGGGGCTCGGCGCTTTTTTGTTTAGAACTTGGAATATCGATTCGGATTGTTGATTCTTTGCGTCAGTACATTTCTCAATTGAACTGTTCCTCTTGCCGGACAATCTCCGGCATGGTCTTCACCCTCACAACCACTGCAAACGGCGGTCTGCATTTTATCAAGCATTCGCACCAATTCTTTCGCAGTAGCCAAGCTGATCTCAATCATTTTAGGCGCGCTCATTAGGTCATCAAGTTTAACTGTAGGTAATGTCGCCTACACCGCCAGCAGCCCCGCGACCGATAAATCCTCATCCAGCTCCTCCCAATGGAGCCCCACGCCTGGGCCGACAAAGCGCCAGTTAGCGCGCTGCGCTGGAGTGGCGGCCAGCAGACTCGGGAACCACGCCAGCGGCACGGCTACTTCGCGGCCATCGGCCAGGCGCAAACACAGTTTTTCGTCGGCGAACCACGCGGCGGTCGCGCGGCTGTCCCTAGTTACGGTTGAAATAGGCATTCCACTTGGTCAGAAAAAGCGGTTCGTACTCGGCTACCAACGCCGCGAGCTTATTTAAATCACGCGCGCTGAAGCCCGCTGAAGATGCCAGCCGCACCGGCCCAAGCCAGAATTTGGCAACGGCATCCGCCTTTTCAATGTGAATATGCGGCGGTTCGTTTCCTTCATTGCTAAAGAAGAAAAAACGGAAGCCGGCCAGCACCAGAACAGTCGGCATCGGGCAACGGGCGTAGGTGCCTCAAACATACGACCCCCGCCGTTTCGGGCTACCTTTGTTCACCCAATCATCCCAATCAAATCCTCAGCAGAACAGTATGGCCCGTGTCGAGATGGTGATGCCCAAAATGGGCGAGAGCATTATGGAAGGTACCGTGCTCAAATGGCTCAAAAAGGTCGGCGACCGGATTGAGGCCGACGAGTCGGTGTTGGAAGTAGCGACCGATAAAGTCGATACCGAAGTGCCTTCCATCTACGCCGGCACGCTCACCGAAATTCTGGCGCAGGAAGGCGATGTAGTGGCCGTCGGGGCAGCTATCGCCATCATCAGCACCGGGCAAGAAGCGGCTACCGGCGGCGCGGCGCCCTCCGCCAACGGCTCCGGCGCCGAGGCACTCGGTTCGGCCAACGCCGTAGTAGAGGCCGCCGTCACGGCCGAAGAAGTGCAAATGGCCGCCGCCGTGCCGCACCTGCCCACGGGTGGCGCCGCTTCGGGCGGCACCGGCGAGGCACGGTTCTACTCGCCGCTCGTCCTCAACATTGCCCGCCAGGAAGGCATCGGCATGGCCGAGTTGGAAGCCATCGGCGGCACCGGTCAGGAAGGCCGCGTGACCAAGAAAGACATCCTCGCGTACGTGCAGCAGCGCGCCAACGCGCCGGTAGCCGCGCCGCAACCTGTCGCCGCGCCGCAACCGGCGGCTGCACCCGCCGCCCCAGCCGCCGCGCCCAGCGCCAACGGCGCCGCCAAGCCCGCCGCCGTTCCCACCAAAGCCGCGCCGAGCATTTCGGGCGGTCAGGAGCTGATCGAGATGGATCGCATGCGCAAGATGATCGCGCAGCGGATGGTCGATTCGAAGCGCATCTCGCCGCACGTCACCTCGTTCGTCGAGGCCGACGTCACCGACCTCGTGAAGTGGCGCGAAGCCAACAAAGACGCCTACAAGAAGCGCCACGGCGAAGCCCTCACCTTCACGCCCTTGCTGCTGCAAGCGGTGGTGCGCGCCATCGTCGATTTCCCGATGATCAACGTCTCCATCGACGGCGACTATATCATCAAGAAGAAGGACATCAACATCGGGATGGCCGTGGCCCTGCCGAGCGGCAACCTCATCGTGCCGGTCATCCACAACGCCGACCAGCTCAACCTCCACGGCCTCACCAAGAAGGTGAACGATCTGGCGAACCGCGCCCGCCAAAACAAGCTCACCCCGGCTGATCTCGAAGGCGGCACCTACACCACCTCGAACGTCGGCTCGTTCGGCAACGTGATGGGTACGCCCATCATCATGCAGCCGCAAGTGGCGATTATGGCCCTCGGCGCCATCCGCAAGAAACCAGCAGTCATCGAGACCCCGCAGGGCGATTTGATCGGCGTACGCCAGTTTATGTTCCTGTCGCACTCTTACGACCACCGCGTCGTGGACGGCGCGTTGGGCGGCATGTTCGTGCGCCGCGTGGCCGATTACCTGGAGCAGTTCGACATCAACACCGCGATTTAATGCCGTGTAGTGCGGACTTCAGTCCGCAGTTTGCCGGCCGGTTGGGCTGACAAACTGCGGCCTGAAGTCCGCACTACATTTTTACTATGCGCACCAACCGCCTCGTCCTCGTTTTCGCCTTTCTCACCCTGCTGATGGGCGGCATGGCGTTGTATTTCGGCGTAAGCGTCGGGCGGCTGAAATCCGACCTCACCCTTGCCCGCCAGCAAGTGCTGGAGCGCGACCGCATGCTCTACCGGCAGGAGCGCGCCGTGCAGCACGAAGTCACCACCGCCGACGCCCTCGCCGACCTCGACCCCGATACGGTAAAGGTCGAAGCCCCCGCCGCCGCCGTCTTTGCCGACGAACTCGGCACCCTCACCGGCGAAGACCTGTCCGACCTGATGAAAGCCGGCCTCCCCGCCGACCCCGAAGCGTTTCTGCGGGCCGATTTGCAGAAGAACGCGGCAACGCTGTTCGGCGGCAAAGTGACCGATGTGCGGATTCTCTCCAAGCACGCCGCCCTAGTGGCCTTCGACGCGCCCGATACCCACGCAACCGCCTTTCTGCAATACCGCGTGCTGGGGCCGGGCCGCGTGGAGTGGCGGCAGGTCGAGCTGGACATCGACGACGTGAACGACTGGAAGTAGCGGCGAAATACGGCGCCGCTAATCCGAGTTATCATTCGTCTCCGGCCGCCCCACCGCATCGCCCGCCCAATTGGGGTTGAGGTTGAGCGTGACCTGAAGCGTATGGTTCGCCTCGAAAATGCGCCCGTTCCCCTGCTGAATCAGTTGATGCAGATAGCCCAGCTCGACGGCCGTAGACGGTGTTAGCTGCCAGCCGAACCCGCCGTACGCCCGGCCTTGGTCGAAGATATTGGCGCCTACCCGGCGCCCAAACCCCACGAATACTTCGCCGGAAACGGCCGCGTACGGCCCGCGCGGCATTGCCGCTACCGGTCCCAAGGGCCGCACGAGCCGCGCCTGATACCGGGCGCGATTGGTATAGAGAGTGGCGAAACGGTCGGGCTCGTTAGCCACGGCGGGTCGGCTCCAGCGCTGCTCCAACCGGTAGCGGTGCGCCAGCGCGAACCGCCCGAAAACGGAGCGCAAAAGCACCTGCTGATACAAACGGTTCTCAGAGAACGCTTGCAGCACGGGATAATCGCCGTACCGAAAATTGCGACTGAAGAGGTAGCCCACCGACAATTGCAGATCAGGGCGGGGGTTCCAGACGGGTGCCACGCGGGCCTGAATCTGTTGCCACACCCGGCCGCGTTCGGCCCGTCGGAAAATCAGCTCCGCCCGCAAGCCGAGCTGTTTCGTAAATCGCGGCTCTGAATTGATGACGAACCACCCGTGGTACTGCGGCACGAACGTGCGAACCGGCGTCTGCGCCTGGGCCACGCGGGCCGCGCCAAACACCAGCGCCGCGCCCCCCAGCAGGAAGACGCGGCGCAAAAAAGGAATCTGCAAAAGAAAAGGTAAGTAGGTGAAAGTCGGCCGCAAAACTACGCGATTCACCTTTGATGCCTTACGCCTTCCAATGCTTTATTGCCGAATCAGCCGCGCCACCCGCGCCCCCGCCCGCACGGTGTAGGTACCGGCCGGCAAGTCGGCGAGCGGCAGCGCAACCGTGCCGCGCGCGTTCGGTATCGTGCGCACCACCCGTCCCACGCCGTCGAGGAGAGTTACGTCGGTGGCGGTCTCGCCGATGGTCAGCCGCGCGAGGTCGTGCGCCGGGTTCGGCCACAGCGCCAGGCGCGTTGCCACGTCGGCCGACAGGCCCAAGGGACTGCCCACTTGAAACACCTGCGGCGACGAAGCCCCGCCCTGCGGCGTCAGCACCGTGATGAGGCCTGTCGTGGCACCCACCGGCACCGTAACCGTGATGGTGGTGCCGTTGACGACGGTAAACGTCGCCGTCACCCCATTGAACAGCACTTGCGTGGCACCCGTGAAATTGGTACCGGTGAGTGTCAGGGCAGTACCTACCAGCCCGCCTGGGCTAGACACAGCCGTCAGCACGGGCGCGGCCGGGTTGAACCGCGCCACCACCACTTGTTGCAGCGAGTCGAGCGTGAGAGAGGCCGCGCCGAGTACCATATCGGTCAGCAGATCGCCGGCCGCCACGAATTCGCCGCCGCTGCCTACTGTCGTCAGTGCGCGCACGGCCATAGCCCGCGTGCCGCCCTGCCACTGCCCGTTCTGCGTCCAGGCTACGTACCCCGCAGACTCCTGCCCCACCAGCCGCTGGCTGCCAAGCCAGAGGGTATCCTGAATAATCGGAGACGGTGGCGACGAGCCACCACCTCCGGGGTTGCCACTACCGCAAAAGCCTCCTTGCATCCATCCCCACTCCCCGCCGACTATCGCATCGCCGGTGGTCCCAACAGCCAATATATCAGGCAGAGTGACGTACGACGACCGCGCAATCAGCGGCGCCGCTACGGCCGTCCCTTGCGGGTTGATACGAGCCAGAAAGCTGGTGCCGACGTAGTCATCTTCGAGTACAAAACCCGATTGCGGCAGCACGAAGCCTTCCAACGCGATGTGGCCGTAGTAGTGGCCCAACATAATGGCATTACCGGCGTCATCGGTCGCCAGACGGTGGATTGAGCTACGGCCCACAGGCAGGTAATAGTTCGCCACACGCGGATTAGGCATGTAGGCCAAGGCAGTGTCGCGCCGGGTCCAACGATTGGCGCCGGTAGCCGGGTCGAAAGCAGCCAGTACCGCATGAGATCCTTTGGGGCTAAACTGCGGTACCAGTGGCGGCGAGATGTATTCGCCGCCCGCGTACAACGTATTGGCGCCAACAGCCAGCGTGTACATACTGCCGGCGCCGAGCGGACCGGGCGGGTTGTTGGCCCAACGCCACTGACCCAGCGGATTGATACTGGCTACGAACGAACGATTTTCGCCAACGCCACCCGGCAACGTGGCAGTCCCGAAATTCAGGACGCCATCAGCGATATAGCTACCGCAGACGTACGCATTATCAGCGGCATCGACCACGATACTGGCCGGCCCCACAGAGTGCGAGGTCGCATCGACCTGCGTAGCCCACTGCCACGCACCGCCCGCCGACAGGCGCGCGACGTACGTGGTATAGGTACTCGGCCACAAACTGTCAACAGGCGCTGGACCGATCAGCGTACTCGATCCAAGCATGATCGGGGCGGGGATACTATTGATATAGCCAGTCACTACCACATCGCCGGAGGCGAGTACCGCCACACTGGCCAGCCCGTCCCGACCTGGGGTAGGCACGGTGCGCACCCATTGCCACTGACCTTGCACATCGAGTTTAGCCACGAAGCCATCGCCCCCGACTGCCCCCCTGACCGTAAGAGCGCCGAAGTGGACATCGCCCGAGAGCATCCCTACTACGTAGGTATTGCCAGCAACGTCGGTGGCCGTGGCACATGTCCTTGCTTCGCCGCTGCGTGCGTGCGTGCGTGCCACCCATTGCCAGTTTTGCGCCTGCGCGGCCAGCGGCGTCAGCAGCGGAATGGCCAGTGAAGCAGCCGCTGCAAAAATTCGAGCGTAAAGATTTTTCATCGGACAGGGAATTGAAGCACTAGTCTATCAGCGAACCAAGGTACGTTAAAAAACGAACCGCCGATCAGCCCGCCCAAAAAACGTACTGGCCGGCTGATGCAAGTACGCACGCGAGCCACTGAGGTATTCAAAATCACTTCGTCGATCCGCGAGCCGGTTTCGATGAACGTCATAGCCATACTGGTGCGCGAATCGCCGTTTTCGACCTTGCAAGCCGCGCCGAGAAAGTCCTTCGACTTACGCCGTGCTCTACACGAGCCGCGCCAAACACCAGCGCCGCGCCCTCCAGCAGGAAGACGCGGCGCAAAATGGAATCTACAAAATCGGATGCGAGGGAAGAGTCGAGTGGGTGAAAGTCAAGCGTAAAACCGAGCAACTGCCTCGTGCTTCAGCGCCTCAGGTCCAACTCGACGGACGGCTATTGCCGCACGAGCCGCGCCACCCGTGCCCCAGCCCGCACCGTGTACGTACCGGCCGGTAAGTCGGCGAGCGGCAGCGCGACGGTGCCGCGCGCGTTCGGGATCGTGCGCACCACCCGGCCCACGCCATCGAGAATGGTTACGTCGGTGGGCGTAGCGCCGAGGGTCAGCCGCGCAAGGTCGTGCGCGGGATTAGGCCACAGGGTCAGGCGGGCAGCGTCGGCATCAGCCGCAAGCCCATTCGGGAGCGGGAGGGTCTCGAAATACGGGCCCACGCCGGTACCGGCCGGCCCCACCACTACCACATTCCCGTTCAAGAACAGTAAGTTCTGCGGAATCGTGAGTACGATAGTGGTAGCATTTACCACCGTGAACGGCACCGATATGTTACCAATCAGCACTTGGGTGGCGCCCGTGAAATTGGCGCCAGTTACCGTCACGGTGGCACCGGGTAGTACTGCGGTGGCCGAAAGCGCGCGCACCAGCGGGGCGGCTTCGTCTAAGGACGCAATTACGCCGGTCACGTAAAACCCCGTTAGACCAGTGGCGGTACCGGGGCCGAACGCGTCGGTTTCCACGTATCCGCTCGCCACTACCAGGCGCTCGCCCCCAACGGAGGCAGCCGCTGTCACCTCGGCAGCTACTTGTTGTACCCACCGGCATTGGCCGGTGGCACCGGCATACCGCGCCAGCATCGCAGCGAAGCCGAAATTCGGCGTGGCGTGGGTGCTGCTATCGCTGCTGTCGCCAAATTCGATGGTCGGCGGCGGCGGTTGCGAACCGTTGCCACAAAACCCCATATAGAAACAGTTGGCGAGCAACGTCACATCGCCGCCGGGCGCCAGCACCAAGCCCGCAAACCACGCACCGGGGCTGTTGTGGGTGGTCGTGCCTCGGCTCCATTGCCGCGCGCCGGTGGCGGCGTCAAGGGCATTAACGTACATCTCCGACGAACCCCATGACAGCGCAGCGGCTGCCGGTTGCCCGCCCAGCCCGGCGTGTCCGGCGTACTGGCCGCCCACGAACACTCGTCCGGCACCGTCGGTCACTAAGGCCAGCACCTGTGAGTTGCTGTAATCCGTTGAGGCGAAGTAACTCATCCCGCCTGGAGTAGTGCCAAGCGTGTCGTAGTACACCGACTGATCCGCTTGCACCCACTGCCACGCGCCGCCGGTGGTGGCAGCCATCCGCCCCACAAACCCGTGCGGCATCCCGAACTCGGTAGGGCACGCCGGATATGGCTCCCCTTCGTTGCCGCCCACGAAAAGCGCGTCATGTGCGGCATCGACAGCCAACTGACCGATCATCGAATTCCCTTGTGCGCCCGCCGGCGTGTTCACCCATTGCCATTGCCCGGTAGGGGAAAGGCACGCCACGAACGACGAGATGTACCTGTTGGTAGTCGCAGGCAAGGTTTGCCCACCGAAAGTGAACGCCGCTGGCCCACCCCCAAAACCATACTGCTGCCCGCTTACCCACACGCGGCCGGCGGCATCGGTGGCCAGTCCACCGCTATGCAACGCATTGGCAATGTTACCGTTGGCGGTTGGCGCGACTACCCACTGCCATTGGCCTGTAGCCGATAACTGCGCGACGAACATCGTCAGGCGGCTAGGGTCGCCGGGCACCACGGTCGGGCCTACCGGCGTGTTTCCAGGTACGGTACCAGTCAGTACCAAGCCACCCGTGGGGGTAGCGGCTACGGCCGACACCGAATCGAGGTCGGCGCCGCCCATCGATACCACCCACAGCCACTGACCCGTAGGCGAAATTTTTCCGGCGAATATGTCCGTCCGCCCGGCGCTGACGAGAGTCGTGGCGCCGCACCGCAACGTATCGCGAAACATCCCCGCTACCAGCGAGTTACCGGCGTCATCGAGGGCAACGGTGGTCGCGCGCGCGCCGTGATTGTTGGGTGGCACCAGCAAATTGGCCGTCCAGTTCCAGCCCTGCGCGCGGGCACTGTCTACGGTCAGCAGCGCGGCCAGGCACGCGCCGACCCGAAGCGAAAAGCAGAAAATGTGTTTCATCGGGCGGAAAAGGCTGTAGCGCGGACTTCAGTCCGCCATTTGATGAGATGAGCAGGACAGTTCGCCAGTAAACGACGGACTGAAGTCCGCACTACATTAGGGCTAAGCGAAAGCAATGTACGGAAAAAAGGCCGACCGGGCCATCGGCTCCTGAAAAGCAGATGGCCTGGTCGGCCCGAACGTTGCCATTGAATCGCCTAGGTATTCATCGACGCCAGAAACTCCAGGTTCGAGCGCGTGCCGGCGAGGCGGTCTTTCAGGAAGTCCATCGCTTCGGTAGCCGTCATGTCGGCCATATACTTGCGGAGCATCCAGACGCGCGCCAGCTCTTCCGGCCCCATCAGCAGGTCTTCGCGGCGGGTGCCCGACGCGGGTACGTCGATGGCCGGGAAGATGCGCTTGTTGGCGAGCTTGCGGTCGAGCTGCAACTCCATATTGCCGGTGCCTTTGAATTCCTCAAAAATCACCTCATCCATCCGCGAGCCGGTTTCGATGAGCGCCGTGGCGATGATCGTGAGCGAACCGCCGTTTTCGACGTTACGGGCCGCGCCGAAAAAGCGCTTCGGCTTGTGCAACGCGTTGGTATACAGCCCGCCCGACATAATGGCGCCATTGCCGGGCTGCACCGAGTTGTAGGCGCGCGCCAGCCGTGTAATCGAGTCGAGCATGATCACTACATCGTGGCCGCACTCGACCAGGCGCCGGGCCTTATCGATGGCCATCTGCGCGATTTTGACGTGCCGGTCCGGGGTTTCGTCGAAGGTGCTCGACAGCACTTCGGCTTTCACCGAGCGCTGCATGTCGGTCACTTCCTCCGGCCGCTCATCAATCAGCAGAATGATGAGGTAGACCTCTGGATGGTTTTCGGAAATGGCATTCGCGATCTCCTGTAGCAGCACCGTTTTACCGGTTTTCGGCTGCGCCACGATCAGCCCGCGCTGGCCTTTGCCGATGGGCGCAAACAGGTCGAGGATACGAGTCGAAAGCTGCGACGATTTGGTCGTGAGGTTCAGGCGCTCTTCGGCGAAGAGCGGCGTGAGATTGGCGAACGGAATGCGGTCTTTGAGTTGCTCGGGCGTGCGGCCGTTGATGCGCTCGGCGCGGAGCAACACAAAATACTTCTCCTGCTCGCGCGGCGGCCGAATGTAGCCCGTGACGGTGTCGCCGGGCAACAACGCGTAGCTCTTGATCTGCGCGGGCGCCACATACACGTCATCCGGCGAGGCCATGTAGTTGTAAGCCGTCGAGCGCAGAAACCCGTGGCCGTCGGGCATCACCTCGAGCGTGCCCTCGGCTTCTAGAAGCCCGTCGAACTCGCGGAAGTTGTAGTTGTTGGCCGCCGGCAGGTTCTGGCGGCGCGGCGGGTTGCCGTCGCGGTTACCCACGCCGATAGCCTCCTGGCGGTCAGGACGGTCGGTACGTTCCGGCCGGTCTGAGCGCTCTGGGCGGGGCTGGTTGGGATCGCGCGGTTCGCGCTCCGGCCGTTCGGGGCGTTGGTCGCGGAATTCGCGGCCTTCGGCGCGCGGCTGGTTGGGGTCGCGCGGGAGTCGTTGGTCGCGGTCGAGGCGCTCTGGGCGGTCAGTGCGTTCCGGGCGCGGCTGGTTGAGGTCACGCGGCTCGCGGTCAGTCCGCTCGGCACGCGGCTGATTGGGGTCGCGGCGGGGCTGTTGCTCATCGCGGGGCGGACGCTGCTCGCGGTTTTCGCCGCGATTATCGCGTTCAGGGCGATCAGTCCGTTCGGTTCGCTCCGGGCGCGGCTGGTTGGGGTCGCGTGGCTCACGCTCGGGGCGGTCGAGGCGTTCCGGACGGGGTTGGTTGGGGTCGCGTTCGGCGCGGGGCTGGTTGGCATCGCGGCGGGGTTGGTCTTCGCGGGGTGGGCGCTGGTCGCGGTTTTCGCTCCTGCCCTCTCCCGGATTCTCTCCCCGATTCTCACGGGACTGCTCGGCACGCGGCTGGTTTTGGTCGCGCGGCTCGCGCTCGGCACGGGGCTCACGCGGGGCGTCGTCGCGGAGCTCCACGCGCACAACATCTGGCCGGGGTGCGTCAGTGCGCGGTTCGCGCGGCTCACGGGGAGGCAGCGGCTCGCGGCGCCCATTAGGCACGGGCAGATCGCCGGGGCGCATAATCACCTTGACGGGTCGCACGGGTTTTTCTTCCGCCACCCCAGTAGCAGCAACCGGCGCCGACGCAACCTCTACGGCGGGCGGCGCGGGCGCGGCTACCGGTTCAGGGCGCACCGGGTCGGGTTGGGACGTGGGTTCGGCCGGAGCTTCAGCGCGGGCAGGAGCGGCTTTCTTAGCCGGCAGCTTCTCGGGGGGCGTAACGGCCTGTTGGTCGAGAATGCGATAAATAAGGTCTTGCTTAGCCAGCTTCCGGAAGTTCGGAATGGCGAGCCCCTGGGCAATCTCTTTGAGATCGACGAGCAGGCGCTCTTTCAGCTCATCAATGGTATACATACCAGCGAGGCGAGGGGAAAAACGGAAAACGAGAAGGCACTTAGGCAGTGGCCGGCAAGGCGGGCGGAAAACCCGACGAACGTGCTACCGCCCGGTTACGCCGAAGCGAAGGGAAGCAGCCGGAGGCTACGCAACAAAACAAACGAGGGAAACAAGTGGGAAACCGCCCGCAAGCGGCACCAGCCGCCAAGCGGCCGGGGAATTCGGTGAGCGGCTGCGGCAGCGTGCTACCGGCCGGCCCCTGACGACTTCCGGCTACAATGATACGCGGCAGACGGCGCCCGTCTTGTCTGCTACACGCGGCAGCGGCCAAAAAGTTGCCCGGCGGGCGGCGCTTGTTCCGTGGCGCCACGCGTTCAGCCTATTTTTGCCCCGCCGTTCGGCCGTGCTGCTGCCGCGCCGAGAGATATCGTTATCGGCGTGCGTTGCCGCACCGGCCGCTTCCCTCCTCCCCTGATTTCGCTCCTGATGCTTCAACTGCCCCTCCTCCGCGACCAACCCGAACTGGTAATCGCCGGGCTCCGCAAAAAATTCGTCGCTGAACCCGAACAGGCTGTCACCGCTATCGTGGCCCTCGACCAGCAGCGCCGCGCCACCCAAACCGCGCTCGACGAAAATCTGGCGCGCCAGAATGCCCTGGCGCGCGAAATCGGTCCGCTAATGCAGCAAAAACGCGCCGCCGAAGCCGAGGTATTGAAAGCCGAAGCCGCCGAGCGTAAAACGGGCGGCGCCACGCTCAAAGCCTCGCTCGATGATGTGGAAGCGCGCCTCCACCAAGCGCTCGTTAAACTCCCGAACTTGCCGCACGCCTCGGTGCCGGAAGGCCGTACCGCGCAGGAAAATGAAGTAGTGCGCGAAGTAGGTGCCCTTCCGGTGCTGCCCGCAGGTGCGCAGCCGCATTGGGAAATCATCAAGCGGCTCGACATCATCGATTTTGAGCTGGGGAATAAAATTACCGGCGCGGGCTTTCCGGTGTACAAAAACCAGGGCGCACGGCTGCAACGGGCACTCATCAATTTCTTTCTCGACGAGGCCCGCGCCGCCGGGTACGACGAGATTCAGCCGCCGATTTTGGTCAATGAGGCCAGCGGCTACGGCACCGGCCAACTGCCCGACAAAGACGGCCAGATGTACCACGACCGGCAGGATAATCTGTACCTGATCCCGACGGCCGAGGTGCCGATCACGAACCTCTACCGCGACGAGATCATCGCGCCCGAAAAACTGCCGATCAAAAATGCCGGGTACACGCCCTGTTTCCGCCGCGAAGCCGGGTCGTGGGGCGCCGACGTGCGCGGCCTGAACCGATTGCACCAGTTCGACAAGGTAGAAATCGTGCAAATTTCGGCGCCCGAAACGTCGTATGCGATTCTGGAAGAAATGCTCGCCCACATCGAAGGCTTACTTCAGAAGCTGGAATTACCGTACCGTGTGCTGCGCCTGTGCAGCGGCGATATGAGTTTCACCTCGGCCCTCACCTACGACCTCGAAGTGTGGTCGGCGGCACAGGGGCGGTGGCTGGAAGTATCGTCGGCCTCGAACTTCGAGACGTATCAGGCCAACCGCCTGAAACTGCGCTACAAGGCAGAAGGGGGCAAAACGCAGCTTCTGCACACGCTCAACGGCTCGGCACTGGCGCTGCCACGCATCGTGGCCGCATTGCTGGAGAACAACCAACAGGCCGATGGTACCGTGCGGCTGCCCCAGGTGCTGCACAGCTATTGCGGGTTTGGGCAGATCGGGTAGTTAGCATTAATGATCGCTCTGGACTCCCGCCCGAATGGGCACGTGAAGTCGATTTTCGGCGGGCGGGATCGGACACGAAAATCGGTCGCTGTATGCACAATATGGGTTGTAAGCGCGATTGAAATCGAGCCGCACCACTTTTCCTAGCGGCCCCACTAAATCGAGGTAACGTCCGCCACCATAGGTTTCGTGGCCGTTCGTGAGGTCAGTGAACGGTACGAACAAATAGTTTTTGTATTCAGGCTTGGTAATCAGATCGAGGTTTTGATACACACTCAGGTGCAAGGATTGCCCATCGAGTGTAAAGCGTAGCTCTCCGTAGCGGCGGTAATGGGCTTCGCGGGGCTTGCTGGTAGGCATCAGAAACGCCGCTGACGTAGAGTCGCGCACAAAAACTGCCTCAACGCAGTAGCTAATGTCAATGGGGTAAAAAGGGAGTGTTACGAATTTTTTGCGCGCCGCCGCCGGTAGTGGCGAATGCGCGGGATCGCGATACTCAATATTTATTTCTTTCTGAAAGTCAGTAATTTGAGCGGCATGCTCTTCAGAAGTGAACTTCTGTAATACAGGTGAGGACGTCGTCTGAGCGATCACCACAGTTGCGGAAGCTGAAATCCACAGAATCACTCCCAAAAATGGGCGAAGGAAATTAATTTGCATTAAGAAATTCTAAAGAAGGGAGCGAATTCGAATCCTGCTCGCGCATACACTTGAAATGCCCTTTCGGGCAATCGGCGTAGCCGATTTTGGAACACGGCCGGCACGGTAGCCCCAGTACCTCCAGCGAGTGAAATGGGGTGCGAAACGGCGTCATGCCAAACGCGGGGACGGTGTTGCCCCACACCGAAATGATGGGCCGCTGAAACGCCGCCGCGATGTGCATCAAGCCGGTATCGTGGCTGACCACGAGCCGCGCCTGCCGTACCAACGAGGCCGAGCCGTGCAGTGAATACCGGCCGACGGCGTTGTAAATCACGGTCGGCGAAGTAGGCATCCGTTGAAAATGTGCCTTGATTTCGGCGGCAACCGGCATATCCTCTTTGCCGCCCAGCAACACCAGCGGGGCAGCCAGTTTGTCGCACGCTTCGATTAGCTTTTCCGTCGGTAGCCGCTTGGTGTAATGCTGCGCGCCGATAGCTAGGGCGACATAACCGGCGCGGTGCGTTTGGGGGAGCGAATCGAGCGCAATTTCCTGCCCGGCGGGAATAAAATAATCGAGTCCGCCGCCATCATCAAGAATTCCTAGATGCGCAGCGGTGGCGCGGTACCGATCAACGATGTGAACGGGCGGCAACCGGCTGATTTTCAAATTCACCAACAACCATTTTTCGATATTTAATTTATCGAAACGGCGTGTCGGAACGCCCAGCCGAGCGGTTATGAGGCGCGTGCGCAGGTTGTTATGCAGATCAATTACGTGGTCGAATTTTTCGGCGAGTAAGTCTGTAAACAAATCACTGAGTG
Source organism: Hymenobacteraceae bacterium (assembly GCA_031425525.1). Lineage (GTDB taxonomy): Bacteria > Bacteroidota > Bacteroidia > Cytophagales > Hymenobacteraceae > JANNMJ01. The sequence continues at coordinate 213,953 of JANPJM010000078.1, read as the reverse complement.
AACCCGTTAAAACGTGCGTTTTGCGGACGTACGGATTCGCCGTAAATAATTGCGCAAAAGCGGGTTTGGTGGCGAAATGCACCTCCGCGCCGGGCACTTGCGTCGCCAGTTCGCGTATCACGGGTGTTGTCAGCACGATATCACCGATGGACGAAAAACGAAGGACGAGGATTTTCATCCGCGCCGGGCTTTTCGTTCTGCGAAGTAGGCCGCGAGCTTATCGGCGGGCCACGTATTGAGCGTTTGCGGCGCCGTCAGGAGCGCTTTGCGGCCCAGGCGCACGCCGTAGGCCATATCGGCGTAACCAGCCACCGAGTGAGCATCCGGGTTCAACGCCGTCAGCACGCCTTGGTCGAGGGCATAGCGAAGCCAGCGCCAATCGAGGTCGAGGCGCCAAGGATTCGAGTTTAGCTCGATGGCGACGCCGTGGTGCGCGCAGGCGTCGATGATGGCGCGAAAATCGAGCGGATAGCCTTCGCGGCGCAGCAGCAAGCGGCCGGTCGGGTGGCCGAGCATCGTGGTGAATGGATTTTCGACGGCGCGCAGCAGCCGGGCGGTGGCCTTTGCCTCGTCCATTCGCAGGCCCGAATGCACGGAGGCCACCACGAAATCGAACCCCGCTAATAGCTCATCATCGTAATCGAGCGAGCCATCGGCCAGAATATCACTTTCGATGCCTTTGAAGATGCGGAACGGCGCCAGCTCGGCGTTCAGCGCGTCGATTTCGCGCCATTGCTCGCGCACTTTATGGTCGGGGAGGCCGCCGGCGTACCCCGCCGAGCGCGAATGGTCGCAGATTCCGAGGTATTCGTAGCCGGCATCCCGCAGATATTCCGCCATTCGGCGCAGCGTATGGTTGCCGTCGGAGTAGGTCGAATGGTTGTGCAACGCCCCGCGTATATCGGCTTTTTCGATGAGGCGTGGAATCGCTTCGGCGGCGGCGAGGGCCAGCTCGCCCCGGTTTTCGCGGAGTTCCGGCTCGATGCACTGCCGCAGCCCGGCGGCGGCGTACAGCGCGGTTTCGGTTTGAAACTTACTGGTTTTGAGTACGTGTCGCAGCGTGGTAGGTGGCGGCGGAGCGTGAGCGGTCGTGGGGGCGAGCCACTCTATCGCACTCGGCGGCAGTGTAGCATCGAGGTGTTCATCGGAGCCAGTCGCCAGAAACCATTCGTTCAGGAAATTATCAGGACTAGTAAGCAGCACCGAGACGGGCACGCCCGCGTAGGCGGGCGCTGTGCCGCGCCACGCGCGCGGGCCGGAACGACGCGGATCCGGCGAAAGACCCGCTTCCGGGGCATTCAGCGCGGCCATTGCTGGGGCGTAACCTCCCGTTTCCACTCCCACCACTACTACCAACTCGCTCACCGTTTCGAGTGCCCGGCGGGCAGCGCCGGCCACTTCGGCGCGGCGGGTACCGGACAGCGCGCGCAAACGCGCCAGCAGCTCGGCAGCAAGAGCGTCGGCCTGCGAAAGCAGCACCTGCCCGCGCGCGGCAAGTACGAAGACGATGGCCTCCTGAATCTGCGCCTGAATTTTGGCGCCAAACCCTTTGAGCTTCGCTACGACACCCGTTTCGCACGCTTCCAATAGCGCTTCCGGCGTTTCGATCCCGGCCTCGCGCCAGAGTTGGCGTACGCGTTTCGGCCCGATGCCCTTGATTCCCATCATCTTCACGACGCCCGGCGGCGTGGCGGCCAACAGGCGGTCGTATTCGGGTAAGGCGCCGGTTTGCAATGCCTCGCTGAAGGTAGCCGCCATTCCCTTACTCAGCCCCGCTACCCGCGCCTGCAACGCTTCCGGCGAAGGTTGGCCGCGCAGGGCGTCTTCGCCGGCGCGGTCGAGGATCGCTTCGGCGTTCTGCCAACCGCGAATCTTATAGGGGTTTTCGTCGTGCAGCTCCAGTAAAGTAGCCGTCAGACGGACGGCGCGGAGCAGGGCGTGGGGATCGTCGCGCATGGCAGGGCGAAAGTACTCCGGCGCGCGGGGCCGTAAAGCGGCGGGGGTACGGCGGCACCCGTACCGCCCCATCCGTGCTGCCTGAAGGCCGTGGTTTTACTCCTTAACTTTCGGCGCCCGAACCACCCGTTTACCCGCCCATTACGCGTCTTTTTGCCGATGACTTCTGCCACTCCTTCGTTTCTGGCAGCGCCCGTATACCACGAGCTGACCACCCGCCTCGGCGCGCTTACGCCCGCCACGCCCCGCCAGTGGGGGAGCATGAGCGCCCACCAGATGCTCGTGCACTGCGCCGATCAGGTGCGCGTCAGCACGGGCCGCAAGCCGCTCACCTCGCTGCGGGTGCCGCGCCTGCTGCGCCCGCTGCTCAAGTGGCTGTTCGTCAAACCCGAAGGCTTCAAGAAGAATATGCGGACGATGAAGGAGCTGGACCCCAACGCCGCCATGACCGCCCCCACCGAGTTCAACGCCGACCGCGCCGCCCTGCTCGCCCTCCTCGACCCGGCAGCCTACGCCGGGCAGGCGGGCGTCGATCATCCGCTGTTCGGCTACCTGCCGGCCGACGAGTTTGGCCGCCTGACGTGGCAGCACCTCGATCATCATTTGCGGCAGTTTGGGGGGTAGGTAGTGCGGGGCGCGGCACCATCACGCGCGCTTGGTGCGCGCCTGATTGGCCTCCCATAGCTGCCGAATGTCGGCTGAGAGCAACTCCGGCGCACAGTGGCAAGCAAATTCGGTGATCGGATGCTCAAAGACAGCCGGACCGGGCGTAGCGGCTGGCAGCGCAGCGGGTTCATCCGGTGCGGGATCGAATAACGACGGCGCCACTTGCCGCCGCACCGGCACCGCCGGTGGACGGCTCACGAAATCCCCCATTCGCTCGCTGCCGTGCGTAAACCGCTGAAAAATCGTCCGTAAGGCTTCCTCACTGTTATCCATCCCGATCCACCGGCGATCAAGCTGGTCGGCGACGACCAGCGTAGTGCCGGAGCCGGCAAAACAGTCTAGCACCAAATCGCCTGCGTTAGATGACGCCCGAATCAGCCGCTCCAATAGCGCTGGGTTTTTCTCCGTCGGGTAGCCCGTGATCCGCACCATCTGGTTGTGCGCGTCGCGCAGTTCCCACCAGATATCCTGCACCGCTAGGCCCTTGCTAACGTCGAGGTACAGCTTACGGCGCGGGTTGCCCGTCGGCGACCAGTAAATCTCCCCGCGCGCGTCCATCGCGTCCAGTTCCGACGGGCGATACTGCCAGTGCTTACCGGGTGGTGGCAATTTGCCGCGCCAGGGTTCACCCGTTTCGCCATTGCGGACACCCGGCGCGTGTACAGGTACTTTTTTGAACCGCCGCCCAGTCGTCTGCTCTACGTAGGGATATTCTTCCGCCTCTCGCGTTGCCGTCCAGGGTTCGTAAGGGCGGTTCCAGACATAATCATCCGTTTTACTGTAAAAAAGCAGGTAATCCGAAATGTTGCCGTAGGTCTTGGACGTAGAGTTTTTTGGATTACACTTGCGCCGGGTAATGATCCCCCGGAAATTCTTTGCACCGAACACTTCATCCAGTAAAATCTTCGCTTGAAAGGCCATTTTCTGGTCCAGATGAACGTAGATGGAGCCATCCACCGCCAGCAACTCCCGCAACAGAATCAGGCGCTTTCGCAGAAACTCGATGAACTGCGCGCCACCCATCAGATCAGCGTAGGCATCGGTCAACGTCCGCGACTGAAACACGCTGTTCGTGGCATACGGCGGGTCGATATAAATCAGTCGTACCTGACCCGCCACGGCGGGGTCGTGCAGCAGATGCGCTAAAGCACCCAGGTTTTCGCCGTAATACAGATGATTCGTAGTGGCCCCGTCTTCGGTACGCGGCAGCGCCGTAAATACACCAGGTGGCGTGGCCATTACATGTGCTTCGGGCGTCTTGCCCGCATAGCTCAACTGGATTTCATCCGCCGCCGAACCTGCCCGGCCTGTGTTGTCTAATGAGCCGGTCCAGCGGCCTTTGGATACTCCGGTTGCCATATCAGGAAGTCAGCCAATCATAAGTGAGCCGTTCGGGCACCATGCGCAGGGTCATTACCCGTACGAGGCCGGAATAACTTTCGTCAATACCTGCGTAACGGTCCCACATTAAGCCAAGTAATAGCCCCGGTCCGTCATTGAGAAATACCAGCTTCAACTTTGTCAACCCGCGCTGAACCGCGTAGGCCCGTACTTCGGCTACACAGTCCCGGTAGCCACCCGTACGGTCACCCTCTTGTGAGCCACCTCGATCAGAATCATAACGCGCAAGGCCAATCGCCAGGACAGTCTGGCCGTCGGTATCATAAATTATGAAATCAACGGGCCGATCCGGCTTAGGATAATCCGGAAATATATTGCCCAATAACACGTCTCGCCCCGACCGTTTCGGCCCCGCAATGGAAAGCGTGGGAAACCTGGCCTGAAACAGATCGAAAAACCGCTCGGTCAGGTCATAGCCTTTCGTGCCCCGGTCTTTGTATTCCCACAGCAGCGCGCACAACACTTCGTCAGGCTTAGGTCGCAGCATAAAAGCCGCCTGTACTTCCTGAATCGGCCGAAAGTTGCTGCCGGATTGCGCGACGATATCCGCCGCTTGCGACTTTTTCTTCAGCAGCTCTACCGGTGTAGCCGGGCTGACATACCGCTTGAACACCCGGCACAGCTGAATACGCATCCAGCCACTAGGTACCGCTGCGATTTGCAGAAAAAGCCGCCCCGATGATTCGGACGCCTTCAGAAGTTGTTCGAATAACTCAAGGACTGGTGAATATAACACACGCGCATCCTGCAAAATATCCGGATAATATTCGCCTGTGGCGAGTGTAATCCAGTTAGCTGCGTCGGGTTTGTAAGCCGCAAACGACGCCGGAGAGGGTGAAGACATTCTCGAAATAAACTGTAAAACCCCACGAGCGCCAGCCGCGCGGCCTACAAATCTACGTCGCTCGCGGGGGGCGCCTCCTCCATAACGCGCAACGACCGCTGACAGGATGCTGGCATAGATCAAAGAAGCCCAACCCCCGCTCCCCACCCTACCCACCCCCTAAACCCCTCTACCCCCGATCTCACTTCCCCATGCGCCAACCGCACTTCCTCATGCTGTGATTTCAGTTTCTCATGGTGTGATTTCAGTTTCTCATGCGACGATTTCAGAGGCTCATGCCACGATTTCACTGCCGCATGCCCCGATTTCAGTCCCCCATGCTCCGATGCCGCTTCTGCTACCTCTGATGCCGGTTTTGGGCCGATCCGGCGCTCACCGCCCAGGCCTGACGAGCCAAAGTTTTTCGCTATCTCCGCACTTGCACTACTTTAGCTGCGCGGCTAGGCACCTAGACCCGCCGCGTTTTTTTTCACCCCAACCCCGTTAGCCCCGTCCGCCCATGCTCACCGTCACGCAGGACAACCGCTACACCGCCTACGACAACCTCCATAAGGCGCTCATCTTCGACCTCACTCCCTACCAGACCGACGAAGCCCTCAAAGACATCATCGCCGAACTCGGCACCGGCATCGGGGGCATCAACACCCTCCGCAAAGGCAAGCTGCGCCCCACTACCGGCTCCTCCGAAGCTAAAACCGAAGCCAAGCAACTGCTGGCCGATGTCGCCGGCGAAGTAGCCGGCGATATGTTCGAGTGGGCCACCAAAACTGCCAACCGCTCGCTCCAGGCCGATAACGACTACAACACCACCAGCCTCTTCATCCTGCGCGGCACCCGCATCATCGACATCACCGGCCACATCCTCGACCAGGCCCGCGCCAGTAAAGCGGCGATGGGCAAGTACGCCATCGCCGACACCCGCCTGCAGGAGTTGGAAGACGTCCGCCTCGCCTTCGATACCCTGCGCCCCAGCCCCCGCCAACTCCGCACGCAGGCCAAAGCCCTCAACCAGACCATCGGCCAGCGTTTCTCGGCCCTCTCCATCATCGTGCAAGATCGTTTCGAGCGCGCCATCCGCAAGTACAAACGCCTCGACCGCCCCTTCTACGACCGTGTCATCGCCGCCCGCGAAGTCCTCGATCTCCCCGGCACCCACGCCTCCCCCGCTCCCCCGCCCCCCGCCGGCTAATCCTACGATGCGCAACAGCGCCGGCGGGCGTATCGGCGCCCAACCACCCCACCCGCCCGCCGTACCTTCGCCTTCGTATGAAACTGCTCCTCCCGCTGGCGCTCGGCGCCACCACGTTGCTCCTCACCGCCCAACAGTGCAGTTCCGGCCCGAAGGCCGGGGCGGCGGCGGCCATCGCCGTCGATGTCGCCACGATGCAACGCACGTGGCTCCACGCCCACGAAGAAGACCACGGCGATACCATCGTGTACCGGCCCAATACCTACGCGTTTCCGCCGAGCCGGGGGCGTACGGGGTTTGAGATCGGCCCGAACGGCGTACTCACGCAGTACGATATTGCCCCCACCGACGGCCTGGAACGGCGCGTGGGCAAGTGGCGCGTCGAAGGCAATATGTTCTACGCCACGTTTCCGGAGAAAAACAGCACCGATTATTCGCTTAAGGTGCTGAACCTGACGGCTGAGCGCTTGGAAGCCGTTCGCAAATACGTTGACCAATAGCAGAAAGGCGCCGGGCGAACACATTGTAGTTCGTTTCTGACCGGTGCAAAAGTATTATCGACGGCGTTTTTTGTTGCCGTAAAATCGGCTTTCAAGTCCGCAGAAACCGACCCGACGTATCTCCTGAACTTCCGACATCTGACTCTGCACCGGTGGCGTACTGGCTTCTCAAATCTGAACCGACTACCTACAGCTACGCCGACCTCGTGCGCGACGGCCAAACGGCCTGGACGGGTGTTCGGAATGCGCAGGCGCGGAACAATCTGGCGGCGATGCAGGTCGGCGACGACGTACTCATTTACCACAGCGTAACCGAAAAAATGGTGGTGGGGCTCGCCCGTGTGGTGGCGCCGGCCGCGCCGGATGTTACCGCGCCCGCCGGCTCGCCGTGGTTGAGTGTGGATGTGGCCGCTACCGCACCGCTGTTGTCGCCCGTGTCGCTGGCGGCCATCAAAGCCGACCCCGACCTTGCCGATATTGGGCTGGTGCGGCAATCGCGCCTGTCGGTGGTGCCGCTGACGGCGGCGAAGTATCGCGCGCTTCTCACGCTCGGCGCGGGGCAGTAACGAGCGGTTATGGTACCGGCTATGCTCCTCGCCTGCTTTGCATTAACGCCTCTAGGTAAAAAGTTGGTGTTTGAAAAAATAGCCGCGTTTATTTCGTTATGTTTAGCAATGAACGCCCCCACGCAAGCCCAACCAACCGTCCCGACGCACGCGGCGCGGCGGCTGGAAATTGCGGCAGCGCCGTCGGAACGCCGGGTCGAAGTACTGCCGATTGCCGCTGATTCGAGCATTCTGGTGTACTCCGATTTTCGGCAGCGCCACGAGGGCGATGCCACGAAGCATCAATTTGAGGCTTACGATGCCCAATTGCGCCACCTCTGGACTACGGCGGTACATTTGCCGGCGGGCGCCGAAGTTCGCGCCCTCACCGCCGACGGCGCCGTGCCGTATGCGCTGTGTACTTCCGAAGCCAATTTGCGGCTCCTGCTGATTATCCGGTTCGCGCCGGGCACGGGCAGCGGGCAGGTTTTCCGGTATGAGCTACCAGTGGCGGTGGCGCCCCTCGCGTTCGAGGTCAGCGGAGAAGCGTTCGTGGTGGCCACCGCCTACCGGCAGCAAACGGTGTTGCGGCTGCCCCTACGCGATTCGGCCGCCGTGCAGTTTCTGCCGGTGATGAGCAGCCCGGTCACCTCGATTGCCGATGCCCTGCCCGAGCCGGGCGGCTTGGCCGTGCTGGCCGCCGAGCGGATCGATGAAACGACCCGGCTCCTCCTACGGCCGTTTCAAATCGAAATCGCTACCAACCTACCCGCGCTGCGCATTCTGCAAAGCCCCCACCCTGCCACCCTCACCAGCGGTCGATTGACGCCCGTGGCGGCTTCTACGCAGCCGCGCTTGGTGGTGGGCACGTACGCCACCCGCGACCCACGTCTGGCCCAGGGGATTTTCAGCACGGTGCTGCCGCCGTTGCCCGAAAGCGGCGAGCCGCCGGCGCCCACGCTGCTGTATTACGACTTGCCCACGCTGCCGCATTATTACGACCGTTTCGGCCCGCGCCGCCGTGCGCGCGCCATGAACCGCGCGCGCCGCCGCCGAACCGAAGGGCTCGAAACCACGGCCCGTGCGCACTTGCTCCTTCACCGGCCGCTGGCCCTGCCCGATGGCGGGCACGCGCTCGTGGCCGAACAATATTACCCGCGTTACCGTGGCGGCGACGCCTGGAGTTATCGGTCTTTGAACTCAGGCTTATACCCCAATCTGCGCGGGTTTTCGTACGGTCTACCGGGTTTTTACGGTTCTTATGACCCTGTAAACGTCTGGGATCGGGGGCTCGATGGGTACGTGTTCACACAGGCGATGGTGTTTGTTTTCGACCCCACCGGGCGGCTACGGTGGCAGAACACGTTCGTGCTCAACAACCTCACCCGGCCAGACCTGAAGGCTGTAGTGGCCGCCACGGTGCTACCCACGGGCGCCGTAGCCCTGGCCGCCCCCTCCGACAACGGCGAGCGGATTCGCCAACTGACCCTGAGCGGTAATGCAGCCCCCGGCACCCCCGACGCGCCCACCGAAGCCGAGTTACGCGCCGCGCTGGCACCCCACGAACGGCTCCTCGACGCCCGCGATACGCAGGTGCTGACCTGGCGCCCCGGCCACCTGCTCCTGACGGGCTACCAGCGTCTGCGCGCCGCCGGACAGCGCGAACGGGAAGTTTTCGTCATCGCAACGCTCCCGTAAACCGACCGTTGGGCGCGGCGCACGGCGCACAGCATTGTCCTCGCCCCTACCTTTGCCCGTATGCCCACGGAGCGCCAGATTGTTTCGTCCGACCGCCTTGCCGTGCTGCTGCGGCGCCTGGCGCATCAGCTCGTCGAACGCCACGGCGATTTCTCCCAAACCGTATTGCTGGGCCTACAAAACGGCGGCGCGCCCGTTGCGCACCACCTACACGGTTTGCTGGCTGAATTAACGGGCGCCACGCCGCGCTTGGGCCTACTCGATGCCACCTTCCACCGCGACGATTTCCGGCGGCGCCCACTGGCCGGACCACCCGCCGCCAATGCCACCCACATCGATTTTGCCCTCGAAAACCAGCACGTAGTTCTCATAGACGATGTATTGTTTACGGGTCGCACCGTGCGCGCCGCCCTCGACGCGTTGCTGACGTATGGTCGTCCGGCGGCAGTTGAACTATTGGTACTCATCGACCGGCGCCACCGCCGCGATCTACCGATTGAAGCCACGTACACCGGAATGGCCGTAGACACGCGCCTCACCGAGGATGTGCAAGTGCGTTGGGCCGGCACAAAGGGAGCTGCGGAAGATGGTATTTATCTGATTGGTGAGTGAGTTTATTTGTGATTGAGCGATTGAGTATATTCGTTACCACCAGCGGCTTGCGATTAATTAATTTAGAAAAGCTAACTCTTGACTAATTAAAATTATTCGCACACTATACAATACTGCCAAAAATATCCTGATCTCCAAAAATCCCTTCACCATCTCCAGCCGCCATGAAGCATCTACTCGGCATCAAGGATATTTCAGCGACTGAAATCGATGAATTGCTCACCCTCGCCGAACGCTTCAAGGAAGTGCTGGCGCGGCCGGTGAAGAAGGTGCCATCGTTGCGCGACGTGACGGTGGCGAACGTTTTCTTTGAGAACTCGACCCGCACGCGCCTGTCTTTTGAGTTGGCCGAACGGCGGTTGTCGGCCGATGTGCTGAATTTTTCGGCGGCGCAGTCGTCCGTCAAAAAAGGGGAAACGCTGGTCGATACCGTGCGGAATATTCTGGCGATGAAGGTCGATCTGGTGGTGATGCGGCACGCGTCGGCGGGCGCGCCGCATTTTTTGGCCCGCCACATCAACGTGCCCGTCGTGAACGCCGGCGACGGTACCCACGAACACCCGACCCAGGCCCTGCTCGACGCCTATTCGATCCGGGAAAAACTCGGCTCGCTCGCCGGACGGCGGGTGGCCATCATCGGCGATATTCTGCACTCACGGGTAGCATTGTCGAATATCTTTCTGCTCACCAAAATGGGGGCGGAGGTGATGGTCTGCGGCCCGCCGACCCTGATTCCGCGCTATATTCAAAGCCTTGGCGTGCGGGTGGAAACCGATGTGCGCCGCGCGCTGGCGTGGTGCGAAGTGGCGAACGTACTCCGCATTCAGCTCGAACGACAGCAAACCAAATACTTCCCTTCCCTGCGCGAATATTCGCTCTATTACGGCATCACGAAAGCGATGCTCGACGCCTTAGACCGGCCCATCGTGCTGATGCACCCCGGCCCGATCAATCGGGGCGTGGAGTTATCGTCGGATGCGGCTGATTCGGGCCATTCCATCATCCTCGATCAGGTGGAAAATGGCGTGGCCGTGCGGATGGCGGTGCTGTATCGCCTTGCCGCAGGATCGGAAGCGTGAGCAACCGTCGGCGGCTACGGTACGGCAAGCGCGTGTCTGCTCAAAGCAGCGCGGCTAATTCTTCGCGTGTTATGCCTACATCGCGGAGCATTTTCGCCAAAAGCCCCGGCCCTACCGTTTCCCCTGAATGAATTGCTACTACCGTAGTGCGGCCGTCTGGATGGCGCACGAAATGATGGCTGCCTCGGACCCGCACTACACTGAATCCGGCTCGCAGAAAGGCTCGTAGTACTTCGGCACCGCTCAAACTTGGCAGTTTATTCACGCCGCCAACCGAATACGCTGCACCCCGACGAATTCCAGCCGCGTTGGTGCCTCCTCAGCGGCCACCTCCAGACACAACTCTACGGCTTCCTGAATGCGCTCCATCAGCGTATCCAGCGAGCGGGCCTGCGTATGGCAGCCCGGCAAAGCCGGAACTGATGCTACGTAATAGCCTTCCTCGTCGCGCTCGATCACGACGTCAAATTCTCTGATGTGGCGGTTGACTTCCATTTAATGTAAAGTTAGCTTGTTTTCTTCTTACCCTGTGCCATCGTCCAAGTCAGTCGGTCAAGGGTACTTTGACTGGCACCTTTGCTTCCCTTCTATTTCATCATCAGCGCCTCGATCTCCGGCCGCTCGCGCGGAATGGTGGCCATTAAATCTTCATTGCCGCCTTCGGTAATCAAAATATCGTTTTCGATGCGGATGCCGATGGCTTCTTCGCGGATGTAAATACCCGGCTCGCAGGTAAGCACCATTCCGGGCTCCAGCGGGCGCAGAAAATCGCCGACATCATGCACGTCGAGGCCGAGGAAATGGCTCGTGCCGTGCATAAAGTATTTTTTGTAGAGCGGCTTTTCGAGGTCTTGATTCGCTACTTCTTCGGCATTTAATAATCCTAGAGAAATCAATTCTTCCTCCATCATTTTGCCTACTTCCTTGTGGTATTCGGGGACTATGGTGCCGGGTATCAGGCGCGAAATAGCGAATTTCTGGACGCGCAGCACCGCATCGTATACGGCGGCCTGACGTTCGGTGAATTTACCGTTTACCGGGATGGTGCGCGTGAGGTCGGCGGCGTAACCGCCGTATTCGGCGCCGAAATCGAGGAGTAATAAATCGCCGTCCTGACAGGGGCGGTAATTATCGACGTAGTGCAGAATGCACGCGTTTTCGCCGCTCGCGATGATGGAACCGTAGGCCGGCCCGCGTGAGCGGCGACGCAGAAACTCGTGCTGAATTTCGGCTTCGATCTCGTACTCCATCACGCCGGGTTTCACGAAAGTGAGCAGCCGCCGGAAGGCCGCTTCCGTGATAGCGGACGCCTCGCGCAATTGCTTGATTTCTTCCTCGGATTTAATCATCCGCAGCCCTTGCAAAATGGGCGCGGCGCGGCGCAGATTATGCAGCGGAAAATGCTCCTGGCAGTACCGAATGAGGCGATCCTGGCGGGTTTCCATCTCGTTGCCGCTCCGCAGATGTTCGTTGCGGTTGAGGTAGATGGTGGTGGCGGCGGCATCGGCGAGGAGCGCGCGCAGGGTGGCCTCGAAGGCGGTAGTCCACATAATGGTGGTGACGCCGGAGCGCGCGTAGGCTTGCTCGCGGGTGAGCTTGTAGCCTTCCCAGACCAGAATATGGTCGTTGGTTTCGCGCAGGAACAGGATTTCGCGGTGCTTTTCCTCGCGCGCCTCCGGGAACAGCAGCAGAATGGATTCTTCCTGATCGATGCCCGTCAGCCAGAACAAATCGCTGTTCTGCTTGAAGCCAACGGTACCGTCGGCGTTGGACGGCAGAATATCATTGGAGGTGAGGACGGCGAGCGCACCGGCGGGTAGCTTCGCCACGAAAGCGGCGCGGTGAGCGGTGTAAGTTTCCGCCGAAAGCGGCGTGTAGCGGACGGAGGAGGGCAACATAGATCGCTGATTGAGCTGATTTTCTGGTTTCGCTGATTTTCTGAGCGGCGCTGGGCACCGCCGGGCGGTGGACGGGCCGCTTTCGGAATTTCAAAGGTAGAAAAAGCGGGCGGGCCGCTGCTTCGTGGCGGGGCGGTTAAACATCGGGCGTTCGGTCGAGTCTTTTGCCGTATTCGTCGGCGTGGGCCGACTATAGGAGTTGGTTTTGCGTAGGTTGCGGGCCAAGTTTCTCAATTTTGTGGCTGTGATTGTTTTTCGACTGCATTTTTTGGCTCTGCTGCTGGGTGGTTTTTTGGGGGCTTTGAGTGCGCGGGGGCAGGAAACGCCCCCAGCTGCGCGCGGTCAAGTGCTGGATGCCACCACAAACGAGCCGCTGATCGGCGCCACCGTTCAGTTGATTTTTGCGGCCGATTCAGCCCGTCGCGCGGGCGGCGTGACTGACGTAACGGGCAGTTTCACGGTTTTTTCGGTCGACAACCAAATCGGTTTGCACCGGCTGGTGATCTCGTTTCTGGGATACCAGACGTTGCGGCAGACGGTGAACCTGAAACAGTATAACCCGACCACCATCGGCCCGCTGCGGCTGGTGGCAGCAGCCCAGCAACTTGGCACCGCGACGGTTACGGGCCGCACGCCGCCCGTCATCCAGAAAGGCGATACGGCGCAGTTCAACGCCAACGCCTTTAAAACCAACCCCGATGCCGATGCCCGCGACCTGATTACCAAGCTGCCCGGTGTGGTGGTGGGCACCGATGGCAAAGTGCAGGCCCAGGGCGAACAGGTGCAGCGCGTTACGGTGGACGGCAAGCAGTTTTTCGGCACCGACCCCGACGCCGTGCTGCGCAACCTACCGGCCGAAGCCATCGACAAAATTCAGGTTTTCGACCGGCAGAGCGACCAGAGCCAATTCAGCGGCTTCAACGACGGCAACACCGAGAAAACGATCAACATCGTGACGAAAGCGCAGTTTCGCTCCGGTCAGTTTGGGCGCGTGGTGGCGGGCGGCGGCCCCGAACGGTACAAGGCCAGCGTTAGCCTGAACTCATTTGAAGGCGACCGCCGCGTGAGTGTAGTGGCGCAGAGCAACAACGTGAACGAGCAGAATTTCAGCCCCGAAGATTTGCTCGGCGTCATCAGCTCGACCCAAAACCAGGCGGGTGGCGGCGGGCCGGGCGGCGGCGGGCGCGGCCAGGGCGGCGGGCGCGGCGGGCCGGGTGGCGATGGCGGCGGGGCGGGCAATTTTCTGGTGAGCCAGCGCGGCGGCATCAGTACCACGCACGCGGCCGGCATCAACTTCACCGATAAGCTTGGCATGGATACCGACGTGCAGGGCGCCTATTTTTTCAATTACGTCGAGAACGTCGTGCGGGCTGATTTGGCGCGTCAGTTCGTGCTGCCGCAAGCCGCCGGGCAGCGCTACCTCGAAACCTCCGACCGCACCAATCGCAACCAGAACCACCGCCTCAGCTTCCGGATCACGCACAAAATCGATTCGGCGAACACGCTGCTCTTCACGCCCCGCGCGAGTCTGCAAATCAACGATGCCGCCTCGAACCTGACCGGCCAAACCCTCCGCACCGACCAGCCCACCAACACCGTGCGCACGCTCTACGGCTCAGACCTCACCGGCTGGAACCTCGGCGGCGAACTGCTGTACAGCCACCGGTTCGGGGGGCGGCGCGGGCGCACGCTGTCGCTGAGCGTTACACCGTCGTTTCAGACTAAAACCGGCCCCAGCACCTTGCGCGCCGATACCAGCGGTCGGCCCGTGGCCGAAGCACCCGCCCGTTTCGCCCTCGACCAGCGCGCCGACCTCGACCAGCAGGGCTGGGGGGTGGCCACCACCTTGAGCTACGCCGAGCCGCTGAGCGAGAAAAGTCAATTGCAAGGCACGTACTCGTTTTCGGTGGCGCCAAACGAATCCGACAAGCGCACCTTCGACCTCGACACGCTCAGCGGGCAGTACGGGCGCCTCAACGAACCGCTCTCCAACGTGTTCAACAACCAGTACACCACCCACGGCGCCGGGCTCAGTTACCGCTACAACGACCGCAAAACGCAGTTCAGTGCGGGCGTCACCGGTCAGCAGGCCCAGCTTAGCGGCGAGCAGACGTTTCCGCGCGCCGCTGATGTAAACCGCACCTTTTACCGGCTGCTGCCGAACGCGCAATTGCGCGTTCGGCTCAGTCAGGACCAAAACCTGCGCGTCATCTACAGTTCTCAGACCAATGCCCCCAACATCAGTCAATTGCAGGAGGTAGTGAACAACGCCAACCCCTTGCAGCTCACTACCGGCAACCCCGGTTTAGCGCAGGAAACGCAACACCGGCTCTTCACCCGCTACTCCTACACGAACCCGGAAAAAAGCACCTCCTTTTTTCTCTTCCTCGGTGGGTCGGCTACCCGCGATTATATCAGCAACCGCACGCTGGTGGCGGCGCGCGATACCGTCATCTCCCCTACCCTACGGCTGCCGGCGGGCGCGCAGCTCACGCAGCCCGTGAACCTCAACGGCTACTACTCGCTGCGCTCGTTTGCTACCTACGGGTTGCCGCTCAAAGTCATTAAATCGACCCTGAACCTCAACGCCAACGCCACTTACGTGCGCACGCCGGGCGTGGTGAACGGCGGCCTGAACTACGCGCGCACCCCCAGCGTAGGCGGCGGCCTGACGCTCTCGTCAAACATCTCGGAGCGCCTCGATTTCGCCCTCACCTCCAACACTTCCTTCACGAGCGTCAGCAATACGCTGCGCCCCACCGCCGACGACCAGTACCTCAACCAAACTTCGTCGCTGCGCCTGAGCTGGATTGTGGGGCCGGGCATCGCCATCAAAACCGACCTCAACCACCAGCTGTATTCGGGCCTGGCGGCCGGTTTCGACCAAAACTATCTCCTCTGGAATGCTTCCATCGGCAAGAAAATCTTCGCCAACCAGCGCGGCGAAATTCAGCTCTACGTGTACGATCTGCTGAAACAAAACCAAGCCATCCAGCGCACCATCACCGAGGCGTACCAGGAAGACCAGCGCACCACCGTACTCCAACGCTACGCGATGGTGGTGTTTACCTACAACCTGCGGCGCGGCACTGGCGCCCCCACCGCCCCCGACCCCACCCGTGGCCCCGACGGCGAGCGGCGGCCGAATTTCGGGCCGGGGGGGCGCCCGCCGGGGTTTGGTCCGCCGCCGGGGCAGTGATTTTGAGGTGTTTAGGGTTTAGTTTTTAGTGTTTAGTCGAACCTAAAAACTAAACCCTAAACACTAAAAACTCCACCGTACAGCGCCGCCCATTCGGCCGCGATGCGTTGCGGCCCGAATCGGGCGGCGTGTTCGTAGCCGGCGGCGCGCATTCGGGCACGCTCGGCGGGGTTGGTCAGGACGTGGCGCAGCGTGGCGGCCCACGCTTCGGCGTTGGTCGGCGGGCAGTAACGGGCGGCGTTGCCCCCCGCTTCGGGCAGGCTACTGGCGGCGCTCGCCACCACCGGAATGCCCGCGAGCAGCGCCTCCAAAATGGGGATGCCGAACCCTTCGGCCGTCGAAGGATACACCAACACGGTAGCCGCCGCGAGCGCCTCGGCGAGTTCGGCATCCGGTACGTGGCCGCGTAGGCGCACGCGCTTCGCCAGCAGCGTGTCGGCCGCAAGCAACGCGGCCAACGCGGGCGCTTCCGGCCCGGCGCCGATGATGTCGAGCTGAAAATCAATGTCGGGCAGCGTTTGCAGCGCTTGCAGCACGGTTGCCACGTTTTTGCGCTCGGTGAGGGCGCCCACGTACACGAGGCGGGCCGGGCCGGTGAGGGCCGGTTCGGGCAGTGGGCGCGGCGCCGTGCGGGCCTCCGCCGATTGATAGATGACGTGGGTTTTCGGGCCAAAATCGCCCGGCAGCAGGTCGAGCAGTTCCGCGCGGGTAGCTTCCGAAATGCACACGATGGCATCGGCGCGGCGGCAGGCGTGCCGCAATTTCTGTCGATAAAAAAATCGATCGAGCGCGGGGAATAGCTGCGGATAGCGCCAAAAAATCAGGTCGTGTACCGTCACCACGGCTTTTACGCGCGGCGGCAAGCGGCGCGGCAACTCGCCGCTGAGGCCGTGAAAAATGGCAGCGCCGTCGAGCGCGGCGCGCGGCCCCATCCCGAAGGTCCGCCAGAGCGCGCCGCCGCCCGCGCCGTTTTCGGGCACCACCGTACGCACTTGCGGGTGGGCGGCCAGCCGTTCGGCCCACGCCTGCGCCTCGGCAAAACGCGGCGGGCGCGGCGCGTAGAGCGTCAGGCCAAGCTGCGGCTGGTGGTCGGCGAGGCTCGTGAGCAGCGTGCGCGCATAGTTGCCCAGGCCGGTGCGGTTGTCGTGGGCGCGCTTGGCGTCGAAGGCGATGGGGAGGAGCGGGAGGAGCGGGAGCATCAGGCGGCGAAGCTAGGGCCGAATGCAAACTTCCCGACACCTTGCCGGAATGGTTCCGGATAGCTGTCGGCAAGTTTGCGTGACATCCTGAAGGCTTCAGGGTATGTGTCGGCAAGTTTGCAGGGCACCCTGAACGGCTCAGGGTACGTGTCGGCAAGTTTGCAGGGCACCCTGAACGGTTCAGGGTACGTGTCGGCAAGTTTGCGAGGCAACCTGAACCGTTCAGGGTGCCTGTCGGCAAGTTTGCAAGCCGCTACCTATACTTGCGGCACAGTCTGCCGGGCTTTTTCACCAACCCTTTTCCCGAGCGGCTCGCAAGCCCATGACCAACCCCATCCCGTTCTTCGATTCCGATTTCTTCGATACCCGCGACGTGATTTTGCGGCGATTGAAAAAGTTTTCCCTCGCCGTCATTCTGCGGCTCGAACAGGACAACCCCGGTGGCACCTTCGATGCGCTGATTGCCAGTCTGAAGGTCTTCCACGATACGCTTTTCGGGACGATGCTCTCCGCCGATAAGGGCATCGCGCAGCGGCGGGGCTACGCGCCGCTGATGTGGGGCGCCATTGCGGGCTTGCAGGATTTGCTCGAAGAAGATCAGGACCTGATCGAGTACAAAGGCAAAAAGAACCCGCTCATCGAAGCGGCGTTCTTCCCCAACGGCCGTACCGAGTATACCAACGCCACCCTCGAAACGGCCGACCTGCTCTTCTCGCGCGCCAACGACGCGGCCACGGCCCACGCCGCCACCCTCGGCGCCGATTTCGATAAGACGAAGTACCTCGCCCTCTACGAGCAGTTCAAAACCGCGCGCCAGCAAGTCGGCGAAGGCGACGAGCAGGCCGGCGCCGCCCGCGCCGAGGGCGTCAGCGCCCGCGATGAGCTCACCCGCCGCCTCACCGACGCGGTGAAGCTCGTCGCCGCCGAGTTTCTGCGCGATGCCCCCCGCTGCGAGAAGTTCTTCCCCGTGTACCTGCTGCTGCCGGGCGAGCACGATAAGGAGACGGAGGCGAAGTAGGCAGCGTAGTACTTTCGTGACCCTACCGCAACGCCAGCCGCTCAGCAAGTGAGCGACTGGCGTTGGTGTTTTCTGCCAAAGTTTCTGTCCGGAAAAATGCGTACCTATTCATCCCAAGAACGCGCGCTGCTCCAGCCTAAAATCATTGCTATGGTAGCCAGATACCGTCGAAATAGACGCCTTGGCTTCATAATGTTTGGGGCAGGCGTGCACATAGTTTTCAGCCTGCAAGTTTTTTTCGACTCATCTCAACTCCTCCCGTCGGCCGCTTTGGCACAGCAGGTAGCAAGCGTAGTATTTTTTGCGATTAGCGTTGTGGGGGTTATCTTACTTCTAAACGCCGAATTTTATTTTACCTGTCCTGGGTGCCGGTGGCAACTAGGTAAGTTGAGCACCTACTGCCCCGAATGCAATAGCCAGACGCTAAACAAGGGCACTTGGTGGCGCCGTACCAGCTGCGGAACGTGTGGAAAGAAGTTTCGCGTGGGTAAGAACATCAACTATGTGGTGCGTTATTGTTCCCGATGCGGGCTCCATCTTGATGCTAAAGGACTGTAACCGGGTGGCAACACTGATCGTCGGCAGGGCCTACCCAGTCCCCGTACCTTTGCCCAACCAATGCCCGAAACCACCGTTCCCGCCCCGCCTTACGCCATTCTTGACCTTCCGAGCGGCCTACGGGTCATCCACCAGCCGGTGGCGCACACGAAGGTCAGCCATTGCGGTTTTTTGTTTGATACCGGCTCGCGCGACGAGCAGCCCGACCAGCTCGGCCTCGCCCATTTCTGGGAGCATATGGCGTTCAAGGGCACCCGCAAACGGCGCGCGTGGCACATTCTGAACCGCCTGGAAACCGTCGGGGGCGAGCTGAACGCCTACACCACGAAGGAGAAAATCAGCTTTCACGCCTCCGTACTGAGCCAGCATTTCGAGCGGGCGCTGGAGCTGCTCACCGACATCACCTTCCACTCCACCTTCCCGGAAAAGGAGATTGAGAAGGAGCGCGGGGTGATTCTGGAGGAGATGGCGATGTACCTCGACGCCCCCGACGACGCCATCGCCGACGAGTTCGACGCGCTCACCTTCCCCGGCGGGCACCCGCTCGGCACCAATATTCTGGGGTCGAAGGAGAGCGTGGGTGCGTTTCAGCAAGCCGATTTTCGGCGGTTCGTCGAGGGTCAGACGGCGCCGCATCAGGGCGTGTTCGCCTCCGTCTCGAACCTGCCGACGAAGACCGTTTTCCGCCTCGCTGAAAAATATTTATCCGAAATTCCGACCCGCCCCGGTCGGCCGGCGCGGGTGGCGCCCACCGGCTACGCGCCCACCTGGCGCACCGAAGAAAAGCCGATTCAGCAGGCGCATTGCGTCATTGGGGCGCCCGCGTTTGCCATTCAAGACCCGCGCCGGGTGGCGTTGTTCCTGCTCACCAACGTGCTGGGCGGGCCGGGCGCCAACTCGCGCCTCAACCTGGCGGTGCGCGAGAAATACGGCCTCGTGTACGCCATTGATGCCGCCTACAACGGCTTTCAGGACATCGGTCAGTTCAGTATTTATTTCGGCACCGAAAAACGGCAGCTTACCCGCACGGTCGGGCTCGTTAAAAAGGAGTTGAAAAAGCTGCGCGACGTGGCGCTCACCACCGCCCAACTCCACACGGCTAAAGCCCAACTGATGGGCCAGCTCGCGATGGCCGAAGAGAGTACGTCGGGCCTAATGAGTCTGCTCGGCCGCTCGCTGCTCGATCTGGGCCGGGTGGAATCGATTGAGGAAGTCTTCGCGCAAATTCGCCGCATCACCACGAAGGAACTACTGGAAATTGCGAATGAGGTACTGGCGGAAGATGGGTTGAGCGGGTTGATGTTCGTGCCGGAAAAGTAAATCAGCCTGCATGCTTGGCAATTTACTTTTTGTCTTCCTGGTTGCCCTATGGGCTGTTCTAGGCCCCCTTGTCTACTTGTTGGCACGACGTTACCCCCGCTTCTTCATCTCAGAATTAGGATTTGATGCCCAAGCTATCGGCCGCTTTCTATTGATTGGTGCGCTGTTGACAATTACGTTTCTATTGGTGCGCTGCTGAACAATCAAGTTTCCGCTTCTTTAACACCCGATGCTCCTCCCACTAATCGGTTTTCTGTTTTTGGCAGGTACTGGCCTCACGCTTATCAACGCTTCGCTTATTGCGTGGTCTGTCTATCGCAACAACAGGCTCAAGTTTCGATATTGGCTCGGTGTGACAGCAGGGATAAGTTTGTTAGGTCTACTTTTTATGATATTTCTTTAAGCAAATGTCCCGCAACCCCGCCGAACCCCGCCTGGCCGTCATCATCGACGCCGATAACGTTTCCGCCGCCCCCATCCGCGAGCTGATGGCCGAAATCTCGCGCCACGGCACGCCCACCGTACGCCGCATCTACGGCGACTGGACGCAAGCCAATATGCAGCAGTGGAAGAACGTGCTCCACGAACACGCCATTACGCCCGTGCAGCAGTACCGCAACACGGTGGGCAAAAACGCCAGCGATTCGGCGATGATCATCGATGCGATGGACATCCTGTACGCGGGCCACGTCGAGGGTTTTTGCATCGTTTCCTCGGATGCCGATTTTACCCGCCTCGCCACTCGCCTGCGCGAAGCAGGCCTACGCGTCATCGGCTTCGGCGCCAAGCATACCCCGCGCCCCTTCGTGGCCGCCTGTGAGCAGTTTGTGTACCTCGAAGTGCTGAAAGCCGCCCAACCAACTCCGGCCACCGGCACCCCGGCGGGCGCGGCCACCACCGGCGGCCGTACAGCCGGGCGTTCCGAAACCGATACGCAGCCTACCGGCCCGCTCAGTCTGGCGGCGCTGGAACCCATCATCGCCACCATCATCGACGATTTGGCCGACGAAGACGGTTGGGCGAGCCTCGGCGCCGTGGGCACGCAACTGCTCCGGCAGCAACCCGATTTCGATACGCGCCTCTACGGTTTCCCCAAGCTCAGCCGCCTGTTCGAGGTGATGCCCGCGTTTGAGATGGGCAAGCAGGAATCAAGCTCCGGGCGCGGGTTTTCGTACTACGTCCGGCACGCGGAGTAACCGCAATAGCCGCCGCATTCTACCCCCGTATTCGTCATCAAAACGTTCGCTGAAACCGCGTTTCCTGCCGACCTGCTGGCTTACGCCGACGCGCACACCGCGCCGGAACCGCCCGTACTGGCCCGCCTCACGCGAGAAACCCACGCCAACGTGCATCGGGCGCGGATGCTCAGCGGCCACGCGCAAGGGCGGCTGCTGAGTCTGCTCAGCAAGCTGGTCAGGCCGCAGTGCATCCTCGAAATCGGCACGTTTACGGGCTACTCGGCGCTGTGTTTGGCCGAAGGTCTGGCGCCCGGCGGCGAGTTGCACACCATTGATTATGACGATGAATTGGCGGCCGTTGCCACTCGTTTTTTCCGCGAAGCGGGGCTGGGCGACGTAATCCACGGGCATTGGGGCCGCCCCGCTGCCGAGGTACTGCCGGAGCTGCAACCCGCTGCCGGCCCGTGGGATGTGGTGTTCATCGACGCCGATAAGGAGCAAAACCAGACGTATTTCAATCTCGTGATTCCGCACGTGCGCCCCGGTGGGCTCGTCATCGTCGATAATGTGCTGTGGCACGGTAAAGTGCTTGATGCCTACCTGCCCGACGCCACACGCGCCCCCCACCGCCTCGACAAAGAAACCCGCGCCGTGCGGGCCTTCAACGCTGCCGTCGCGCAAGACCCGCGCGTGGAAGTCGTTTTTTTACCCCTGCGCGATGGCCTACTGCTGCTGCGCAAGCGGCCGCCCGGCTAACCCAAGGCACACGACCGGTATGGAACCTGTGCGATTTTCGCCGTGGAACATCGCGCGCGGTGGGTTTCTTTTGCAGTCAAACCTGCATCAAGGCAACCGGGTGCGCGCCCAAACCGGCGCCTACTCGACCTCGCTTTTCACCGCTTTTCTCTCCGAATGACGCCGTTTCGCGCTTCTTCGCTGCTGGCCTTTGGGCTACTGACTGCCGGCGTGGCCCGCGCCGTGCCCACGCCACGTACCGCCTATTCGCTGGTCGAACCGGCGATTGTTCAGGCTTGGCAAGTGCCCGCGCCGCTGGTGGCGCCCCGCGTCCCGGCCACCGTCGAGTTCGCCAATATGCAGCTTGATTTGAACGACGGCGGCCGGGCAGCCGTGCAGCGCCTCGTCGATGCGCTGTACCGCCACCCGACGTATCTGCAACAGAAAATCGATAGGGCCGATACCTATTTCCCCATCATCGACCGCGTGTTCCGCGAAGAAGGCGTGCCGCCGGAATTGCGTTACCTCGCCTTGCAGGAAAGCGGCCTGGTATCGGATGCGGTATCGTCGTCGAACGCCGTCGGGTTTTGGCAGATGAAGAAGGAGGCGGCGGCCGATTTCAATCTCCGCGTGAATAATGAGGTCGATGAGCGGCGGCACATCGTGGAGTCGTCGCGCGGGGCGGCCCGCTACTTCAAGCGTTCCAACGCCCAACTCAACAACTGGGTCAATTCGTTGATGAGCTACTACACGGGCCTCGGCGGCGCCAAACGCCTCGTGAGCCCCACCGACGCCAACGCCCGGCGAATGACCATCAGCGAGACGACGCACCCATACATCATCACGTTTTTAGCCCATAAACTGGCGTTTGAAGGGCATTGCGGCGCCAACCTAGCGCCCGCCATCCGGTTGGAAGAAGTGAAGGCCCAACCCGGCCAGACGCTCGAATCGCTCGCGCAAAGCATCAACGCCAACGCCGCCGAACTCACCAAATACAACAAGTGGCTGCTGGCGCCCACGGTGCCCGCCGACAAGCAATACTCGGTTTTGGTGCCCGTGACGGGTGGCGCGGTGTTGGCCGCGGCCGTAGAAACGCCCGTCGCGGAGCTAGCCTTCCCGGCGCCGGCGCCGATTGAAAATCCGCAACTCCCACCGCCCGAAACCACCCAAATCAATGGCCTGAAGGCCGTGGTGGCGCGCAAAGACGACACCCCCGATATTCTGGCCCTCGTTGCCGGCATCGATACCAAGCGTTTCCGCTACCTCAACGATCTCGGCGAGCGCGAAGGCGTGGTGGAAGGCCGCCCCTATTACCTCCAGAAAAAGCGCAACAAAGCCGTTGCCGAGTACCACGTCGCGCAACCCGGCGAAACCGTGGCGCAAGTCAGCCAGCAGTACGGCGTCAAGCTGAAGGCCATTCTGAAGAAAAACCGGATGACGGCTTCCGACCCGCTTCAGGCGGGCCGCTTGCTCTGGCTCCAGCACAACCGCCCATCCGATGTGCCGGTCGAGTTTATGTCGGTGACGCCCGCCGCGCCCACTCCTCCGGCCGGCAGCACATCCAGCGCGCTGCCGCCGTCGGTGGCGCCATCGGCTCCTGAAACGGCCACGGATACGGCCGATACCGACGACGATGCGGCAGTTGCGGCGGCTCCGGCGCCGGTCGCTGCGGCGCCCGCTCCAGCTCCTGCCTCAGTTCCAACGCCAGTTACCGCCCCGGCGCCCGTGGCAAATCCTACTCCGGCGCCCGTAGTAGCTGCGCCGCCTGTGCCAGTTCCGGCGCCAGTTCCAACGCCCGCCCCAGCGCCAAACCCAACGCCGGTTGCCGCACCGAAACCGGTACCTACCCCCACCCCCGCGCCTGTACCTACACCAATTCCTACGCCAGCGCCTCGCCCAACGGCCATTCAGCCGCCCACCGCGATACACACTGCGGTAAAAGGCGAGACGTTATCGGCCATTTCGCGCCAATACGGCGTTTCGGTGAAGGATTTGATGACTTGGAACGCCCTCGCCTCGCCCAATCTGCGCCTTGGCCAGCAGGTGCGTGTGAGCGCCCCAGCACTAGGCGCCCCCCCCGTAACGCCGCTGCCGCCCCCCGCGCCGCCCATCACCGACGCCGCCGGCGTAACGCGCCACACCGTGGCGGCGGGCGAGTCACTTTACCGCCTCTCGAAGCTGTATTCGGTCAGTGTGCAGCAGTTGATGGAGTGGAACAGCTTGCCGGATTTCAACGTCAAGCTCGGCCAAACGCTGATTGTTGGGAAGAAATAACGTAATCGCCTACTGCACTACAAACGAAACGGCCCGACAACTCTCGTTGTCGGGCCGTTTCGTTTGTAGTGCGGACTTCAGTCCGCAGTTTGACAGTTCAAAGAGTACAAATAGCCAGTAAACAACGGACTAAAGTCCGCGCTACATCTAATCGCGCTCCGGTATCAACGGCAGACCCAACTTCTGGCGCACCGCGTTCTCGGTGTAATCGGTGCCGCCGGCACCAGCGCGAGTGAAGATAATTTTGCCCTCAGGGTCAACCAAATACGTAGCCGGCAACGACGCCGCTTTGTATGACTGTGCCACCGCGCCATCGCCGTCGAGCGCCACCGGGAAGGCAATCTGCATCAGGTTGGCGCGGTCGAGAAGCGATTTCGGGTCTTTGATTCCCGTGCCGGTCAGCACGCCCAGCATTTGAAAATTCGGCGTCCTGACCAACGACTTATGCATCTCGTTGTAGCGGTTGGTGAGCTTGCGGTTCATAGCCGAATCGGCGCCGAGGGTAAAAATCTGCACCAACACGTATTTACCGCGCAAATCCTGCAAATACATTCCTTTGGTATTGGCGAAGAACTTCACGCTCGTCAGCTCCGGCGCCATTCCGCCATCGGTATACTGTACCGAATCGGGCTCGCGGGCCTCTGGTTCGGCCTTGGGCGTGCTTTCGACGGTGGGTTGGGTGTTTTTTGGGTCGAAATCCGATGAGCGAGCACGTTCGGTACAGGCGCTACTGAACGTAAAAACGCCCACCGCCGCTAGGGCAATCAGCGAAGAAGAAGAAAGCGAACGATGCATATGCAGCAGGGTTTTGGGGCAAAAGGAAGGAAACAGCACCAGCCGAAGCAGATAGACTCGTGGAGATAGAGCCCACGAATATACGCCTCTGCTGCGGCCGAGGCAGCCCGCAGCCGAGTTAGTACCTTTGACTACGGGCGCGCGCTGCACCGTCTACGGCGGTCGGGCCGTGCGGTTTCGTGGCCGTGTCGGCCTATCGTCGGCACACCTTCGGCGGCCGTGCTACCCGCGCCCGCTCACCTTGGACTGACTTCTTTTCGCTCTGCCTCCTTCCGTTTTTCGCTCTAATGACCCAGTTCAGCCACCTCCATTGCCACACCCAATACTCGCTCCTCGACGGGCAGGCCAGCATTGGGGCGCTCATGAAAAAGGCGCAGGCCGATGGGATGCCCGCTGTGGCCATGACCGACCACGGCAATATGTTCGGGGCGTTCAACTTCGTGGCGGAGGCCAATAAGTACAACGTAAAGCCCATCGTGGGCTGCGAATTTTACTTGGTCGAAGACCGGCACAAGAAAGCTTTCAGCCGCGAAAGGGGCGAAAAAGACAATCGCTACCATCAGCTTCTGCTGGCGAAAGACCAGGCCGGCTACCAAAACCTGGCAAAACTTTGCTCGATGTCGTTCATCGAAGGCGTGTATTCCAAGTACCCGCGCATCGATAAAGAGCTACTGGTCAAGTATCACGAGGGGCTGATTGCTACCTCATGCTGCATCGGCGCCACGCTGCCCCAACTCATTTTGTTCAAAGGCGAAGCGGCAGCGGAAGAAGAATTGAAATGGTGGCTCGATCTGTTCGGCGACGATTATTACATCGAAATCCAGCGCCACGGGCTGATGAATTTCGACTCGACCGGCAAGAGTCAGGAAGATGTCAATCAAACCTTGCTGCGGCTGGCGCACAAGCACGGTGTGAAGGTTATCGCCACGAACGACTCGCACTACGTCAATCAGGAAGATTGGATGGCGCACGACCTGCTGTTGTGCGTGAACACGAACGAGTTGGAATCGGCGCCGGTCGGCGATTTTCAAACCAAATACTTCCGCCTCATTTCCGGCGACCGGCAGGTGCATTACGGCCACCTCGACGACCTCCGTGCCCAGCACGGCCAAGGAAACGACGCCGCCATCCGCGCTCAACTCAACCGCATTGAGGAAGAAGCGGCGAAGCCGCGCCCCAACGGCCGTTTCGGCTTCAACAACGACCAGTTTTACTTCAAGAACACCGCCGAGATGGCGGCGCTCTTTCACGATGTCCCGGAAAGCATCGCGAACACGCAGGAGATCGTCGATAAAATCACGCCGCCGAAGCTCCAGCGTGATATTCTGCTGCCGAATTTTCCGATTCCGGCGCCGCACGCCACGGCCGATGATTTTCTGCGCCACCTCACGTACGAGGGTGCGTTTGGTGGCGCCAAGCCGCGCTACTCCCAACGGACGCCCGAAATTGAGGAACGCCTCGATTACGAATTGCGCATCATCCAGACGATGGGTTTCGCGGGGTACTTCCTCATCACGCAGGATTTCATCAACCACGGCCGCTCGGTGGGTGTGGCCGTGGGGCCGGGTCGCGGCTCGGCGGCCGGTTCGGCGGTGGCCTACTGCGTGGGCATCACCAACATCGACCCCATCAAGTACTCGCTCCTCTTCGAGCGATTTCTGAACCCGGAACGCGTGTCGATGCCCGATATCGACATCGATTTCGACGACGTGAACCGCCAGAAGGTCATCGAGTACGTGATCGGCAAGTACGGCAAAACGCAGGTCGCGCAGATTATCACGTTTGGCTCGATGGCGGCCAAATCGAGCATCAAAGACGTGGCCCGCGCCATGGACTTGCCCCTGGCCCAAGCCAACGAGTTGGCCAAGCTGGTGCCCGAAAAACCCGGCACCACGCTGGCCGGCGCGTTCGCCAACGACCCGATTTTCAAGGCTATACGCGACGATTTGACCGACCCGCGCGGCCACGTTCTGCGCCTCGCCGAACGGCTCGAAGGCTCCGTGCGCAACACGGGTATCCACGCAGCAGGCGTCATCATCGCCCCCGACGACATCACGAAGTACATCCCCGTCTCCACTTCCAAGGATTCGGATCTGCTCATCACGCAGTTCGATGGCAAGGTGATCGAGAGCGCCGGGATGCTCAAGATGGACTTTTTGGGCCTCAAAACCCTGACCATTATCGTCGATGCGCTCAACCTGATCGAGAAAAACCACGGCGTCCGCATCGATATCGACGAGATTCCGCTCGACGACCCCAAAACGTACGCGCTCTACCAGAAAGGCGACACCATCGGCACGTTCCAGTTCGAGTCGGAGGGGATGCGCGGCTACCTCCGCGAACTCAAACCGACCAATATTGAAGACTTGATCGCGATGAACGCCCTCTACCGGCCCGGCCCGATGGACTTCATTCCCGACTTCATTGAGCGTAAGCACGGCCGAAAAGAGATCGAGTATCCGCACGCCCTCCTCGAACCCATTCTCTCTTACTCTCAAGGGATTATGGTTTATCAGGAGCAAATCATGCAAGCCGCCCAGATTATGGCGGGCTACTCGCTCGGCGGCGCCGATTTACTCCGGCGCGCGATGGGTAAGAAGGATATGAAGAAGATGGCGCTCGAACGGGTCAAGTTCGTGGAGGGCGCCCAGAAACTTCACAGCATCCCCGAAAAGAAGGCATCGGAGGTATTCGATGTGATGGAGAAATTCGCCGAATACGGGTTTAACCGCTCGCACTCGGCGGCTTACTCCGTGGTGGCCTATCAAACCGGCTACCTCAAGGCCAACTACCCGGCCGAGTATATGGCCGCCGTATTGACCAACAATATGGGTGACATCAAGAAGATTACGTTCTTCATCGAGGAAGCCCGCCGGCAGGGCGTGCAAGTGTTGGGGCCGGATGTAAACGAATCAGACCTCAAATTCAACGTCAATCAGCAGGGCCAAATCCGCTTCGGGTTGGCCGCCGTGAAGGGCGCCGGCGAAGCTGCCGTGGAAAATCTGGTACAGGAACGCGCCAAAACCGGGCTCTACCAGCACATTTTCGATTTTGCGAAGCGCGTTAATCTGCGGGCCGTCAATAAGAAAACTTTTGAAAGTCTGGCCCAAGCCGGTGCCTTCGATTCGTTTGAACGCTACCACCGCCGCCAGTATCTCGAAGCCCCGACCGGCGACCAGCCGCTCATCGAAAAGGCGATGCGCGTGGCCCAGCAGTTTCAGGCCGCCCAGGAGTCCAATCAGCACAGTCTCTTCGGCGGCGGGGCGGGCGAGGTGCAGATTCCGTTGCCCAAGATTGCCGATATGGAGCCGTGGCACCCCAGCGAAAAACTGCGGCGCGAGAAAGAGGTTGTCGGCTTCTACCTGTCCGGCCACCCGCTCGACGATTTTCGGCTGGAACTGAAAGCCTGGTGTTCGTGCGGGCTCGATGGGCTTGCCGAAGACCATATGCGCAACAAGGACGCAACCGTGGCGGGCCTCATCACCAACGTAGCGTTCAAGATCACCAAAACCGGCAAGCCGTTCGCGTCTTTCACCATCGAAGATTACGATGGCTCGCTCTCCCTCGCGCTCTTCAACGATGATTACACGCGCCTCGCACCGCTCATCAACCCCAAAAACTACCCCAACGAGATTGTCCCGCCCGTATTCGTACGCGGCAAGATGGCCGCCCGCTGGAACTCGCAGGAGTACGAATTTCGCATCGGCAGCATCGAGTTATTGAGCGAAATAGCCGATAAGCGCGCTACCGGCGTTCGCGTGCCGTTGGAAGTCACGCGCCTCTCCCCCGCCCTCCTCGCCGATTTAGAAGCGGCCGCGCTCGCCGCCACCGGTACCAAGCAACTGGAGGTTACGCTCCGGTGCGGCGAAGAAAATATGGACGTTCGCCTCACTTCCCGCCGCCTCCGCATCGAGCCCAAAGCGTTCCTCCTGAAATTACGCGACCTAGCCGTAGAAGGCGAATTGATTTAAGGGTGAACAGGTCGGCGAAACCGACACACTCGCGCCTGTCACTCCGTCAGCCCCGTCCGAATCGGCCCGGCCCTTGCTGAACCCATCCCGCGCGCGCCCGGTTAGTCGCCGAGTCGCACATTTGCGTATCATTTGGCGGCGCTAGTCGCCAACACCGACGGCGAGCGGTGTTTACCTCGCACACTTTTTCAATTTTCACCCCAGCAATGGCACATAAAGCGCTGGAAATCACTGACGCCAACTTCCAGGACGTCATCAACTCCGACAAACCTGTCCTCGTCGACTTCTGGGCCGAATGGTGCGGCCCGTGCCGGATGGTCGGCCCCGTCGTTGAAGAACTTGCCGGCGAATACGAAGGCCGCGCCGTCGTCGGCAAAGTCGATGTAGACGCCAACCCGCAGATTTCGATGAAGTTCGGTATCCGCTCCATTCCTACGCTTCTCGTTTTCAAGAACGGGCAGGTAGTCGATAAACAAGTTGGCGCTGTTCCTAAGAACATCCTCGCCGCCAAGCTCGATGCACAGGTAGCGGCGTAATTCGTCCGCCTATTGCAGCAAAAACGCAACTGCCCGCCCGACTGTAGAGTCGGGCGGGCAGTTGCGTTTTTGCTTGGTTGTCTGAGCGATGCGTAGGTTAAACCAAGCAAGCCCGAATCCGCGCCGCCGTAGCCGCCAATTCCTCCGCACTCGGCGAAAGTTTGGGGTTCGCGAAATTCATATCGCTCACCGTCTGCATCGGAATCAGGTGAATATGGGCGTGTGGCACTTCCAACCCGATTACCGCCACTCCCACACGTCGGCATTCCACAGCAGCCCGCACGGCTTTAGCCACGCGTTTGGCGAAGACGTGCAACGCCCCCAATTCCTCGTCGGGCAGGTCAAATATCCAATCCGTTTCGCGTTTCGGAATCACCAGCGTGTGGCCCTCGCGCAACGGACTAACATCGAGAAACGCCAAAAAACGGTCGTCCTCGGCTACCTTATGCGCCGGAATTTCTCCGGCGATGATCCGCGAAAAAATGGTCGGCATAGTGGAATACAACGTGACAGCAGGCGGGCCAGTAACTGCGTTTTACCGGCTGATTTCCAGTACTTCCAACTCAATCTTACCCGCCGGAACGGTGATCTCCGCCACTTCTCCGACCGATTTTCCCAGCAGACCGCGCCCAATCGGCGACTTCACCGAAATCTTGCCCGTCGCCAAGTTGGCTTCTTCTTCCGCCACGAGCGTGTAATTAAGCACCTGCCCGTTCGAGCGGTTCTTGAGCTTCACCTTCGAGAGAATCAGCGCTTTGCTCATATCGAGTACCGACTCATCGACGAGTCGCGCGTTGCCAATTACTTCTTCCAGCTTCGAGATTTTCAACTCCAAATGCCCTTGGGCATCTTTGGCGGCATCGTACTCGGCGTTTTCGCTCAGATCGCCTTTGTCGCGCGCTTCCGCGAGTTGGTGTGCCACACTAGCGCGCCCTTTGACTTTCAGATCGGCCAATTCATCCTTCAGCTTCTGCAAGCCTTCAGAGGTGTAATAACTTAACGTAGACATCGTAGACGACGATGGATGGTAAACGAAAAACCAACCCGGCGAGCGCGCAGCGCCCGCCGGGTGGCGGTAGATTCGGGTGCCGGGGCCAGCAGGTTAGTGCCTCCGGCGAAAATAAAAAGAACGGCTCCCGCAAGGGCGCCGCTCTTTTTAGAACGTCAGCATTGACTTCTACAAAAGTACTACAGCACCAGCCGGATTCCTACCGAGTGCGTGCCGTTCCACGGGTTCGTGGCCCGGAACGAGTAGTCGATTCCGAAACGGTGGCGTTTCGCGTCGGTGTCAGCCGCTTCTTCGCCGTTTTTGCTGCCGAAAGGCACTTCCACGGTTGCGCCGGCCGTCAGGCCAGTGTGCCCCGTGCTGCGCAAGCCTTCAACGGCCGTTTTCTTCATAAAGTCGTAGCCGCCGCGCACCATAAACTTCTCCATGAACGCATACTCCAAACCAGCTTGGTACTGGTCGTTAGAAAACGTGTTCGATACGAATGTACTCGCCACTGTGATGCGATGATCTTCAGCGGGTACGTAATCATACTGCGCGCCAATCGTAAGCATCGTCGGAATCTCAAACGTCTCTGATTTACCATCTACGGCACGGGTAATGTCTTGCGAGAACCCCCCTTGCAAGAAAGCGCGACCGCCCAAGCCGTCACCCGTATAGCGCATTTCCGGCCCAACGTTGCGAAGCGCCGCGCCAATTTTAAAGTTACGCCGATCTGGATCCGAACCGCCCAAATGCGTTTGGTACTGCACGGCTCCATCAATCGCCACCCCAGTCGCCGAAGCGTTAGGAACCGACGCGGAGACGTAGCGTACCGTGATACCGCCCGTAATCGACTGCGAAAAGATTTTCGAGTACGAAAGACCGATGTTGATGATCGTCGGCTTGAACGTCACCGATTGATCGGGCAGGTCGAAACTGGTCTGGTAGAAGTCGCCCAGATTCCAGGAAACTGCCGAGATACCGATTACCCCGCCCGATTCGCCGAGTTGCTGCCCGATACCAATGGCATTGAGCCCAACACCCGTACCCTGCATCCAGCGGGTCGATGAGAAAAGAACCTCCGTTCCCTTCACATACGCCAGCCCGCCGATGTTCGAGTTCATCGATTCCACTCCACGGATACCCGCCGAGTTGGCGTTGGCCCAGCCCGACGACCGAGCCCACGGGTTAACCGTGAGCTCGGCGGCGCCATTCTGGCCACGCTTCTGATCGTTGCCGGCGAAGGCTGTCGTCGCCGAAGCGAGCGACAAACCCACGACTAGGCCGAAATAAAGATTTTTCATACTTCTGATGCCGCTACCGCGACTGAGCGAGAAAAGCGAAGTGGAGCCAGCGGCTTAGAAAGTATCAAGGTCAATGGGGCGCATGATGCCAAACCACTTCACGATGGTTTCGCAACCTAAGGTTGGCGCATTCACGTGGAAGAGGTACACACCCGAGGCAATCGGCAAACCAGCGTCGTTCTTCAGGTTGAAGTCAAGGAATGTGGCCGGATCATCTTTCTTCAGACGCCGCACCAAAGTTCCGTTAAGAGTATACACCGTGATGTCGCACCGCCGTGGCAGGTTCGTGATCTTCACGATGTTATCCAACTGGCGTTGCTCGTATTGCGAGAACGCGTAGTATGGGTTCGGCACCGCGCGAACGAGCGAGAGAGCTTCGCACGCCACTTTGGTGTTACCCGTTGAGACGGCTTGACCGCTGAGCGAGAAAGTGTACTCCGGGTTCGTGTTAGGGCCAACGTTTAGATCGGTCGGATCAGGATACGATGTAAATTCACGGTCAACCCGGATACGAACTCGTGCTTCACTTGCGAGTAAGGTGCTGTTTTGACGTAGCTTCGGATAGCCGACCCACATGATTTCCTCGTACATGTCCTTGTATAGCCCCTGAGGACGCGACCCGGTAAGAAGTGCTGCCTCATCTTGACGACGCTCCATTTCACGACCCTCATCGTATTTTGTGTCAAGCACATAGACGAAGCTTCGACCTGCCTGTTTCGTTGCATCAGGCGCCCACACAAGATCAGCACCTTTGTCAGGCCCTTGGCCTCCTTGGTCAGCAGGTTCCGAGTTCTCGGCGAACATCATATTCAATCGAACGCCGCGATCAAGGTCAATCGCGTAACCAGGGAACCACCCCATGCCCGTCGAGGGCGAACCACTGGGTGCCACAGATCCGTCCGGTTGCCCGTCCTTATTGATGGACAGTTTTGTGCTGCCCTTCTTGGTAAGCGCAAAAAACGGAGTAGGCCAATTGATTTGTAAAACCGGTACGCGTGTCCACTTCGATTTGTCACTTGTGAACACTACATCCACGCTCCGAAGATTATTGATTCGTTTACTGGCTGCATTTCGGTATTGCGCTCCAGTACCAACTACGGATGTGGAGTTGGTGTAAGCGCCCCAAGTTCCTCCTAATGTTGCCACTCCCGGAATCGTCACCGGGAGTATGTTGGAATAAGTACCGTTAGGATCCCACTTCTTGGTGGTCGGATCGGTTGGCGATAGCGCGTTCGACGGCAACAGCCAGTTGATTCCAAGCAAAGTTTCATTGACCTCTCCTCTTTCCGAAGGGACTCCCGCCAGCCAAGGCGTACCGGTGTGCGTCAACGATGCTTCCAGAAAGGACGTCTGGTTATTTTGCGCCGTGCGGTAGCCAGGCGTACGGCCGAGCTGAATCTGAATCGTGAGGCCATACTCCGGGATCAGTTCCTCGTTAACTTCGGACACCCGACGATTCACGAAATTCCAGTCCGTCTGGCCCTCAGGCCGCCATTTCCAAAAATCGTGACGGTTAAACTCAGATGCAACCGCTTTGAATTGCCCATCAACGGTCTCGAAATTTCTTGGTTCAGATTCGTACCCTAGCAATACCGAATCAGAGGCCGAAGTACTTTGGTATCGGCTGATCGCAGCCGTGAAAGTCCCGCCTACATGATCGTTGAGCATCTCAATCTCCAGCTCCAGAAGTTCACTCGTAGTACCGGCAATCGGCTTACGGCTGACAAGGTTTCGGACAATGGCTCTGCCAGGACGTTGAACACTAGGCGCGTTGTCGATATATACCAACTCCGCCTTTCGGACTAGTGGTGGCGAGACGGTGGTATCGACTGTTCGAGCTCGGCCAGTTTCGCCGATTTGGTATTGGCCGGTCGAGACGATAATATCCCCGATTTGCAGACTGCGACGGGTACTGGACGTAGTAATCGAATTTGTCGAGAAGAGCAACCGGCTGGAGAGCTTCACCGCGAATTTAGCATCACGAACCTTTAAAGGATCGTAAATCCGCACGGTTATTGGGGCTTTCCCTTGTTCATAGTTCAGCAAGAGCTTCTGGCCATCGCGCAGAATATCGGCTTCGTCTTGGTCAGTAATTTCTAAAACTTGTCCTCCTGCACCTTGTCCCCATACACGTTGAATCGGCACTTGATCGTAGGCACTAGCATTAAGGATAGTGCCGCCGTTGAGTACTACCGGTTTGCTGGGTATTGCAGCAACGTCAGCTCCTTGACCTGCCAGATAAGGTTCTTGTACCACCCGTGCGCCTGAAGGCAAAGTCGTTTGATCAGCGTTGAACGAGTAAGGTACTACTTTGAAATAGTAGCGTTTAAAGTTGACCAACCGTGCCGACTTCTCCGCGAATGCAGTGGTAGTTATGTTGAGTGTATGGAACACCCCCTTATCACCACCGTCAGCGCTAATCTTTTCTACCGGCAGAATAGCGTTGACATCTTGGTTGAACTCGTAATTGATGATTTGCGTGACGCCATTAATGATATCACCACGAGCTATCAAGCGCGCCTTATCAGGGTCTGATAGAGACTCCCCAGAAAGGTTGGCGCTTTTGGTTTCGTAAACCAGATACCCTTCGAAACGGCGTACTCTATCCAAAGCATTAGAGGGTAAAGTGCTGTCGATTTCAGCATATGACTCTGTTCCAATTGGGCCATCAGCTGTGATTCGAGTACCTGGTTGAATTGACAAAATAATCTGCCGATCCAAAGCCGTAGCACCAACTACAGGAGCGGGTGGACCCGACGGAAGTTTGAAATCACTATTAAATAGTGCTTGCGCCTTGTCATCAGCGGGGCAAATAGCTTCCTTCTGGCCCCAAATTACCCCTGTAGTTATTACATTAACCGCCCCTGGAAGCAGCGTAAATGGGCCAGCTGATTGCAAGAAACGGCGGTCAGCCGGAACGTTTGTGCGGCCAAACCCATCAATATCACTTTCCGACCAAGAGTAAGGTGGTACTTTACCAGGAACTGGCGGATTACGATAACCAAAGCCATAAGGATCAGAGTCACCACAACCACCGCTCGGAAACATAAATGCGTAAGGTTCTGAACTGACCGTTCCGCTCAGACCGTCGCCGCCGAATGCTAGTTCTTGCCCCGTTCGGATACGGCTACGCAAGTAGTTATAAAAGTGGATTGCCTGCTCAGGGTTACCATTTGGGGAAAAGTCGTTGTTGTAATAAACGAAATTAGACATGATAATCTTTTCACCCGGCTCATCTACTTTAGTTGGGTCAAACGTACCCGTCGAGTAAGAGTCGCGATCATTATCAATTCCGTCATTCGCATCGGCGATTGGGCCTTCGAAAAAATCGACTGCTACCGCCGGAGGGTCAATACCATACCCGGTCACACCTTCATCATTCTCGTCACCGTTATAGCAAAACCCTAAGCCACGAGCCACGTCGCAACCGACATAGTCATCATTAAAATATCCTAAGTCTGGATCAACCCATTGACCCATCCACGTCTGGCCGAGTGTTTTTCCACCCTTATTAATGAGCTTCTGCTGATAGAAGGTCATATTGTTGAGTTGGTCAGACGTTTGAAAGGCAAACGCCATAACATCAACCTCTAACCCAATAGCCGGAGTGAATGGCACCTTCGCGTTACCCACGTCATTCATCACCCACCAGATGGCCTGATCCCCACGAATGTCGGGATAGTCTCCTAGCATCGGATCATAAGTTCCGTCGTTATTAAGATCGACGAATGGCGCTAATTCCTGATTTAAGCGTGGCCGGTCGAGATAAGGATTGTTACGCCCAGGCCACTCACGTATGCTCTGCGGCAACTGAGCTGGACTTCCAGGTATTGGTGAACCCCTAAAGTTATCGATTACAGAGCGGTTGATCTTCGCGTGCGAGTTCCAAGGTGTGCAAATATCACGATCTACTTGACCCTGATCATTCAGTGGCCCTGGCCAAAACCCAGCATCTGGATTTCCTCCTTGCCGATACGTTTGTGCGGCTACATATAAGTTGCCCCCAACTAGATCTTGGCCACCAATCCAGATTGCTCCGGCAAAGATGGAGTGACGCCTTGGGCGATTCGGCTCGGTCACCTTCGGCACTTCGTAGCGGGGGTTGTTCAGATCCCACCACATATCACCGCCGTTGAGTACACCGGCACGTACGTTGTTGATATCCAGTTCCGCGCGGGAAGAACTAACTAAGCAGAGTCCCGCTTGGATACGACCGGTATTGTTGGTGGAGGCAGCCGGACGGTTTACATCCTGCTTGGCCTCGGCACTCAGCGTAAGTCCCGCAAAAAGCAGCGCGACGGGCAGCGCTTTCGTAAAGTGATTCATGCTGTATTAGAAGGAAAGCATTGCGCCAAGAAAGATCCGACGGGGCAGCGAGAAGTTATTAGTTCCAAACAACTTGGCGGTATATAGATCAGCTTGTGATAATGCGGTAGCATTGCCAAAACCTGCCTGACCTGGCCCGATGGGCGACGCCAGAAAACCATCATCGTCGGCAGAGCCAGTGTAACGGAAGACATTCAACACGTTTGCCGAATTCAACAGATTCTGCGCCCTGACATACACGTTCAAATTTTTGATAAACGGTGCCTTATCGCCAAATTTTAACGAAAAGTCTTTGTCGATTCGCAAGGCGATCCGCGCGTTGGCCGGCAACCGCGAACCGTTAAGCGCGCCGGCGAGCGCCGAGCGCTGCTGCACCCCAATGGAAACAGCCTGAGTAGCTTCTTGCTGACGCGAATAAGGTGTGCCCGACCCACCCTGGATCAAAAAATTCACCCCGGCATTTTGCAAAAAGCGTGTGCCGAAAGCCAGCGGCCCTTCACCATCAGCGAAACGAAAATCAACCGAAGCTTTCACTTGGTTGCGCTGATCGTAGTCAAGCGGAATTGGCACCCGTAGGTTAGGCTGCCCTTGCGAAGCTAGGTTGAAACCCGAGGTCGAGTTCGACCCCGTACCTTTTGCGAATTGCAGCGTATACGAGGCGTTAAACGCCACGTTTTTGGTGCGTCGTAGATCGTATTCAAGCGTTAGTCCTTTCACGGTACCGAAGTCAATGTTAGCGAACGTGATATAGTCAATCGGGTATGCGCCGAACACGGGCCGATACTGGATCAGGTCGCGCAGCTCGGAATAGAACGCCGATAACGTCAGACCAGAAGCCTGTGTCAAACGTTGCTGGAAACCGACCTGCATGTCGATTTTTCTTTGGGGCTTCAAATCCGGATTGTTGATTTGGTTAGCAGCCGAGCCAAACACCGACCCTGCGAGCAGATAATAGTCAGATGGCAAAGTCGGGTTGTTTTCCGGGCGCTGCGTCAAAATGTCGTAATGGGCAAAGAACATCGCATCCTCCGATATCGGAAAGGAGAACGACACTCGCGGCATCACGTTGATTTGTGGCTTATAATCGCGAAAGGCACGAAGCGAAAGACCACGTCCACGCAGATATTCCAAATTTTGGCCTGGTGTGGTGCTGCCTTGCAGGTCACCTCGAAAAAGCTGCGTAAGGACTGAGTTGCCTTTGAGCTGCTCCAAATCTTCTGTTACGATACCATCGGCGGTGTAGAAAACATCACCGTTGCGGTAGCCCGTAATCAGAAAATTAGGGTTGTCTTGTGGCCCGGTGTACTGAATATCATTTCGCAAATCCTGAGCTACATAGATGGCGTAATCATCACCAATATTAGATGGCCGCTGATAGTTCGGCCCATTCTGAAACGTAGAAAGATTAAGGCCACCAACCCGCTGCAAATCCGTCAATGCGTACTTATCCTTAAGTACTTTTTGGTTGGCATCGAACCGGTCTATCCGCACGCCAACGCGCAGAATCAAATCCTCGATCGTGAACTTGTCTTCAAGAAAAGCAGCGGCGTAGGTAGGCCGATAGGCGTCCTGTGGCCGATTCTGCTCGTCGGTGAAGAAGTCATTGAAAGCAACTCGTTTGTTCGCAGCCCGCTTACCAGTGTAGCTATAGCCTTGGTAACCACCAACGATTCCTTGCAAAATAGCTTCATCGGCCGTGAAATCTTGAATTTTCAGATTGTCCGGATTCAGAATGTCATCAGTGTTGATGGTCAAGGTATTTTGAGCCGCACCATACCCTAATCGACCTCGAACAAGCTTTGAATAATTCGATTCAGCCCTGCCATTCAACGCGTACGTTTGGTTCAGTACAAACCCTTGCACACCATCTGTAACGGTTTCGACGTTGCCAAACGGCAACTCCAGTTTTGACGTGTTACCAATGTCAATGTGCGAGTTAGCAAGGCCACGCGCGGCGCTCCAGATGTTGAGCGGACTGGCGACGTAAAATGCCTCTACCCGCTGTTCAAATTCGAAACCAGCTTTAATTGTATGTTTTCCGATATCAGCGGCGCCGAGTGCTGAAAGACGATATTGATCAAATACCTGACGCAGATATTGATCAAACACTTGGCCTTGTCCAAAGTACGTGTTTTGAACGAGGTTCGGATCAGTACCATTACGTATACCACCCAAGCCAACAAGCTGATCCGTTGAACCAGGCGCTTGACCATATAGATCACGGTCGTTGAGTAGTTGGCTGGAGTAGTTGGCCAAAACCGGGTTTGAGCCGGAAGGCGCAAACGACAGCGTGCCAGGAAAAACACTTCGGACGTAAACTGGATACGTTACGCCGTTCACCGTTGTGTCCTCACCAGTTGCAAACACTAAGGGGTTTTCCTGAAAGCGCCCCACATACCCATACGCCGCCAAGTTATCCTTGTACGTCTCATTCTGCACTACCCGGTCAAAACGCGAGAAGTCGCCCTGAATCTGGTAGTAAGCATTTTTGATGATGCTCTGATCATCGCCGCTCGTTGGGAAGTTCTGGGTGAAACGGGCAAAACCGCTCCAGTTCGTCGTGAAGCGGCGGGGGTTGTTGTCCGAGTTCAGCAGACCGCTGTTTTCTTGGTAGAGGTCTTGACGATACTGATCGTACGATCCACCAACAGAGAACAAAATATTATCAATCGGCTGGAAGTCGATGGTGGCGTTATAACTCAAGCGGCGTGAAGCTGAATTGGGACGCACCTTCACTTTCTCAAGATCGGAAAGGCGCAGGAGTGAAGCCGATGGTACTACCCCCGTGGAAGAGCGTGCGAACGGTTTCGCCGTGATTTCCGCCATCTTATCGGCCTTCACCTGATAGAGGCCGCGATACAGCGGCGTTTCATCCGTAGCGCCTTGGTATTGGCCCGAAGCGAAGAAGCCTATCAATGCTCCTTTCGACTCTTTCCCTTCTTCAGCCTTGCGCTTAACGATGGGGCCAGATAGGTTGAAATTAACCAGGTTGTTGTTGTACTTGTCGAACGGCGTGGAGGTCTCGGCCTCGATGCCACCTTGATACTTTGACGAGGGGCTCGTGGTGGTGATGTTGATGATACCACCCACGGCGTCGCCGTACTGTGCCGGCACGCCGCCGGTGACAACGGTGAGGGCGGCGATGGCGGACGTTGGTAGGTTGGGTGCGCTGCCGTTGACCTTGACCCCGTTTACGAAGTAGACGGTACCGGCGCTGCGGGCGCCTTTCAGGTTGAGGGCGCCACGGTCGTCGTTTTGGAAAACGCCGGGCTGCGAGGCCACCAACGTGCCGATCTCCCGGGTCGGGAGCTTCATGATGGCGGCGTTGTCGAGGGTGTTCTGGGTCGGGTTTTCTTGGTCTACGACCGGCACGCGGTAGTGAACTACGTCTACAGTACCCACATCTACGCCGGCTTCGACGAGATCAGCGTTCAGGAAACGGGTTTTGTCCACTTCGATCGGCACGTTGTCGAGCTTCACGGTGGCAAACGCCAGGTTGATGAACTCGACGGTGTAGGTACCCGGTACGAGGGGCGAGATCGAGTAGAACCCCTTCTCGTCGGTGGAGGCGAAGCCTTTGACGGCGCCGTTAAGTTTGACAACTACGTTTACGCCCGGAATGGGCGCTTTAGTAGCCTTTTCCAGGACTTTACCCTGCATCTTACCGGTTTGCGCGTAAGCAGTTCCGACGCCGAGGCAGCACAGGAAGAATACGAGGCAGAAGAGTACTCTATTCGCCATAAAGTGAAAGAAAGAAACGGAATGAGCCCACTGCCACAGCAATGGGGCTATAAAAGTAACAAATCGGCAACAAACCGCAAAAAAAATCGTACGTCAGGCAACCCTACCCTTGGTGAATGTATCGGCTTAACTTCCTGACCAATACCTCATTGATGCGTGCGTAGGACGCATTTGTCCAGCCGCCAATGTGCGGAGTCAGCACCACATTGGGGTGATTCTGGAGGTAAAAAAGGTCAGAAGCCTGCTCCGGCGTGAGGGTTGCGAAGCGTTCGTTCTCCAAAACGTCGAGTCCGACGCCCGTAAGTTGCCCGGTTTTCAAGGCCGCGACTACCGCGCCAGTGGCGACCACCTCGCCGCGCGCGGTGTTGAGGAGCCAGCGCAGGCGCGGACACGCGGCCAGCCAGCGGGCGTCGATCATGTGCCGCGTGTCGTCGGTGAGCGGCACGTGCAGACTGATGATGTCGGCGCGCTGCCGCAGTTCGCCGAGGGTGACGGGTTGGGCGAGCGAGCGATTGATTTTTTCGGGTTGGAGGTCTACGGCCAGCACCTCGCAGCCAAATCCGCTGAGTTTTTGGGCAAAAGAGGCGCCCATATGCCCAAACCCGACCAAGCCGACCGTCAGATCGGTCAATTCGACGCCCCGGTTGGCTTCGCGGCGCCACTCGCCGCGCTGCACTTCGGCGTGCGCCCGCGGGATGTGCCGTAACAACGCGAGCAGAAGCCCGACGCCAAACTCACCGACGGCGTCGCGGTTGCCCTCCGGCGCGTTGATGATGGCAATACCGGCGGCAGCGAGCGCTACTTCATCCAAATTATCGGTGCCGGCGCCGGCGCGGGCCACGAAACGCAGCTTCGGTACGGCCGCAATGATGTCGGCCGATAAATACAGCTTACTCCGTACAATCAGGCCTTCGTAGCCGCCGGCCACCAGCACGGCGGGTACTTCGGCGGCGGTAAGGTGTGGCCGATAATCGCCGAAACAGCCAATTTCCGTTAGTAGCGGCAACAGCGACTCGTGCATCTCATCAATGATTAGGCAGCGCACGGGCGGCGCCAGAAACGCAGTCGGTTTCATTGGGCAGCGGCGGTGGCAAGCCGGGTCAGATGCTCAAAATCAGTGACGGAGAGTTGCTCGGCGCGTTTATCAAACAGCGGATCAGCGGTGATTTCCGCCGATAAGCCCAACGGTTTGAGCGCGTTGCGCAAGGTTTTGCGGCGGGTCGAGAACGCTTGCTTCACCACTTTCACAAAGCGTTTTTCGTCGCAGTCGAGCTGGGCGCGGCCGTTGCGCACACACCGAATGACAGCCGATTCGACTTTCGGCGGCGGCACGAACACGCTTGCGGGCACCTGAAACAGCAACTCCACATCATAAAATGCGTGCAGCAACACACTCAGCACGCCGGTTTCGCGGGCGCCAGGAGGCGCGGCGAGGCGTTCGGCTACTTCGCGTTGGAGCATCCCGACCACTTCCGTCACCTGCTCGCGATGGTCTAGGATGTGAAAGTAAATCTGGGTGGAGATATTGTACGGAAAGTTACCGATCACCACAAGCGGGCCGGGCAGCGCCTTTTGCAGGTCGAGGCGCAAGAAATCGGCTTCCAGAATGTGCCCATCGGCGAGGGTTGGAAAGTGCCGGTGCAGCCAGGCAATCGACTCAGCATCGACATCGACCACGGTGGTCTGAAACCGGGCATCTTCGATAAGGTACTTCGTCAGCACCCCCATTCCGGGGCCTACCTCAAGAACCTGGTGCGCGTCGCCGGGCAGTTGGAGCGCGCCCACGATGCGGGCGGCGATCCCCTCATCGCGCAGGAAATGCTGGCCGAGGTGTTTTTTGGGTCTGACGGGCTGCAAGCGCGAAACAGGTAAAGTGCAGGTGATGGCGCGCCGAAACGCGATGAGGAAAGTCGGAAAGCGTACGCCGCCCCGTAACCGGGTCTAACTTGCGGCCCCCAAAGGTAGCCGCCCGCACCGACGCACTTCCAATCTACCGCACGCGCGGCAGCGGCCCCACTTGCTTTCACCTCGCTGATTCTCTTATCCGATGCGCGCTCCCAAACTTTTTGCTGCCCCTACCCTACCCGACGTGCTACCCACGGCGGTGGCCGTCCTGCTCGCACCCGACGCCGCGCTGCCCGCTGCTCTCGCGGCCGTACTGACGGCGGCCGAGGCGCAGTACCTGACCGATGAGCGCGCGCGCCCGACGCCACTTGTGCGCCTGGTGCGCTACGGCGCGGGCGTGGTGTACGCGGTGACAGTGCCCGCCAAGCCCGCCACGCCCGACCTGACCGCCGAAGCCGTGCGCAAGCTCGGCCACCAACTGCACGGGCTGCTGGGTGCCGACCGCGCCGCCGCCCTCCATATACTAAGGAGTGACGACGTGACGGCCGACCTCGCGCTCGCGCTGGCCGACGGGGTGGGGCTAAGCGCCTACCACTTCGCACCCTACAAGACCAAGCCGGAGGTACCGGCACCCGTGCGGCTCGCCGAAATCACGCTCATCGACGTGGCCGAAGCGGAGGTCAAGTGGCTGGCGGCCGTGTTGGATGGTGTGTTTCTGGCGCGCGATCTGGTAAATACGCCGTTCAGTCATCAGTCGGCGGTGCAACTGGCCGAGCAGTTCAGCGAGGCGGGGCAGAAGGCCGGGTTTAGCGTGGAGATTTTAGACCATCCCCGGATTCAGACCTTGAAGATAGGCGGCTTGCTGGCCGTCAATCAGGGCTCGCTCGATCCGCCGACGTTTTCGATTCTGGAGTACGCGCCAGCCGGTACCGAACAGGATGCGCCGGTGGTGCTGGTGGGCAAAGGCGTGGTCTTCGACACGGGCGGGCTGAGTTTGAAGCAAACGCCCAACTCGATGGATTTTATGAAGAGCGATATGGCCGGTGGCGCGGCCGTGGTAGGCACGCTGGCGGCGCTGGCGCTCGCGGGCGTGAAAGTGCGCGTGGTGGGTCTGGTTCCCGCCACCGACAACCGCCCCGGTGAAGCCGCTTTCGCGCCCGGCGACGTGATTACGATGCACGACGGTCAGACCGTCGAAATCACCAACACCGACGCCGAAGGCCGCCTGATTCTCGCCGATGCGCTCTCGTTTGCGAAGCGGTACAAGCCGGCGCTCGTCATCGACATTGCGACCCTGACCGGCGCCGCCGCTGCTGCCGTGGGCAAGGAAGGCATCGCGATGATGGGCACCGCATCCGAAGACACCAAAAACAACCTCAAAACCGCTGGGC
Organism: Hymenobacteraceae bacterium; assembly: GCA_031425525.1. GTDB lineage: Bacteria > Bacteroidota > Bacteroidia > Cytophagales > Hymenobacteraceae > JANNMJ01. The sequence goes on along the minus strand of JANPJM010000078.1, from coordinate 171,187 downwards.
ACCACGTCCACGAGCGCTTGGTCGAGTTTCCGCTGTGGGATGAGTACAAGGAGCAACTCAAAAGCGATTTCGCCGATCTCAAGCACTACCAGCCGGGTGGGCAGGCGGGCCACGTGAGCGCCGCCGCTTTTCTGGAAGCCTTCACGGCGTATCCGTGGATGCACTTGGACATTGCGGGGCCGTCGTTTCTGTTTGCGGTTGATTCGTACCGGGGGAAGGGCGGTAGTGGGACGGCAGTTAGGTTGCTGGCGGAGTTTCTGAAGAAGCTGTAACCGCTTTTTTACGCAGGAGCCTCTCAATGACCTATCGAATCGGCATCCGTTTAATCTGCTCCCCATCAAGCGTGTGCGTACCGGGGGGCTCTCTAAAAAAAGGGAGGCTGATGTTGATTATCCCGAAGTCGTCTTCGATTTCAGCCACTGCTAATTTCACATTCAGGAAACGTATTTTACCAATCTCCACCGGCACATCCTCCATCTTCACGGTGGCAAACCCCCTTTCGATGAATTCGACGGTGTAGATACCCGGAACGAGGGGCGAGATCGAGTAAAACCCTTTCTCGTCGGTGACAGCGAAGCCTTTGACGGCGCCGTTAAATTTTACGACTACGTTTACGCCTGGAATGGGCGCATAGGTAGCCTGCTCTAAAACTCTACCCGACAACTTGCCGGTTTGTGAATATGCGTTGTTGCCCCAGATCAGAAGCAGTAAACAAACGAGAATTCTGATGAGCATAACGAAACGATCAGAAAATGGCTTCCTTCTAACGGCGAATGCTTGTAAAGCTACCGAATAAAGGTAATATCACCGCGCCAAACGGTGCTTAATCCGCCAGTTTTAAAAATCATTCAATCGCATATCACTCCATCACCCAATGAAATTTCGCATCGGCCTGACCATCGGCGACGCCAACGGCATCGGGCCGGAAATCATCTACAAGTTGCTGAGCGATGAGCGTTTGCTCGACCTCTGCACGCCCATCGTGTACGGCCACGCCGATGTTTTTGAAACGCTGGCCGAGCGGGCCGGCGATGCCGCCATCTCGTTTCAGGTGGCGCGCACGACGGAGCATCTGGAGTTCAAAAAGCCCAGCCTGATTACCTGCTGGGACGAAGATCTGCCCATCACGCCCGGCCAGCCGACCAAGGCCAGCGGGCGCGCGGCGCTCCTCTCGCTCCAACGCGCCAGCGCCGACCTCAAAGCCGGGCTGCTCGATGCCATCGTGACGGCGCCGATTGATAAGGAAAACATCCAGGCACCGGGGTTCAACTTCCCCGGTCATACGGAGTTTTTGGCGGCGTTTTTCGGCGTGCCCGATAACCTGATGCTGCTCACGTCGGACACGCTGCGCGTGGCACTGGTAACGGGTCACGTACCCATCCGCGACATCGCGAGCCGCATCACCGTCGAGGCTATCCTGCGCAAAGCGGCGCTCTTGCTCGATTCGCTGCACCTCGATTTTCAGATTGCGAAACCGCGCATTGCCGTATTGGGGCTGAACCCGCACGCCGGCGACCGTGGCCTGATTGGTAAGGAAGAGCAGGACATCATCATTCCCGCCGTCAAGCAACTAAAGGCGAAGGGGCACCTGGTTTTCGGGCCGTACCCGGCCGATGGCTTCTTCGCGAATCAGCAGTACACGCAGTTCGATGCGGTGCTGGCGATGTACCACGACCAGGGGCTGATTCCGTTCAAGTCGCTGGCGTTTCACGATGGCGTCAATTTCACGGCGGGGCTGCCCGTGGTGCGCACCTCGCCCGACCACGGCACCGCGTATGACATTGCCGGCCAAGGCATTGCGCGCGAAGACTCAATTCGGCAGGCGCTTTACCTGGCTATCGATGTAGTACGGCGGCGGCAGGAATCCACCGACCTGACGGCCAATCGGATGGAAACCGGCTCGCTGCCGAAAACGCCGTCCGGCCGCTCGAAACGGTAACGCACACCCATAGGCGGCGGGCTGGGCGAGCGGCAACGCCGTACGCATCACCGGGCCGGTTGCTTGCCGGTTTGGCGCTTTCTTCGTACTTTTGCCCCTTCAAACGGGCCGCTCGCGGTCTGCTTGCTCTTGCTCGCCGCTGCGAAGCGCCGCCGTCTGCCCCCGTGAAAAAGTTATCCCCGTACGATCTGAACCTGCCGACGCTGGCGCCCAACCGGCGTCACGAGTTTGATTTTACGCTGGACGACGCATTTTTTGCCGGGTTCGAGCAAACGCTCATCCTTGGCGGCAACCTGACGGCGCACCTCAATCTGGATCGAACAGAGCGCCTGATGACGCTCGATTTCCAGATTGATGGCACCGTTCGGATCGTCTGCGACCGCTCGCTCGATGAGTTCGACCAGCCCGTCTCGACCGAAGAAACGCTGATTGTGCGTTTTGGCGAGACGAACGAGGAACTCGACGACAACGTCCTGCAAATCGTGCCGGATACGCAGGTGTTGCCGCTCAGTCAGCATCTGTTTGATTTCGTGGCGACGGCCCTGCCGATGAAGAAGCTGCACCCGCAGTTCGTGGAGGCCGATGCTGCGGCCGATGCCGCCGCTGGTGCCGCCGCCGAAACCACCGATGTACGGCTCATTTATACAGCGGCAACCGATGCGGGCGCCGCCGACGATGCGCCCGACCCTACGGATCCGCGTTGGAACGCACTGCGCAATCTCAATTAAGTTTTTCCACTCCGGGCCGCGCGTCGGCTTGGTTTACCTTTCGTTTTTTCCGCCAGCAGTGGCATCTTTACCATGGCCCATCCTAAACATCGGATCTCGAAAACCCGCCGCGATAAGCGCCGCTCGCACCACAAGCTGACGCCCGCGCAACTCACCGTTTGCGCCACCACCGGCGAAATGCACCGCCGCCATCACGCCTACGTGGTGGAAGGCGACCTGTACAAAAACGGCCAAGTCGTGATCAAAGACTTCGCGCCGAGCGCGGGCTAACGTAGTCGGCTGGACGGAGCTTGCCGCCTCGTGCGCGCCACGCTCCGGGCAGTCGCTTTGACCAAGCTCGCGTACGGCTCCGCAAAGCCGGTCGTGGCGCCGTAGCGCGCTACGGCCGGCTTTGCGTATTTTGCGCCCTCCTGCTGCCTAGCCCGGCAGCGGTTACGCCTTAGTTTCTGATCTTCGCCTGACTCTTACCCCGAATGAAGATTGCCCTGGATGCGATGGGTGGCGATTTCGCCCCCGATGCCATTGTGGAGGGTGCCGTACTGGCCGCCAACGAGTTACCCGCCGATGCCCAGGTCGTCTTGATCGGCGATCAGGTCAGGATCGACGCCACGCTCCGGCGCTTGGGAACCGCGCCAAGCGCGCGCCTCATCGTGCAGCACGCGGCCGAAGTGATCGAGATGGGCGAACACCCCACCAAAGCCCTCGGCCAAAAACCGGATTCGAGCATCGCTGTCGGGTACCGAATGTTGAAATCGGGCGAAGTCACCGCCTTTTGTTCGGCCGGTAACACCGGCGCGATGATGGTAGGCGCCCTGTTCAGCGTAAAAGCGCTGCCGGGTGTCAAACGGCCACCCATCGCGGGGTTCATCCCGAAGACCAATGGCGGCACGGGCGTCATCGTCGATGTAGGCGCCAACGCCGATTGCAAGCCCGAAATGCTGGAGCAGTTTGCCGAAATCGGCTCGATTTACGCCAAATATGTGCTGGGCATCGCCGAGCCGCGCGTGGGGTTGCTCAACATCGGCGAGGAAGAAGGCAAAGGGACGATGGATGTGCAGGAAGCGTATCAGCTACTGAAGGCCAACTCGGCCGTTCGCTTCATCGGCAACATCGAAGGCCGTGATATTTTTCTCGATAAGTGCGATGTGATCGTCTGCGATGGCTTCACGGGCAACGTAGTGCTGAAAATGGCCGAGTCGATCTACGACATTATGGTCGAGCGCGGGCTGGAGGACACCTATTTCAATCGGTATAATTACGAAGCCATCGGCGGCTCGCCGATTTTGGGCGTCAATGGCAATGTGGTGATCGGGCATGGGGTATCATCGCCGTTGGCAGCGTGCAACATGGTCAAGCTCGGCTACCAAATGAGCGCTGCCGGCGTGCTGGAGCGGTTTCGGCGGGTGTACGCGGCGAGCTAAGGTCTTGGCATTGCGCTAAACACCGAGTTACGTGGCGAGCGCCGTCTCGACGCCGCGTCAGTAATCGAATGGTAGTAAGCGGCGCCGGGACAGCGCTCGCCACGACGGACATTCAAGGTTGTCAGGGGGCGTGGCCACGCCACTTTCGCCCGCATTTTTCGGATTAGCGGAGCCGCAGCCGTAAGTTTGGGCTCCCAACCTGTTTTGTGACTTCTCCCCTGTCCTTATCGCCGATGAGTTCTCCCCTGACCGCAGCCATCACGGGCGTGGCCGGCTACCTGCCCGACTACGTACTGACCAATGAGGAGCTGACCCGGCTGGTGGATACAACCGACGAATGGATCGTGTCGCGCACGGGCATCCGCGAGCGGCGTATTCTGAAAGGCGAAGATCAGGGCGTGAGCGTGATGGCAATTGAAGCCGTGCGCGAACTGCTGCGCAAAACCGGCACGAAGCCCGAAGAAGTCGATTTGCTGCTGCTCGCCTCCGTGACACCCGATATGGTGTTCCCGGCCACCGCCAACATCATTTGCGACCAACTGGGGATCAACAACGCGTTTTCATACGATATAGAGGCCGCGTGTTCCGGCTTTTTGTACGCCCTGACTACGGGCGCGATGTTCGTGCAATCGGGGCGGTATAAAAAGGTAATCGTGGTGGGCGCCGACAAAATGTCGTCGATCATCGATTATACCGACCGCGCCACGTGCATCATTTTCGGCGATGGCGCCGGGGCTGTGCTGCTTGAACCCAACACCGACGGATACGGCGTGGTAGACCACGTGTTACGCTCCGATGGGTCGGGGGCGGCGTACCTCTACCAGAAATCCGGCGGTTCGCGCCGCCCGCCGACCATCGAAACCGTGACCAACCGCGAGCATTTCGTGCATCAGGAAGGCGCGGCGGTCTTCAAATTCGCCGTGACCAACATGGCCGATGTTTCAGCGGAAGTGATGGAGCGCAACCACCTCACCGCCGACGACGTGACGTGGCTCGTGCCGCACCAGGCAAACCTGCGCATCATCAACGCCACGGCGCAGCGGATGGGCGTCGGGCCGGAAAAAGTGATGCTCAACATCGAGCGGTACGGCAATACCACGTCGGCCACGCTGCCGCTGTGCCTCTGGGATTATGAGTCGCAACTCAAAAAAGGCGACCAACTGATTCTCTCGGCGTTCGGCGGTGGATTTACGTGGGGCGCCATTTATTTGCGGTGGGCCTACGATGGCGCCGCCGCAGCAACGGCCACCACATAAACCGCACGACCAGACCCAACGCCCGCCCCACGATTCGGTCTTACCACATCTCCTAATCCCCCGAAATCCCTTCAACATCCCCATCAATGGCAACTACCGCCGATTTCCGTAACGGCCTCTGCATCGAGATGGATGGCAACCTGTACGTCATCACCGATTTTCAGCACGTAAAACCGGGTAAAGGCCCGGCCTTCGTGCGCACGAAACTCAAAAACATCAAGACCGGCAAGGTGCTCGACCCGACGTTTACGGCGGGCGTAAAAATCGTGACGGCCCGCGTCGAGCAGCGTAACTACCAGTACCTCTACAAAGACGAGTTCGGCTACAATTTCATGAACGCCGAAGATTTCTCGCAGGTCACGCTGCCGGAGGATATGGTGCCATTTGCCGACTTGATGAAAGACGGCCAGGAAGTGATGATTCTGTTCCACGCCGAAACTGAACAGCCGCTGACGGCGGAGCTACCGGCTTTTGTGGTGCTGAAAATCACGTATACGGAGCCCGGTCTGCGCGGCGACACGGCCACCAACACCCTCAAACCGGCCACCGTGGAAACGGGCGCGCAGGTAAAAGTGCCGCTCTTCATCGAGCAGGACGAAGTTATCAAGGTCGATACCCGCACCTACCAGTATGCCGAAAGAGTCAAATAAGCCGGCTCCGAAGCTCGGTTCCTCCTCCTCCCCCATCGATCAAAAAAATTCGCCGATGAAAGCCCGCGAGCTGCAAGACCTCATCGACTTCATCGCGAAGTCGGGCCTCAACAAGGTCAATATTGAAACCGAAGAGTTCAAGCTTTCCATTCAGCGCGAGCCCACCCAAAAGGTGAAAATGGTGAGCGCCGGCGATAGCGGCTCGCACGCGCACTACGCCCCGGCGCCTCTGCACGCGCTGCCGGCCGCTCAGGCGCCAGCCGCGCCGCAGCTTGCCGCCGCCCCGGCCGCCCCCGCCGCGCCGAAAGGCACGCCGCTGAAAGCGCCCATGATCGGCACGTTCTACCGCTCCGGTGGGCCAGAGCAGCCGGCGTTCGTGAGTGTTGGCGATGTGGTGCAGAAGGGCCAAACGGTGTGCATCATCGAGGCGATGAAGCTGTTCAACGAAATCGAAGCCGAGCTATCGGGCCGCATCGTACAGGTGCTGGTCGAGAATGCCTCGCCGGTAGAGTTCGACCAGCCGCTGTTTTTAATCGAACCGGCCGACTAAGGTCGGCTTCATCATCACTTCTCTTAGTTTGTCATTGCGAGGAGGAGGCTTTGCGACGACGAAGCAATCTCGCCACTTGCTCGGAGCCGTTCAGCGGTAACCGTTCTATCGCGGGATTGCTTCGTCGCAGAGCCTTCTCGCAATGACAAACTGTTTTTTTAGCTTTCAACTCGCGGCCTCCCCGCGCTCACGCCGTGTTCAAGAAAATTCTCATCGCCAATCGCGGCGAAATTGCGCTACGCGTCATCCGTACCTGCAAGGAGATGGGTATCAAGACGGTAGCCGTGTATTCCACCGCCGACCGCGACTCGCTCCACGTGCGTTTTGCCGATGAGGCCGTGTGCATCGGCCCGCCGCCGAGCAGCCAGAGCTACCTCAATATGGCCGCGCTGATTTCGGCGGCCGAGATCACGGCCGCCGACGCCATCCACCCCGGCTACGGGTTCCTGAGCGAAAACGCCGAATTTTCGCGCATTTGCCGCGAGTACGGCATCAAGTTCATCGGCGCCTCCCCGGAGATGATCAACCAGATGGGCGACAAGGCAAGCGCGAAGGACACGATGAAGAAAGCCGGTGTGCCCACCATTCCCGGCTCCGACGGCCTGCTGGAATCGGTGGAAGAAGGCATCGCGATTGCGGCGGAGATGGGCTACCCGGTCATTCTGAAAGCGACGGCCGGCGGCGGTGGGCGCGGGATGCGCGTCATCAAAGCCGAAGACGAGTTTCAGAAAGCCTGGACCGATGCGCGCACCGAATCGGCGGCGGCCTTCGGCAACGACGGCATGTATCTGGAGAAATTCGTGGAAGAGCCGCGCCACATCGAGATTCAGATCGTCGGCGATCAGCACGGCCACGTTTGCCACCTTTCCGAACGCGATTGCTCGATTCAGCGGCGCCACCAAAAGCTGGTGGAAGAGTCGCCGAGCCCGTTTATGACGCCCCGCCTACGCGAGGAGATGGGCAATGCCGCCATAAAAGGCGCCTCGGCCATTGGGTACGAAGGCGTGGGTACCATCGAGTTTCTGGTCGATAAGCACCGGAATTTTTACTTTATGGAGATGAACACCCGCATCCAGGTCGAGCACCCGGTGACGGAGGAAGTCATTTCCTACGACCTCATCAAAGAGCAGATCAAAGTAGCGGCAGGCATCCCGATTTCGGGCCTCAACTACTACCCGCAGCTCGTGGCGATGGAGTGCCGCATCAACGCCGAAGACCCGGCGAACAACTTCCGCCCCTCGCCCGGCAAGATCACCACGCTGCACGTGCCCGGCGGCCACGGCGTGCGCGTCGATTCGCACGTCTACGCGGGCTACACCATCCCGCCGAACTACGATTCGATGATCGCCAAGCTCATCTGTACCGCCCAAACCCGCGCCGAAGTCATCAACACGATGCGCCGCGCGCTGTCGGAGTTCGTGGTTGAAGGAGTGAAGACGACCATTCCCTTCCATCTGAAGCTGATGGATGATGAGAAATTTAATGAGGGGGATTTCACGACGAAGTATTTGGAGGGGTTTGATTTTAGTGGGTTGTAGGTAACTTGGGAGCCCGGCCGGTTGGTCGGGCTTTTTATTTCGATGAAGCCGATTTTACTCGCTTGCATCCTGACGCCCCTATCATTCATCCTCACCTCGTGTGAAGGCGAGCTAGGCTGTTCCGGGACTATCCGTTCGGCGCAGACCCTGATGCCCATAGCCGGCGCCAAAGTGCTTCTACTCAGAAACCGCTGGCCGAGCCACTCTACAATTACCGATTCGGCCGGCCGTTTCAGCGTTTCGGAATTTGTAGGGATATCTGTATTCGGCGACGTTCCGCAGCCGGGCCTACTGATCGATTACCCGGGTTATCAGCCGCTCTATATTCCCAACGCGAACACTAGCCAACGAACATCGCTTCAGGTTGACAGCCTTGAGTTGTATTTGGCGCATTACCCCGTTGGCGGATTCTGACGGTACAGGATAGGGGGCTCCAGCCCCGTGCGGAGTATTCGCGGGTCTCCAGACCCGCCACGTAGCGAGCGGCGGCAGCAGCGTCTACCTCCCCAACAGCCGTACCGAGCAAGCTGCGAGATTGCTTCGTCGCAAAGCCTCCTCGCAATGACAAATCGCTTATTTTTGTCATTGCGAGCCCCATTCGCGCGGGGCTCCAGCCTCGTGCGGGCTACTTGTCAGTACTTACCCTGATGGTGAAGCAACGCCTCTACCTCGACACGTCGGTTTTTGGCGGCTACTTCGATGAGGAGTTTGCTGAACACACCATCCTGCTTTTTGAAAGACTGAGGAATGATGAGTTCAAGCTGCTTTTCTCCGTCGTCACGCAGGAGGAGCTAATCAACGCACCCGAAAAGGTCAAAGAGTTGGTCAGGGGCATTCCGCTAGCAAATACCGAATTTCTTGAACCAGACGCCGAGGCTATCGAGCTAGCGACTGAGTACATCACCGAGAAAGTAGTTGGCCCAACCAGCTTCGCTGATTGCTTACATATCGCCCTAGCCACGATTCATCGGTCCGATTTTCTGATAAGCTGGAACTTCAAGCACATCGTGAATGTGCAGCGAATCCGGGGCTACAACGCCATCAACATCAAGAACGGCTACCAACCGTTGGAAATCCGATCACCCAGAGAGTTCGAGAAATATGAAGACGATTGAAAAGCAATTTGACGCTGTACACTTTATGCGTCAGCAGCGCGAACAGTTGAGCGGAAAGCTCGCGAAGATGACGAAGGCAGAAATCGTGGCCTACTTCAAACGGCATCAGGCTGGAGAATCGAGCGTAAAGCCGGGTGCATAGTCATCGCAGGTCTGGAGACCTGCCAATAGCCCGCACGGGGCAGAGCCCCGCGCGAATGAGACCATCACGCGTCATACCTAAAAAGGAAAAGGCCGGCTTGCGCCGGCCTTTTCCTTTTTACCACGCTTGCAAGCTTTACGCGGAAGGTGGTAAGGGCGCTTTGCTTCGGTGTCCGGGCGCCATGCTTCGATGTCCGAGCGCTGTGCTTCGATGTCCGAGCGCCTTGCTTCGATGTCTGAGCGTTGTGCTTCGGTGTCCGAGCGCCTTGCTTCTATGTCTGAGCGCTGTGCTTCGATGTCTAGGCGTTTTGCTTCGGTGTCCGGGAGCTGTGCTTCGATGTCCGGGCGTTTTGCTTCGGTGTACGACTTGTTTAAAAAATCATCTTTGACCGCAGCCGCCTCGCTCACCCCACCCCTACCACACCAGCGGCTCCTTGCTCAGAAACGCGCTAACCCCGCGCCGACAATCTTCCGACGAACGCGCCGTTGCGTTTTGCTGGGCGGCGTAGCGCAGGGCCGATTCCAGAGGAAGCTCCTGCACGCGGGCAATCAGGTCTTTGGTGACTTCCAAGGAATTAGCCGAGTTTTCGACGCAAAGCTTTTGGGCGAAGGCCTCGACGCGCGCCGCGAGGTCTTCGGCGGGCACTACGTAATTGATGAGGCCGAGGCGCTGGGCTTCGTCGGCGCTCACGAGGTCGCCGGTGAGGAGGAGTTGCTTGGTGCGGCCCTCCCCTACTTTCCGCAGTAAGAAGACGCTGACGATGGCCGGCAGGAACCCGATTTTGACTTCGGTGTAGCCGAATTTAGCTTCGGGCACGGCGAAGGCAAAATCGCAGAGCGTGGCTAAACCGCAGCCGCCCGCAATGGCGTGACCCTGAATCTGGGCGATGACGACCTTTTTGAGCGTGTAGATCTGCAAGAAAAGCTGCATCAGGTGCGTCGAGTCGGCGAGGTTATCGTCGTACTCGTAGTCCTGCATCGCCTGAATCGATTCGAGATCGGCGCCGGCCGAGAAGGCTTTGCCATTGGCGCGCAACACCACCACTTTGCAGTTATCGTCGGCTTCCGCCACCTCGAATGCCTGTTTCAGCTCCGCGACTACATCGTAGTTGAGCGCGTTGCGCTTATCGGCCCGGTCTAGGGTAATGTAAGCCACCCGGTCGCGCACCTCGTAGGTGAGGTAGCGAAGGTCTTCGAGTTCGGAGGCTATGGGAGCGGAGGCAGCGATTGTCATTGGAGAAGGCAGGAAATTGACGGTGGGAAGCAGTAAGGATACGCTGAAAGAGACGGCCGACGGCGGGGCAAAGTTGCCCCCGCTCGACCAATCCCGGCGTAGTGGGGTTCAGCGGCACGAAAATCCGGCCAAGCGCGTGGCGGGTTGGCAGCGCACACCCTGATTGGCTGATTTTGCGCCGCTGGATGGGCAAATTTATCGACCACCCCCTTCATTTGATTATCCGTTGAAACGCACCTTCGGCGTTTACATCGTGGCACCGGAAACCGGCCGCGCGTAGCTCGGCGGTGCGGTAGCGGGCCCACCCGGCGGGGCCAGACCCGTCGAGCACCACCCAACGGCACGCCACCGCCCGCGCGAGGGCCGAGGGCACCACCCGTGGGCGGCCGCGAACCAGCACGAAATCGACGGTTAGCGGCGGCGCACCAACGGCAGGTTGAAAACCGATGGGCTTATCGAGCAGCAGTACGTGCAGCCCGCGCCACGCAATCAGGCGGTTGCCATCGGGCAGGGCGCGGCCCTCGACGGACGGAGGCAAACTCGTGAGCGAGTCGGCGGCGGCGAGGGCAGGCACCCAGCGCAGCACTTTGGTACCGCGCCCCCACAGGTGCGGCAGCAAGTTGGCGCGTAAGCCACTGAGCCCGGCCGCAGAATCGGCCCAGACCGCCGAATCGGCCAAAACCGTGGCCCGCAGACCGTCGAGCAGCCCCACGGCCGCGTGGTGCCGCACGGCGTACACGATGAACGTGCGCTCGCGGGCGGCGCGCAAAAGGGTGTCGAGTCGCGCCCCGATATACAATGCCACCAGCGCCACCATGGCGAAGAGCCACGCCCGTTGGCGCAGCCTCAGCCAGAGCAGCCCCACAGCCACCGTCAGAAATAACAGCACCAATTGCCCGCCGCTCAACGAGATGCCCGTGATGACGGCGCCCGGCAGCCGGCCGATAGCGGCCACCGTTTCGTTGAGCCCGAAGGTAGCGGCGGTCAGCGCGCGGCCGTACCACGAGAGCGCCGCCACCAGGCCCGCCACGGGCATTCCGATGGCGAGCAGCAGCGTTTTCAGCCACGCCAATGCCAGCAGGCCGAAGGAGGCATAGAGCAGGAAATTCGACCACGGCACGGCCACCAGATTCGCCAGCAGAAACTGCACCGGCACTTGGTGGAAGTAGTAGAGCGTCAGCGGAAAAGTGCCGATTTGGGCTGCCATCGCCACCGTGATGCCCGCCCATATTTGTCGGGGCAGCCACGCTTCGGGCTCCCAGAGGCGCCCAAACCACGGTTGCAGCAGCGCAATGCTCAGCACGGCCAGAAACGAGAGTTGGAAACCAACGTCGAACAAGCTCTGTGGGTCGAGCCAAAGCAGGAAAAGCGCCGCCACGGCCAGCGTATTGAACAGGCTAATGCGCCGGCCACTCGCGCGCCCCACGGCCACGAGCGTCGCCATCACCACCGACCGCAGCACCGACGCCGACAGGCCCGTAATGAGCGCGTAACTCCAGCAGACACTCAAGACGAGTACCAGCGTGAGCCAGCGAGCCCACGGGCGGCGCCGCTCCCAGCGGCGCCCGCCGAGTAGCGCGATCACGAGACCGAACACCAGCGCAATGTGTAAGCCACTAACGGCCAGCACGTGCGTGGTACCAGTGGCGCCATAGGAGGTTTTCAGATCAGCGGCGAGGTCGTCGGTCAGACCCAGCACGAGGGCGGTGAGCAGGCCGCCTTCGCGCGGGGCAGGTACGTACTCGCGCAGGATGGCGGCCAGCCGCTCGGCGGTGCGCAGGCTCCAGGCGCGAAGGGCGTTGCCGGGTTCGTGGCCGAAGACGGCGTAGCTCGCCGCGCCCACAAACTGCTCGTGCCACGTTTGGCGGTGGCGCAAATACGTGGCATAATCGAATTGCGCGGGGTTCGGCGGGCCGGGCAGCGGTTTGAAACTACCGTTCACCAGCAGCACGGCGCCGTAGGGTAGCGGCGCGGCACCGGGCTCGCGGCGCACCAGCAATTTTACGCGGCCCTCAGCCGATTGCCAGCGTCCATCGGCCAGCTTCACGCGTCGGACGGCTACGGTGGTGGTGATGTACGAAGGTTTTCGGACGATGCCATCGACGACAACGCCCTGCCACGCCCGGATGTCGGCGGGCAGATGGAGCAGGTGGTCGGGCCGTCGCGATTCATCGCGCAGCGCCGCCCACAACGCGGTAAACGCCGCCCACATCAGCAATAAACTGACGCTGGCGAGCAGGTGCCACCCGTTAGTAGGCACCGACAGTGCGCGGTGCGCCCGCTGATGCGCCACTGCCCACCCGACGCCCGCCACCAGCACCGCGCCCAAAAGTGCGCCCACAGCGGGGGCAAAGCTGCGCAGAAACGCCTCGTAAACGGCAATACCCAACATAGCGGCCACGGCGGGCCGCACAAACGGAAAACGACTCCACCGAATCATAACCAACGAACAGGAGAAGAAAAGGAAAAGCGTAGATAGCAGGCCCGAAGTACGCGCCTAATGCTGAAACTCGGCCGCGCAACCCACTTCGACGTCGGCGATTGGGCGGCGGTTTGCGTAGGCAGCACGGCGCGCCATTCCAGCGCCCCGGCCAACCAGCCACAGCATGGCTTTCCGCCTCCCGACACTATATCAATGCGATTTTCAAGCAAACTAGCCCTGGGCACCGCCGGCACGATCCTGCTCCTGTTGGGCGCGGCGGGCGGACTAGAACTAGCCGTGGCGCGCGCCAGCCGCCGAATAGCTGATGTGGCGTATGTGCCTACTACCGACCCCGATTTCGACACTCGCAAGCACCGCCTCGATCTGTTCGTGCCGCGCGCGACGGGTAGCGCCGACGCGGCGCCCCGGCCAATCGTGATTTTCATCCACGGCGGCTCCTGGACGAGCGGCGACAAGGATACGTATACCTTCATCGGGCGGCGCCTGGCGCAGCAGGGGTACGTGGCGGCCATCATCAGCTACCGCCTGGCGCCGAGCGTGCAGGTGCCCGCGATGGCCGACGATTGCGCCCGCGCCGTCCTGTGGGTGCAGCAACACGCCGCCGAGTACGGCGGCGATTCGGGCCGAATTTATCTGATGGGCCACTCGGCCGGGGGCGGTTTGGCGGCGCTTTTAGCCACCGACGACGCCCTGTTTCAGCGGCGCGGCCAACCCCACAACCCCGTGCGCGGCGTGGTACTCGACGATGCCGCCGGGCTCAATATGTACGCCTATTTACAGAAGCTGGAGTACGACAACGACGAGCAGTACCTCGTGCCATTTGGTCGCGACCCGGCGCAATGGCGCCAAACGTCGGCGTATTTTCATCTGCGGGCGGGCGGTGGCCAGCCGCGCTTCGTCATTTTCTTGGGCGGCGAAACGTATCCTTCGATTAAAAAAGTAGGTCACGAATTTCAGCATCGCCTAGCCCAAGTCGGCAATCCGGCGGAGCTGATCGTGATCAAAGGGCGGCACCACGTGCCGATGGTCTTGCAACTTTACTTCAGCAAAAACATCGTTTACCGCAAACTGCGCGAGCTGGTGGCCGCCACGTAGCACCGGTCAGGCGTTTTACACGGGGGGCAGATTTGCCGCATTGCCGGGAACGGGATTACCGCCCAATCGCATCTTGTAATGCGGAATTTCGCACTCGTAAAACAACTCGCCTTCGGGCACGAAGCCGTGACGCTGGTAGAAAAGCTGTGCTTGCACCTGGGCGTGCAGGTAAAGCGGCGCGGCAGGGTGCGCGGCGCGGGCATCGGCCATTACGCGCCGCAGCAGCACGCCGCCCACGCCGGCACTGCGGTAGGGCGCCAGCACCGCAAATCGTTCGAGTTTGACGCCGTTGGCCGTTGGGCGCCAACGCGCCGCGCCCACAGGCTCACCATCGGCCAAGGCCAGATAGTGGTGCGCGGTGGCGTCGTGTTCGTCGTATTCTTCCTCACGCGGCACGTGCTGCTCGTGGACAAAAACGGCTTCGCGGACGCGGAAGACGTGGTCGCGGGCGGCGCAGTCGAGCGCGGGTTGAGCGGTGATGGTCATAGTAGAAGCACCTATCGCAGATGCGAGTCAAAATGAAGCACTATCGTGGTCAACATTATGACCCGAAACGCGCAGAAAATCCTGCAAATGCTGATATACCTGGTGATCTGCGCTCAATAACAATTGACCATCCACCATCAGGTAATTGCACGACAGACAGATATCGACCGTATGTAGCAAACTCCCAGTATTAGAAAAAAAGCAGATTGCGTCTCGGTACAGAGGCGGACACATCCACGCGTGCGGCTCAACGCAAGGTATTTGAAAAATACCAGCCAACGCTATAACTTCCGGTAAGTTGGCTGGGTACGATACCCCTTCGATTACTGTTGGATTCATCGCGCCCGCCCCATCGAAAAGCCCGTTGTACGTCTTCCAATAACTTTCTTCCTTAGAACGAAGCTGTTTGAATTGATCGCGCAAAACTTGTCGGTCGCGACCGGCACTAGCAAGATACGCCGGTCGCAGAGAGGTAATTTCCCGTTCTGCCCGTTCCGTGTACTGCTGTTTGAGCAATTGTCTCAATTCTGAGTACCGCTCCCCTCTATTGAAGGAGTACGTAGTCAGATACGCAAAGGACAGCGTATTCCAGTAATCGCCGGAAGTCATCTGAATGAAATTTCAAGCCTTCCCAAAAATATAACAACGGGTAGCCGCTGCCGGTAGCGGCCACCCATCATCCAAAACTGAAACCTACCGCCGTGGCCCGCGCGGCAGCGCGCCGAGGCCGTTCTGTGAGCGCTCCTCATCGGGATGATGGTCGGGGTGGTCGTTGGCGCGGTCGTAGGCCAGCACGATGTCTTTGACGAGGCGGTGGCGTACCACGTCATCGGCCGTCATCTCCACGAACCCGATGCCTTTGACGCCCCGCAGCACGTCGAGCGCCTCCACGAGGCCCGACTTTTGGCGGAAGGGCAGATCGATCTGCGAGCGGTCGCCGTTGACCATCACCTTCGCGTTCGGCCCCATCCGGGTCAGGAACATCTTGATCTGCGACGGCGTGGTGTTCTGGGCTTCATCGAGCAGCACGAAGGCACCATCAAGCGTACGACCGCGCATGTAGGCCAGCGGGGCGATTTCGATGGTTTTGTTGGCGTAATAGGCCAGCAGCTTTTCAGCGGGCAGTAACTCCTCGAGGGCGTCGTAGATGGGCCGGATGTACGGATCGACCTTCTCCTTCATATCGCCGGGCAGGAAACCCAAGCTCTCGCCGGCTTCCACCACCGGGCGCGAAATGATGATCTTCTTGACCTCTTTATTCTTGAGCGCCCGCACCGCGAGCGCCACCGAAATGAAGGTTTTGCCGGTACCGGCCGGCCCCAGCGCGAACACCAGATCGTGGCTCAACACGGCATCGACGAGCTTCTGCTGATTGGGCGTGCGGGCACGGATGACGCCGCCGCGCGCGCCGTACACGATCACGTCCGGCGACGATTGCGCCTGCCGCATCGCGGCGGTTTCGGTTTCGGCGGCAATCAGGTAATCGACCTGCTGATCCGTCACGTGGCCGTATTCGTGGTAATGCTCGATAAGCGAGGCGAGAATATCGGCAATGCGCGTCACGACGGGCGTCGGGCCTTGCAGCTTGATTTCGTTGCCCCGCGAAATAATCTTGGATCCCGGGAAAGCGGCCGACAGTTGCCGGATGTGTTGGTTGCCGGCGCCAAGGAAATCGATGAGCGAAATATTTTCCAGGGTGATGGTTTTTTCGACCAAGTGCGAACGGGTGGGGATGGGCCTGTGGACAGGCGATTAGAGGGAAGCGGAAACGCGCAATGCACGCGGTTTGCCCTGCTACGGTGCGGCAATACCGGGGTTGGCCGGCGGGTCGCATCGTTGGGGCGCTACAAGTATACGCGCCCGATAGTTCAGGCCCGCGCGGCGCGCACCTTTGCGGGCAAATGATCTCGATTTCCTCCTCCCTCCTGCCCCAGCGCCTGACATTGGTGCCCGCCCCGGACAGCCGGTTGGCAGTAGCCGAATTACCGGCTGATATCACGGAAACCGCCTTACTGGCGCACGCCCCGGCGTGGCTGGTGGCGGCGGGCGTGCCGGCCGCGCTCACGCATCCGCAGCGCCGCCGCGAGTGGCTGGCCGGGCGCCTGCTCGCCGGCGCGTTGCTGGCCGAACTGGGCGCGGCGGAGCTGGAGATCGTCACCGACGAATTTGGTCGACCGCAACTGCACGCGGCGGCGGGCACACGGGCGGGAGCGGTGTCGCTCTCGCACGGCGGCGGCTACATCGCGGCGGTGGTGGCGCCCGGCCCCGCGCGCCGCGCCGGGCTCGACCTGGAACCCGAACGCCCCAAGACGCTCACCCTGGCCCCGCGCTGGCTCGCGCCGCCCGAGTTGGCAGCGGTCGGCGCGAGTGTGTCGCGCGCCTCGCTGGCCTGGAGCCTGAAGGAAACGCTGTACAAAGTGTACGGTCGCCGTCAGCTCGATTTTCGCCAACACCTGCATCTGGACGTACACGACTGGCCCACCCCGACCGACGCCACCACCGACCCGCTGCCGAGCGCAGGCCGCGTGCCGGGCCGTATCATTCACCCGACGGCCACCGCGCCGGCCCGCGCCTGGAGCCACGTTTTGCACTTTCGGCGGGCGGTTCCCGGTTGTTGGCTCACGTATTGCGTTGGGTAAAAATTGACTGAAAAACACCAGCACTTCTTATTTCGACCTTCCCCTTCACGGCAAACGCTTGCTTCCACTGATGAAAAAACGCGTCATTCTTTTCTCGCTGCTCGTCCTCGGCTTGGTAGCGGCGGGCACTTTTCGGGCTTCTGCGCAAACCGGCTATGCCGTGGGCGCGGCGGTACCGTCGTTCTCGCTGAAATCGGCTGATGGCAAAGCGGTTACGTTGGCCGATTATGCCGGCGCGAAGGCCGTGGTGGTGGTGTTCACGAACCCGTACTGCCCGTACACCAAGCTCTACGAAAAGCGGTTGGCGGCGCTTGCCAAAGCCGGTGAGGCGCTCAATATCCGCTACCTGTTCGTGAACCCGATGCCCGGCGAAAAGCCCACTAGTGCGCAGCAAGTTGCCGCCACCGGCTCGCCGGACGGTCTGGCCGGGTTGCCCATGTACCCCGACGATAAACAAGCACTTACCAAAGCGTTTGGCGCCTCCAAAACGCCGGAGGCGTTTGTGCTGCAACCGAGCGGCGGACAGTTTACGCTGCGGTACAAAGGAGCTATCGACGATAATCCGCAACTCGAAGGCGATGTTCGGGAGGCGTATTTGCGGCTGGCAGTAGATGCCGTTTCAGCCGGAAAAACCATCGCCACCGGCGACCGCCGCGCGCCGGGCTGTATGATTAAGACGTTTTAAGTATTCGATCAGCAGTAACCAACACGTTTGTCATTGCGAGGAACGAAGCAATCCTCGTTTGCTCGGTGCGTTTGCCCGGCCGCCGTGCCGAGTAAACGAGGATTGCTTCGTCCCTTCGACAGGCTCAGGGTAAACTCCAAGCCTCCTCGCAATGACAAATTCTTACGCGGTTACTTCTAGGGTACTTAGGGCGCTGCCCTTCCGCCACGTTTAGCTGAATGTTCCACACCTTTGAGCGGCGTGGAACATTTTTGGGGTGGTCTGGTCTTGCCTGAGCCGTACCTTTGCCGACCGGCCACCGCTACCGATTCAGCACCCCGCCGACGGTTGTTTTTCGGCTGCTTCACCCCCGCCCCTTCTAATCTTCGCCCCCCGACCCTGTGAGAGCCCAAGAAGTTACTTGTTCGTTTTGCGGGCGCGATAAGCGCGAGGTTGGGGTAATGATTTCGGGCAGCAGCGCCCATATCTGCGATATGTGCGTCAGCCAGGCGAACCACATCGTGGCGGAAGAAACGCGGATGGCCGGGCCGAGTATCGGGCAGCCCAGCCCGCCGCCCCCGGCCGACGAGCCGGAAGAAACCGTGACGAAAGCCGGGCCGCTGCCGCGCCTCCGCCTCGTGAAGCCGCGCGAGATGAAGGATTATCTCGACCAGTATGTCGTGGGCCAGGAAGAGGCCAAGCGCGTGCTGTGCGTGGCGGTTTACAACCATTACAAGCGCCTGATGCAACCGCGCCGCGCCGGCGATGAGGTGCTGATCGAGAAATCGAACATTTTGATGGTCGGCGAGACCGGCACCGGCAAGACCTTTCTGGCCCGAATGCTCGCCAACGCGCTGCAAGTGCCGTTTTGCATTGCCGATGCCACCGTTTTGACGGAAGCCGGGTACGTCGGCGAAGACGTAGAAAGTGTGCTAACGCGCCTTTTGCAAGCCGCCGATTACAACGTGGAAGCCGCCGAGCGCGGCATCGTCTTCATCGATGAAGTCGATAAGATTGCGCGCAAGTCGGATAACCCTTCCATTACGCGCGATGTGTCGGGCGAGGGCGTGCAGCAAGGGATGCTGAAGCTGTTTGAAGGCTCCATCGTGAACGTGAGCCCGCAGGGGGGGCGCAAGCATCCGGAGGCCAAGCTCGTGCCGCTCAACACCGAAAACATCCTCTTCATCTGCGGCGGCGCGTTCGTGGGGATGGATCGAATCATCAAAAGCCGACTCAACACGCAGCCTATCGGGTTCGCGAAGCAGTCGCTGGACGACAAAATTGATACGCAGAACTTCCTGCGTTACCTCAACTCGCACGATTTGCGCGCGTTTGGGCTCATCCCGGAGTTGATCGGGCGCTTGCCCGTGCTGACGCACCTCAACCCGCTCGATAAGGCCACGTTGCGGCGGATTCTGACGGAACCGAAAAACTCCATCGTACGCCAGTACCGGCGGTTGTTTGAAATGGAGCGCATCAAACTCGAATTTACCGATGATGCGCTCGATTACATCGTCGATAAAGCCGGTGATTTCAAGCTCGGCGCGCGCGGCCTGCGCTCGATCTGCGAGACGATTATGACGGATGCCATGTTTGAGCTGCCCTCGCAGCCGAATACGCGATATTTCGAGATTGATGCGGCGTACGCGCGCTCGAAGTTTGAGCAATCGCCGTTGATGCGGTTGAGCCGGGCGGCGTAAGGAAGTAGCGCGGGCCAGCGCCCTGCGTTACATCTCCATCTCGTTCAGTAACAGTTCGGCGGCTCGTTCGGGCGCGCCGGGCTGGCCGATCTTCTCCTGTAACTCGCGGTAGCCCTGCAATTGCGCCTGGCGGGCGGGGGCGGTTTCGGGGAGGATGGCGCGCAGTTCATCAAGGAGGTTCGGGGCGATGAATTGGCGCTGAATCAACTCCGGGACGATTTTGCGGCCGACGATCAGGTTCACCAACGAGATGAACTCGACCTGAATCAGGGCGCGGGCCAGCCAATAGGAAATGGCGCTCGTGGCGTAGCAGACGATTTGCGGCACGCCGAAGAGGGCGGTTTCGAGGGTGGCGGTGCCGCTTGTCACCAGCGCGACACGCGCTGCGGCAAGAAGCGGGTACGTGTCGTCCCAGATGAAACGCAGGTTGGGGGCGCGGCCTTCGTAGGGCGCATACAGGGCGCGGTCGAGGTTGGAAACGCCGGCGACGACGAAATCGTGATCGGGTACGGCGTGGACGATAGCCGCCATGATGTACAGCATTTCCTCGACCTCCTGCCGGCGCGAGCCGGGCAGCACGGCAATCAGCGGACGGTCGGGCGAGAGCGTATGCCGGGCGCGAAAACCCGGATCGGGCCGGTGCGCAGCTACGGCATCAGCCACGGGGTTGCCCACGTACGCCGTGCGCGTAAAGCCTTTCTGCCGATAAAATTCGACCTCGAAGGGCAGAATCAGCAGCATCTGATCGACGGTTGCGGCGATGGTCTTGACGCGCCCCGCGCCCCACGCCCACAGCTTCGGCGAGATGTACCACACCACCCGAATGCCCAACCGCTTGGCAATGCGCGCGACCCGCAGATTGAACCCCGCGAAATCGACGAGTACGACGGCATCGGGACGATTGGCATTCAGATCAGCTTCTATTTCCTTCAACAGCCGCCGGTACTTGAGCAATGCACCCGCCACCTCGGCAAAGCCCATGACCGAGAACGTGGCGTAGTCGCGCACAATTTCAGCCCCGGCCGCCGCCAACGCGGCGCCGCCCCAGGCGCGCACGCGCACATTGGGCCGCCGAGTGCGCAGGGCGGTGAGTAAGCGGGCGGCGTGCTGGTCGCCGCTGCGTTCGCCGGCGAGGAAGAAGAAAGTCACAAGTGTGGTAGAAAGAGCTGTCATGGCAAGCGCAGCGAAGCAATCCGGCGCTTCCGGCCGGTTAGCGTGCGCCGGATTGCTTCGTCGCAAAGCCTCCTCGCAATGACAGGGTGAGAGGGTTTACTCCTCGCCGAAGTACTCGACGTAGTTGCGGGGCGTTTCGTAGAGCTTGAGGGCGTGCAGCCGCGCGGCAGGCGCGATGCGCACGATGGCAGGCGCCAGAATCTGCCAAAAGGCCATTACCAAATTTTCGGTGGAAGCGAGCTGCCCGGCGAGGAAGGGCACATCGAGGTTGAGGTTTTTGTGATCGACGTGCTGGATGATCTCGTGCCGAATCAGCTCTGAAAGCTGCTTCAGGTCGATGACGAAACCCGTCTCCGGGTCGGGGCGGCCCTTTACGGTCACGATCAGTTCGTAGTTATGGCCGTGCCAGTTGACGTTGGCGCACGGCCCGAACACTTCGCGGTTGCGCTCATCGCTCCAGGCGGGGTTAGCCAGCTTGTGCGCGGCGTTGAAGTGTTCGTGACGGCTGATGTAGACCATGTTAGTTTTTAGTGTTTAGTTTTTAGTGTTTAGGCACGGTAGCGCTGTCTCATCGACCTACGCCCTAAAATCGCCTGGTTTTCAAGGTATACGATGTAAGAACCGCAGCGCGGTTTCATCAGACTACCCCCTAAACGCTATACCCTAAACACTCTTTTTTCGCAACAAAGATAAAAAGAAGGGCACCCCTACCAGACTCGTCACGAGCCCGACGGGGAGGCCGGCGGGCGGGTACAGCAACCGGGCGGCGCCGTCGCAGACCACTAACAACGTAGCGCCCAATGTGGCGGCCAGCACCGGCGCGGCGGCGTGGGCCGCCCCCAGCAGCCGCCGGGCGGCGTGCGGCACCAGCAACCCCACGAACCCGATGGGGCCGGTCAGCGCCACGGTGGCCGCCGTAAGCAGCGCGGCTACGCTCAACAGCAACAGCCGTTCGCGGGCGGTGCGCACACCGAGCGATGTGGCGCGCTCGTCGCCGAGGAGCAGGATGGGCAACACCCGGCGGCGAACGGCCGCAATGCCGAGCCCCAGCGCCAGCGCGGCGGCGGGGTACGGCAGCGTAGCCCAATCGGCGCGCTCGAAGCCCCCGAACGCCCAGAACACCACCGCCCGCAACGCCCCTTCGGTTTGGGCGGCCAGAAACGTGAGCAGGCCCGTGACGGCCCCCAACAAGGCGCTCATGGCCACGCCCGCCAGGATGAGGGTGGGCGGGTCGAGGCGGCCCCGACGGGTGCCGAGCGCCAATACGGCCACCGTGGCGCCCAAACCGCCCGCGAAGGCGGCCAGCGGCGGCACGTATAGCCCCCCCAGCCAGCCGCCGCCCGGCAGCAGGGCGTAACTGGCCACGGCGCCCACACTAGCCCCGGCGGCGGTGCCCACGAGGTAGGGGTCGGCCAAGTCGTTGGCGACGGTGGCTTGCAGCAGATAGCCGCTGAGCGCCAACGAACCGCCCGCCACGGCCGCCAGCAACAGGCGCGGCAGCCGTAACTCCCAGACCACGAACGCGAGCGGATCGGTGCCGACGGCGGCGCCGGGGTGCGCGAGGGCACGCAGCAAATCGGCCCACGAGGTGGCGTAAGAGCCCAGCCGCAGCCCGGCGAGCAACGTGAGGAGCAGGACGCCGAGCGTGAGCGGGAGGAGGTGGCGGGCCGTCATCGGCGCGGCTTGGCCTTCTTCGGTGTCACGAAATGCACCGTATTGATGATTTTTCGTGGCGGCGGGGCATATAGCTTACTCAACAGGATGCCAATTCGCGGTGAGGGCCGCGAGAGCAGGTCGTCGTCAACGGCGTAGATGGCGTGCGTTCGGTACGCAGAGACTTGTTTTAGCTCCGGGTAACGCCGAAAAAGGGTCGTGTCAAGGGCGGCAAAATCGCCGCCGATGATGACGTCGGGGTTGAGCTTCAAGACCGTTTCGCGCGGCAATACCGGATACGGCTGCGTGATGCTGGACGGCACCACGTTCTTATTGCCGACCCAGCGCAGCGCGTCAGAAAAGAGTGTCGGGTAGCCGTAAACGTAGATCGGGTCGGTCCAGGTGATAGCCAGCACCCGAAGCGAATCGCGACTTAAGGCTGAGCTCAAACCTTCGTTATAAGTCCGTTTCGTCTCCAACGCTTCCCATAGCGAATCGGCCACGAACTCCCCCATCTCCCCTCTCCCCAGCAACCGCCCCAAATCGCGCAGCCCGCGCGGGATGTCCACCACCGAATCGTACGCCTGCTGATACACCGGAATGCCGAGTTTCTCCAACTGCGCGATGTGGCCGGCGCTCGTCATGCCTTCCACCGTAAACACGGCATCGGGGCGCAACTTCACCACGGCCTCTATATCCAGGGGGAAGGTGTTCACGACGGGCAGCCGCAGCACGCTTGCCGGGTAGTTGCAGTGTTGGGTGCGCCCGACGAGCTGCCCGGAATTCTGGACGGCGGCGAGCATCTCGGTCATCGACGGGGCGAGCGACAGTACCCGGCGCGGGTGCGTAGGCAGGCGTACGGCACGGCCGAGGTCGTCTACGACGTCGTGCGTGCCGGCGGCGGCCGGGCGGTCGGGCGCCGACTGGCACCCGCCAAGCGCGACGAGGAGGGCAAAAAGCAGCAACAGCAGCGCCAGCGGCAGCAACAGGAGCGGATGACGGAGGTAGCGGGTCATGGAAGGAAGGAAGGAAGGAAGGAAGAGCCGCGCGAACGGGGGCGCAAAGGTCGGGCGCGGGCGGGCCGGGCGCCAACAAATGCGGCGCCTTCCGTATCATTACGGCCCTAAGCTGCCTCTCCTTCCGCGTTTTTTCTCTTTCATCGGTGCCCCGTGCGGGTACTTCACTACTCCCCCCCTCTTTGCTGTATGGCGGCTATTCCGTACTCGCTCATCGATAACAAGCTCACCCCCGACTCCAACGACCTGCGCGCGCAGGTGCATATCACGGCCACCGCCACCATCGAAGACATCGCGAGCGGCGTGGTGCGGCCGGGGTCGACCATCACGCAAGCCGAATTTGTGGCGATGATGGAAGAATTTATCGCCGAAGTATTGCGGCGCGTCGGGCGCGGCGAGAGCGTCGTGACCGACTTAATTACCGTGCGCCCCACCATAACGGGGGTCTGGCGCGACGCCGATGACACCTTCGACCCCACCCGCCACCACGGCCACGTGCGCGTGAGCCCCGGCAAGCGCCTGCGCAAACTGGCGGAAGAACTCCGTTTTGAGCAGGTGCGCGCCACCGACCAGAGCGCCCCCGCCCCCGCGCGGGTCGAAGACTTCACGACCGACGAGATCAACGGCGCCCTCACCAAAGGCGGCGTCGTGCGCCTGACGGGCGTAAACCTCAAGTTCGACCTCGCCGACCCCACCCAGGGCCTGTTCCTGGTGAAAAGCACCGGCGCCGCCACCCGCATCGAGAAAGTGAAGACCAACAAGCCGTCGCAGCAGCTGTTCATCGTGCCCGCCACGCTTGGGGCCGGCACCTACCGGCTGGAGGTGCGCTCGAAAATCAAGGGCAGCACCCAGCTCAAAACCGCCGCCCTGCCCGCGAGCCTCACCGTCGCGTAACGCCCCACTGCGGGAGCCGAAAACGCCCGGTGCCCCACTTTTTTTGATAAAGTCTCAGGACTTTTTCTAAAAAAGTGGTGAGACTTTTTTGAATAAAGTCTGCCACTTTTACATCGAAAGTCTACCACTCCTGCTCCGGGAGTGGTAGACTTTTTTTTGGGGTAGGTGGGGGGTGCAGGTCAGTCGAGCAGATGCGCCAGCTTCTTGCGCACGAACGGCAGCGACCGCAGCAGCATCGTAAACGACGCTCGGCGCGACAGCAGGGCCTTTAGCTCCGCTTCTGTCTGCGCCACGTCCAGCGGGTCGCCCTCGGCGCACGCCTCGCGGTAGTGCCCCCATGCCAGCAGCACCTCTTTGTATCGGCGCTCGATCAGGCGCCGAAGCTCGTGCGTGTTGCGGTGCGATTCGGCGTCGTTCGCCCGCCCGTTATGCAGCACATCGAGGAGGTTGGCGGTATTGACGGCCCGCTGGTTAGCAGAATCGAGCGCCCGAAAACCCGGCGTTTCACCCATGGCCGCCAACGTATAGATGATGTCGGACTCGACATCATCCGCGCACGGGTCGAGCAGCCCGCCCGGCGGCCACGACCGGGGGCGCAGCATATTGGCCTTGTGAGCGGCCGGAAACAGGTTTGTCCAATCGAAGACCCGCGCCGGCGCGTGGTGGGCGGGCTCGAAATGATCTACGTCCATCTCCCAGGCGCTGGCAAAGCGCTGCTCGGTGAGGTAGCATTTGGCGTAAAAGTGGGTATCGAAGGCCAGCAGCAAGTCCGATGACCGGTACCCGGCCGGTTTCGGCGGCTTCGGCAGGGTGGGGTCGGCGGCGTAGGCGGCACACGCGGCGAGGTAAGTCTGCGTCGCGGGCGTCGTCAGCGACGCCGGCGCGGCGGGGCGGGTGATTCGAATCATCAGGCCGCCTTATTCGAGGCCAATCAGTTGCGCCTCCACTTCCAACCGCAGATCGGCCGACATATAGCGGCCTTCGGCTTCCAGTAGCGTCTGTAGTTGCTGCCGGGCTTGCACGGGGTCAGGGAGGCGCGTGATGCGGCGGATTTCGTCGCGGATGCGGTCGCCTACTTCCGAAAACTCATCGCGCACGCCGAAATGCGTCAGCATCAGCCCCGAATACGAGCTACCGGCGGCCACATCGCCCAGCACCTCGCCGGTACTCAAATCGAACACGGTGGCGCCTTTGATGCTTGATGCTACAGCGGGCGAGTGCGTCGCGACGATGAATTGCAGATTCGGGAACAGTTTCGTCAGCAGCGGCAGAATCTCATACTGCATCGTGAGGTGCAGGTGCGTTTCGGGCTCATCGATCAGCACGAAACCGCAGGGGTTGTAAGCGTAATCCTTGGCCTGTTTACGGAGCAAATCCGTCCGCATCAACAATTCGGTCAGAATGCTGAGGAACGCCGAAAACCCCGCCGATAATTGATTGAACGTGATGCGGCGCCCGTCGGAGAGACGGATATAAAACTCAAACTCCTCACGCACGAATTCGAGCGTGGCGTCGGGGTCTTCGAAGGTGCGGGCCAGCACGCCTTCCAAATCAGTGAAGAATTGCGCGTCTTGCTGCGCGCTGGCTTCCTTACCTTCCATCACATCGAAGACCTGAAAGACCTTTTTATTGACGAGGTATTGCTTGAATAACTCGGCGCCGGACTGGCCGGATTGGTTTTGGGCAAGTTGCTGGGTTAAGTCGTCTTCGCGGGTAATAGTTGTTACATCCTTTACTTGCACCTTACGGTGTGCCTCGAAAAAGGCAATGATAAACTGATCGCTGAACGAGTTAAACTCGGCGAACGCCCCGCCATTGGCCTTTCGAAAGGAGGGACTCACCCTTGTGAGGTTTTTTATTTCGTCTTCCCAACCTGCCACCCGCGATGCCTCATATTGACCACTTTTAATCCAAGCAGTTACCGTTCGTATCTGGCCAGCGACACCCTGTCTGTGTTTTATGTTGTAATGGATCACCTCCAGCAACCCCCGCAACACCGTCGTCTTCCCCGACCCATTCTTCCCCGTCAGAATAAGATGCTTGAACGGCTCGCCTTCGCCCGACACGGGCACGGTCAGGTTTTGGTGGGCGTAGCAGTCATTGATGACTAACTGCCGCAGGTAAGGAAATTCTTCGGGAGTGATCATATCGAGTAAAAGCGCGTGGCTGGGGCATCCGTAAGCGACTGCGAAACTACAAGCCACCCCGCCTCTCCCCCACCCCGCCGTACTTTCGCGGCCACCATGGTCATCGTCACCGGAGCCGCCGGCTTCATCCCGTCCTGCCTGATCGCGCGCTTGAACGCCGCGAATTTCAACGACATCATCGCCGTCGATGATTTCCGGGCGCGGCCCGATAAGGCGTCCAACCTCGCGGGCAAGCGCATCACAGCCTTTGTGGAACGTACGGAGCTGTGGGCGTGGCTCGCGGCGAACCACGAGCAGGTGGAATTCGTGTTTCACCTCGGCGCCCGCACCGATACGGCCGAGTTCGACCGCAGTATCCTTATCGAGCTGAACCTCGCCTACTCGCAACGCCTCTGGAAGGAGTGCTGCCGCTACCAGTTACCGCTCGTGTACGCGTCGTCGGCGGCGACGTACGGCGGCGGTGAGCTGGGGTATTCCGACGAAGACGATACCCTGCCGAAGCAATTGAAACCGCTCAACCCGTACGGCGACTCGAAGAATGATTTCGACCGATGGGCGCTCGTGCAGCCGGTGAAGCCGTTTTTTTGGGCGGGGCTCAAGTTCTTCAACGTGTATGGCCCCAACGAGTACCACAAGGGCCGGATGGCATCAGTCGTCTTCCATGCCACCAACCAACTGCTGGCGGGCGGCCCCGTGAAGCTCTTTCGCTCGCACCGCCCCGAGTACGCCGACGGCGGCCAGCGGCGCGATTTCGTGTATGTGAAAGATGTCGTGGAGGTCTGTTTTCATCTGATGCTGACGCGGCGCGGCTCCGGCCTCTACAACCTCGGTTCGGGCACGGCGCGCTCGTTCCGCGAGTTGGCCGAAGCCGTGTTTGCGGCGGCCGAGCGGCCCGTTGATATTCAGTACATCGACATCCCCGCCGACATCCGCGATACCTACCAATACTTCACCGAAGCGCCGATGGACAAGCTGCGGCGCTGCACGGGATACGACCGGCCGTTTACTCCGCTGGAAGAAGGGATCCGCGAGTATGTGCGCGAGTATTTGCTGGCGCCGACGCGCGAACGGGCGTATTTTTAGGCCGCCGTAGCGGCGCTTCCCTTCACCAGTCAACTGCTCATTCAAGTGCCTATCAGGCTTTCCGTATGAAAAACCTCTTCTCTCGATTACTCCTCGTCGGGGCGGCGCTGCTGCCGCTGACGGGCACGGCCAACAACCTGCGCATCACGAACCCCGGCGTCGTGGCAACGGCGCCCGCCACCATCGCCCTGACCGGCACCGTGACGTGGGACAACTCCTGGAACGACGTCGAAAACTGGGACGGCGTGTGGCTCTTCGCCAAGTACCGCGACCGCGCCACCCCCAACGCCGGGTGGCGCACGGCCACCCTCTCGCGCAACGAATTCGACCATCAGATCACGGGGCTGGCCTTCAATATTGCCTCCGATGGCAAGGGCGTCGTGGTGTACCGCAGCACGCCCGATGCCGGCACGAGCACCGGCACCGTGCGCCTCGGCTGGGATGCCGCCGCCGATGGCATCGCCTTTTCGGCGATGAGCAGCTACGACGTGCGCCTCTTCGGCATCGAGATGGTGTACATCCCCGAAGGCCCTTTCAACCTCAACGCCACCGATTCGCCGGGCCTCACCAACGAATTCACCAGCCAGCAAGGCTCCCTGACGGCTATCACGTCGGAAGCGCCTTTGCCCGTGGGCGCCATCCGCTGGATCAACGACAGCGGCGCCGGTGGTGCCGGCAACGAAGTGACCGTGGCCGCCGCCACCTACCCCGGTTCGGCCGCCCTCGGCCCAAATTACCCCAAAGGTTTCGCCGCGAGCTACTGCATGAAGTACGAGGTGAGCCAGGGCCAATACACCGATTTCCTGAACTCGCTGACCCGCACGCAGCAAACGCGCCGCGTGCCGGTCGATATCACCGGCGACGCGCCGGCCGCCGGCAAAATCTTCGTGATGGCCGAAGTCGATAACGCCGCCGGCGCCTTCCGCAACACCATCACGTGCCCCGCCAACGGGATGGGCACCACCCAGCCGGTAACGTTTACCTGCACCCGCCCCGACCGCGCCGCCAACTTTCTGGTGTGGGCCGATGGCGCCGCGTACCTCGATTGGGCCGGGCTGCGCCCCCAATCGGAACTGGAGTTCGAGAAAGCCTGCCGGGGCCCGCTGCCCGTAGTGGCCAATGAGTTGGCCGGGGGCACGGCCGCCGTCACGGCCGCCGCCACCATCAGCGGCCCCGAAGACGGCACCGAAACCATCAGCACCCCCAACGCGAGCTACACCTTCGATTTCGTGAATTTCACGGGCGGCGACGGCGGCCCCGGCCCCCTGCGGAGCGGCATCTTCGCGACGGCCGCCAGCACCCGCGCGCAAGCCGGCGCCGGTTACTACGGCGTGCTGGACATGAGCGGCAACTGCTGGGAGCGCACCGTGACCGTGGCCGAGCTGGACGGCGGCCTACCCACCAACGCCGGCAGCTTCAGCGCCGACGACAACGGCGACGGCCTCCTCGACGCCAACGGCAACCACGACGCCCCCACCTGGCCCAATGCCACCGACGTACGCGGCTCCAACTTCCGGGGCGGCAACTGGAGCCGCCCCGCCTTGTGGGCCGCCGTTTCCGACCGCCAGTACGGCGGCCAGGCCATCGCGGGGCGCACCAGCCACCGGGGCATCCGGGGCGCGCGCTCGCAAAGCACCTTTACGAGTGCCCCTACGGAAGTACCCGGCACCGGCGTACTACTGGGCAAGTATTTCGGCGGCTCCTTCGACGGCTACGGCCCCGCCAACCCGCTCGTGCTGACCCTGACCGGCCTCCGCGAAGACGCCTTGCAAACGGCGGCTTCGGCCGCGCCCAACCCCGCACATGCCATCGTCACGCTGCACCTCGCGGAGGCCACGGCAGCCCTCACCAACGGTTCGCTCACCATCACCGACGCGCTCGGCCGCCCTGTGCGCACGCTCACCGGCCTGACGGGAGCGGCGGTACGCATCGAGCGCGCGGGCCTCGCGGCGGGGGTGTATTTCTACCGCCTCACCGATGGCACGCGCGGGCCGGTAGCGGCCGGGCGCGTGGTGTGGCAGTAGGGAGTTTTGCGTTTCGAGTATTGAGTTGGCATACGCATCTCGTCCATCCCGAACTCGAAACTCGAAATTCAACACGCAAAACTTTTCTCCGTGCCCCGCCCTCTCCTATTAACTTCCGACCTATGGCCCGCCACGTTGGCCGACTCGCCGCTGGTAGTGGTCGATGGCGGCTCGCGGGGGCAGGTGTTTGCGCCCTTCGATAAGGTACCCGCCGACCGGCTGCTGGTGGCGCGCTTCGAGCCGGAGCCGGGCGCGCCCATTGAGGTGCGGGCCACGGATGTCACGTTTCGGCAGGGGCTTTGGCGCGACGAATCGACCCAGACGCTGCACGTCGCCCGCGAACCCAGCACCAGCTCGATTTACCCCCCCGACGAGCGCGTGCTGACCCAGTTCGTAGACCGTATCGGGTGGCCGCCGCGCCAAACGGCCGCACGAGTTTCTGTGCCGTGCATTGGCATTGATGCTGCTTTTCGCACCGCCGCGCTGCCCGCGCCCGATTTTATTAAGCTCGACATCCACTCCGCTGAATTCGAGGCGCTCGAAGGTGCCGCTGAAGCGTTGAAAACCTCCGCTGTCGGGTGCCTCGTGGAAGCGTGGCCGGTGCCGATTCATCGGGGCCAGCACTCGGCGGCGGAGGTTGAAGTGCTGCTCAACCGCGCAGGCTTTCTGCTGTTCGAGCATCGTGAGCGCCACGCGTGGCGCCGTAAAAGTGCAGCCGGCTACTCCAAACCGCAGCTCACCTGTCTCGAAAGTCTGTACTTCCGCGATGTGCTGGGCACGCCGGAGCTGGCCACTTGGCCCGCCGTGCGCCTGCTCAAAGCCGCCGCTCTCGCCGACCTCTACGGCCACATCGATTACGCCGTTCAGCTCCTCGATGCCGGGCTCGCTGTCGGTACGCTCCCGAAAGAATTGCACGCCGCTTGGCGCACTTTTCTGTTGAAAGCTAATCGTACCAGCCGCGCGCGCACGGTGCTGGAAAAGCTGCTCGTTAAGCTCACGATTGCGGTGCGAGAGTATTAGGCGTTTTGAGGGGTGCGCGTTGTGCCACACGTTGACCAGCAGGCACTTGGCCCCGCCCTTACTCCACCCGCAGCCCCACGGCGCCGCCCGGCTTCAGCACCAGCCGCGCGTTGAATTTGGCGTCATCGGCCCCGGCGAACCCTTTGATGACGGCCGTTTCGCCCTTCGCCAACAGCGTTTTTAGCTGCGAATCGGTGAGGGTTTTCCCGCGCGACTGGAACGGCAGCCGCCACGCGCAGCCTTCGCGGAAACGGGTGCAGCCCCACGCTTCCCGGCCGCGCACTACCGTAGGGTGGCCGCACGCCGGACACTTGCCCAAAATGCCGGGCGCTACCGTTTCTTTCGGTTTTGTCACGCGCTTCGGCTTGGTGGGAGCGCTCGGTGGCGCCGCCGGAGCGGAAGGCGCAACCGGCGTACTCCCAAACCGATTCGGCCCCGGATTCTTCACCACCGGCGGAATGGCGCGTGTGGGGCGGTAGTCGGACGATACTTGTCGCACCAACTCGCCGACCAACCCGCGTAACTCATCCAGAAACGTATCGGCGGCCAGCTCCCCGGCCTCGATTTGGCGCAGTTTGCGCTCCCATTGGCCCGTTAGCTCCGCTGATTTGAGCGTGGGGTTCTGAATGAGTCCGATCAGCGCGATGCCGGTTTCGGTGGGCTGCACCTGCTTGCCCTGCCGCCGCAAATACGTGCGCCGAAAGAGCGTTTCCAGAATGGCCGCGCGGGTGCTGGGCCGCCCGATGCCGTTTTCCTTGAGCGCCTGTTTGAGGTCGTCGTCGTCGATTTGGCGGCCGGCGGTTTCCATCGCGCGCAGCAGCGTGGCCTCGGTGTACGGCTTGGGCGGCTGGGTTTGCTTGCGCTCCAAGGCAGGTTGGTGCGGCCCGGTTTCGCCTTGCACGAAAATGGGCAGCACCGTCAGGCTTTCTTCTTCTGATGGGCCGTCGCCGGTCTTGTCGGCCAACACGTCAGCGGCTTTGCGTGGCGCTTTTTTACGCCGCGCGGCGTCATCGTCGGCCACGCCGCCGTACACCGCGCGCCAGCCGGGCACCAGCACCTGCCGGCCACGCACCCGAAACGGGTGGCCGTTGGCGTCGGCCAGCAC
This sequence comes from Hymenobacteraceae bacterium, assembly GCA_031425525.1. GTDB lineage: Bacteria > Bacteroidota > Bacteroidia > Cytophagales > Hymenobacteraceae > JANNMJ01. The sequence continues at coordinate 139,473 of JANPJM010000078.1, read as the reverse complement.
GGTGGTGTTACTCACGATACAATCGGGGGAGAGTGCCGCCAGAAACCGCCGCGCAATCAAGTCATACATGCCGCCTTCGGCACCGCCGAGGCCGCCGGGCATCGCACCGGTCGGGATGATAGCGTGGTGGTCGGTGACTTTAGTATCGTTGAACACACGGCCGTTTCGACGGATCGGCTGCGCGAGCAGCCCGTGCGTAAACTCGCCGTAGCGCGGGCTCAACCCCTGCAAAATCCCCGGAATCTGGCCGTAAACGTCGTTGGGCAAATATGTGGTATCGACGCGCGGGTACGTCACGAGCTTCTTTTCGTACAGCCCCTGCACGGTTTTGAGCGCATCATCGGCCGAGAGGTTGAGCTTCTGGTTGGCTTCGATTTGCAGGCTCGTGAGGTCGTAGAGGCGCGGCGGGGCCTCGTTGGCTTTGCGCGTTTCCACGTCGGTGATGGTCAGCGAGTGGCCCGTGACCTGCGACAGCGCGGCGGTGGCTTCTTCTTCCTTGTCGAATCGGCCGTTAGGGTGCGCTATCGAACCGAAAGCGACTTCCCGGTACTGCGTTTTCAGTTCCCAGTAGGTTTCCGGCGTGAAATTGACGATTTCATGATGCCGCTGCACCACCATCGCCAGGGTGGGCGTTTGCACGCGCCCGACGCTCAGCACCTGCCCCGGCGGCGCGTATTTCAGCGTAAAAAGTCGCGTGGCATTCAAGCCGAGCAGCCAATCGCCGACGGCGCGGCTTTTTCCGGCTTCATATAAAGTATCGAACTCGGACGCCTCGCGCAACTTCCCGAAACCCGCCCGAATGGCGGCTTCCGTGAGCGACGAAATCCAGAGGCGCCGCACCGGCCCCCGGTAGCGCGCGGCACGCAGTACCCACCGCTGAATCACCTCGCCCTCCTGCCCGGCATCGCCGCAGTTGATGACTTCGGTGGCCTCCTTCAACAACCCTTCGATCACCCGGAACTGCTTGCGCACGCCCTCATCGGCCATCAGTTTGATGTCGAATACGTCGGGCAGCATCGGCAGGTCGTGAATCGACCAGCGCTTCCAGGCCGGGTTATAGTCTTCCGGGTCGCGAAGCTGGCAGAAGTGGCCGAAAGTCCAGGTCACGCAGTAGCCATTGCCTTCGAGGTAGCCGTCGCGGCGGTTTTTAGCGCCGATTACTTGCGCGATTTCGCGCGCCACGCTCGGTTTTTCGGCGATACAGAGTTTCATAAGCAGTACGCCGCAACAAGGTAGTGCGGACTTTAGTCCGCAGTTTCACAGCAGCAAAGCAAGTAGCCGGTAAACTGTAGACTAAAATACGCGCTACAACCCAACAGCGCTATTTGCAGAAAAGCGCCACGTTTTCCATCGCTGGCTCCAACCCCAACTCGGCACCCTTACGCCAAGCGGCGCAGGCAGCAGTATTTTGCTGCAACTCGTGGCGCGCGTTGCCCAAGAGCAGCCACGCTTCGGGGTTGGCCGAGTCGGCGTCGGTGGCCATTCGAAGCTGTACCTCTGCTTGGCGGAAATTCTTCTGGTCGAGTTGCAAACTGCCGAGGTTCAGGTGAAACAGTGCGCCTTTAGGCTCCAGAATCACAGCAAGCCAAAAATCCTGTTCGGCGCCGAGCAAGTCGCCCATGCTTTGCCGCAGCAGCCCCCGGTTGTTGAACACCGCCGCCCCGCGCCCGCCCGCCCTGATGGCAGCGGAATAATCGCGCAGGGCTCCGGCGTTGTCTTTCAATTCCTGCTTGGCAATAGCCCGCAGAAACAGTGCCTGGCCGCGTTCGGGGTTGAGCTGGGTGGTATCGGCGAAGGGCGCCTTTAGCGCGGCCGAATCGGCGACCTGTACCGCTTGCGCAAAATTGCCGGCGTCGAGCAGCGCATTGAGACGCTTGGCAAGGGTGGCGGGCCGCGCGTCGGGCGCGGGCTTAGCGGCAACTTTAGCTTCGGCGCTTGCTTCCTTAGCCACCCCCAACTTGCCGGCCCACTGCAAATATCCCCAGCCACCGGCCAACGCCAACACCGCGCCGAGCAAAAACCCGATTAAGCCGGCCGCCCCACGCCCGGCACTTGGCGGACCCACGGTCACTTCGCCCCGGTCGCGCGCCGCTATCCACGCCAATTCGATGGCCTGCGTTTTCTGCTTCCACTCGGCTACCGTCCTGATTTCGGCGTCGTATTCCTGGCGCCGCACCGGGTCGCTGAGGGTTTCGTAGGCATTGAGTACCTCCTTGAATCGTTCCGTAAAAAAGGCACTATTGGCGTGCCGATGCGGCTCGAAATTCGTCGCGAACTCCTTGTAGGCGTGCTGAATATCGGCGGGCGTCGCCGTCCGTTCAAGCCCCAGTACCTGGTAAAGATTTTTCATCAGCAATCAAATCACGTGTTCCGGCCGAATCGCCGGCGGTCGCCAGACGCTCCGTTTTCACCCAAAACCTCCCGAAACCTCAAAGATGCATCAATCGCTTCGCTACGGGCAAGCCAGGTAAGCAAAGTAGTACGGACACCCCGGCCAAAAAGACTACCGTGCGGCTCCGATTTCGGGTTGCCGCCCACGCGGGAAGGCCGCCAATTGGCGCGTTACGGCCCGGCGCCACGCCGTCGGTCGCGAGGTGCTGTAATGCCCGTGCCCAGCGCCCGGCAACAGCAGCAACTCGCGTGGGCCGGGCAGGTTGTTGTAGATAGCGCGTGCTTCGGCCACGGTCACGCGGGCATCGGCGGTGCCCTGTACCAGCAGCGTGGGTGCGGTTACGGCTTGGGCGTACCGGCGCGGGTCGTGGTCGAAGGCCCAATAGCCGTGCTGCGCGCCACCCCAAAACGTGAGCAGCCCGGCCAGCGGTACGGGCGGCACGCCCAGCGCCCGGAACCGATTTTCGACGGTCTGATAGGTGCTGCCGAACGGGCATTCGAGAATCATTGCTGCCGGTTGCACATCGGCAGAGTAAACGGCGGCGGCCCGTAGTGCGGCCACAGCGCCCATCGAAACGCCAAACAGCACAACCGGCCCGCTAGCTTCACTCCGCAACCATCGGCACACCGCACGCACATCGTCGGCTTCGCGGTAGCCGATGGTCACGTCGTTGCCCGATGAGCTACCGCCTCCCCGGAAATCAACCAGCACCACTTTATAACCGATTTGCCGAAAAAACGCCGCTTCGGGCAGCAGAGAGCCTTTTTCGCCGCCGTAGCCATGCAGCAGCATCACCGTGCCACGCGCCGGAGTGGCCAGCGTTGAAGGTGCGGTCCAGAGGCCGAGCCACGCGCCATTGGGCAGTTGCAACCGTTCTGCGCGGTACCCGGCGGGCACTGCGCGCGCCGGGGGCCGCGGGAGCGTAACGCCCGTAACCACCAACGCCAACCGCGCGGGCTTCGACAGGCGCGTGGGGTCCGGCGGGCGTGGTTGGCCGGGCGTCGCAAAGTGCGTGAACTGCCACGCGTGCTGCCAGGCCACGGCATTGAGCAACCCAAACGCCACGAACAGTCCGGTAGCGGCACGCACCCACCGGCGGTTACGCCACCCGCGTTGCCGCGTGGCTGGGGTTGAATCAGGCACCGGGTGGCTTGAAAGAGCCTTTCAGATGCGCCACCAGCATCAGCGGCACCACCCGTTCGAGGGGGTGCGGCGTACCCGGCAGCACGCCCAACTGCCCGGCGGGCAGCACACGGTACGCGGCGGCGGTTTCTTCGATGGAAACGGTGGCGTCGCGGTCGCCGACGAGGACGCGCACGGGTTGCGCGATGGTGGTCAGCACGTCCGGGGTTAGCAGCGGCGCGCGGCCGAGGTCACGCAGTAAATCGGCGGTGCCGCGCACTACTGCTTCCCAGCCGGCCCCGGCCGTGTGCCGCTCGGTGAGCGTAGCGGCAAACACCGGCACTTTGGCACTGATGACAGCTGGGTCGAGCCGCGCTGCTTCGTGGGCAGCCGTGGCTTCATCCCAGACGAATTTTGTTCCGAGCGTGACCACGCCCCGCACCAGCGCCGGGTGCTGCGCGGCGAGCGCAAGCGCCACGTAACCACCCATACTGTAACCCAAAAACTGCGCGGGCTGCGTCAATTCAGCTTGTAACCACGCAGCAAGCTCCTCGACGAAGTGTTGCATCCGCCACCCATCGGGCGCGGCCGACCGACCGCCGTGGCCCGCGAAATCGAAGGTCAGCACCCGGAAATACGGCGAGAGCAGTTCGCTCAAGGGCGAAAACTGCGCGGCCGCCCCCAGCGCCCCGTGAAGAAGCACCAAAGGCGGCCGCTGGTCAGAAGTTGGCATCAGCAGGAGCCTGAATCAGAGATTGCGCGACGATTACTCGACCACCAGCTTTACCTGACGGCTAGCTCCGGCGGCCGTCAGGCGAACCAAGTATAGGCCCGCCGAAAGCCCACGCACATCGAGGCCGACGGTGTGTTGGCCGGCGGTGCGGGCAGTAGCCGCGAGCGGCTGCGCCACGCGGCGGCCCAGCAAATCGAGGACTTCGACCGCTACCGGCGCAGCTTTAGCCAGCGCAAAATGCAACTCGGCCCGGCCCGAATTTGTGGGGTTAGGCGCCACCGCGAGGGTAGTACCGACAAGTACATCGTCGGCGAGGCCGGTTGGCAAATACGTATATAACCACCGGCTGATGTTGGTGAGCGCGGTGAGGCTTGAACCGATTTTGATTACTTCGCTTGTGCGGTTGGCGCGGGCGTCGTAGGTGTAGGTAGCCAAGCTGCCGAGCGAATAGGAACTAGTAACCAGGTCGTACGGCTCGTTGTAAATCGAATCGAGCAGCCCGCCCGCCGTGTAGCGATAGGAACTGCGCCCCACGATAAAGAGCGAGCCGGTAGTAGCATCTACTTCGGAATATACGGCCGTCGCGATGGAGTCATTGGCGGTGTACGTGTACGCCAGCTCGCTGCTCGGTTCCCAAGCGCCGGTATTGTCGTTGTAGCGCTCTTCCGAATCGTACGTGATGCGGCCCTGCGCATCGGTGGTGTACAGGTAACGCGCGAAGTTGTACCACCCGCCCGAATTGTTTTCCTGCAACAGCGAGACGGGGAAACCGTTGGCGTCGTACTCGTAGGTATCGCGGCTTACGTCGCGCCACACCGCGCCAAAACGCAACTTCACGAGTAGCACACTAGGCTTACCGGCGGCAGTATATGTGCGTGTGAAGGCAAACAACGGATTGTTGAGGTTGCTAAAAATGGTATCGATAACCCGCTGATTTTGCGCGTTGTAGACGTTGGTGCGGCGGTTGCGGCGCGCCCAAGCGCCACCGGCGTCAATGTCTTCCACGATGCGCTCCAGATTGTTGTGAGCGGCATCGTAGCGGGTGTAGCGGTTGCGGGTAGTATCGAGCCAGAGGCCACCGCGCCAATTTTGCCGCACGGCCTGCTGCATCTCATCACCGGGCGAGGCAATGCGCGCTGCCAGTGGCGCCGATTGAGCAGCCACCGGCAGCGGCCGGCGGACATACGTAGTCTGCGCCACCACCGGCGCCGTTACCATCATCGCGAAGAGGGCGATAAGTACTGATTTTTTCATTCTGAGATACTGCCAGATACGACGATCCCGAAAGCGTTTCGGGCGAGGCTGCCACTGCTAGACGGCCTTCTGACCACAAAGGTACTTTTTGGATAGAGGTTGATGCACCAACTTTGCACCGTGCCCGCTACTTTTGTCCGAGAGGCCCAAAGCCGTCGCGTACTGAGTGCGTCACGTGGCCTTTCATTCTCTACCCGCCCCTCACATCATTCCTCTTCGTTTTTCTCTGATGAAGCGATTGTTACTCGTGGCCCTTTTAGGGCTTTTTCTGCTCCCGGAACAAGCGCAGGCTCAACGGCGCAACCGGCGTTCAGCTCCTATCAGGATGGGCGTCACATTTGGCGTGAAAGGTGGCGCAGCGTTTACCAGTCTCGTGGGCGGCGTAACAGAGGCTAATCGTCCTGTGCGTAAATACACCGTCTCAACAAAACCCGTAGTCGGAGGTCTAGTGAACTACCGTTTCACGCAGCAGCTTTCGGTTCAGTCGGAAATCTTATTTGCGCCTAGAGGCAGCAAATATAGCGAAACACTTGTAGTAAGCCCCATTAAGACCACAGTTACCAATTGGAAGGCGACATTCACGTACGTAGACGTTCCGGTTTTATTCAAATTCAACGCAAAGATTTTTTACGTAGAAGGCGGCGCGGTTTTATCGGCCCTGCTCAGTGATGAGTTGGAAAACACCGACAACACCAAGCTTACGTTCGCTGATCAGGTAAACGGTCTCGACGTTGGCTATTGCATTGGAGCTGGGGTCGAACATCCATCGGGGGGCATATTTGGAGTTCGCTTCGTACGTAGCTCGTCCTCTATCGGTCGCGAAGCTGCTCCGCTCTTCGCTGGCAATCAAGGCATGGAAAACCAAGCCATTCAAGTTACTGGCGGCTTTATTTTCAACCACTCCGGCGGCGGTCGCCGCCGCCGCTAGCTTGCGCTAGCTACTCGCCGGAAAATGCGCTTCCGATCAACACCACACGGTTTCTTCCGGCAGGCTTAAAAATAAAAGAGGGTCAGATGAGCTTCGTCGAAACGAGCTATCTGACCCTATTTGTTTATAGTGGGCCCAGCTGGGCTTGAACCAGCGACCAACTGATTATGAGTCAGCTGCTCTAACCGACTGAGCTATGGGCCCGAACGCCGCACGAGGCGTGTTCTGACCGCAAACCTACGCCCGGCCCGGCGGTTTATCCGCTTCCGGTGTGTTTCAGCCGACATTTTTTCCCTGCACACTTGTTTCTGCTGCCGCCTCCGCACCGTTTCCACGCGTTGATCTTCGATCTCGGTGGCGTACTCATCAATCTGGACTACACTGCCCCGATTGCGGCGTTTGCGGCACTCAGCAAATCGACCGCGCCACTCGGGTTCACGCAACAAGCGCAAGCGCCTTTGTTCGATGCCCTCGAAACCGGGCACCTCACCGACGCAGAATTTCGCGCGGCGTTGCGCCGTACGTACGAAGTACCCGCCGAAGTGCCCAATACCGCGCTCGATGCGGCTTGGAATGCCATTCTGCTGGATTTCCCAACTGAACGGCTTGCTTTGCTGCGGGCATTACGGATAGCCGGTTACAGGCTGTTCCTGCTCTCGAATACCAATGCGCTGCATCGTGCCGCGTTCGACGCCATTCTGCAACGCGAGCATGGTCTGGCGGATGGGCTTTTTTCGCTGTTCGATCAGGTGTACTTCTCGCACGAAGTGGGCTTACGCAAACCCGATCCGGCAATCTTCCAACGTGTGGTAGCTGATCACAACCTCGACTCAGCGACCACCCTGTTCATCGATGATTCGCCGCAGCACGTAGCCGCCGCGCAGGCGTTTGGCCTTCAAGCGCTGTGGCTGGCGCCCGGCCAATCCATTACCGCCGATTTTCCTTTGCTCGATGCGCTTCGCGGTTCGGCGACTTAGGCGTCCGCGCAGATCGCGTCCCGAACTCGACCCACGCGATGTACCCGTTTGGCGCGTAGCCGCCTTGCACGTGGGCTTGTTCATCCTTACCCTGCTCACGACCACCATAGCGGGCGCCGAGTGGGTGCATCAACAGTTGTTATTCGTCGCCGGCGACGGCACCGTTCGGTGGGGTGGCTGGCTGACGGGCGCGCAACTGCTCGACGGGCTTGGGTTTTCGCTGCCGTTTCTGGCAATATTGACCGTCCACGAGTTTGGGCACTTCCTGACGGCGCGGCACTATGGCGTGCGTACTTCGTGGCCGTATTATCTGCCGTTTTATCTCGGATTTTCGCCCGGCATCGGTACGGTGGGCGCCATCATCCGCATCCGCGACCGCGTGTACTCGCGGCGCGAGTACTTCGACATCGGCGTAGCCGGGCCGTTGGCCGGGTTCATTGTTTTAGTGCCGGTGTTGGCTTACGCACTCCTGACGTTGCCGTCTATACTCCTGCCGCCGCCGCCGCCGGGGCTCCAAATAGGCCATTCGTTGCTGCTCGATGGCTTGGTAAACCTGTGCGGCGTGCCCGCCTACGCGCACGCCTCGCTCACGCGCCAGCCAATGGTGCTGGCGGGATATATGGGCGGTTTTTTTACGGCGCTCAATCTGCTGCCGGTTGGGCAGCTCGATGGCGGCCACGTGGTGTATGGACTGTTGGGGTACGGGCGGGCCGCGCGCGTGAGCTTGCTGGCATTCGTGGGGTTGGTGGGGTACGCGGGGATTGGCCTCATCGACCCCACGGCGGCGCCCAGTACGTTGGCGTGGGCCGTACCATTGTATCTGGCCTACCTGTGGCTGCTGGCGCGACCGGCGGTGCCTACCGCCTCGCTGGCGCTCCTGGGGGCGGCCTCGATGTTGGTGGCGCAAATTGGCCTGAAATTCCTGTTTCCGGCATTGGAAGGAAACGCCGGCTGGCTAATTCTGGCGTTACTTCTGGCGCGTGGCGTGGGCCTGATTCACCCGCCGGCACCACACGACGCCCCCCTCGACTGGCGCCGCCGCGTGGTGGGCTGGCTGGCGCTGGGGTTGCTAGTGCTGTGCTACGCACCGAGCCCGTTTGAGTGAGCAAGCGCTGTTTATTTCAGCAAATGAAACGGCCCTTTCACTGCACTTCGGGCAATGAGAGGGCCGTTTTGCACACCTAATAAAGTGTCGAATTAGGGTGGCCCGTCACTTGGCGCGTCGCGGAAGTGCGTCTAAGCCTTACCCCAACTCCAAGATTAGGCTACTCATAAGAAATAATGCCGCCGAGCAGGTTTCGCACGTTGGTATAGCCTTGCTGCTGTAAAAACGCCTTCGCCGTTGCTGAACGCGCTCCGGAGCGGCAATGGACGATGATTTCGTCGTCCTGATGATCGGCAATTTCGTCGAGGCGACCGGGCAATGAGTTGAGCGGAATATTAAGCGTGGTAGTGGGCAGCGCCTGCTGCTCGTGTTCCCACGGCTCGCGCACGTCCACGATGAAGGGTTGTTCGCCGGCTGCGAGCCGGGCTTTTAGCTCGATGGAGGTGATGTCGGTTGCGGGGGTCATCGAAGGGGGCGTGAAATAATAATCAGGAGCAAATTACGGAAGCAAGCGGCGCTGTGGGTCCAAAAACCCCATGCCCCTCGAATTACTGTCTCACCAGCACCCGGATCGTACGCGGGGCAGCATCGGCGCCACCAGCGCGTTTCTCGCTCACCCGCAGCAGGTACACGCCGGGCGCCAGTCCCCGCACGTCTAAGGTAGCGGCACCTACCGGAGCTTGCCGAACGGCTCGGCCCAGCGCATCGTACAGTACGCTCGTGACGGTGGTTGAGGCGGTAGGCAAGTGCAACTCAGCGTCCAGCGTGGCACTTACGGGGTTAGGGTATACCGTGCCAACCATCGCCGCCGTGGGCGCGGTGGACAAACCCAACAGCCCGTTCTGATTCATGATGGCCCGAATCATCCAAGCACCGCGCACATACTTATTTCTCCACGCCTCGGAGGGAATCCGCCGCAGAAAATACCCAGCGCGGGTCAGCAGCGAATCGCTGACATCGAACCCTATGTTGGCAGGAATAACCAAGTTTGCCGGCTGCGAATACCCAACGTAAAATCGGCCGTTCACCGAAACAGGCGTAAAGTAGATCGGCCACCACCGGCCCGTCCGGCGCAATATGGAGTCGGACGGCACCACGAACGAGACATGCGCGGCAGCCGTTGCGGCGGGCCGGCCGGGCTGCGCGGGATCATCCGTCCAGACATCCGCGAAGAGGCGCGTTCCGGTCAGCAAATCACCACCAAGGTAGATTTCGACACCGGCCACTTGGTCGGCAACGGTGGTGCTGAAAGGGATGGCGACGGCCACCGGATCACTGTTGTTGTTGCTGCCAAATACAACCTCGGCGGAACCGTCGTCATAAGCATAGTAATTAGCCAGCGTGGCGGAACGGCGCAATGTGTCGTTGTAACGGGTGTTCTGCGGCAGTTCGCCACTAACCAGCACCAAGCTGTTGGTCAGGGTTTTATAGGCTGGCGTGAGCGGTACCGCGCCAAGCGGCAAAGTGATTCGGTAGGGCGCGGCAATGCGCTGCTGACTTGCGGCGGGAACAACGCGCGTCTCGTTCAAAAACTGCTGTTGATTGAGCGCAGTCCCGCCCGCTAACTCGCGTACCGTGAGCGTGCCGTTATCGGCCAGCGGCGTGGGGTTGGCGAGCGGGTCGGGGTCGAGGTTGCGGATGATGGTGACGACGGAATCGGCCAGCTCGTCGGCAGGGTTTGCGGCGGCGTTGAATTGCCAGACCGGCATCGCCGTGTAGCGGCGCAGCGGCGACTCCAGCCCTTGGCTGAAGGCTACATCGCGCACCGGCGCAGCAGGAGTGGTTTCGAGCCGCAGATAGTCCAAATTCCAAACCCCAGTAGATCCGAATCGTGGGCCGCGACTGCGGAATCGGAACCGGAAGCCGGCAGTGCAATAGGCAGCCGGCACCGTCACGACGGCCCGCTGAAAGGCAGCGGGAGCGGGGAGGTTGGTACCGCTTCGCTCCCAGCCCGAGGGATCCCAAAAGCCGGAACTATCGTCGAATTCCAGCGTAAACCGTCCCGTCGTGCTGGGCGATAGAATGTCGGGGCTGGCCCCTCCCTCCTGCCACCAAAAGCTCAACTCGGCGGTGGTTTGGCCACTCAAATCGATGACCTGCGACGTTAGCGTGTCGGTGGCCCCGGTCTGCTGTCCGCCGTACGCGCGCCCAAACCGATTGAGGCCGTCGAACGTCACGACACCCCGCGAAGGCGGCGCCGTCGCGTACGTGTCGTTGCGATGCGCGCCGCCGGTGCTGTCCCAGAGGGCCGGATCGGGCATTGGGCCGAAGCGGTCGTTGGCGAAATCGTCGAAAAAAGGGAGGGTCAGCGCTGTGGTACGGCGCTGCGCCACCGCCGCCGCTTGCCGGTATGCGATCGTCCGTACGGCCCGCGCCGGGTCGGCGGTGAGGGGCCGGGCTTGGGCTTGCGCGGCGGCACGCTCCGGCATCAGACTCAACACCAGGAATGGTATTAGCGCGGCGCGCACCAAAAGCGCAGCAAGGGAGAACGGACGGAACATTGGCTTCATTCGGAAGTAAAAAGGGCGGTTGCCGGACTTCAGCTTAATGTACGGCTTGTGTACAGTTTGCGTGCAACGATAAGGGCGGCCAAATTATTCGGTTCAGACGCGCAAAATGCCGTGAAGGCTGCCTAACTGCGTTCCGATTACTCGGTGGGCTCCGTTTCAGTGCCCTCACTGGGGCTTTCGCCGTTGCCGTCGCCGGGGTCGGCGCCGCTGACCCACAGATCGACGAGTTGGCCGGTGCGCACTTGGGTACCGGCGCTTGGGCGCTGGCGCTGCACGGTACCTGCCTCGGCGCCGCCACCCTGATAAATGACCGAGCCAACCTGCAAACCCTGTCCTTGCAACATAATTTTCACTTCATCGAACGGCTGCCCGACCACGTTATCGAGCGAAAATTCGTTGTTGCCCTGGCCGTCGCCGACGACCAAATCGATGCGCGAATTTTTCGGGATGCGCTCGCCCGGCTTCACGTCGCGTCCGCCGACGCGCTGCTTCAGCACGGCGTTTTGTTGCAGGTCGGGCACGGTCGTGATGTCGCCCAACTGCATCCCCAGATTTTGGAGCGTAATGGTAGCGGTTTTCAGCGACAAATCGAGCAGCTTCGGCATCGGCACGAGCGGTGCGGTTCGCATCGAAACGGTCAGGTAAATCTTCCGGTTTTCCTTCACGCGGGCGCCGGGCGCGGGGTCTTGGGCCAGCACCGTGAGGGGCGGCTGGTCGGGGTCGTAGGTCGAGTCCTGCACGACGAACCGTAGGGAGCGTTCATCGAGAAAGTCTTCGACTTTATTGAGCGTCATCCCCGTTATTTTCGGCACCGCGATGGTTTCGCCGTGATGCGTCGTCCAGGGGAGATAGCCGAAGAAAAACAGCAGCAGCAGTAGGCCGGTAGCCAGCAGCACCAGAAACAAATGCTTGAATACGTCGAACGCGGTGTGTGATTTCATTAAGTACGAATTACGAATTACGAATTACGAATTGCGAATCGTGGTTTCACGTAATTCGCAATTCGCAACTCGTAATTATTTCCTGGTGGCCCCGAACGCCAGAATTTGGTCGATGAATTCGTAGGGCGAATAACCGGCGAGCGCCGTTTGATGGAAGATGCAGGTGGCGGGCGTCATCCCCGGTAACGAATTGACTTCGATGATGATAACCTCCACTGCACCTGTCGTTCGGACGCGCACGAACGCGTCGATACGCGCGTAGCCTTCGACGTGCAGAATCTCGGCCACGCGGCGTAATTCGCGCTTTACTTCTTCCGAAATTCGCTGCCGTTCCGCCGAATCCGGGGCGTAACGGGCGGGCGTGATATTTTGGCCTTCGCCGGCCAGAAATTTCTCCTCCAGGCTCAGCACCGAGCCCGTGGCGAGGGCTTCACTGGCCTCGAAAATCTCGTATTCGATGCCGCCATCCGGGAGCCGGTGCGTGAGCAATCCGCCCGTGACTTCGAGGAACGTATGCGCGCCGTCGGGGCCAATCAGCGTCTCGATGACGAACTCGGTCTTGCGCGGAAATTCTTCGCCGCGCGAGAGTTTCAGCGTGGCGCAATCGGTGGCGTCGAGTTCTTCGGTATCGCGAAAAATCAGGCGTGTGAAGGCGGCCAGTTCGGCACGACTGTCCAGTTTTTTGACGGCGGATGAGCAGCCATCGTCGGCGGGTTTGGCGATGAGCGGGTAATCGAAATTTTGCTCGATTTCGGCGTAAAAGCCCTCCGCATCAGCGGCCCACGCCGCCCGCGTTACAAGCTGATGGTCGGCGACGCGGATGCCGTGGGCGCGGAGCGCCTGATTCGTGACGAACTTGTTGATAGTCACGGCCGAAGCGTCGGCGTCGGAGCCATTATACGGCAGCCCGACGCGCGTCAGTTCGCGCTGCAAGGCGCCGTCTTCGCCAGGGCGGCCGTGCAGGGCGATGAATACGGCGCTCACTTCCTGCGCCAGTTCTTCCAGGGAAATCAGGCGCGGCCCGCGCGCGGCTTCCCCAGCAAATTTAGCCGTAATGGGCGCGGCTTCGGCGGCAATCTCGTCGAGTACCGGGTGGTGGCCGTGGCCGGCTTCGGCGCGCAGAATCTGGTCGCGGATGTCGTCGGCGTTATCCTTCAGCAGCAAATTGATGGGCAGCACGTGCAAGCGCCACGCGGTATTGCTGCCGCTCAAAAACACCGGAACCGGGCGGTATTTGGCGCTACTGGCGAGCTTTTCGTAAATATTGCGGCCACTCTCGACCGAAATATGGCGTTCCGACGAATACCCGCCCAGCACTACGGCCACGGGCGTGCGCTGGTCGCCGGCGGCGTGTTTCGCGGCCAGTGCGGCATCCAACCGGCCGAGCATCCCGCGCAGGGCGTGGGCGCGCTTGCCGTCGCGGGCGCGCGCCGCCAACGACGTGCGAATGATGGTGGTGATGAGCTGACTGGGGTTGAGCCCGATTTCGGCGGCCTGATGAAAGAAAAACGACGCCGGCAGCATCCCCGACGTAGTGTTCGGGTCGTTGAGGAAAATCTCGCCATCGGCACCGTAAAATCCATCGAGGCGCGCGTAAACCGAGAATTGGAATGCCCGAAACAGTTCTTCGCACCGCGCCCGGATGCGCTGAATGTCGGCGGCGGGCACGTCCATCGGCGTTACTTTACGCGCCATTCCGGGGAGGTATTTGGCGCGGTAATCAAACACTTCCTGGCCCTTGATGATTTCGGTGGGCGGTAAGGCGAGCGGCTCACCATCGGGTTTTTCCATCACGATGCACGAGAATTCGCGACCGCGCACAAATCGCTCAATCAGCACCTGCGTTTCGGCATCGGCCAGGGCCAGTAACCGCACGGAATCAGCGTATTGCAGCGCCGCATCGAGCGCTCCGGCCAGCGCCGCTGGGTGATGCACGACGGCCCCACCCTCCTCTCCTACCGGCACCACCTGCACCGGCAAGCCAATGCCGCTGCGGATGTCGGAGAGCCCCCGCGCGAAGTGCTTTTTTTGCTCCGGCGAGTGTGCCGCCCACTCAGCGGCCGTGATTTCTTGTTGAAAGAAGGCCCGATTGACGGCCCCCGCGAAGCTACTTTCGTTCGGCACCACGCTCACGCCGATGCTGCTGCCTTGGTGCGGCGCCTTCACCACGAACGGCAACCCGATTTCGGCTTGCAGGTGCGCAAAAAGCGCCGCGCGCGCGCCGGGCGCGTTCCACTGGTCGAGGGCGACGACGCGGAAATCGGGCGTCGCGAACCCCATTCCGCGCAGCAATTTCTTCTGCGCAATTTTATCAATCCCGATAGCCGACGGCAGTAGTCCGGCCCCGGAATACGGAATGCCCGCCCAATCGAGAACGCCCTGAATCGCGCCGTCTTCGCCGTACGGGCCGTGCAGCGTCAGGAACGCAAAATCAAAGAGCGCGCGGAAATCGCGCGGCTGAATCGGCTCGCCAACGGCGCGCGCCAGCGTGTCCTGCTCGTGGTGCGTGAGGGCGCCTAACGATTCGATGTACACCTGCCACGGCTCATCAGCGGCGGCGGCTGGTGCAAACTGCGGCACCAGCGCCGGGGCGGGGTAAAAATCGCGAATCGTGCCTTTGTACAGGTACTGCCACTCCAGCCGGATAAAATTACCCAGCGAATCGACGAATACCGGCACCGCTTGAAACAGCGCCTTATCAAGGTTGTCGAAGACCGTGCGCCCGCCGGCAAACGAAATTTCGCGCTCGCGGCTGGGGCCGCCGAAGAAGATTCCTACTCGTAGCATCAGGCGGCAAAGGTACCCGCAGGGTAGTAGAACCATGGCGCAGCGTCAGCTTGCAAGTGTTTCGGGCGAGCGACCTTTGGGGGGCAACCGACGCCAGATGTTTTGGCTCCTCAGCGCATGGGCAATTTTTGCCCCCTTCCACTTCACCCTTTTTCCATTCCAGACAACACCTTCAATGACACGTTCGCTTCTTCTGACTTCTCTCTTCGTTCTGCTGTTTTCGGACTTTTCAATAGCGCAAAACTGGCAACCGCGTAACCCCATAACGGCCCGCGCGGGGGTGTACCAGTTCGTCATCAACGGCGTGGCCTACGTGGGCGGCGGCGAAGACGATAACGTTGCTTACAACGACTTGAGCGCCTACGACCCCGCCACCGATACCTGGGCACCCCGCGCTCCGCTGCCGGCGGCGGGGCGTTCGGCGGCGGCTTCTTTCGTGGTCAACGGCCGGGCGTATGTAGTGAGTGGTGCCACGTACAGTGGTGCCATACCGACGCTCTACCTCAACGAAACCTGGATGTACGACCCCACCACCGATACCTGGACCGCCCGCGCCCCATTGCCCGGCAATGGCCGGATAGGTGCGGCGGCGTTTTCTATCGGACAAACCGGCTACGTGGGCGGCGGCGGCGATTTCGACGCCGGTATTACTTACACCGACTTTTTTGCCTACGACCCCACCGCCAACCAATGGGCGGCCCGCGCCACCATTCCGAGCAACGCAACCGCCCTCAGCGCCTCCTTCGCGCTGGGCACTGCCGGTTACGTAGCCGGCGGGTTGCGCTTCGGGGCAGGGGGCATTCCTACGTTGACGGATATCACATGGCGCTACGAGCCCGCCCCCAATCAGTGGACGCGCCGGGCCGATTTGCCCACCCGGCGGGCCTACTGCGGCGCGCTGGCAACGGGCGGTTTTGGGTATGTGGCCGAAGGCATCAGCGACTTTACTCAGCCTACTCCCGCCCGCAGTCTGTTACGCTACAACGCTACAGCCAACACCTGGACAAGCGTGCTCCCCGGTCAGGGGCCGGGTACGATCGGCCGCGGAGTACCCGTCTTTTTCGCCGTTGCCAACGCGTTGTACCTCGGCGGCGGTGTCGATTTTTCCATCGATGACCTCCTGATGGACTTTTGGCAGCTACCGGGTATCATCACCGGCACCCCGGCGGCGGTCGGTGCGGCGGCGGCCTTCACGCTCGCCCCCAATCCGGCCCGCAACGTGGTACGCTTGAGTGGCGCCCCGCAAGCCCCAGCCGAGCTACTCGACGCCACCGGCCGCGTGGTACGCACGTGGCCCGCTGGGCAGCTTCAGGCCGATTTGAGCGGCGTGGCACCGGGCGTGTACGTAGTGCGGGTGGGCGGGGCTACGCGGCGGCTGGTGGTGGAATAAGGCGCGGGCGGAGGGGATTTGACGGTGAGGAGTTTAGGTTTCTTACGCTTACATTTGGGTGACTTCACGTGTTCTCCTCTTGCTGCTTATGAAACAGCTTCAACTCGCCCGTTACTCCCTTTCTCCATGATCCCACGCTTTCTGCCTCTGCTGCTGGCCGTCGCATTAGTGTTCGGCTTGGTGGCGCCGGTTCGAGCGCAGTACGCCGCGTGGTACGCCACCCCCGGCACCATCAGCAGCGGCGACGCCTCGGCTACCGATCTGGACGGCAACACGTATCTGCTCGGTTATTTCTGCGGCAGTGCCGTTTTTGACACCACTACTTTGCAGGCGGGTGGGCACATCTTCAACTTCGGGTGCGGCGGCGGTGCCACGTTTCTGGCTAAAATTTCGGCCGCCGGCCGTTGGCAGTGGGCGCGCCAGTTGCCGCTGTACAACGGCCGGGTTGCGACTGACACCAGCGGTCACGTTTTTCTGGCGGGTTCGTTCACTGATTCACTTTCCGTCGGTTCCACAACCTACCATAGCCGTGGCGGGAGCGATGTGTTCGTCGGTCGGCTGTCGGGCGCCACCGGTGCCTGGCAGTGGCTGACCACAGCCGGCGGGCCTTCCCAAGACTACCTCACCGGCTTGGCCGTTACGCCGACGGGCGCCGCCACCGTGGCGGGCGTTTTCGCCAGCGACTCGCTCGCCTTCGGCGCCACCGTCCTCACCGACCCACTCGTTGGGCCGGATGGCCAGGGTTTATTTCTCGCACATCTCTCGGCCGGTGGGGCGTGGCGTGGAGCGGTTTCGGCCGTAAACCCAACTCCGATTTATCGCTGGCCCACCACCCCGACCACGCCTTATTTGTCGCTCGATGCCGTCGGCAACGCCTACATAGCGGGTACGGGGGGTGATTCGGCGGCCCGGTTTGGGGCCTTCACGCTGCCCGTTGGAGCGAGCTACGTGGCCCGCCTTGGCAGCGGGGCCACAACCTGGCAGTGGGCGCAACCCGTGGGCGGGTGGCTCAGGGCGCTGGCGGCGGACGACCGACAGGTAGTGGTAGCGGGTGGTTTCTTCGACTCTACTTTCACTATCGGCGCCACTACCTTGGTCCACTCGGCGCCTGAGCCTGATTCGCTGACTGGCTACGCACCGGAAGCGCTATTCGTCGCCAGCCTCGACCCGCTCACCGGCGCCTGGGGGTGGGCCACGGGCGGCGGGCAGGGCGAAGTTTACGCGATGGCCACCGGCCCGGCTGGCGCCGTATACATGACGGGGCTGTTGAGGGGGCCGGCCACCTTCGGCACTACAACTCTAGCCGGCCCTTCCAATCAGTACGATAATAACCTGTTCGTGGCGAGCCTGACGGCCGCCGGCACGGCGCGCTGGGCCGTGGCCGACTCGGCCGCCTACGCCGGCAGCAGTGGTAATAGCATAGGTGTGGATGCCGCCGGCAATGCGTACGTGGGCGGTACCGAGGGCAATCATTATTCACCCCTTGGCTGGACTAATGGCTTCGCGCTGGTGGCGCGCGTGGCGCCCAACGGCGTGCTGGCGGTGGCGGCGCCCGTGCGGCGGGCGGCGTTTGACCTCTCACCCAACCCGGCCCGGAGCGTCGTGCGCCTCACCGGCGCCCCGCAAGCCCGCATCGAGTTGCTCGATATTATGGGCCGGGTGGTGCGTACGTGGCCGGGTGGTCAGCTTCAGGCCGACTTGAGCGGGGTAGCGCCGGGGCTGTACGTGGTGCGGGTGGGCACGGCTACGCGGCGGCTGGTGGTGGAGTAGGGCGCGGGCAAAAGCGGCGTTTTACCTTCGGGGGTGCGGAATGCGAGGTGGCTAATGCTGTTGTTTGTGGGCCTTTCGGCGTGCCACGCCGGGCGGTTTGTCGTGTACAATGTGCCCGACTTACGCGACCATCAGAAATTTGCTGCACGCCCTGTGCTGCGGCGCGCGGGCGAGCCGTTTCGGTTTCATCAGCCCAAGCAGCCGGTTATCTTGCAACTGCCGGCCAACGTTACCCGGCGCGGCCACGCTTCGCTCGAATCTTTTTTGAGAAGGACGGGGACGGTAGCATTTCTGGTCATTCGGCACGATACGCTGTTGATCGAACACTATTTCGACGGCTATCAAGCGGCTTCCGCTGTGCCCTCGTTTTCGGTAGCAAAAGGCTTCGTATCGGCGCTTGTGGGAGTTGCGGTAGCCGAAGGCGCCATTGGCAGCGTGCTAGACCCCATCCGGAAATATGTGCCAGAGCTGGATTCGACCAGCTTTCAACGGATAACCCTGGAGCATCTGTTGAATATGCGGTCGGGCATTGCATTTCGGGAGGATTATTGGAATCCGTTCGGCGATGTGGCGCGTTTTTACTACGGCCGAAATTTATCCCGCTATGTGCGCCATCTGCGCGTCGGCCAAGCGCCCGATAAAGTGTTGGCGTACCAGAGTGCCAACACGCAACTGCTGAGTATAGCCATATCGCGCGCCACCGGCCGACCCTTGGCCCACTATTTACAGGAAAAATTGTGGCAGCCGCTCGGCATGGAATTCGATGCGTCTTGGAGCCTCGACCGCCCTAATGGCACCGAAAAAGCCTTTTGCTGCCTGAATGCCCGCGCCCGCGACTTTGCCAAGCTCGGCCGCTTGTATCTGCGGCACGGCGAGTGGGATGGTCTACAGGTTCTGCCCCGTGCCTGGGTCGAAACTTCTGTCTTCGATTCCGCCGCCCGCGCCCGCAATGGGCATCGGTACAGTTACCACTGGCGCCATAGAGTCGATTACCGCGCTGCTCTGTCCGGCGAAACCCCGGTAGATCGGCGCGGTATGCCAGTGCCAATTCCCGACTTTTTCGCCGAGGGCATCCTCGGTCAATTCGTGTACGTGTACCCTGGCAAAGACTTCAT
The DNA here is from genome assembly GCA_031425525.1 of Hymenobacteraceae bacterium. GTDB lineage: Bacteria > Bacteroidota > Bacteroidia > Cytophagales > Hymenobacteraceae > JANNMJ01. The sequence goes on along the minus strand of JANPJM010000078.1, from coordinate 120,449 downwards.
CGTCGTGCGCTTGGGTAAACGCACCGGTTCTACTCACTGGGCCAAATTTGCGCAGCAATTAGCCGAGTTGAATTAAGCGGTCGATGGCGAAACACCTGCTCATCCGCTCAACTCATCGGCGCTACTAGAAAAGCTTCAATCCGCGCCCGCGTAGCTTCAGAAAAATTGTGTTCGCGGCCGAGCAGAAAATCGGGGCGGATCACATCTAGTGCGCCCGAAGTCATCAACGGACTGGCATCGGTGGTGGTAAAACCCATCGCCCAGTCGGGGAACTCGCGCTGCACGGCCGGGCCAGCGGCTATTAACTCAACATTTTCGTGGCGCGGGTCGCGCTCGATGCGGGCGTACAACGCGCGAATTGGTGCCTGCTCGCCTTCCAGCAGTTGCATCAGTTGGCCGTGGGCGTACAGCAGCAAGCCCGAAATGCGGTGGTGGCTGTTGAAGTACCGCGCCGTGGCGAGAACGTTGCGCAGCGCCTCATCGGTGAGCAGGGCGGTGGGCGTGCTTTGATACACGAGGGAGAAGAGGGATGATGACATGAGCTAAAAAGGAAGCGGAAGCCGCAGAAACTGCGTTCCGTTGCATCAGTACGTACGAATGACCAACAACGCCGGGATTTGCCCCCGCCCAACGGCTATCTTCGCCCCGGCTTTCCTTGCCCGACTTTACGCCCCTCCCCCATCGCAATGTCCCGTTTCGACCGCTTTTCCTTCGCCAACCGCCGCGCCGTCGTGCGCGTCGATTTCAACGTACCGCTCGACGGCGCGTACCACATCACCGACGATACGCGCATCCGCGCAGCTATCCCGACAATCAATAAAATTCTGGCCGACGGCGGCGCCGTGGTGCTGATGAGCCACTTGGGACGGCCTAAAAACGGCCCTACCGAGAAGTATTCGCTCCGGCATCTGGTGCCGCACTTGAGCCGTGTATTTGGGCGACCGGTACAGTTTGCCGCTGATCTGGATACGGCCCTCGCGCAGGCGCCCCAACTGAAACCCGGCGAACTGCTGCTCGTCGAAAATCTGCGGTTTCAGCCCGAAGAGGAAGCCGGCGATGCGGCCTTCGCGCAACGACTCGCGCAACTCGGCGATGTGTACGTAAACGATGCCTTCGGCACCGCGCACCGCGCTCACGCCTCCACGGCGGTGATGGCGCAGTATTTCAGCCCCGAAAACCGCCTCAGCGGCTACGTGATGCAAGCGGAAATCGACGCCGCCAAGCGCGTCCTCGACAACCCCGCCCGGCCGTACGTGGCCGTAATGGGCGGCGCCAAAGTGTCCGACAAAATCCTACTCATCGAGCGGCTGCTCGATAAAGTGGATACCCTGCTCATCGGCGGTGGCATGGCGTACACGTTCGCCAAAGCCGAACACGGCTCCATCGGCAACTCACTGGTGGAAAACGACAAGCTCGACCTCGCGCGGCAGCTTATCGAGAAGGCCAAAGCGAAGGGCGTGAAGCTGCTGCTGCCCATCGACAGCACCATCGCCGACCGGTTCGCCAACGACGCCGACCAGGATACCGCCCTCAACCACCACATTCCCGACGGCTGGATGGGCCTCGACCTCGGCCCCGATGCCCGCGAAGCCTTCGCCCAAGCCATCGAAGGTGCCCAAACCATCCTCTGGAACGGCCCGATGGGTGTATTCGAGATGAGCAATTTTGCCCTCGGCACGCAGGCCGTGGCCGAAGCCGTAGCCCGCGCCACCGACCGCGGCGCGTACTCGCTCATCGGTGGCGGCGATTCGGCGGCGGCCGTCAACCAAATGGGTTTCGCCAACCGCGTGAGCTACATCAGCACCGGCGGCGGCGCCCTGCTCGAATATATGGAAGGCAAGGCGCTGCCGGGCGTGGCCGCCATTCCGGCGGAATAAGCACTTCTTGTTGAAAAACGACACTGCCCGCCGCAGCCGGAAACTCCGGTGCGGCGGGCAGTGTCGTTTTCCCTGGCAGATTCGCTCGCTAGCGCAACGGCAGCTTCTGCAAATCGATCATATCGACTATATCGTTCAGATTCAACTCCTTCTCCGCGCTGGTTTCCAGCACCACTTTATACCGCCCGGCGTACCAGAAAATGACTGTAACCGGACGGCCCTCGCCATTTTTGGACGTTACCCCGATTACCTGTTCGGGGTATTTCATCGCCCACGTTCGGTTATCGTTGTTGAGCCAGGCCGCCTTGAACCCTTTACTCCGATACAGCGCATTTTTCGCGGGGTCGAGGTTGTTGGCGTCAATCGACTCCATTCCAAACTTCATACTGGCGGTGCCCTTGCCGTTATCGGTGACGACTACCCGCACCGAATAGCTGCCGCCGACGTACCGCGCCACCACCTGCGTGAGCGGCACGGGCGTGTGGCAATCGTCGCGGGTGCGGTCGGTTTTCAACTGAAACATTTGCTGACTTCGTTTAAACGAAGTAGGCAAAATCGAGAGTAGCACCGTTGGCGCTGTGCAACTCGTGCTGACCTGCGTGGCGCCCGGCATTGCTTTCAGACAGGTGAGATACTTTTCGGCCGTAAAAACGCCCTTCATACACCCTTGGGCTTTCGCCGAAAGGCTCAGACCGGCGCCAAGTAATCCGACAATTACATTTTTGACGAGCATATCGACCAATGGTTTCAGCGTGTGTTAACGCAATGGAATGGTTTACCTACTGCCACTGCAAGGTAGTTGCCGCCGTATTCCGGCCGTCTCACATACTAATGTGAGGCCCCGGAACACCCACCCTTCAGCAGTCACCGAAGACCGCCCCGACGCTACCGACCGCGACGAACCGTACTTTTATAATCTAATATCCCACACTGCTTAATCTGTATCAGACCCAATGCCTGTCCGCTACCTCGACCCCAAAAACGACCTGACCTTCAAGAAGGTATTTGGTCAGCATCCGCATCTACTCAAAAGCCTCCTCAACGCGCTGCTACCGCTCGACGAAGGCTGCTGGATTGAGTCGCTGGAGTATTTACCTTCGGAATTGGCGCCGATTATTCCGCTTTTCAAGCATTCCATTGTCGATGTGCGCTGCGTCGATAATTACGGTCGCCAATTCATCGTCGAAATGCAAATGCTCTGGACGGAAGCCTTCAAATCGCGCTTGCTGTTCAATGCGCCAAAAAGCTTACGTCAGCCAGATTGGACGTGGGAGCGAGTATAAATCATTGGAGCCCGTGTATGCGCTAAACCTGATTAATCAGAATTTTGCGCGCCACACCGACGAATATTACCATCATTACCGCATAGTTCACCCCAATAACCCGGACGACATCTTGGAAGGGTGGGAATTTGTGTTCGTTGAGCTACCCAAGTTCAAAGCTCGCAATCTGCGCGACATGCGGATGCAGGTATTGTGGCTCCGGTTTGTGACGGAGATTCAAGATCAAACCGATGTCATTCCGAAGGAATTGGCGGATACGCCGGCGACAGCGGAGGCAGTGGAGTATTTGCGCGAATCGGCCTTTTCCAAAGATGAGCTCTATGGATATGACCGGTATTGGGATGCCATTTCTTCGGAACGGACACTCATGTCGGCCGCATTAGCAGAGGGCTTAGAAAAGGGTCATATCCAAGGCCGCGAGGAAGGCCGCGAGGAAGGCCGTGCCGAAGGCGAGCGCAAGGCTACCCATGAGCTAGCCCGCCGGTTGCGGCAGAACGGGCTCGACGATGCCAGTATCAGCGCCATTACCGGCCTTTCCGGTGATGATTTAGCGAACTTGTAGCCCTTATTTCAGCCGCTTGGTAGCGGCCACATTCCCCCTTTCGTCATATACTGCTTCGCCGGCTTCCACTAAATCTCGGAGCAAGGCCGTGACGTTGGCGTGGTCGCGCGGCTCGAAATGCAGTAGCAACAGCCTGGGATGCTGCGGCGCGGAACGCAGTTTTTCGCGTAGGGTGGCAAGGTGAGCGGCGCGCTGGTTTTCTTGCAGTTGCGCCTGTTTGCGGGCGAGGCACCAATCGCAGATGCGGCAGTGCTGGTCGAATTCTTCACCGAAGTAATCGAGCAGTTCGGCCGTGCGGCACCGGCTGGGCGGTTGGCGCAGGTAGTTTACCACGGCCTCGGCCTGGCGAGCGGCGGTGGCGCGCCGCGCCCGCAGCGCAGCATGATCGAGGGGAAGCCGGGTGGCATCGTGCCGGGGCGAGAGTAACGTCAAGCGGGCGGCGTCGCGGGCGGGTTCGTACAGCACGACGCCCGTTTGGTGCAGATGTGCGAGCAGCTTCCGGGTTTCTTCGATGGACTCGGCGAAGATGATCGCTACTTGCTCGTCGCGGAGGCGGACGGCCCCGGCGAACACCTCGGCGCCGTGGACGCGCAGGAGTGCCCGTAGCAGCCGCGCGGGGCGTTCGTGCCGAAGCTGATAATCGTGGAGGGCGTCGCCGTGCAGCAGGATTTGCAGCCGGGCGGGCGTAAAAACGGCTTCGGTGAGGTCGAGCAGCCCTTGCTGCATCAGCAGTTTCAGGGCATTGTGGGTTTCGAGGAGGTCGAGGTGGCGCTTTTGGGCGAAGCTCGGCAGGTCGAAAATGACGCTTTGCAGGTGGCCGCCGCCGACCGGAATTTGGTAGAAATCGGCCAGCGCCTGGTACACCCGGCGTAGGGCGGCGGTATCGGGCAGCGCCCGCGCGGCGGCGCGGGCACGGTCGGCGGCATCGGCGGGGCCGGCCAATACGGTGGCGTAGGCGTAACGCTCGTCGCGACCGGCGCGGCCGGCCTCCTGGTAATACGCTTCCGGCGAATCGGGCATTTGCCAATGCACTACCAAGCGCACATCGGGCTTATCGATGCCCATTCCGAAGGCGTTGGTGGCCACGATGACGCGGGTTCGCCCCACGAGCCAGTCGGCCTGAATGGTGGCGCGCTGAGCGTGCGGCAGCCCTGCGTGGTAGGCAGTGGCCGAATGCCCGTCGCGGCGCACGAGGGCGGCCACGTCTTCGGTGAGGCGGCGGGTAGGCACGTACACGATGGCCGTGCCCGGTACGCCGCGCAACGCCCGCGATAGGGCACCGGCCTTGTCGTCGGTGGGTAATACGGAATATGAAAGGTTGGGCCGCGCAAACGAGCGAGCAAACGTGGGCGCCACTACAAAATCAGCCGAAAACCGAAGCTGCGCGCGAATGTCGGTTCGTACCTGGGCGGTGGCGGTGGCCGTGAGCGCCACCACGGGCACGCCGGGGAGCAGGTCGCGCAGGAGAGCGATTTGCCGGTACGCGGGCCGGAAATCGTGCCCCCACTGCGAGATGCAATGCGCTTCATCGACGGCAATCAGGCGCACGTCCATCGCCCGTACGCGCGCCTTGAACAGATCGGTGAGGAGCCGCTCCGGCGAGCAGTACAGGAAACTGATTTCGCCAGGCCGCAGCGCTAAATTGTTGAGGGTAACATCGATTTGCTCCGGCTTGAGGCCCGCGTGCAGTGCTACCGCGCTGATACCGCGCCGTTTCAGCCCGTCTACCTGGTCATTCAGCAGCGCAATCAGCGGCGAGATGACGAGGCATAAACCGCCGCGCATCAACGCCGGTACCTGAAAACACACCGATTTGCCGCCGCCCGTGGGCAGCAACGCAAGCACATCTTTTCCGGCGGCTACGGCCTGCACGATTTCCGCCTGCATCGGCCGGAAAGCGGCGTGCTGCCAGTGCCGTTGGAGCAGGTCGAGGGCGGTGGGCGGCAGTGAAGCGAGTTCCATAGGGACGCGAAGTTCGTGGTTGGCGAACGGTGGGGGCGGGCGTGGCAAACTAAAGCAACGTGGCGAGCGCCGTCCCAGCGCCGCGTAGAGCGTTGAAGCGACGCCGGGACGGCGCTCGCCACGTGCTTGCCGCGCGTTAAATGCAAACGCCCGATCACCTTGCGGCAACCGGGCGTCTCAAACAGAAAAACTACAGAAAAAATTAAGCGGCGACCCGCTGCTCCACTTCACGCTCCTGAATGGCTTGGCGGAGCTTATCGATGCTCTGCTGGGCGCGCTGGTCGTCTAATTTGTTGATATTGAGCAACATTTTGGTCTTTTCGGCGCGGGTAATCACTGGGTTGTTCAGCAGCCGGATGATTTCTTCCTTCTGCTTGGCCGACGCGTAGCGGGTTTCGGTATCGTCGGCGACGGCTACCGGAATCGAGGACGAAACCTGCATCACGGGTTGGGCGGGCGCCACCGGGGCGGCCATTGGCTGGGCGGCGGACTGCGGAACGGTCTGGTAATCCATTTCTTCCGCCGGGGTAGGCTCGTAGCCGGCGGCGCGGATGATCCACGCCAGAATGTTGCGATACGCTTTACCGATGGCGCGGGTCTGCGCCATCGAGGCGATAGCGTACTCGGCGTAAAATTTCTTACCGTTCTCCTTGTTGGAACACACCGCGAACCCAGCGCCAACGGTTTGCTGCGAGCGCAGGTCGAAGAGGGAAACGCGGGCGTTGTACTTGATTTCGCCATCGTGGCTCATATCAATCACCTGATCGACGATGGGCACGATGCCGAGGCGCGAGCCGGCGTATTGCCAGCCCTCCACGTTCACGTACTCCTTGCCCTGCACATTGTGCGTGAGCTTGTTTTCGCGAATGAATTTAGCAAGATCGGTCGCCAACGAAAGCGTCTCGTCGGCGCGCGCAATGTCGTAGGAAGCGACTTTGGGCGACTTGGTGGCCTTTTGGCCTTTGAGTTCTTCCAGTTGCGAGGTCATCGGGGTGCAAAGGTTTGGTACGATTGCTAAACTTTCCGACCGCCAAAAAGGTGCGTTTCTTATGAAATTAGCATAAGTTTTAGTATGCTGATTATCAGCAACATAAAGAGGGGCCGCAGAAAAATTTTCTGCGACCCCTCGAAAATGCCTTTTTTTTGCTACGCGCGGGCGTGCGAAGGGCGCTTGACTGGCCTCGGCACGTATAGCTACACAGCCAAAATGCCGTCGCGCATCACAATCTTGCGGTCGGCCATCGCGGCTAGCTCGTCGTTGTGCGTCACGATGACGAAGGTCTGCCGCATCTCGTCGCGCAGGCGGAAGAAGATTTCGTGCAGCTCGCGGGCGTTCTTGGAATCGAGGTTGCCGGAAGGCTCGTCGGCGAACACAATTTTGGGCGAGTTGATGAGCGCGCGGCTCACGCTGGTGCGTTGCTGCTCGCCGCCCGACATCTCGCTCGGCTTGTGGTTGAGGCGGTGCGCGAGGTTGAGCATCGTGAGTAGATCAATCGCGCGATCCTTCACTTTTTTCTCGTTATTGCCGGCCAACAGGCCCGGCAGCATCACGTTTTCGAGGGCCGTAAACTCCGGCAGCAGATTGTGAAACTGGAAGATGAAACCGAGGTTCCGGTTGCGGAAGCGCGCCAATTCGGCCGATTTCATCTTCGAGACTTCCTTGCCATCGAACAGCACCTTACCCGAATCGGGCAGGTCGAGGGTGCCGAGAATGTGCAGGAGCGTCGATTTGCCCGCGCCCGACGCGCCCACGATACTGACTACTTCGCCATCGCCGATCTCTACGGTGACACCGCGCAGCACATCCACGGTATCATAGCTTTTCTTGACGTCGATGGTTTGAAGCACGGCGGGGAGGACGGGGGTTTGGTTTGGACAAAACTACGGCGCGGGGAGGGAGATGTGAGAAGATGTGGGAGATGTGGGGATGTGGCAATATGGGCGGCGATGCCGCGATGTACGCGGGTTATCGCGCGGGGCTCTGCCCCGTGTGCCGTAATCGCGGGCGTCCCGCCCGCCAGTAGTCCGCATTGCAGTAGCCCAAACGCCCTCCCTTGCCCGGCATTTAAATGCCGGGCACGGGAGGGCACGGCGGCGGCTCCAACCTAATGCACCACGCAAACACGCTGCGCGCTGTGCCGGGGCTGGAGCCCCCACACGGCGCGCACGGGGCAGAGCCCCGCGCGAAAACCCGCGCATATCCCCAAATCAACCCATCACCACATTCTCACATCTCCCCCGCATCAACCCATCCTCACATCTCCCCCACCCTAACCCCTCTTTCCTCCACATCTCCCCCGCCCCGCCCGTACCTTCGTGCCCCTAGTTCCCCTCAACTTGTTTCTGCCGCTCCGGTGGCATCGCCAATGAACATCCACGAATATCAAGGCAAGGAAATTCTGAAGCGCTTCGGCGTTCGGATTCAGGAAGGTATCGTCGCCGATACCGCCGAGGCCGCCGTTGAGGCCGCAAAAACCATCACGGCGCAAACCGGCTCGGGCTGGCACGTCATCAAAGCGCAGATCCACGCGGGTGGGCGCGGCAAGGGCGGCGGCGTGAAGCTGGCCAAAAACCTGGAGCAGGTGCAGGAGATTGCCGGTCAGATCATCGGGATGCAGCTCGTGACGAAGCAAACCGGCGCCGAAGGCCGCAAGGTGCATAAAGTACTCGTGGCGCAGGACGTGTATTACCCCGGCGCCTCGGAGGTGAAGGAGTTTTACGTCTCGATTCTGCTCGACCGTACCTCCGGGCGCGACGTCATCGTGACGAGTACCGAAGGCGGAATGGATATCGAGGAAGTGGCCGAAAACCACCCCGAAAAGATCAACCGCGAATTCATCGACCCCAGCGTGGGCTTGCGGCCGTTTCAGGCGCGCAAAATCGCTTTCGGCCTCGGCCTCGAAGGCGCCGCGCACAAGGAGATGGTGGCGTTCATCACGAATTTGTACAAGGCGTACGTCGAGACCGATGCCGCGATGTTCGAGATCAACCCGGCGCTGAAAACCAGCGACGATAAGATTTTGGCCGTCGATGCGAAAGTTTCCATCGACGATAACGCCCTCTACCGGCACAAGGATTTGGCGGAGATGCGCGACCTCAACGAGGAAGACCCGCTCGAAGTGGAAGCCTCGAACTCGAACCTCAACTACGTGAAGCTCGATGGCAACGTGGGCTGTATGGTGAACGGCGCGGGTCTGGCGATGGCGACGATGGACATCATCAAGCTGTCGGGCGGCGAGCCGGCCAACTTCCTCGACGTAGGCGGCGGAGCCAACGCGCAGACCGTGGAAGCCGGTTTCCGGATTATTCTGAAAGACCCGAACGTGCGGGCGATTCTGATCAACATCTTCGGCGGCATCGTGCGCTGCGACCGCGTAGCGAACGGCGTCGTGGAAGCGTACAAAAACATCGGCGACATCCGCGTACCGATCATCGTGCGGCTGCAAGGCACCAACGCCGAAGAAGGCGCGCGCATCATCAACGAATCGGGCCTGAAAGTGCGCTCGGCCGTGGTGCTGAAGGATGCGGCGGAACTGGTGCGCCAGGCCGTGGAGGAGACGAAGTAAGTTTTTGCCTGTTGAACACGGAAAACGCCGCCCCAGACTTTGGTCTGGGGCGGCGTTTTCCGTGTTTGACGACTGTGCGTGCGTGGCGAGCGCCGTCTTGGCGCGGCGCAGAAAGTCGTGAGTAGCCTTTTCACGCAGCGACGGGACGGCGCTCGCCACGTTGTTGGGCGGCGCTCACCGGCTGGCGTCCTACGCCAGCGCGTCGGTGAGGTCGGTGCGGTGACCGGTAGCGCCGTCGATCAACTGCAACTTGACTTCCATGTTACCGCGCGTGCTCACCGAAAAAGGGCAGATTTCGTGCGCCCGCTCCACCAGCGATTTGGCTTGCGGTCGCTCCAGGCCGGGCAACTCCACGGCGAGGGTGGCGGCGAGAGCGTAGGCGCCGTCGGGGTCTTGCTGCAACGCCACTTCGCAATTGACGCGAAAGGAGTCGGGCAGCGCGATCTTCTCGTGCCCGGCCGTTACCAGCAGCGCCTGCTGAAAGCACGACGCGTAACCGGCGGCAAAAAGTTGTTCGGGGTTGGTGGCGCCCGCGCGCCCGCCGAGCCCGCGCGGGGCCGACATCTGCAAATCGATCACGCCGTCGGTAGAACGGACGGCGCCGTTGCGGCCACCCGTGGCGGCGGCTTCGGCGGTATATAAAGTCTTCTTGGTCATTGCGGCAGGTTGCGTTTGAGGCGTGGATTTTGGAAATAATTCCGACCGGTGAGCGCCGAACTAACCCGGTCACGTTGGCGCTCGCCGACACTTCCCAACGGGAAAGGTGCCGCGGGGTTTGGCCCTTCCGGCTGTACCGCGTACTTTTGCCCCACGAACAGCAGTTTTGGCTGCGGGTTCGCTTCCGGTGGCGTCGTACAACGGATAGTATTGGAGTCTCCGAAGCTCTAGATCTAGGTTCGATTCCTAGCGCCACCACTCCACCACAAGAAAAAGCCCGTTTCTGAATCAGAAACGGGCTTTTTCGTTTTGAAAGTCGAATGCTTAGTAAGCATTTAGGAAACAGTCTGATTCTGTCCCTCTTCTCTCTTACTCTCTGACAGACAGAGTGAAGCTGGATTTAGCTCGTGGGGTCATTACGTGACCCCAGCTCAACTCGGACTGAAAAGCTAGCCTAGCTGCTAGCAAACAGTCTGGACGCATCCTGGAGCTTCCAATCGCTTAGAAATAACAGTGCTTGTGGTAGGACTTTAGGAATTGCGTGGGATAGAAGCTCTATGAGAGAGCAACCTACATTTCCTGAGGCGGTACGTGTCGTGGACGCCTACCCTCAACTTTTTGTCGCTGCCAGCGGCAACGTCTACAATCGGTTTGGCCGACTGTTCAACGGCAACCTGAAGAGCTGCGGCTACCGTGCCTACACCATCAGACAGGCTGATAAGAAGCACGTCCAGGTGTATGGCCACCGGCTCGTCGCTCTTGCTTGGCTACCTATTGACGACGCAAAATGGCAGGTTGACCACATCGACGGCGACCGGCTCAACAACAACGTAACGAACCTGCGGTGGGTCACTCCTATCGACAACTGTCAGAACACGCCGAAGGTCCGGGAGGGCAAGCTCGCTGACGTGGCGAAGGCGGTAATCCGGGGCAAGTTTAAGTACAAGGCCCAGTATATGCGCAATCGCCAGTTCTACTACTGTGGTGTTTTCGCCACGCCGGAGGAGGCGCATCAGGCGGCGCAGGCCCACCGGCAGCTGCACGGTCACGTATAGGATGCGGCGAACATCTACCGCGTTACAGCGACGTTTCGTCATAGTGACGTTGCGTCGCATTTGTCGGGCGTTAGTCGGTCCAAGGCTAGACAAACGTCGCGGCTTGCGGTTCGCGGCAACGGCCACCACTTCAGACCGCCAAGGCTACCCGCGAGAATGCGGTTTTCTGAGTAGGAGTCCGCAAAAGATTAGAAGCTCCTCGGTCGCATCAGGCGAGTCAGGACAAGCCCGGACTGTTCTGTAAGGGGTAAGTTAGCGGACTCGCAGAGCTAACCAGAAGTCGCGTAATGCGGCCGAAACGAGCCGAAAAAAAGATCGAAAATAATGCTAAAATAGTTGGTAAAATAGTGCCAAAAACTTTCGCAGTATCGCGGTAAGCGCTATCTTCGGATAATTATCCAACCAAGGGTAGCACAAACCCCTCACGCGTTATGGCAAAGAAAAATGCCGCCGCCAATACCACCGAAACGGTGGAAGTCCTGTCGCCCATCTCTAACGCCGCTGAGGCTACGGAAGGGCAAACCACCACGACCGCCGAAGCAACCGAAGAGGGTGCAACGGCAGATGAGGCCGTCGAAAAGCGGACTCGGAACTACTCGCAGTCGGCCATCGATAAGGCGGACCTCGAGCGGCTCAACACCATCAAGGCCGACGTAAAAGAGCGTACGGGCCTCGTGGTGAGCAACCAATCCATCCTCCGTGCGGCACTCGATTGCTTGGTCGCTGGCGGTTTGGATGCCTTCTGCGACCGCCTCAAGACGACGGCCACCGAGCGGCAACGGGAGTCGAAGCTGAAAGCCTTCGCCGCACTCAAGGCCACACTCGAAGCGGACGGTCTGTTGGTGAAACCGGAGACGGAGTAAAAGCACCGGTCGAAAAAGAAGGGCTGCTCGCAAGGCAGCCCTTCTTTTTTTGCCCCTGCCCTACTGCCTGAGTGCAATTCCAAGCAAGCCATTATCACCGCCAAAATCACAGAAAACTGGCCGAATTATTACACTCTTTTAGTTGAAAATAAGCGCTCAAAAGTTTCCAAAAGTCGCTGATACACAGCATCTTCGAGTATCCAAGAACCTCTAAAAAGTCCTACTTTTATGGTTTACCGCTCGAAGTATTTCGACGTATTAGTTGCCGCGCTGCTCGACGGCAAAATCCCGTCTGTCGCCCTGAACATCGGCGAGCCCTGCACCATCAAGGGCCAGGAGCTGCTGATGGAGAAAGAGTTAAGCGACATCATACGGCTGCGCAAGTCACTCGCCCGTCTGGCCGACCCCAAGACGCGCTACTACTTCATCGACGTCCCCGCCCGTCGCATCCGTGGCCCGCTCTGCCTGATCTGCCTGCTGGTGCACGGCCGGCTCGTTGACCTCTACTTCGTCGAGACGCCGAAGGGCTACTGCATCGTCGCGGTCTACTCTGACGCCGCTAAGGAGTCGTTCCAACTCATCGATGAGCTACAGCAGGTGCCCTTCGCCGGCGTGACCGCAGCTGATACGTTGGCGCACCAACCGCAACTGGCCGCAGTGTAATGGAAAGCCGCTACACCACCATCACCGGCCGCTACACGTCGCTCCTCTGCGAGGCCGAGCACCAGATGCGCGCCCACTCACCTGGCCGCGTTCTTCACAGCAACCACAGCCGCTGCGCCGTCGAGATGGTCTGCGTGCGCTGCCGTCACAAGCACGTCGCGCTGCTCGACGCGCTGCCCCGTGGATGGGAGCTGTACTTCGTCGACGTGCACCGTGGCGCTGGGCCGTCGCCGTTCGAGGGCATTAGCCTGGGCGCCACGTCGGAGAGCTTCGTCGTGCTGGCCACCAGCCGTGAAGATGCGCAAGACCTCGCCCGCCAACTCGAAGAGATCTCATTCCCCGGCCTCACCACGGCCATCGACGTATTCTAGCTTAGCCGCATAGGCGTAAACAAGAAGAAGGCCCACGCAAATCGCGTGGGCCTTCTTCTTGTTTTAGCTTAACCACTCAACTGATGGTTCAGTTGGTCGCGGCGTAGGCAATATGTGTATATCAGGATTTTTTGCCATACTTCGCATCAGGGTTGGCAGAGAAGGGAACGGCTGTAGTAACCGAACTGCCTCACGATCTTCATCGGATAGACTATCTACGCTGCCGTAGCATCCCTTATAGTGCGTGGTGAATCTCATCACGGTGTAATGACCGTCGAAGCCAAGGGAGGCAGCTTGTTCCTCTACAAGGGCGACGTAGGAAAGAAAATCGTTGTTCTTGCTATCAGTCATAATACTGTTAAAATTCAAAGTCTTCGATCTCGTAAACCTCATCTTTCCCAACGATTACCGGCTGGCCTCCAGCCACACCCCGGTGTTGCGTACAGACAAGGTAAGTTTTAGAGTCAAGAATCATCACCACCAACTCACCGACACGCGGGCACCGCTCACCAACTTGGGCGAAGTAGTTCTTCCCCTCGTGACGGTACTTGATTCGGAAAATGCGACGGTTGGAGCAGTCCCATCCTGTGGTTTGCTTGGTGAACATTATCACGGCCTCGCGCACACGTTCAGCCTGTGCCGCGTCGGTGGCGGCAGGAACGAAGAAGCGGGTTCCAGCCATAGAATCTAGGCGCTACAGCCCGAGGATCTTCTTTTTCTGCGCGTCGTACTCTTCTTGAGTGATGGCCCCGCTATCGAGCAACTGCTTGTACTTAGCCAGTTCGTCCGCCGGACTTGAGGCGGGGGCTGGCGTCTTGGTCGCGCTATCAGCAGCATTTTCAGGCGCCTTACACGGCGTGACCTCGCATACGGCAATGGCTGCCTCGATGTCGAGGTTGTAGTTAGTGATGTTACCCCCGCCGACGATGAAGGTCGTCTTCGTGAAGCCACGACGCTTATTCGTATAGACGTTGATGCGCTTGAGTTTGACATTGGTGCCAGCGTAGGCGGCGCCGATCATATTGGCATCTGCGTTGGTAGAGACCGCCCAGCCGCCCACCGTGACGTGGGCAAACTTGCCAGTCGGCCCTGATCCGCGCCCGAGGGGGATGTTGTCGTCGATCCGGTAGGTGACGCCGTTGGACGCGGTGTACTCAGTCACCGTGTTAGACTGCCCGAGGGCGGGAACGCTGGCGAGCGCGATCAGCGCCACGCAAAGGATTTTCTTCATATCTGGTGTGTCTGACAGTTGACGGCGTGAAGATAGGCGTCTCGTTGGTGGGGCTCAGCACGGCCATCGACGTATTCTAAACCCATACCTTAGTAAACTTGTGAACTCACGCCTCGACCTACCAAAGAGATAGGTGGTCATTGTCAATTACTGACCAGCGTCATTCGCAGGCTTCGTTTTTTTCTCTGACAAGTCGATGAGGATTACTTGCCTCGTCGGTTTCATCAAGGACAAAACTATGATTATACCCCTCCCAATGCATCACGCCTGTCTCATCGCGTTGCTTAATGGCTAACGCAAACTCGTAGTCTTCTGAGATTTCAACAAAGTCTTTAGTGCGATCAATTTTACTCCCGGCAGCAATCGCTTTGTCTCTCAATTCCTGAATACCAAGCGGCAATGGCTGATCCCGAAAATACTGATCACCGAACTCCTTAACAAGCCTTTGCTTGCCATAGTCAATTATCTCATCTATTTTATTTCTGTAAGGAGGATAGTTTTTGTAGAGGTCGTCTACTAACGCATCCTCCGCTTTTACCCAAGCATCATCGAATGCTTTGAACTCAGCAGTATCTTCAGGTGTAGCGATTTCTGGATAGTCCTCGCACATCGTCAACGGGTCCATTTGTGTGTCGACCGTTGTATAAGCGATCAGCAGGTTGCGGACCTTGGGATGGCTGGTGATTTTGTCAAAAGCAGTCATTGGTTGATTTGGTTGAATTGTGGCACTTCGTTCGTTTCTAGCCCTAAGCTATACGGCAGTTCATAGTACAGCACATCCACCAGTTCACGAATCATCAGACTCCATCGCTGGTTAAAAGGCACTGAAATGTCAAGGCTCCCTTTAAGTACACGCCCCGCGAGTAGAATCTCATCAACCAGTTCTAGCGTAGCGATAGTAGGGGCAGCACTACGACTAACATACAGCTCAGCTGCTGCGGCCGCAAGAGAGTAGGCATAACCTGGCACTCCCTTGACGTATTGGCTGGCTTGCCGAGCACTTTGAGCGTTTGCTAACCAATCGGCTTTTGAGAACCGCTTACCATCAAATGTTTCTGAGAACATTTCGGTGATACGTTCTACGGGCTCGCGATTGAACTTCCCAATAGGGAGTTTATCTAATGCACCACCTGCGCCCTTCAGTAGAGCATACCAAATGTAATTGAACCACATACCCGGCTCAATACATTTAATCTTCGCTTGAATCCAAGCGGTAGTATCTAGCCACTCCTGCACTGGGTCCTCGGCGTAAACCAGCACTCCGTCCAACATCATTTGGAACGCCCGTAGCACAAATGGATGCTTCTCGAAGTAATGTTCAAGCGTCATTTCAAACTGGCTCTTGTCGAAGATGAATCGTTGCACGTAATCACGCACCCCGGCCCGAACAGCTTCTCGGTATTCTTCAGGTATGAAATTGACCTCGGTCACGCCAACGCTCAACTCGGGAGATTCTTCCTCAAAAGATGTGAGCATAGGCCACACACCCGTAGCGACTGATTGCCCGTCATCCGTCCTGATTTCATACTCACAATCAATTCGCCGCACCTGCGAATCTGGAATATAACTCTGCAACCAATTCCAGGCTTCGCGAATACTAAAGAAGCCTCCCTGGACCAACCAGGGAGCTTTGGGGCGATCAAACAACGATGCAACGAACGTCATAGGGCGTGTTCTGGTGTTTCGAGTTAACTGTTACCGATGGATATAACTTAGCGGCTCACTCGATCTGCATCCGCATCGGCCAAGATCGTTACCATCCAGTCCTCATCCACCGAGGCCATATGAAGTGTGCCCTCGGCCGTGTAGATCATTGCGACAACCTCAGTTTCTTCACCATCATATCCAAAAGATTCGCTGTGTTCTTCAATCAATATGCTGATCTTGTCACGACGCCAAATCTTTTGCAGCCCTCGGATGATGGTGCCCGCCCGCTTATAGAAGTGTGAAGGCGGGAAAAGGCCGTCTTCATTATGAGCCTGAACCACATCGTTGATGACGGGGTAGATCTTCCAGCTTACGGGAGCATCTTCGCGGTTCATAACAGCTAGTATGGCAGTGAGCCGTCAAAGTTAGTATGCCACCGTGAAGCTCACAAGAGCCGGCCACGCCACAGCTAAGTTGCGCATAGCCACACCCACGTCTTTAGCATCGAGGACGGCGCTTTTACTTCACATCAGGCTGTTCTACGGTGAACAATTCTGGTAAGGGTAGCCCCAACGCATCCGCCAAACTCACCAATACGTCAAGCGAAGGCGCCGACTGACCGTGCTCTACCCGCTGAATCGTGGCCTTCGCTACGTTGGCATAATCGCCCAGCGCCTGTTGGCTCCACCCGCGCGCTTCTCGCAGCGCCCGAAGACGCCGGCCGAATGCTTGAATGGCCGCCGGATTTTTCACGGCGGCAATCTCCCGACAGGGCAGCGAGTTGATGGGCTCAAATACGGGCCGCGCTTGGGAAATCTTGCTTACATTTGGCGCCATCACCGCCTGGCGCTGGCTGCTAGTGATCACCTGCTTTGCTTTGCCGGCCCGAGCTACATTTGCTGTAACTCCCCCCTTCGCTACTGTCCTACGATGAAGGCTCCTAAACTGACAACGGGTATTCACCCGCTGCTAGCGGCGATTCTGATCCTGACCGCCTCGCTATGCCATTCGTCTGCTATCGCGCAGACCAAACCTGGCGCAAAGCCTACCGGGCCTGCGACGAAAACATATACCGGTCCTTTTGATAAAGGACAAGCGTCCTACTCGTACTATACTGACAAGGATGGCGAGCGGGTACGTCACGGCCAGTACACGTACACGTGGGACCGGCTTTGGGACGACCCTTTCAATGTGCGGGGTGTAACCCGGATGGTGAGCAAAGAAACCGGTCGTTACGATAACGGCAACAAAGTCGGTGTCTGGACGTGGACTGAATCCATCTTCGGCAGTTTGATACCTGCCCGCTACTGGCGAGGCAACCTTCTCGCCAAGGAAGTGGATGAAACAAAAATTCTAAAAGGCCGCACCACCACGACCATAACGTTTGGAGCTGACGGTCTTCCTGACGGCCCGTGTACTTATGCGGAAGTAGCGCTGAAGAGCGGCAAAGAACAGCCGCCAACTGTCAGCGCAACAGGTAGTATGGTTGGTAATGGTCTAGACGGCGCATACACATACATTGAGCGCGGTCACGACAATGCTCGCAAGCTGACCGCCACTTTCGATGATGGGCTTTGCGAGGGCACTTGGACTCTTTTATATGATAACCTCACCGAAACCCGACGCTACACAAACGGCCGGCTGATGTCGAGTCGCATCGTCCAAGAAAGTACCGGCCAAACTATTCACACTTATACATCCCCTGATGCTGACGCCGGTAGCGGGATGCAGATAGTGAGCGACACTGTGCGGCTTGAAGAAGACGACACCAACACTTTACCAACGCAACTCGGGCCACGGCTCTTCGGTGGAGGCGGTGCCTTTGGCCCGTTCGAGCAATGGGGATGGGCGTGGGTTGTTCGGCCTAAGAACGCTGTAGTCGTGTTCTCGAAGAACGACAGTCTGATGCTCAAAGCCGGTGCCCAGCTCGGTCAAGAGGTTACTGCTTACACTTCCAAACTACGCGCACTCGGCGCAGCGGATACCGTAGCTGTGCGGTACGTAAAGCAGATACAGCAGGTCGTGTTGCCGGTATGGAAGGCGCAGCAGCGCTTTCTAGGCCGCGATGACCGCACAACGTCCGAAAAAAGCCGTGATGCCGGGCCAAACGCAACCAATATGTGGGGTGACAACGCACTACTAGATGGTAGCCATCAAGTTGAGCGCGAGCCTACAGCATTAGAAAAGAACATAAGCGCAGCCCAGAAACAGGTTGGGGCGCGACAACAACTGCGCGAGTCGCTGACCAGCGCGCAACCGGTGGTGCAAGCAGCAGGCAAGTATGTTGAGGTTTCATACTTAATTGACACGCTACGGTTGATGCGCGAAAACCACCTTTACAAAGTAGGAGAAGCGCGTAAACAGTTGCTTACGGCCCTGTCTGCTTTATCCATCACGCCACCGAATTACTCGGCCGCAATCGCTGCGCAAACAAAATTTGAAGCCCGCCTGGACAGTGCGCAAGCTGCGCTCCAACAACAGCAGCAATCACCAACGGACCCGCGCTGCAAAGCTCTACGTAGCCAGGTTGCAGCCTATGCACAGCACTTCAGTTCGGCTTTGGCGCAGGAGCAGGCAGTAGCTGACCGTCTATCTGCGAGCAACAAAACCGTGCAAGAGCTAAACGTGCAACCGTCCACGACCGGACTAGATGAATTGGGGTTGATCCCACCTCTCCGCCAAGTGATGGTAAGCCAGTACCAGGCAGCCTTTAACGTTTGCCGCGATATGGCTTCTCCGATTTCAACAAGGGAAGAAAAGTCAAGGCAGCTTGAAACTTCTTTCCAGCAGAACCAGCCTTTAGTCACGCTGTTGGTTCAGCTTACGGAGCAGCACCGCACAGTTCACCAATACTACGAAAGCAGTGTGGGGCCAAATGGTCCCCTGCCAGCCATCAACAAAGACGAACGAGCATCGGAGGCGTCGAAGCGCCGCCGCGTATGGGAGCAAGTTGATGACAAGTTACTGAAGCCTTCCTATGCCCAACTGCAAAAGACAAATGATCCAACTAACGCTGCGCAGATAGCCAAGCAAATGCGACGCGTGCTTGATCGACTAACCGAACGGCTACTTGATAACCCCGAATTGCTAAACAAAGAATTAAAGAAAGTAAAAGACGGCGCAGGCGTACTCGCGGTTCTGGGCGCAAGTTGAGGGTAGGCGCCATTACTTTCGCCCAGCCTGCACCACAGCAGCTACTGCTTTTATCGCAGAATGGCTAACCATCTTGAACAGCTTGTCGCCGAATGGTACGAGTACCGCGGCTACCTAATTCGGCGCAACGTACGCGTCGGTCCTCGACCTAACGGCGGGCACGAATGCGAACTCGACGTCATCGCCTTCAATCCGAAGACGAACCACCTAGTGCAGATTGAGCCATCGACTGACACAAACACGCTCGCGGTAAGGGAATCAAGGTACCGCAAGAAGTTTGGTGCGGGCCTAAAGTACATTCCTGGGCTTTTTGCTGGCCTGAAAATCCCGACTGACATTGAGCAGATCGGTCTCTTCTTGTATGGCGGGCAAAAGCCGAGCATCGCAGGCGGGAAGATGATGCTGGTATCCGATCTCATCGTCCAGATAATGATAGAGCTGAAGGAGCTGCCTATGAAGTCGCGCGCTGTGCCGGAAGGCTTCCCGCTTCTGCGCGCGCTACAGCTCGCGTCCGAATGCCGCAGCAAGATCATCCCGATATGGAAAACGTGATTTCGCCAGCCAGAAACGAGAAAGCCGGTGCCACATGTGGCACCGGCTTTCTCGTTTCTGGCTGTTCGACCTCAGATGAGCCGCCTCAGTAGCGGCCGTAGGATCAGCGAGCCAACCGCGCCGGTAACGGTGCCTATGGCGGCGGGGATGAGGATGATGTCGATGATATTCATTAGGGGTTGGGTGGGGTTGGTTTAGTTGCTCAATCGCTGGCGCCGTTAGATCGGCTTCAGGATGCCCAGCGCGTTTATTCTTGCTTTCACCTGCTGCGGCAAACCGCTTAGACTAGCTTCCCAAACGTCGAACCGCGGGTCAATTTTCGGTGCGTTCTCAGCCGTGTACTTGTTGGCTTTGTAGTTCGTGGGCGCGTAGCGTTCGATTCGCTCCATATGCTGCATCGTACCGCGGACGAAAGGAATCATTCCACCAGCCTTCTCGATACGCCGAAGGCCAGTGAGCAGACAGCCGGCATTTGATATTCGCTTCAGTATTACCTCTGACTCTGCCCGGTTGAGGTTCTCGATACCAAGCTCACGGCAGACGAGGTGCTTGCAGAGGTTGAGAAACGAAAAATAATCCGCGTCGTCCACGCTCAGTTCCGATCCGTTATCGCCTTCGAAGCCTACACTCGGCAACTGGTACAACATCTCGCCGATAGACGAAACGAGATTAAAGAAATCCATACCGCCCTGTGGCGTATGAAAATTGGCTTTCAGCAGTTTCGTTACTGCTGGTCGTTTGATGTTCAACATTGTGCGGTTGGGTAGTTGCTGTTTATCGGTCGTGGTTAATCTTTCAGCGGCTCTAAACGCAGTAGACCGGCGACATTGTGAGCGGTTAGCTGTTTCTGAACAAGTTGCTGGATCGCGTTTGCCTCGCTGCGCTTAGCAATGAGCGAATCGTGTTTGGAAAGCGCCCACGTGCCAGCGTCAAGCACTTCGTAGTAGGCGCCGTCAATGAAAACCTCGGCCTCAACCTGCTGAAGCAGGATGGAAAGAGCGTTATCGCCGAATGCCCGTTTGAAAGCGTCGGTCATCAACACGAGCTGCGGAAACCGCTCGGCAAATTGGCGTTTCGTTTTGGTCGAGTTGCCAGCTGCGGAGAAGCTCACCGAGAAGGCCATCGCCTTGCCGGCTTTGTCATCCACGCCCCAGAGCCTGCCCAGCTCCGCGTACAGCTCGCCGCGCTCAGCGAAGTCGCAAAACCGCAGCGTATCGGCGTCCGGCGTGTAGCGGAGGAAGAAATCGGCGTGCTGCGCCTTGAATGCACCCGGATTCCTGATGATCGCGGCCAGGAAGGCAAACTGCGAGTTCGCCAGGTCAATGCTCCGCAGCTCTTCGCCGTCCACGCGCAGGTAACGACCGAGCTTGTTCGGAAAGGACGTGAGGTTGTGGTCGAGCCTGGAGTTCGTGCCGTTCCGCTTTGCGCGGAAGATGCCAGCCTCGATTTTCGTGACCGCCCGCGTCCACTCGAAGCGCGCGGTCGCGCGGGACTCGTTTAGAAACTTCGTCGGCTCTTCAAGTACAGCCTGCCCCGGCCGCTTCTTGTGCTGGATAAGCTGCTTGGCCCGTTCGGCCGCGCACTCCAGCGCCTTCGCGGTCGAGCAGTAAAACGAGTTCACGCCCTCGCGCACTCTCACCACGTCGTCCCGAATCTGCTGCCCGACATTGTAGTCAGCAAGGCTCAGACCGTCGGCGTGTGCGTTACAGGCCCGAAGCGCCGCGTCAAAGTCAAGCTCCAGCCGCCCCAGCGCCGCCAGCACCTGCGCGCGCCGCTCGGCGCTCAGCGTGTCGCGATCGTCCTCGAAAAGTCGGCTCTCGCGGATGGCGTAACCTTCATCGAACGCTGCCCGAGCTACTCGGTAAGCTTTCGGGTACGCCTTCGAGTAATCATCAGAATCGCCGGTGCAGTAGCTGTGATTGACTTCGATCACCCCGGCGCGCTCTAAGGCCTGCACTAGCGTCAGGTACTTTGACCCGAACGTCCTGCGTAAGTAGGCAGCGTTCAGGTGAAGCCACCCGTCGTGGGCGTAGTCGCGCCACGACTTATCGAGTAGAGATTCTACGATGAACACGGCGTTCTTGTAAAGCGTCCGGCTCAGGCCGACCGCATCGAGCTTGGCCGCAACCTCAGCAGCCACTACGGTTCTGTTGTCCACTTTACTGCGCCTGCCCCTCGTTTTGCGCCAGGTAAAGCGCGATGGCCTCAGCCAGCGCTTGCAGCGTCGTTACCCGCTTCCCCGTTTTCGCCATCTGCGCCCCTCGCGCCCGCGCCAGCTGCTCCAAGAGCGCTGGCGTGATGCTCACTGTCGTATACCTACCTGCCATCTTCATTACGTAGTTTGTTGCATTATATAGCGTGCAGCACAGGTTAGTTTAAGCTCATCACCAGTTAATTTTCTCCCGCAGAAAAAAGGGGCAACAATTAACGGGGGAGGACTTGGGGTTGTAGTAAGTGAGAGATTGAGGAATCAAACCGACCGTCCCGACGCGCCTATGCGCGCCCTATAGAGCCCTGAAAAAGGGGCAACAATTAACGGGGGGTTAACTTGGATGTGTGAAGGGGGAAGTGAAGAGTGAATTGAGATGACGACGCGCCCGCCGGCCCTCAAGGCCGGGCGTGGGCGCGCTTCGTCAATCCGTAATGATGAATCTGGTGCGACCGTTGAGCCGCACCAGATTCGTTTCACAGGCGCCAACGCATCAATCAATTTCCCGGATGTGCGTCTCGTCCTCGGGCGCGTCCTTGCTCCACCACAAGTCCGCCTTCACCTGCTCGACGTCAATCTCCGCGAGTGCGCTCCATCCGTGGGCGTACATCATCCCATCGAACTCCACGAACGAGAAAAGCCGCAGGAACTTGGTGAGTGCTGGGTCGAGCCACAACAACGTGACGTCGGCGGGCGGCAGCTTCGGGTCGGACTTCTGAACGCGCACCTCGATAGCGTGCTCGCCGCTGGCGGATCGGAACCGAGTCACGTATGCCCTTCGCGGGTTGTGCCCGTCAGGCAGGTAACGAAGAATCCCGGAAGGTATCTCCCAAGGTTTCGCCTTCGGGCTAGGCACGCGCGTGCCCGACTGGCCCTGAGCGGGGTCGTTTTTCTTTCTTGCCATTAAAAATTGGGGATTGCGCCACCAGCTAACATTAGCCGGCAGCAGTGAAAATTCTGTCCGTGGTGATTCTTAGCGAAACGACCGAAATGGTTGAGGGCGGCCGCAAACGCGCTGGCCCGCGCGCCGCCCTACCATTTCCTGGCGCAGGTCTACCCTAATGGTGGCAGAATACCCCACACCGCACCTAGCGGGGTACCCGTTGGCGGTACTGCACCGGGCCGACGCCGACGAGCGAGCTTCTTGGCTGAAGCCGGATTGCGCAAGTACTCGACTGCCTCCTCTAGCGTGTCGTACCTGACCGCTTTAGATAGCTTCTCTTCATCGGCATCCCCGATACACTTCCAGCCACCCGCCAGCACGAGCTTCCTTAGTTCTGCGCGCCAGACCATTCTTTGCTTGTTGGTGCGCCAGATATGAATGCCCATCATCGAAAGCCGGGTATCACTTGAGCTGTCTGGACCATCAACCAGAGAGTCCCACTGGGTCTTGTTTTGTTGTGCCATTGTGTTGAAAATTTGTCAGTGTTGTTAACCTTATGTCCAATAAGTTGAGGTAAAGGCGGCCGTGAAAACGCGTAGCCCACGCGCCGCCCCTACCCTACCTTATGTCAGCCAGTGGTTGAAGACCACGCTATTCGTCTTCGTCGCCCTCGCACCGTCGGCTACTTACCGATCCATTGACGTAAATCTTCCCGGACGTAGAACACATCGCCATCGTCGCCTTTCGTCCAGCTCATATCCGGCTCGAGTTCGCCGGGGCTGATGTCGGTTATCGAGCGCCAGCCGTGGGCGTACATCAGCCCCACGAACTGAGCGTGCGTGAAGAAGCGCATACGTTTATTGTCTTCTGGGGTCATCCAATGCAGCATCACGTCGTGCGGCGGCAACCCGGGCATTGGGTCGTGCACCGTGACGGTGACGGCGTACGACTTATCGTGGGTAAGGCAGACGAACTTCTGCGGCTGTCGTGCGTCCTGCACTGGCGGCAGGTACTCCAGGGTCTCGGCCGGAATCACCCGCAGCGATTGCCTGCGATCTTTTTTTGAAAATGGAACGGACACAATGCCGTTAACCGGGGCGCTCGCCTTGGGCGCTTTACGCTTTGCCATCAGATTTTTGATTGGGCTGTTGTGTAGGCCGATTGCGTTCCGGCCGTTTCGGTAGCGCACCGTGCAGCAACAGGCTCGTCAGCGCCTGAATCAGCACAGCCTTGTCCGCCTTCACGTCGTCCTCGCCCGACTCGGCCACTAGCGTCACCAGACGACGCATATCTTCGACCAGGGCGAGCACCTTTTCCCTGCGCCACCCCGGGTCCTCCTCATAGGCCGCCCGGCAGACGGCTCCCAACGCCGCCTGCAGCACCTCGCCCCACACCGGCCGCTCGCTCAGGTGCTTCTGCTTTATCTCTTCGTAGAGCGCCGCTCGCTGCTCATTCCGAAGGCTCAGCGTTTCCTGATAGCGCTGCCAACGTTCGACGGCGGCGCGCTCATCCTCTGGCGTCGGCGGGGGCGTAACCCGGCGCTTCCGCTTGAGCTTTTCCAGTAACTCCTCCATCGAGCGCTGCTTACGCTCTTCGTAGGATTGTACTTCTTGGTCTTCCGGCGGCAAGCCGGTATTTTCCTGCAACTTTTGCATTGTGTCGTTAAGGGGGGTAAAAAAGAAAACACTTTGGCCCAGGCACGCGCGGGCCCCGCACCCCAACTGCCGGCGCCAGCAGTCAGGGATTAGCTTGAAAATCAGACTTGTAGTGGTGCGCTACTTAATGTTGCGCTCTGGCGACTTCTTGCGTTTCGGCCCCGGCACTATTGAACCCAAAATGACCTCAGGTCGCATCCTGAACTCAACGCCGTTACCGTATTCTTGCTTCAACGTCTCAACGTAACGCTCGAATATCCTGTCCAGGCGGTACCTATCCGCAGTAGGTAGCGCCATCATCGCGTAGCTCACCCACATCTTGAATGTGCCAGGAGTGAGCAGGAGGTTATCACCTACGGCAACCTCCCAATACTGAAAGCGTAGCCGTAACCGAGCGCGCTCGGTCGATTTCCGCTTCATCGCTGGCATATCCAAGTACGTCCACACCGCCATCAAGACAGCTTCCGCGTTCGTGTAGAAGTCGGTAGCAACCGGCTCGTTTTTTACGAGGTGCGCGTGTAAGATTGCGGCATATGCAATCGTGAAGTCAACCAGTTTTCGGTGAATCAAACTGGCGTCATCTGGCAATCTCAAGTCCTCTGTCATATCGTGCCGGGTGAATGAGGGTGGAAGCGTCGCGTTGTGCGCTTTTCCGACACAAAGATACGGCAATTTGACGCGAATCTATCGTAAAATTCTGACTTTCAACGTCTTGCATTACAGAGTTACGCAACACTGTAATGCAAGACACCTACCTTTTAGCTTGAAGATCAAGCAAGTCCGCACCTGAAAACACTTGAATAACCAATTGGCTTGGTTTTACGCAAAGCACAAAAAAAACCTGCGACCAATGGTCGCAGGCTTTTTCAACTAGAGTTAATGTCCGAACATCACTACGGACAGGTTTATATAGTCAGGCCGCCACATAAGTCCTGAATTATTTCCGCGCCGACGCAATAACCGCTATTGCGTGGCCATATACAGTAATGTGCCGCAGCGACCAGACAAAGGGGTCGGGCACGTTACCAAGTGGCGTATCACCGCAACGCATTTCCCGACCAGACCAACGACGCAGAGAAGCGAGAACGCGACCGAGCCGATGACTTCGCCGCAGCGCTCCGCGAGCAGGGCTTCACGGTCACGACCGATTGGAGTACGATTCAGGGCAGCCGCACCGACGGCAGCTTCTCGATGAACGGGATTCGATACGTGGTCGAGTTCAAGCGCCGCGTGGGCAAGGCCGACAAGTTCAACACCGGGATGCTCGAAGTCGGCAAGTACCAAGCGCTCCGCGCGCACTACAATGCCGGGAGTAAAGTGCTGTACGTTTTCCTGTTCGAGGACGCGGCTATCGTGTGGAATCTTGGCCGCATCGCGCCCAAGATTGATGACGGCCGAATCCGGCAAACCGTTCAGCCTGGTTGCCCCGTCACCAGCTTCGGCCGCAACCGAGAGATTGTAGACAAAGACGTTTTTATGCTCCCCTACTCGCTGGCGAAGCGGGTAGCGCTGCCCCCACCTACGAAAGCGACCCGCAAGCGCGCAGACCCCGACGAGTGGCGCAAGTGGCAGCCGGTCGCCGAACGCCAAGACGAAAACGCGGCAGGGACTCCTCAATAGCAAGCCAGTAAAACCCTCACTATGGTGACGATTATGCTTCCGAAAAAGCGCAACCCAACGAGCGTTCAAGCCGGGCTCGACCCGCACGACCACCAACGACTACAACAGCTCGCCGCGCAGCTCACGGCTGCGTACGGCCGGCGTGTGACCCTGCGCGAGGCGCTCGGCATCGCGCTAGATCAGGCCAAATTAGACCAGACAACAAACCCGAACACTAACAAACAATG
The DNA here is from genome assembly GCA_031425525.1 of Hymenobacteraceae bacterium. Taxonomy (GTDB): domain Bacteria; phylum Bacteroidota; class Bacteroidia; order Cytophagales; family Hymenobacteraceae; genus JANNMJ01. The sequence continues at coordinate 94,413 of JANPJM010000078.1, read as the reverse complement.
AGCACCGGAATAATTATCCTACTCGTTCTTACCTCGCCCTTCCTCTTTATTATCGCGCTGGTTGTGCTGAAAATGTTGATGATGCTAGTTGCTGGCTTAGGGCTACTAATCGCTGGAGCTTTCGCCGCTATCGGTGATCGCATTTTCCGTCAGCGCGCGAGCTGATTAAGCGCTCACTGCTGACTCCAAACCCTCCGGTCAGCAACGCGCAAGCCCGTCGCGCCCGATCGCGACCAGAGCCACCGTATACGACGACATCATCGCGCGGCGCGAACTGCTCCAAGTCGAGCTGTTCGGCGCCAACTAAAGAAAACCGACATACATAACACCGTGCAGTCCCAGCCCCTAACCTACTCGCTCACCCGCCCGGAATCGGGCCGCTCTACTGAGGCGGCGACCAACGCCCGGCGGCTTGAAGTGCTACAAATGGTTTCGGAGGGTACGCCGCGGGCGGTCATCAAGAAGTACATCGCACAACTGGGTTTCAGTGAGGCCACCGCGCGGGAGGATATGGAATGGGCACGGGCGGCGTGGCGGGCGCAGGACACCAATGACGATACGGTGGCCGACTTGATTCGCCTACACAAAGAGCGCTATTACGAACTGGCTTTCGCTGCCCGCCAACAGGGGGACCCCAAATTGGAGGCAGAGATGCTGGGCCGCGCGGAGAAACTGATGGGCCTACACGGGCCGAAGGTGGCAGTGCAGATCAACAACACGCATAACACGGCCATTGCCGTCAGTTACGACCTCAGTAAGCTCGACGCCAACCGGCTCGACCAGCTCCGCCACCTGCTTGAAGCAGCCAAAACCGACGCCGATGCTACTTGAGCCCTGCTACCCTCCCATCGCTGGCAGACGTCGAACGCGAAATCTATCGGCGTAGCTACTACAAGTTCTTTGTGGACGCCTACCGGGTACTGCACCCCGGCGAAACGTACTCGGACAACTGGCACATCCACGAGCTTTGCGACCTGCTACAGGATGAAGTCGAACGGGTGCGTCGCCGTGAGCCGCGCACGGCCGACCTCGTTTGCAACACCCCGTTCCGCAGCGCGAAGAGCCTGATATTCTCGGTCTGCCTCAACGCGTGGGCGTGGGCGCACTGGCCCGCTGCCAAGTTCATCTGCGTCTCGTTCTCGGCGCCGCTGGCGTTGGAGCTGGCGACGCTGACGCGCAACCTGATTCAGAGCGAGTGGTACCAGTCGCTGTACGGCCACGTGTACCAGCTCGCCGACGACGCCAACCAGAAAGGCTTCTTCAAGACCGACAAGGGCGGCGCCCGCAAGAGCATCGGCACGGGTGGCCAGATCACCGGCTCCGGCGCGGACATCATCATCCTCGACGACCCGCAAGACCCGCAGCGGGCCGCCTCGGAAACCGAGCGCAAGGCGACAGTCGATTTCTACCGGGCGACCCTTTACCCACGCCTCAATGACCCGGCGGTGGGTGTCCGGATTGTTGTGCAGCAGCGGTTGCACGAGGACGATCTGACCGGCTACCTGCTGGGCCAGCAAGCCAGCTCTCACCGTCACGTGTGCATCCCGGCCGAACTGACGCCATCGGCGCAGGTCGTACCGGTCGAGTGGGCCGACCACTACACCGACGGCCTGTTCTGGCCTACGCGGTTCGGCCGGCAGCAACTCGCCGAGTACCTGGTCGGGCTGGGCTCGAAGCAGTACGCCAATCAATTACAACAACAGCCTACTCCCGATGGCGGTACCGTGTTCAAGCGCAACTGGTTCACGGTTCGCCCCGCTCCTACCCCTTCGCCGCGCACCGACTTTTTTCTGGATACGGCCAGCACCGCCGACAGTAAGAACGACGCCACCGCCGTCGTCGCCGTGCAGCGCGTGGGGGAATCGATTCACGTGCTTGACGCCACCGAAGTCCGGTTTGAAATGCCCGAACTCGTCAGGTTCATTCAGACCCACGTCGCCCGATTCGGTAACGCCAGCTCGAAGGTGCACATCGAGGATAAAAGCTCAGGTATCGCCCTGCTCCAGCTCCTGCGCCAGCAGACGCTGCTATCAGTAGTGCCGCTCAAACCGGGTCGAGAAAGCAAAATCGAGCGGGCATCGAAAGCCGCCGTCGCCTGCGAGAGCGGTCGGGTAGTGCTCGCACCCGGCGCCTGGAACGACACGCTGCTCGACCATCTCACCGCATTCCCGAACGCCAAACACGATGACTTGGTGGACGCGCTTACCTACGCCATCAACACGCCCACCGGGGGCGGACTAAGATACCAATTCTAACCACTATGCAAACGATCACCATCACCACCCGCGCCAACGGCCAGGTCGAAGACCACAAAATCTACCAGCTCAAAAGCGGCTGGGAGGACGTGAAGCTCGCCGAGTTCGTGGACTATCAGACCCGCATCGCCTCGCTGACCCGCGTCCGCCAGCTCATCGCAACGGCGGCGTGGCTGAGCGACGTGCCGACCGAGATACTCAACCAGGACGTCAGCATCGCTTACGGTATCGTCAACGCCTGCCCGTGGCGCAACGACCTGCCGGCGGTTGAATCGCGCGTCTTCCTTTTCACTCACGTGGGCGTTGAATACAAATACGTCGGCGATCTGGGCGCGCTTACGGCCGGCCAGCTCGAAGCTCTGCTTGACTACCTGGCCGACGCGGGCAAGGAGCCAGCGACGGCGCTCCCGAACCTGCTGGCCGTGTTGTACAAGCCGGTCGGCGTGAAGCAGACGGCGAAATCGGTGGACGCGGCAATCGAGGCGTTCCAGACACTGCCCATCACGACCGCGTGGCCGGCACTTGGTTTTTTTTTGACCACTTCGGCGCCTTCTGCGCTCCGTATCCAACAGTTTTCGGACGCTCACGCAAAGACGAGCGAGACGCTGACGGAAGTGACGATGATGGTAAACCAGCGGCTGGCGGATTCGGCGACTTTCTGGCAGCGGTGGCGGTGGAGCGCCGCACGTCTCTGGACGCGCTCCGCCTGGAACCTGCTTCAGACCTGCTCGCCGTGGAAGACTTCCGTCGGCGTCAGCAACAGCCCAAACACGGCTAAAGGGCAGAATCCTTAGCCGCTACTCCCATACATACTGCTAACTAAGACGCGGTGCCTGCCGGGCACCGTTGATAAATCCGTGCGCCAACAGGCGAATGACTTTCACCCAATTCTTTCCGTGGTTCGATCAGCTCGCCGCCAGTCACTACCTCGTTAACAGCGTCTCGAAAGGCTTCGAATTGAACGAGTTGGGGAACGCCGAGCTGCCGGCCGTCTTCATCGAGACGGACGTGACCAGCCAGGAAGCCAGCCCCGGCCTCGACCAGTTCGTGATGGCCTTCAACGTCGTTGACCGGCCCGAGCGGACGGGCGGCGTCGAATGGAATATTCTTGAATCGCTTCGAGGTGTCGCCGACGATCTGGTTGAAGCGACCCGCGAGGCGTTCAGCCTCAGGCAGCTCTCGCCGCAATCAGTGGCCTTGCACGGCGCGGGCGATGCGGGGCTGACAGGCTGGCGGTATGAGATGACGATCAACCTGGAACGTACCTCGCGGGCCGGGTTGGCGGACCGCTTCGACCCCTCCTACGTGGCGCCCACACCCAGCGATCCTACGCCCACGCCGCTACCCGGTTTGACCGCCGGTAACGGCCTCGCGCGGGTCGGCAATGAGATCGTGGCGCGCCTGGGGTCTGGCATTAGCCTTGACCCACAAGGTCGCCTGACGGCCGCGGGTGGCGGGTCGGGAGTGCCGGGGCCGCAAGGGCCGGTAGGCCCGCAGGGTGAGCAGGGTGCGACGGGAGCGGACGGCGCCACGGGTGCTGATGGCGCGACGGGCCTCACCGGACCGGTTGGACCTACCGGGCCCGCCGGACCGCAAGGTTCTCCCGGTCTTGATGGCGCTGTCGGTCAAACGGGTGCAGACGGCCCGCAGGGGGTTGCGGGCCCGCAAGGCGCAACGGGTCTGACCGGCCCCGCCGGTGCTACTGGTGCAGCTGGCCCACAGGGCCTCATTGGACTTACCGGCGCTACCGGTCCGACCGGCGCAACCGGCCCACAGGGGCCTATTGGGTTGACGGGCCCAATTGGCTTGACCGGCGCCACCGGCGCTACCGGATCGGTAGGTGCTACGGGTTCCACCGGGCCGAAGGGTTCCACTGGTCTGACCGGGCCCGCTGGGCCACAGGGGGCGGACGGGGCGGACGGACAGGATGGTGTAGGGATTGACGAGGTTTCTCAAACGGACGCCAATACGTTCAAAATTCAACTAACCAACAGCGACGTCACGACCATCGTCTTACCCGCTGGCCCCACAGGCGCCACGGGTCTAACCGGCCCGACCGGTCTCACGGGCGCAACGGGCGCAACCGGCGCAATGGGCTCAACCGGCGCAACGGGTGCAAACGGTGCGCCATTGGAATATGGCGACGGAGAAGACGGGAGCGTGACGATCTCGACGCCCGTGACGCTGACCCGGTCGATGCACTACGCAAACCTGACCATCAACAGCCCCGGCATCCTGAACCTGGCCGGGTACAAGCTCTTTGTGGCCGGCACGCTCACCAACAACGTGAGTGGAATTATCCAACGAAACGGCGTCAACGGGGGGAACGCGGCCGGTTCTGTCGCTGGCGCGGGTGGGGCGACTTTGGCGGCGGCCGACGTGGGCGGGTCTACGGTCGGGACTTTGGGCGGCGCGGGCGGCACGGGTATCGGCGCCGGCAGCACGACCGGCGCAGCGGCCATCGGAATGGGGGGCGTGTCCGGCAGCTCCGGTAACGGCGGCGCGGGCACGGGCGGCACGGGCGGCCCAGTTGGCGGAGTTCCGGGCCTCACGTATCGCCCGCTCCGCTGCGTGACGCAGCATTTGCTGACCGGGCTGAGCTTGATTCAAGGCGGAACCGGCGGGCGCGGGGGCGCCGCGGGGGGCGGAGACGGCACGAACAGCGGCGGCGGCGGCGGCGGCGGCGGTTCGGGTGGCGGGGTCGTGTTCGTTTGGGCCCGAACCATCGTCAACAACGGGAGCATTCAGGCCCTTGGGGGCAATGGCGGTACTGGCGGCACCCCCGCGGCAGGCAACTGCGGCGCGGGTGGTGGTGGGGCAGGTGGCGGCGGCGGACTCGTCTACGTGGTCTGTAATAGTTACAGCGGTAGCGGCACACTCTCGGCTACCGGCGGCACGGCGGGTGCGCCCGGCGCCAAAACCGGCACCGGCACGGTCGGCAGTACGGCGGCGACGGCGGGGGCAACGGGGCGCACGCTGCTCTATCAGGCGGCGACGAATACGTGGACTAGCACCTAATGCTGCAAGCCACCACCCTGCGCGCGGCGCTCCAGGAACTCGGCGAGCTGATCGTCGAACTGATGCGCCAGGAACTGGAGACGAAAGGCCGCTACCCGCTCAAGCGGGGCCGCTCATCGCTGCTCGAAACGATGCGCGTTGATGTCAAGCAACCCGGCGCGGTCGGCAAGGGCGGTGGATTCGATGCCTCGGCCCTGACGGTGTTCGTCGCCGACTACGCGAAGTACGTGGAGGAGGGCCGACGACCCGGTGCCCGCAAGGTGCCGTTGGATGTGCTCATCACGTGGATCAAGCGCCGACGCGTGGGCGTGAACCGCACCGCAAAAGGGCGCTTCGCCAGGCGGGTGATGAGCGTGAGCCAACTGGCCTACGCGATTCAAAACGCCATCTACAAACGCGGCATTCGCGGGCGGCCGTTCATCCAGGCCGCTTTCGATGCAGGCCAAAAACAACTCGAAGCGTGACTTGACACCCGCGCCCTCGACCTCATCGCGGCCGACCTCGACCGCGAACTGAATCCGCAAACGACCTAATGGCCTCACCTCCCACTACTTCAGCCGAACTACTCATTAACCCGCCGTCCCCCGCGGTTGCGACGGGGCTACCTATAATGGTGGTATTCGGCAGCGCCGTGTTGGCGCCGGACTACGCCGCGAGCCTGTCGCTCTCGACGGATCAGTTCACGGTCGGGGATGTGCTCGTCATTAACGGCGTCACCTTTACCGCCGTCGCCGGGCCGGATTCGGCGTATGGTGAATTTGTGGCCGACCCTGGGAACGTCGTCGGCCCGCAGGATAGCTTGATCGCCGCCATCGAAGATTCGCCGCTGGCCGCCGATTACTACTGCTTGCCCGACAGCTACGGCGGCACGGCGGGCTTCCTCCAGCTTTTCGCCCGGCGTCTCGGCCCGGCGTGGAATACCACGCAAACCGTGCCGGGAAGCGTCTTCTTCGTGCCCGATGCCGCCCCGGCTCGGGTTCACGGCGAGCAGATCGGACGCCCGCTGTGGGGCTGCTATGTCGAGGTGTACGCCTACCCATTGACCGCCGATCGCAACTATCCGCTCGCTCCCGGCAGCACGACCGCCTCGCTGCTGACCCGGCTGGAGCTGCCTTTTTCGGAGGAAAACGCCTACCCCTTCGACCTCGCCCCGTGGCTGCAAAGTGTCGTGGAATCGACCGGCCGCGTCATCGGCTACTACGTGGCGTATGGGCAGATTTACGCTTCTCCCACCAACCCCTACCGCCGCCGCTACCCGGCCGGTCGGTGGCCCGAAACAGACGTGGCGTGGGCCTTCGATGCCGCGCTGCCCATTGCTTCCTACGCCGACCCGCGCGAGTCCCAGTTTTTGACCACCTACTTCGGCCCGCGCCCCTTGTGTGTGGATTCGGCCGATAACCTCATCGTCAGTCTCTCTGCCGTTTGCGACACGGCGGGCGGTCTGACGATGACGCGCACACTGGAACTGGCCGATGGCACCAATACGCTCGTAACTCCGGCCCTGCATTGGACTATCGGGAGCGGCGGGGTGGTGGACATCTCGGCTGAGTTCGTGCAGGTGGTGGTGCCGGAGCTGCAAACGCTGGTGCTGACCATTTCCGATGGCGTGGGCGGCAGCGCGGGCGGGTCACTCCGCTTTGAGCTGCCCGCTTCGCCGTTGCCCCACTGGCTGCAATTCCGCAACCGGCTGGGCGGACTGGAACAGTGGGGCTTTACCGCCGCTGAACCCGGCCAGGCCCGCACCGCCGCCACCTTCGACCGCGCCGACAGAACCACCCAAACGCGGCGGGTAGACCTCGCGCAGTCGGTGCGATTAACGTCCGGCTTGCTGACGCGTTCGGCGTTTGATTTTCTCTGCGCCGAACTGGGGTCGAGCCCCGACGTGGCGACGTTCGTGCCCGCTGATAACGCCCCAATGATGCCGGTTAACGTCACTGACCTCGATCCGAAGGCCGATGTATTGAATGACGAGTACACCGTTAGCCTCACCATCACGCCCCGCGTGCCCTTCAACCCCCTGACCCGCTAATGGCCCTGCAACTCTATTTGAACGGCGAGGCCGCCGACCTGCCCATCGCCGCCCGCGTGCGCCTCAATCAGGCGACCAACGCCGTCGATCAGCTCGACGTGCGGATTGGGGAGCGCAGCTACTCGTTCACCCTGCCACCCACGCGCACCAACGACCGGCTGCTGGCGCACGCCCGCCAGCAGCTCCAGGCCAACAAGTTTAAGCGCCCCACGGAGATCAGCGCGCGACTGGTGGCCGATGGCGTGGACGTACTGCCCGTGGGCGCCGTGTGCCGCCTGAACGTGGCGTCGGCGCAGGGGTACGAAGTAGTGCTGTATGCACCGGGCGTCGGCCTTGGGGAGATTCTGGCGAGCAAGCAACTGCGCGACCTGACCACCCTGCCCGAACGGGCGTACGCCGACCTCAACGACCTCGCCGCACTGCTCGCCGGCAACCGCGCCACCGAAACGCTGGCCGCCCCGCTGGTGGCGTATGGTAATTTTTTTGGTACCGACGATACCCAGCCGCTCAACACCATCGACGAGGGGATGCGGCTTGACGATTACGTATTGAGCGTGTACGCGCTGAACGTCCTGAAAGCCTGTTTCACCGAGGCCGGCTACACGCTCCAGGGCAAGCTGCTCACCGCCCCGGAATGGCAGGATGTCGTCATTCCCTACACCCGCGCCGACGACTTCCCGTGGCCATATCAGGCGATGTTGGCTATTGGTAGCGGACTGGGCTACGTGTACAACCGGAGCGGCAGCCCGCAGGACACGTATCAGGAAGACCAGCTCGGCTTGTTATCTGCGCCCCGCACGCGCTACGCCGGCTATATGGGCGAGTTTTTATATTGGGGCGACGGCGGCACCGGGATGCCCGACGTGCCCGTGTATGTCGCGACCAACACGCGTAGTTTCTTGCGCTTCCAGGCACCCACCGCCGGTCAGTATCTACTCTTGGGAGGGTACACCTACACGTATATGGGCGCCGGTCTACAGCCGCGCGTACGTACTGCCGTGCACGGCGGCAACGAAGTAGCGTCGGTTCAGTTCATCACGCCCGCTACGGGCCCCACCGGCACTGCGACGTTCGACCACACGGTCACGGTCAGCGGCCCCTGCACCATCGAAGTGCTGGTGACCGATGCGAACCCCGGCTCCGGCCCCACGTGCCAGTCAGTAGGCGTCAGCATCGTCAAGCTGGATGGCCCGGCGACGATCCAGCCCGCGCACCTGCTGCCAGATATGTCGCAGAAGGATTTCGTGAAAGCGATCCTAACGTTGACCAACAGCACGTTCACCCTCGACGAAGAGCGTAAGACTGTGACGCTGCTCACCCGTGACGCGCTCACGCCGCAGCAGATCACGACGGCCCTAGACCTTGACGATTTCCTGGACCCAGCGGCATTTTCCTATCGCCCCGCTGCTCAATTCAAGGCCGTCAATTTCACCTTCGCCGCCGACGTCAACGACGCCGTGGCGGTGGCGGGAAGCGCCGACGCGCTGGTACCGTTGCCTTCCGCCGGGCGGGCGGATACAAAGGAAATCGCCGTACCCTTCGCCACAACTGGCACGCGCGAGTACCTCCAACTGCCCCTCTTGCAGCCCCCGTCGGTGCCCCCGCCGCCGGTACCCCACGTGCTGGCGTGCATCGCCTCCACCGAGGCACTAACACAGAAACGCTCCGAAACGCAGTGGTCGTACGACTATGCGCCCCGGCTGCTGCGGCAGGGCCTGCCTTCTGCCGCCTTCCCCGATCCCGACCGGCGGGTCATCCGCGTGTACCACTCCCACTCCAACCAGACGGAAATCAACTATCGCCCGGCGCGCAACGCGTTCACGTGGTCCGAACTCGTCGATAGCCATTACGCCGCGAGCCTCGAACTGCTCGATTCATCGGAACTGGTGACCTCCCCCATTCTGCTTACGCCAACGCTGTACCGCCAGCTTACTCCTGGTCGGGTGGTACGGGTAAACGGGGTGGTCTACATCGTAAATAAGACCGAAGGTTACGAACCCGGTGGCAGTCAGGCCGCGACGGTAGAACTGCTCAAATACGTGCCGCCAGCCGGCCGCTAACAAACCCGCTCCCGATGCCACTTGTCTATCACGCGAACTTTCCAACTCAACATCAATGGCAACGCCACCGCCTCAATGTCCGCCTTGCGGGCCGAGGCGCGGCAGCTTAACCAGTTCCTGGCGACCGTCCCGGCGGGCTCACAGGCCGCCGCCGACGCGCTGCGCCAACTGGCGGCAGTGCGGGACGACGTAGGCGATCTCCGGGCCGAGATCGCTTCCCTGGCCCCCGATGCGCAAATAAAAGGGTTTCTTGCCCTGGGTGAGGCCGCTACCGCCGGGTTCACCGTGGCGACCGTCGCGGCCAAGGAGTTCGGCCTGAGCGGCGGCGCCATCGAGGAGTATCAGGCGAAGGTCGTCGGGCTGATCGGCGTCATCGAGTCGCTCGAAACCTTCCGGGCCGCCCTGGAACCGCAGCGGTACGCAGGCATTCTGGCCATCGGGCGATCCATCACAGGCACCCTCGCCTCGGTGCGCGCGGGCTTCACGCTCACTGCCATTCAGGCCCGCATTGCTTCCATCACCATCCGGCAGGCGCTGCTGGCGACGGGGGTGGGCGCGCTGGTGGTTGCCATCGGTCTGCTCATCGCCAACTTCGAGAAGGTCAAGGAAGTCGGCGGGCGCATCTACCAGACCTATAAATCGACGTTCGACGGGCTGCGCAAGCTCATCGATGACAACAGTACCGCTATCCGTACTTTCTTCGCCATCACGACGGGAGGGTTGAGTGAGCTGGGCATCTTCGCGTTGCGCAAATACAAAGAGTTCACGGCCGCGTCTGCCGTCGAACTGGCTACCGCGACCAGTGCGGCCAACGCCGAACTAGCGAAGAGCGCCGCGTTTACGGCCACGAAAGTCGCGGAGGCCGCGCTGTCGGCGGCCAACGCGCGCAAAGCGGCAGCCGATACGGCGCTGGCAAAAATCCGGCAGAACAACGCCGAAGAAACAGAGGAGGTGCGTAAGGCGGTCAAGGAGCAAGCCGAAGCGCGGCGGGCGGTCGAGGATGCCGGGTTCGCGCGGCGAGCCGCCAGCGAAACTGACCGGCGCAGCAAGTTGCAACTGCGGCAGGACGATGAGAAGGCCGGTCTGACGCTGGCCAACGCCACCGAAAAACAGAAGCTGGACGCACAAATCCGCTTCGCCCGCGAATCGCTGCAGCTTGAGCAAACCATCCTGGCCGAACGCAAGAAGCTTCGCAAAACGGGCAACGCCGACGAAGACCAGCTTTTGCAGGAGGAGCAGAACAAGCAGCGGGTGCTGGTGCGGCAGAAACTGGCCGACGTGCGCACCGCTGAACAGGCCGTAACGAAACTCCTGGCCGATGAGCAGGAGAAACGCAATGAGCAGGAGTTTGAGGATTTCAAGAAGCGTACGGAGGGCATCGAGCGCATTCCGGTGGTCGTCGATCTGCAACCCGACTTCGGCGCCATACCTACCGAATTGCCAACCATTCCCGTTGCTGTCAAGCCGGAGGTGGCGGAATCGGCGTTTGAAGACATCACGCAATCCATCCAGCGTGCCGCGCAGACGGTCTCCAGTATCGTATCGGGGTTGGCAGGCGAAGCCGCAGGTCAGCTCGATGCCCAGCTCGACGCGCTTGACGCGCGGTTGGATACGCTCGACAAATCGCTCGACGAAACGCGCACCCGCATTCAGACCGATGAAAAATCGCTTGAAGGCGCAACGGGCGCCCGTCGTGCCGCGCTGATCGCGAAGATCGAGCAGGAGAAGAAAGCCGAGGCCGCACTTGCCGCGCAGAAAAGCAAGGCGGCGGCCGATCAGCTTCGTGTGGAAAAAGAGCGGCAGAAACTACAGGAGCGCGCCGACCAGGCTAACCGCGCCTCGGTGGCGGTCGAAACCATCCTCGCCACCATTGCGATGATTCGCACAGCGGCTGAATCCGGTAAGTTCAGCGGCCCGGCCGCGCCGTTCGTCATCGCGGCTACGGCGGCGGCGGGTATCGCGGCGGCACTTACGCTCAAAAACGCGCTCAAATTCCGCGAGGGCGGCTTGCTCGACGGCCCCAGCCACGAACAGGGCGGTATCCGTGGACGCGGCGCGTTTGGTAACGTGGAGGTCGAGGGCGGCGAGTTCATCGTCAATCGCAAGGCGACCGCGCAATATCTGCCCCTTCTGCACCAGATCAACGACGTGGGCCGCACCCGCTACATCCCCGCTCCCAATGTGCGGTTCGCGGGCGGTGGCGTTCTGCCCTCGCCTACCGCGACCAGTCAGTCCGGCGTGACGACGACGGAAGTAGTCGATGCACTGGGCCGCATTGAAATGCGGCTGGTGAGCGTGGAGCAGGCGGTAATGATTGCGCCTACCCTGCTGCCGAAACCAGTGCTGCGAATCGGCACTATTGAGGCCGAAGCCATCAGCGAGCAGCAGACGCAAGCGGCCCAGCAAAAGGCGCTGGCGACTTTCTAAAATAAACTGCGCGGATTAAAAAGTGGGCTTTGCCGCTGCATAGATACGTGCAGATGGTGAAGCCCACTGTACCTGTATTCGACGTAGTGCTGCCCGACGATTTTGAGTCGGGTGTGTCGGCTGTCAGCTTCGTGCGGAACCCGGCTATCCAGCGTCATTACGTTGCGATGTCCGAAGCGCCCCCCACGCGGGTTTACCTCTCGGCCGAGCCGATGCAGCAGATCGTGACCGGCCCGGCCTTAGTGCCCGACGAACTCATTCTGCGCGAAGCCGCGGATAGTTCGCCCTACTACATCCGCTTCTCGGCCGAGCAGATCGCGGCCATCCAGCGGCGGCATATGGCGTCGCCCAACTTGGCTAAAACCACCGTTGAGCACGCCATTCCGCTAGTCGGCAATCAAGTGATAGAAAGCTGGCTGGTGACAGACCCGGCCTGCGATAAAAGTACCGCGCTAGGCTTCACGGTGCCAAAAAACACCTGGATGCTGAGCATACATATTCCGAACACCGAATTCTGGAACGAAGAAATTCAGTCCGGCAAGCGCAGGGGGTTCAGCATCGAAGCACTGCTTGACTTGGCTGCACCAGACCTGACCAAACACGAAGAAACGAACTTGGCTACCACCAAAGCTACCCTCAAACCGCAGAAGCAAACGCTATTCGCCAGCCTGCGCAATCTCTTTCTGAGCTACGACAATCTGAACGACGGGCAGTCAATTGAAATCGACGACGCGACCGGAATGGTGTACGTCGTGGATGCTGACGGCAACCGCGGCAATGCACTCCCCGACGGCACCTACACCCTTGAATCCGGTGAGGAGTTGATTGTCAAGGATGGCAAGAAGGCAGATGCTACCGCCGAAGTCGCCCCTGAGCTGGCTGAAGCCGCACCCGCCGCCGAAGTACCAGCCGAAGAGAAGCCGGACTTCGCCGCCCAGATCGCCGAGATGCAGGCACAGCTTGATGAGCTGAAAGCCAAGCTGGCCGAAAGCGAGCTGGCTAAAACCGAGATGGCCGCGACCGTGACCGAGCTGGAAACAAAGCTCGCTGCTGTCCCAGCCGCCAAGCCTGTGAAGCTGGCAGCAATCGCTACTGAAACCGAAATGACACCGGCCCAGCGCCGGCTTGCACGCGCCCAAGCCCTCCGCTAAACGCGCTGTGGGGATAGCCCCCACGACCTAGCCTCACCGCTCACCCTAACCAAACAAACGATGCCCGCCACCCCTAAATGGCTTTCACCTACTCCCCAGTCAAATACGCCGGCCCACACGTCGGAAAAATCTACACGCACGTCCTCGAAGGCAACGCGACCGTTTCGCAGAACCTGATTCGCTTTTATGATACCGTAAAGGGCGAAGTCAACGTTACCTCGATGAGCGGCACCGCGCCGTTCCGCAAGTACAAGGAGGACATCCGCGAGACGGACTTCGCCACCTACACCGACACGCTCGCGGCATCTGACCTGACGCTCACGCCGCAGAGGATGCAGTCCATCGTCTTCTTCAAGATGGACGACCTGCGCGCCACGCGCTTCGGCGACTCAATGAAGGCCGGTGCCGACAACATCGAAAGCGCCGAGTTCGAGAGCGCCGTGACGAGCTACCTGTTGCCGATCTACTCGCGCTCGTTCGAGGACAAGATCTGGACGTCGATCACCACGGCTACGCAGACGGCTATCGCAGCTTCAGGCACAGCGACGGCCTCGCAGAAGGCGTGGGCAGCCACACTGACGCCGACGACCGACGACGTAGTTGACGGCATCGTCGCAAAGATGATCGTCGCTAATCCACTCGACGTGGCCGCTGGCACCATCGCGGTCGGTAACATCGCTACAGAGTACGACAAGGTTTTGGCAGCGCTGCCCTCAGCCGTGGCTGGCAACCCGGACACCGTGCTCTTCGCGCCTTACTCGCACCGGATGATGATTCGGATGGCGAATAAGAGCCAGACGTACCGTGACCTGTTCGTGGTGGACGGCGAGCAGATGAGCTACCTGGGTTTCCCGGTCAAGTTCGTGCCGCTGCCCGAGAACTGCGTGCTCGCAGGCCGCGGCGGTGTAGACGGCGACTTCGTGGGCGCTACCGACCTGCTCAACGATCTGTCGAGCTTCGAAATCGGCAAGGTCAACAACGTGGGTGACCAGCTCTTCGGCAAGCTCGTGGTGTCGCTGGCGACCGGCGTGCTGGTGCCAAGCCAGAAGGTGTTGTACATCTAACCGATGGCGAAGAAGCAAGCATCGACCGGGGCTACCGACGTGGTAGCCCCGGCAAACGCCGCAATCGAAGCCACCATCCGCGAGCTGCTGGCCCGCTACCCTACCCTGACTGCCGGCTACTACTGCCCGGCGACCGGGGACGTTCGGTTCAGCGACCCCACCCCCGACCACTACGAAATCAAGCGATAAGCTACCCCAATGCCCGCACTCTCTAACAGCGTCAAGCGCAACTCCGCCTACTCGTTTGGCGGTATCGTCACCGTTCTGGCGTGGCCTACCTTCACCCCCGAAGGCCTCAACTCGGCTACTTACACTTATGCCACTAACGGCGCGGTAGCCACCGTAGTGATGGATAACAACATCACGCCTTATCTGCTCGAAGCAGAAGTGGAAACCGTTTCATTCTCGGATAACGTCCAGATTGGCGTCAACCGCTTCCCAAAGCATTCGATCAGCCTGAAGTTCTCCGGCCGGTCCGACGGTCTTAACACCGTTCTTAAGGCGTTCGACCTTGGTCGCCACACCTTCTGCATCAAATCGGCCACGGGCAAGATCGTGTTGATTGGCGGCCAGAACGGTCTGACTGCGGAGAAGTCCGACAGCGGCGCTGGTGCCGGTAGCACCGATTTCGCTGGCTATGATGTCACGCTATCTGGAGCCGAAACCAGCCGCGCACCTACGGTCGCAGCTGACGCCTTCACCGGTCTGTTGACGGACGTAAATCTTGTCTCGCCAGTCGAAGGCTAACCGACGATGTTTTCTTTCTCTCCCACCCCGCGCTACGCGGTGGCGGGCGTCCGGCGGGTGCTGGTGGGCAGTTTCGCCGCCGGCACCCGCTTCGTTTTTGGCGCCTTGCTCGCCACCGGTTTAGCGCCCGACCTGCTGACCACGATGGTACCGGCCGCGACGTGGTACCGGCTCACGGCGACCGACGCCGCCACCGCCATTCAATCGGGCACCGCAACGCTCACCGGCGAGCGGCACGAGCAGCGGCTGACGTTGCCCTTTGTGACCTGCCTTTCCCGGCTCCAACGGTACGCGCTGACGGCGCTGCTCAGAGAGCGGCGCGTGTGGGCGCTGTTTGAAGATCAGACCGGCAACTGGTGGCTCGCCGGCAAGTCCCGCGGGCTGCACTGCAAGGGGCTGGCATTCACACCCGGCCCCCGCAACGGCGAGATGGTGGCTACCGCCACGCTCGAAGGGACCGAACCGGAAGCCTGGCACCCCTACTCATCTGCCGCTGCCCTAGCGCTCTACTCCGCCACCACGGCACTGGAGGATGACTTCGGCGTCCCCATAACCGAGTTGCCGCCGGTCGAATAATCCGCCCGCCACTACCTTGAAACTAACCTCTATTGAACTCAAACTAGCGGCGGTTGACGTGCCCCGCATTGCGCTTAACCGTTCGACGAAAGCCGTTGAATGGGGTAAGGCGCACACCTTTCCGGCAAAGCTGCTGGAACTGGTGCGCAACTCGCCCACGCAGTCGAGCATCAGCGCGACCCGCGCCCGGCTCGTGGCCGGTGAAGGGCTGACCGACACCCGTAACACCGCGCTCACGGCATTTGTAAATGCCAAGCTGTTCGTCAACGGCAAGCCGTCAAAGACGCGCTTCCTGAGCGCGCTGGCGCAGGACTACAGCGTTTTTGGCGGCTATGCGTTCCAGGTGATTCCCGCCCGAGGCGGCACCGTAGCCGAGCTGCACTACCAGCGGTTCAGCACGGTAGCGAGCGGTGAAATGGACGCCGAGGAGGTGGTACCGAACTACTACCTGTGCCGCGACTGGAAAGACCGCCGGAAGTACCCCGTGCAGGAGATCGCCGCGTTCGATCCCGACGCGGGCGCCGCCGAGCCGCAGCTGTACTACTACTTCAACGCCGCCGCCGACCAGGACTACTACCCACAGCCGACGTACGCGGCGGCGCTCAACTACCTCCAGACCGAGGCGGAGCTTGGCAAGTACCACGTCGGCAACGTCAGTTCCCGCTTCTCGGCCGGTACCATCCTGAGCCTGCCCGCACCGCAAGCCTACACCGACACCGACGGCAACGTTGTCAGCGCCGAGTACCAACAGCGGCGGTTCAATGAGGCGTTGAAGGAGAATTTCACCGGTCCCGACGGCGACCGCATCCTGACGCTCTTTGGCGAAGACCCCGAAAAGCTGGCGAAGCTTCAGCCGTTCACCGACGGCACCCCCTCCGATCTGTTCAGCACCTACGCCAGCCTCTGCCGCGAGCAGATTCTGGCCGCCAACCGTGTACCCAGCCCCGCCATCGTTGGCCTTTCGACGGGCGCCAGCCTGGGCGGTGAAGCGAACACGCTCCGCGCTGCATTCAGCCTTTACTACTCGTCCGTCTGCCGCCCGGATCAACTCGATTTGCTGGCCGGCCTGAAGGACGTGTTCGCCCACGTCGCGGGCGTCGATCAGGCCGCGCTCGATGAGCTGGACATCACGACGACGCTACCGGCCGAGCAAGGTCTGACGGCCACGCCGCAGGGGCAGGCACAGATTGACGCGCTCATCGCCTCCACCCTGCCGCGCATCAACAAGCTCGCCCGCCTGACGCAGATGTACGGCCTGTCCGCCGCCGACGCCGAAGCGCTGGTCCCCGCTGACCCCGCGCCGGACGCTGCCACGCCCGCACCACAAACCACCACGCCCGTTGCCTGATGGATACGCTGCTCATCACCCAAGCCGACATCGTGGCTTGCACAACTATCGAGAAGAATATCGACGCGGCGAAGCTGGTCGGCTTCATCTCCATCGCGCAACGGCGTCACCTTCGCCAGGTACTCGGCACGACGCTCTACGACGTGCTGCTTGACGCGGTGGACGCCGCCGACGTGACGCCGCTACCGACTAATCTCGCCGATCTCAAAGCCCGGCTGACGGAACCGCTGGCGCACTGGGTTCTTGTGGAAGCGTGGCCGACGCTGCTGGTGAACATCACCAACAGCGGGCTGACGTTCCGCGCCGGTCAGGATTCGACGACGGCCGACTACAAGGCGGCTGATTCTACCCTTTCGGCCATCCGCTCGACGGCGGAGTTCCTGACGGCTGACCTGAAGGCGTGGCTGCAAGCCAACGCCGCTGACTATCCGAGCTACCCGGCCACGCCGGTTACGCCCGCCCCGGCCAGCCTCGTCGGCGGCGTGTACTTCCCGAAACCGTCGGCCGGTGCGTAATGAAAGGCGCTGCCGCCCTGTGGGCTGCCACCTACGCCGTCGTCGCGCAGTACGTGTTTAACGACTGGAATTTCGCCGGGTCGCTGATGGTGCTGGTGATGGTCGATACGGCCACCGGCATCCGCGCCTCGCTCGTCCTGCGCCAGCACCAGAGCGGTCGGCTGCGGCAGGTTTTCAGCAAGCTGTTTCAATACGGCGCCGCACTCGTGTGCTGCCACGTGCTCACCTCGCACCTCGTGGACGGTCACGCCAACACGATCTTTCAGGTCGTTGCGCCGGGATTCAAGGCGTCGCTGTACCTGCTGCTCCTGTGGACGGAAACGATCTCCATCGAGGAGAACCTGAACAAGACCGGGCAAGGGTTTTTGCCAAAGTGGGTGCGCAGCAAGATGGCGAGTTGGACGGAGAGTGGCGAGGTCAGCGTGGCGACCGCCGTCAAGCAGACCGCCAACGTCACCACCGTCGCGCAGCAAGTGACCATCACTACGCCGACACCCGCGCCCGCTGATCAAACCAACGAAGACCCCACGCTATGAACCTCAAAAAGCTATCGACCGTCATCTTCACCGCCATTGTATTCGCCGTGTTCGGTGTAGTGGCGTTGCTCAACTTGCCCGAAGGCGCGACGCGCTTCGTCGTTGCCGGGCTGATCGTCGCGGCTGGTGTTGCCGTGTACGTGAAGTCTCACCGCGACTCAGGCGAAGATCTGTTGTAACCGCCAGAAAAAAAAAGGGTTTACATTTACAATATTGAAAGTCAGTCACTTCGCAGTGACTGACTTTTTTTTTCTATGTTTCGGCAACCGAAGCCGGTTTCAGGGCGTCTTAGTGGTATTCGGTTGTAGGCCGAAGCGGTCGACGGGGTGGGAACACCTTGTCCTTCGGCCGCCAGCCTGCGCAGAATGTTCAACCACTTAACCCCAACCGTATGAATACCAGTTGAAAAAGAACCTTAAAAAGGGCTTGAAGCTGTTTGGATTCAGACCTGCAGAGCTACTCAACGTAGCCGTTACGCTGTTCAGAGTCTGTTTCGACATCTTCAAAGATTAGTCGCCTTAATACCGAGAGTCGTTGCACCACTTAGTAGATTAAAAATACGATTGTCCCAACCATTAAGACAGGGACCGCATTAGTGGCACTTTAACGATAGTAAATACGCTCGCCGTCGGTCTGACAAGGTACACGACGGGCCGACGAGCCAATGAATGGGCCAAGTAACAGCCAGTGAACACCCCGCAAACCCGACTTGCTACCGGGTTTGCGGGGTGTCTTGTTTTCGGCTGGTTCAGCGAGAAAGCAGGCACCTTTCGTTTGCAACCGATGGTGGTGGCCTCGCAAACGTCATCGCGACTTAGTCCAGCGCCGCCAGCGCGCCGCCTACCGCATCGAGGTTGGCCCCACGGTAGTTGACGTAGCGGAAGAACACCTGTAGGCTGGTGTGGCCCGTGATGCGCATAATTGCCGGCGCCGGAACGCCAGCGGCCATCATCATCGTGGCGAACGTCCGGCGGCCAGTATGACTGGAAAGCAGCGCGTGCTTAGGTACCACGTGTTCTTCCCTCCTGCTGCCGTAGTAGTGTACGACCGTCACCTCCTCCGCGAGCGCCGGGACCATCGTGCCTACCTCCTTGATGTAATCGTTGTACTTCTGGTTCGAGATGCGGGGCAACTGCCCGCCGCTGCGCGCCAGTATCTCGCGGGCCGTCGCGTTGAGCGGCACATCGAGCGCCTGTTGCGTTTTGTGCGTCACCACCCGAAGCGTCCCACCTTTCACGTCGCTAGGCTTGATGGTGGTGAAGTCAGAGTAGCGGAGGCCCGTCAGACACGAGAGCACGAAAAGGTCTCGCACCTGCGCCAATCGCTTCGACCCGCTCAAGTCAAGGTCCCGCACCGCCTTGAACTCCTCGGCCGTCAGCGCGATGACAATCCGGCCGGGGTTCGTCCGCTTGCCCGCCGAGAAGTCACGGAAGCGAAGATTCTGATTCACCCCCTCCTTGACGAAATGGTTAAGCACCACCTTGAAGTTCGTGAGCTGCTTGCTCACGGTGGTGTTCTTATGACCCTTGGCAAGCAGGTGTCGCTGGAACCGGCCGATGAACGCAGAGTCAACCGAGGTGAAAGTAATGACCTTACCATCGGCCGCCTGCATACTCGTCAAATGGTTGCGGAGCGTATTGAACATCCGCACCGTGTTGACCGACCACATCGGCGTCTTGAGCGTGACGAACTCGTCGAAGAAGGCAAGTAGTGCGGTCTCGACCACAGGCGTGAGCGCCAGCTTGGCCGGTGCTGCCTCGTCACTGAAAACCGACGTCACGTACTCGATAGACGGCTGCTCGCCGAACCGGCCGAAGTAGTCCTTGACGATGCGATCGATGCGCGCCTGGAGTTCCGATAGCGCGACCGTATCGGCCTTGACATCGGCCGTCGCCTTGGGCCGCAACTTCTGCCCCGCTTGGTCCCAATCATCCGGTGCGACCCGCACGCCGGTCGGCCAGCGCTTGATTTTTCGGTCTGCGATGTACTGTACGTGGAGGTGCAAACGCCCGTCTTTGCCG
The DNA here is from genome assembly GCA_031425525.1 of Hymenobacteraceae bacterium. Lineage (GTDB taxonomy): Bacteria > Bacteroidota > Bacteroidia > Cytophagales > Hymenobacteraceae > JANNMJ01. The sequence continues at coordinate 74,666 of JANPJM010000078.1, read as the reverse complement.
GGGTTGATGCCGACTATTCTAGTAAGCATTCAGTAAACAAAAAGGGGTTTTGACCAACTCAACCTCGAGTTCAGTTCGATTCTTTCTGCTTACTGAAGATAGCGCTTATACTAGATATTTGAGCTGTATTTGCTGTTTTTTTCGCAAAAAGATGTGAAATCAGGCCACAGAGGCATATTTCAGTCCGTTGCAAGATTCGCCCAGCTGGGCAAGTACACCAACCAGTACCCGTTTCTACAAGGCTCTAGATCTAGGTTCGATTCCTAGCGCCACCACCATTCAAAAAAGCCTCTGTAAGTCAAGTGCTTACAGAGGCTTTTTTGATGATGTACCGCACGGTATGCGGCGTTATTCGTCCTACTCGAAAGTAGTAGATGTACGGAGTTGCCTCCGCTGACAGCGACTTGGCTCCTGCAGCCACTGCCAGATCAGACATCATGGCGGGTTTATGTTCGCTTCGGCCCTCACCCGTTCACTCCGTTGAATTTCTCCTCTACCCGTGACACCCACGGGCAGCCGATTGTTCGGCACTCTGCCTTTACAGGTCGCGCGTTCGGCCGGTGGCACGGGTACCGGGGGCCGAAGCGGCGGTTTTTGACCGCATCAGGAATAGCACATCTTCAACGCCGAACGACACGTCCATCAATTGATCGGGCAAGCCCTGATAGCTGCACCGCACGCGGATACCGCTCACGCTCGCCGCGTCGAGCGCCTGCACCGGTAACGAAAACGTGCCGTTGCCGTCGCTGACCGCCATCCACTCGGTACCGATCACGGTGGCGGTGGCGCCCGCCAACGGTCGGCCGTCGGCATCGAACACCCGTCCACTGAGCAGCGTCAGACCTTGCGGCGCCGCCGCAGGCTCGGCGGACACCGCGTCCACGGCCGGTGTGGGCGTAATGATCGACGGGTTGTCGGTCGGTTGGGCGATGGCGGATTGAGCGACGATCTGCGCCGCGACGGGCGGCAACGTCTTCAGCAGCAGCAGCAAAAGAAGTAGGAAACGGAGCATTGACAGGGGGTAGGGGTTAAAGCGAAGCAATGGAGACAGATTACTGGCCGGGAAAGTTGAACGCCTCAGCGCGTGAAGTCGAAACGCAGGCCGGCCATCAACTGGCGGCCGATGGAAGGGCCGCCGTACACCGGCACGTTCGGCGCGGCGGTGAGGTTGGTGACGCCCGCCCGGCCAGCGCGCCGAGCGCAAGGACGAGCGGCAGTAGCAGGCGCCGCAAAGTAGATATCGACATTTTTTTCGGGATAACAAAAAGCCCGGTAGCGGGTAAAGCAGGGCAACTCGGCAGGCAGACACGGGGCCGAAGCCCGCCGATTACCCGACAAAGCTCGCCGGCGGCACCCCGGCCGAACAAGCACGCCAAGCCGAACACGTACTTTCGGGCAGTGAATGCGCCGCCGCCGACAGTGAGTGCGGCGCGTTCAGGCTGGCATTCTTGCTTTTTCTCCCGCCAATGACCGATTCCACTCCTCCGCCCGACCTGGCTCCGCCCGCCCCGACTCCGGTCGTACTGGTGTGCGTTGTCACCGACGACGACGCACTAAGCCGGCGCACCTTGGAAAACCATATTGCTACCACGCCCGATCTGACCCTGGCGGGGTCGTTCGCTGACGGAATGGAATTGCTGGCGTTTTTGCGTACCCGGCCACAGGTCGATATTCTGTTTCTGGATGTGCAGATGCCGCAACTGTCCGGGCTCGACGTCATTCGGCTGTTGCCCGCGATGCCGGCCGTGGTACTCATCACTTCCCGCACCGATTTCGCCGTCGAAGCCTTCGAGTTGCAGGTGACCGATTACGTCGTCAAGCCCATCGGCTATCCGCGCTTTGCGCAGGCCGTCGAGCGGGTACGCAACCGGCGCCCGGCGGCCCGCCCCGTACTGCCACCGGCAGCGCCGCTGCCGGCGGGGCGCGATTCGGCGCTGTTCCTCAAGTCGGGCGGGCGGATGGTGCGCTTAGCGTTCGACGACATCCTGTACCTGGAAGCCGTCAACGACCAGACCGTGGTCGTGACGGCCACCCGTCAGCTATCGGCCAACCAAGTGCTGCGCGACCTGGCGAGCCGGCTGCCGGAGCCGCAGTTCGTGCGCGTCCACCGCTCGTACGTCGTCAACCGGCAGCGGATCGAAGCCGTGGAGCCGCCGAACATTCTCATGGAAGGCGGGCGCTGGGTGCCGATTGGCCGCACCTACCTGCCCGACATACTGGCCAGCTTCCAGGGGCTGTAGCGCCGGGCGCCGGAGCCTACGCCGCAGCCCGCCACTGCCGTAGCTCCTCCAGCAGCGTAGCCACTTCCTGGGCAGCGTACTCGCGCACGGCGGGCCACTGGGGGTCGTCGGCGGGCCAGGTTTCCAGCTCGGCTAGGGCAGCGGCGGCTTCGGGGGCGTCGAAGGTGCGCGCCGACGGCAGCAGCTGGTGGGCGATGTCGGCCACGGCGGCGGCGGCGGCCGTCGGGGCGGCGGGGTCGAGCTGGGCCAGCAGCGCCGGCGTGTTGGCGAGAAACTCATCTACCAACTGCACCACGAACGCCGGATTGCCCCGGCCGAGCCACAGCGCCGTGGCGGGGAACGGCGCGCCCGGCGGCGGCGGCTCGTGGGGCGCGGGTGGCGCGGGCGCGGGGGGCGCAGCGCCGAAGGCATCGGCCGGCGGGCCGGCCGGCCGGCCCGCCGTCAGCTCGGCCAGCAGCCGCAGCAGCTCGGCTTCCTCGAAGGGCTTGGTCAGGCAGCCGTCCATGCCGGCGGCCAGGTAGCGGTCGGTATCAGACCGGAAGGCGTTGGCCGTCAGCCCGAGAATGGGCACCCGCGCGCGCGCCGGGTCGGGCAGAGCCCGGATGGCGGCGGTGGCGTCCAGGCCGTTCATGACGGGCATCTGCACGTCCATCAGCACCACCTCGAACGGTTGGGCCTGCACCAGCGCCAGCGCCTCGGCGCCGTTGGTGGCTTCGGTGATGTGGGCGCCGTGGTGGGTGAGCAGCAGGCGCACCAGCAGCCGGTTGACGGCGTTGTCTTCGGCTACCAGCACCCGCAGGCCGGCCACGGGATCCACCGCCGGCACCACCGCGGGCGCCGTGGGCTGCGGGTGGGTGCGCGGCAGCGTGAGGGTAAACGCGAACGTGCTGCCCTGCTGGGGGGCGCTGGTCAGGTGCAGGGTGCCGCCCATCTGCTCGACCAGCGAGCGGCTGATGCTCAAGCCCAGGCCGGTGCCCCCGAACTCGCGGCTGATGCTGGCGTAGGCCTGCGTGAAGGGCTGAAAAATGTGCGCCTGCTGTTCCGGCGTGACGCCGATGCCCGTATCGCGGACGCTGAACGCGACGGTGAGGGTCTCGGGGGTTTCGGCCACCAGGTCGCCGTTTACCCAGATGCTGCCGCCGGCGGGCGTAAACTTCACGGCATTGCTCACCAGGTTGAGCATCACCTGGGTGAGGCGCTGGGCGTCGCCGAGCACCCACGGGTAGGGGCACGATTCGCGCAGCCGCCGCCCGTGCACGGTGATGCCTTTGGCCTGCGCCTCCCGCATCAGGGGGTCGAGGGCGGTACTCAGGGCGTCGCAGACGTTGAACGGCTCGTGGATCAGCTCCAGCTTTTCCGACGAGAGCTTCGCCATATCGAGCACGTCGTTGATGATCCCCAGCAGGTGCTGGCCCGAGCGCTGAATCACGTCGAGCAGCTCGCGCTGGTAGGCATCAACCGTCGTTTTAGCCAACAGCCCGGCCATTCCGAGTACGCCGTTGAGCGGCGTTCGGATCTCGTGGCTCATATTCGCCAGGAAGTTTTCGCGGGCGCGAGCCGATTCTTCGGCGGCTTCCTTGGCTTTCAGGGTGGCGCGCTCGGCCCGGATGCGCTCCGTTATGTCCTGCGCATAGCCGATGACGTAGGGCGCCTCGCCGGCTTCTTCGATGCGGATGTTGTGGTAGAGCAGGTAGCGAGTGCCGGCCTCGTGGCGGGGTTGTACGGGCATCACGCCCGTCACCTCGGCCTGTCGCGCGAACTGCGCTAGGTAGGCGGCTACGTCCGCCCGCGCCCGCGGCGGCATCAGATCGGCCAGGTAGCGCCCTACCACCTTCGCCGGCACGACGCCCAGGAGCCGGGCGATAGCCGGGTTGACCGACAGTAGCCGCCCCTCCAGGTCGTGGATGCAGATGAGCGCCTGCGTGTAGTTCATCAGGTCGCGGTACTGCTTATCGGAGCGCGCCTGCGTGAGCTGGGCTTCTCGGATGGGCGTAATGTCGAGGCCGTAGCCGATGAGGACCTGCGGGGCACCGGCTTCGTCGAACACCGGCTGCACGAACCGCGTGAGGTAGCGCGTCCCCGAGCCGTCGCGGGGGGCCAGCTCCTCGTCCCAGCTCACCTGCTGGCCGCTGACCAGCGCCTGGCGCAGCACCTGCTGCCGCTGCTCGGCCACGGCGCGGGGCCGGCCCCGGTAGGCAAAATACTCCAGGTCGTCGCGGCCGATGATCCAGGCGCGCAGCGCCGGGTCGCGGATGGCCTGCGGGTTGAGGTAGCGGTAGCGCAGGTCGGGGTCGATGACTACTACGTCGGCGGGCAGGTGGTCGAGAATGGCTTCGTAAAAGCCCCGCTGGCGCTGGGTTTCGGCTTCAGCGGCGTGGCGGGCGGTGGTCTCCACCAAGTACAGGTTGACGTATTGCTCGGCCGGAAAGGGCACGAGGTGCACGTCGAAGACCCGCCCGCCGCCCGCCAGCGTGGCTTGCTGGGGCACGCCACTGGCCAGCGCCGCCCCGATAAGCGCGAACACCTGCCCGAAGGCACTGGCAATCTCCTCCGGCGCGAGCGAAGCGCGCAACGCCACCGCCGCCGGGTTGCGGTACAGGGCCTGGCCGTCGGCGCCTACCCGGAAGATGGGGTTCGGGTTTTGGGCCGGAATGCGCGCGATGCTGGCGAGCTCCTGCTTGGCGCGCTCTTCGGCCGTGACGTCGCGATAGGTCACGAGCCAGCCGCCGTCGGGCAGCACAGCGGCATCGACCTGCACGACCGTGCCGTCCACGAGGGCCAGCCGCAGATCGACGAAGCCGTGGCGGGTCAGCAGGGCGTTTTGGGCGGCAGCCAGCAACCGGGCCGGTTCCACGAAGGCCGGCAAGATCAGGGCGAATACGTCGGCGCTCGGCCGCCCGACCACCGCCACGTCGTCGGCCAGGGCGAAGATGCGGCGGTAGGCGGCGTTGATGTACACCACGCGCGCCTCGGCATCGGCGATGATGATGGCCAAGGGCAGCAAATCGAGTAGCTGCGTGACGACGAGGTCGGCCGGGGCGGGGCGGGCGGCGGAATCCGCGGGAAAATCAGAAACAGTCATCGGGTGCAAAAAAGCGCGGTGGGCGGCGGACGAGTACGCCGCAAAGGTCACCGCTGGAAGTTGGGCACACCGGCGGCGCCCCGCGTCCGGCGCGCCCGGCCGGGTGGGAGGCCGCCGGCGGTGCATCTTTGTCCGGCGGCGGGCGGCCTCACTTTCCCCATCCGGCGCGGTACTCCGATGCAAAACCTGCTGGCCGTTCCCATTCCCGCCGCCAAGCTCAAAGAGGCGTTCGATTTCTTCGAGCAGGGCGCCGCCGTGCTGCGCCCCTACCTGCAAGCCCTCACCCCGGAGCAGCGCGAGACGATGCTCAAAATGGCCGACAAGACGGTCGCCTTCGTCCAGAAAATCCGCGACTACGCCGCCAACAATCCCGGCTTCGTGCCCGATTTCGTGGATATGAAGGAGTTTGAGGCCGATACCGACGCCCTCGCCGGCCTCTCGCCGGTGCATATGCTGCTCGCCGGCCTCGCCCTCGACACCGATTCCACGATGATGCTCGCCGGGTCCGACGCGTACGCCGCCGCCCTCATCATCTACAACAACATCAAGTTTCTGGCGAAGAACAAGCGCCCCGGCGCCCAGGCCGCCTACGACGACCTGCGCCAGCGCTTCCCCGGCGGCGGCAGCGGCCGGCCGCCCAAGCCCCTCACGCCGCCCGCCGCCTAAGGCGTAGCGCCCCTAAAGGCCCGGTTTTGCCCCTCGCAGGGCCGAAACCGGGCCTTTTTGCGTCCTGCGGGTTCCTCGGAGGGAGCCGCGGGTCCCTTGCAGGGTCGCGTGGGGTCCTCGGAGGGCGTTAACCGGACCTCGGAGGGCGTTAACCGGACCTCGGAGGGGGCTAACCGGACCTCGGAGGCAGGTTATGGCAGGAAAAAGGGGGAATTTGGCAAGTGTTTGCGCCATTTTGGCAGGTGCGGGGCGGCGGCATGGACTGATAAGGCGCACGTAGAAGCGACGGGCAACGGGTTTACCAGCCGGCCGCGCCTGTTGCGCCGCCTCCAACAGCAGCCGGTAGAAGCGCAGGCCGATGCCTTCGTCCACGTCCGGTACGACTTCGTTTTTTGGGGGCTGCACGCCGCAAACGCGTAGCCCCTGGTACATCCGGCAAACCGGACCTACCAAGGGCTACGAACGGACCAGAAGGTGCGGTACCTAGTCCATCAGCTCGGCGGCCGACCGAAGCACGTCGCGCGCGATGGCCAGATTCGTGTCGCGTGGATTAACCGCGAGGTAGATGAATTTCTTCCCCCCATCGATCAGGCGAATCAGGTGCGATTGCGTCGTGAGCGTGATGAGGATGTCCTCAATCGATTCGTTCTTGAGCTTGAGGGCGGTCATCGCCTTCTGCTTTTGCTTGACGACTTCGGCGTTGTAAGCGGCGGCGGTCTCGGGGTTGAGCGAGGCCGAGTTGGAGTGACTCGCCATCGCCATCCCGGAGGTCGTGTCGACGACGGCAACGGCAAGTAGGGTGGGGAGGTCGTTCAGAATCTGCTGCACGACCATTCCGGAAGAATTATCCTGGCTGTAAGCCATAAAAAAAGAAGGGGGGGAAAAGGAAAAAACGAAAAAAGGGAAAGAAACCGGCGGCAGCCGGTGGTCAATGACTTAGCGGGATTGGGCCAGCAGCGCGGCCTCCGTTTTGGCGATGGAAGCCGCTTCCATCGTGTGCTCCGTGCGGCGCGCTACCGGGCCGGCCGCGTCGGCCTGCTCCTGCTGCTGCACCAGGTCCAGGCCATACACCGATAAGCCGGTCAGGGTCAGCCCGCCCAGCAGCGCGAACATGCGCAGGGCCGGCATCCGAAACCGGCGCGCGCCGGCCGACGAGGAAACGACGATCTTTTTCGCTTCTTCCCACGGCGCGGTCGTCGCCCCGGCAAGCTCGCCGCTCGCCCGCAGCTCCTGCCAGCGGGCCGTGGCCAGCGCGGCCTCCGCCGGCTGTTGGCACAGATACCGCGTGACGGCCTCCGTCGATTCCGGGACCAGATCGCCCATCAGGTACGCCTCCCGGTACACCGGTAGCAAAGCGTTGGTCAGGGGGTGAAAAGGGGAGGCGGTAAGCGTAGGCATTGGCGTTGAAGGATGTAAAGGGTAAAGCCGTGGGGGGGTACAACTGCCCGCCGACCTGAAGGTTTGAAGCCTAGCCCCGTTGGAACGATACAAAGGTGGCGGAACGACCCACCGGGAACCTAGGCCTTACCGGTAGACCCCTGCTTTTGGGTGGTGAGTGTACCGGATGCGCCAGTGAGTGCTGAACGTTTTCTTCTTGATTTCTTCTACAAGCGATCGATTCCACTCCTTTGCGGGCGGCTGCTCCGGGGGGGGGCTGGTGTGCGTCGCTACCCCGGTCGAATCGCACGGCGCGTCCACCGGGGCATCCGTCAGGTCTTGCAGATTATCGGCGGCGCAGCCGCCGAGCGCGGCCGTCAGCAGCAGGGCTGCGGGCCAGAGGGCAGAAGATAGTCGCATCAAAGGGGCGGATAAGAAAAAATGGAAGCCACGGAAGCTGCGGGTAGCCGCGCGGTACGGGTAGCCCCCGCACGGTGCGATGCCTAAGGGCACCCCCGCCTCGATACGCTCGTGGGCCTCGGCGTGCTGCGCCTCACCGACACGGGCGCTTACGCGGGGTGAGGGGGAGTTTCGAGTTTTGCGGGAGGCTTCCATTCGTTCTGTCATTGCGAGGAGGAGGCTTGGAGTTTACCCTGAGGAACGAAGGGCCGACGTGGCAATCTCGCATCGGGTGTGCGTGGCGTGGCTTGTTTACCGCGAGATTGCTTCGTCCACCACGCTTCGCTCGTGGCAGGCTCCAAGCCTCCTCGCCATGACCAACCGCCGCCGCCTTACCTTGCCCTTCCTATGCTGATCAGAATCGTGCGGATGACCTTCCGCCCCGACGCCGTACCGGCGTTCCTCGACCTTTTCGCCGCCTCGCAAGCCCACATCGAAGCGCAGCCCGGCTGCCGTTCCGTCCGGCTCTGGCGCGAGGCAGGCACGCCGCACATCCTCGCCACCTACTCCATCTGGGAATCGGAGGCCGCCCTGAACCACTACCGCCGCTCCGCGTTGTTCGGCGGCGTGTGGCCGCGCACCAAAGCCCTGTTCGCCGAACCCGCCCAAACCTTTTCGTTTGAGGAGGCCTAAAGGAACGCGGGCCTCCGGTCCGCTTGCCGCGCCGAACGGGCGGTAGTGCGGACTTCAGTCCGCACTACATTGGCCGATCAAATCGCGAGATTGCCTCGTCGCAAAGCCTCCTCGCAATGACAGAAAAAGTATCGCCCTCTCACCTTCCACCCTCCCCCCATGACCTACTTCGACCTTTACGACCTCCCCGAATCCTTCCTCCCCGACCCCGCCGCGCTCCGCGCCGCCTACCACCGCCTGAGCCGCGAAACCCACCCCGATTTCTTCGCCAACGAACCGCCCGAGGTGCAGCAGCAGGTACTCGAAAAAGCCACCCGCAACACCGACGCCTACCGCACCCTCAGCGACTACGACCGGCGCCTCGAATACCTGCTGCGGTTGCACAACCGCCTGGGCGCCACCGGCGAAACCCCCGCCCTACCGCCCGCTTTCCTGCTCGAAGTGATGGAGTTGAATGAGCAAGTGATGGACTTGCAGTTCGAACCCGACCCCGCCGCCACCCGCCGCACCCTCGATGCCGTAGCCGAGCTGGCCGATTCGCTCGAAACCGCCATTCTGCCGACCCTCGAAACCTACCCCACGCTGCCCCCCGACGCCCAGGCCGCCGCCCTCGACCAAATCCTCGCCTACTACCTGCGCCGCCGCTATGTGTTGCGCCTGCGCGAGCAAGTGGCAGGCCTCGCCGTGGGCGCTGCGTAACAGGAGCCAAGCGGCCCGCCGTAACTTTTCCGGCCCGAAATGCGGCGATTGGTTGCGGAAACGGCCGCGCCGGGGTAAGTTTGCACCCCGATTCCGGCGCACCCCGCGTGCGCCCCCTTCCCTGCCCGGATGGCGGAACCGGTAGACGCGACGGTCTCAAACACCGTTATCGAAAGATGTGCCGGTTCGACTCCGGCTCCGGGTACAAAAAGCCTCTTCAGCCCCCGCTGGAGAGGCTTTTTTGTGGCCTTTGGGGCTATGTTGCCCGATTGTTACTCACTTGGTTACAGCGCCTGAGCGCGGGGCTGGTAGCTTTGAGTTGCGCCTGCTTCGGGGGCGCATCAGGAGGTTTCATTCGGCATTTTAGCTACCGATCATGCGCACTGCATTGTTGTCGCTGTTGCCCTTATTGCGTGGGGGGGCACTGGTATTTCTGGGGTTGTTACTGTCCGGCCAAGGAGTTGCCGCTACGGGCGCGGTGGTATTTCCGGGGTGGCCGCCGGGGTCTCGCGCGGCAGCGGTTGCCCCAACCGCTCAGCCGGCGGCCAACCGGCCCGCCGGCGATGAAGCCGAAGGCGCCGACGCCACCGTGACGTCGATTGCCTGCGCGCCGGGCGGCGAGGTGTATATCGGCGGGTTGTTTGGGATGGCGGGCGGCGTGCCCGCCAACTTCATCGCCCGCTGGGACGGCGTCGCTTGGAGCCCCTTGGGAACCGGCCTGAACGGCCCCGTGCGCGCCATCGTGGTCGATAGCCTGGGGCACGTGTACGTCGGGGGCCAGTTCACGACGGCGGGCGGCCAACCCGCCAACCGGGTCGCGCGCTGGGACGGCGCCCAGTGGAGCGCCCTCGGCCCCGGCCTCGACAACACGGTGTGGGCGCTGGCCCTGGATCGGCGCGGCGGGCTGGTGGCCGGGGGGCAGTTTGGCCCGGTCGGGCCGCTCGAAACCGCCAACATCGCCCGTTGGGACGGTACCCAGTGGAACGCCCTCGCCACGGGCCTCAACAGCACCGTGTACGCGCTGGCGGTCGATCGGCGGGGAAATTTGTACGCGGGCGGCAAATTCCGGGTCGGCGACGAGGCCACCAGTAGCCGCGTGGCCCGCTGGGATGGCACGGCGTGGCGCGTGCCGGGCGCGGGGCTGAATACCCTTGTCCACGCGTTGGGCGTGGATGGCGGCGGGAACGTGTACGCTGGCGGCGAATTCGTGAAGTCCGGCGACGTAACGGTCAATCGGGTCGCGCGCTGGGATGGCACAAGCTGGCGGGCGCTCGGCACGGGCGCCAACAACACCGTGAACACGCTGGTGGCCGATGCGCAGGGCCACGTGTACATCGGCGGCGATTTTACGGCCGCCGACGGCGCCGCCGCCAACCGCGTAGCCACCTGGACGGGCACCCGCTGGAATCCGCTGACCACCGGGCTGATGGGCGGCGTGAGCGCCCTGGCCACCGACAAACGCGGGAACGTATACGCAGTGGGCGATTTTTTCAAGGCCGGGGGCGTGGTCGCGACCCGCATTGCGGTATGGAACGGGCAGCGTTGGGCGCCGCTGGGCTATTCGGCGCCGCCGGTGGTACCGGCCCAACAACCTGCCGAACCGGTACCGCCCACGCGACCAGCGGCGCCCGCGCGGGCCCAGTCGCGCACGCCAACACCCTGAGGTTAGGGGGGGCTTTCGTGCAGATTATAGCGCGGACTTTAGGCCGCAGTTTGACAGCCCAAACGGCGCAAATAACCCGTCGTGTTGTGAAACGGCGGACTGAAGTCCGCGCTACAACCGCCGAGCAAACGAGGATTGCTTCGTCGCAAAGCCTCCTCGCCATGACAGAACTACGTTGTTAAGCCCCCCGCCTCAGGCCGCGATTTTCCGGCTTGACCGGTCGTTTTTTCGGCTTCAACCAGAATGAATTGGGGAGCGCACGCCCACGATGGACTTTTGCTCCCGTCGTCGTCGTCGAACGCCGCTGCTCGTACCTCGACCCCTCTCATCTCTGGTTATGCGATACCTCCTCCGATTCTGGACCGTTTGCGGCGTGCTGGCCCTTGGTTGGCACGCGCCGCCGTCCGCCGCCGCCCAAACCACCTGCACCCTCAGCGGCACCGTGCGCGATGCCGCCACCGGCGAAGACCTGCCCGGCGCCACCGTGCAGGTGGTGGAAGCCAAAGCCGGCACCACCACCAACGGCTACGGTTTTTACTCCGTGACGGTGCCGCCCGGTACCTACACACTGGTGGTGAGCTATTTGGGTTTCGCCACGCTGCGGCAAACCGGCGTGGAGCTGCGCGCCGCCACCACGCGCGTCTTCCAGCTCCAACCCGACGATGGGCAAAAGCTCGAAACCGTGGAAGTTACCGCCCGCCCCGACGACCCCGTGAAGCGCGCCGATATGAGCGTCGAACGCCTCGACATTCGCACCGCCAACAAAGTACCAGTGCTGCTCGGCGAGCGCGACATCCTCAAAACGCTGCAATACCTGCCCGGCGTGACGAGCGCCGGCGAAGGGGCCGCCGGTTTCAGCGTGCGCGGCGGCGGCACCGACCAGAACCTGGTGCTGCTCGATGAGGCCATCATTTTCAACGCCTCGCATTTGTTCGGTTTCTTTTCGGTGTTCAACTCCGAGGCCGTCAAAGACTTCACGCTTTACAAAGGCGGCATTCCGGCGGCGTACGGCGGGCGGCTAAGCAGCGTCCTCGACGTGCGCCAGCGCGACGGCAACACCAAGCGTTTGCGGTTCAGCGGCGGGGTGGGGTTGATTTCGAGTCGCCTGACCGTGGAAGCACCGATTCATAAAGACTCCAGCGGCACGGGGCGCGGCGCGGTGCTGCTGGCCGCCCGCCGCTCCTACGCCGACATCTTCCTGCCACTCTCGGGCGATGCCAACATCCGACGCAACAAGCTGTATTTCTACGACCTGAACGCGAAGGTGAACTACCGCCTCGGCCCGCGCGACCGGCTGTTCCTGTCGGGCTACTTCGGGCGCGACCGCCTCGCCATTCCGCGTCTTTTCGGCGCAAGTTGGGGCAGCACCACCGCCACGCTGCGCTGGAACCACCTGTTCTCCGACCGCCTCTTCACCAACTTCACCGCCATCACTAGCGATTACGATTACCGCCTCGACGTGCTGGCGGTCAATCCGTACACTTGGCGCTCCAACATCATCACGCGCAACCTGAAGGCCGACGCGTCGTGGTTTTTGGCCGGCACTACGCTCGACTTCGGCGCTTCGGCGCTGGCCTACGACTTCCGGCCCGGCACCGTCGCGCCGCTCGACAACTCGACCGTTACGGGTGCCACCCTCGACCGCAAATACGCCCTCGAAACGGCCTTGTATGTCAGCGGCGAGCGCAAGCTCGGTACCCGCCTGACCCTGAAAGGCGGGCTGCGCCACTCCGGTTTTCTGCGAACCGGCCGCGAAACAATTGCCCTGTACGCCAACGACCAGCCCGTGCGCTACGACCCCGGCGGCGGCACCTACGTGGATGCCCCCGTGACCGGCACCCGGACCTACGGCCAGCGCGCGCGCATCGTGGGTTTTCGGGGGTGGGAACCGCGTTTTTCGGCAAGTGCAGCCGTCTCCGACAACCACGCCGTGAAGGCCAGTTACCAGCGGATGTACCAGTATCTGCACCAGGTCTCGAACACCACTTCGCCCACGCCGCTCGACATCTACGCGCCCAGCGGCTCCTACATCGCGCCGGCCCACGCCGATCAGGTGGCGCTCGGCTACTTCCTGACGCGCCCGACGGCGGGCTACGAGCTGTCGGCGGAGGTGTATTACAAAGATTTGCGCAATGTGGTCGATTACGTCGATGGCGCCAACCTCGCCCTCAACAATCGCCTCGAAACCGAGTTGCTCAGCGGACGCGGGCGCGCTTACGGGCTGGAACTGCTCGTCAAGCGCACCACCGGCCGCCTGACGGGCTGGGTGAGTTACACGCTCTCGCGGGCCGAAACGCAGGTGCGGGGCCGCAATGGCGGCCCCGGCATTAACGACGGCGCGTGGTACCGCACCAATTTCGACCGCCCGCACAACCTCGCCGCTACCGCTTCCTACGACTGGACTGCCCGGTGGAGCTTCGCGGCGGCATTTACGCTGCTGTCGGGGCGGCCCGCCACCTACCCGACCGGCCGCTTTGCGCAGGCCGGGTTGCTGGTGCCGGCCTACGGGCCGCGCAACGCCGAGCGCCTACCGGCTTTCCACCACCTCGACGTGTCGGCGACATGGACACGCCCGGCGCGGGGCCGCTGGCAGGGCAAGTGGATTTTCGGCCTCTATAATGTCTACAACCGCCTGAATGCCGCGTCGATCTTCTTCCAGGAGAAATCCACCGAGATCAACGGCGCCGATATCAGCACCGGCCAGACCGAAGCCGTGAAGCTGTCTTATTTCGGGATTGTACCGAGCGTGTCGTACGAGTTTGAGTTTTGATTTAGGTACTCGCGCCAAAGCAAACGGCTTTCGGACGCCGCAAAATCACGTGGCAATCAACTGATTCATTCAGAACGAGCAACTCGAAACGAGCAACTCGAAACTCACCCTCAAATGACCGCACGCCCTCGCTTTTCCCGCCTCCTCCTCGCGCTCCCGCTGCTGTTGGCCGCCTGCCAGACCGTGGTCGACCTCGACGTAATCGCCACGCCGCCGCAACTGGTGGTGGAGGGCGTCATCGAGCGCCGCCCCACCACCCCCACCGACACCCGCCAGCGGCTCCGGCTCACCACCACCGTGGCGTTCGTGGGCGCCGCTGCCGAGCCGCCCCCCGTGACCGACGCCACCGTGCAGGTCTCGGACGGCACTACCACCTACGATTTCGCGCCCGTGGGCAGCGGTTTTTACGAGTGCCCCGCGTTGCCCGCCGAAGTGGGCCGCACCTACGCGCTGCGCATTCGGTGGCGCGGCGAGGAATACGCCGCCCAGTCCAGTTTGCCCGACGGCCCACCGATTGACTCGATCTACACCGCTTTCAAAGACGAAACGACGGTCAGCCCGGCGGGCACCTACGTGCGCTTCGACACCCGCGACCCCGTCGGGCAGCGCAATTATTACGAGTGGCGCCTGTTCATCAACGGCGAGTTGCAACGCAACCCCGACCCCGGCAACGCGGTGGAAGTCATCGCCTCCGACGAGTTTTTCGACGGACGGCCACTCATCGGCTTGGAGCCGAACGGCGAGATCACCGTCTCGCCCGGCGACAGCGCCCGCGTCGAGCAGGTGGCCATCACCGTCGATCAGTACAACTATCTGCTGGGAATTTTCCGCTTGACCGGCACCGGCAACCCTGCCTTCGGCGACCCGCCCCCCGTTACCCCGCGCGGCAATGTGCGCAACGTGCGCGCTGGTGGGCCGGGCGCGCAGGGCTACTTTGGGGCGGGCACGGTGGCGGTGGCCGCGCTGGTTGTGCCGCGCTAACGGGGCACCCCAACAGATTACTTTGCGCGCCTGTTGGGCGCCGATGCGCGAACGCCATACGTGGTTCAGATCCGCTTTATCCTTGGCATCGTTCTTCTCCCCTCCGCTCTATCCGATCCGACTCGGGCTAGCGCCCGGCCGGTGGGCGCGGCTGCGCGGGTACGCGTTGCTCGCGCTGGGGCTGGCCGCGCTGATGGGCCTCGAAGACGTGTTCAACGACGGTGATTCGTTGCGCGTGGCGGCCCTAGAATACCCAATTACGTTCCTGTGCATGTTCGTGGGGCTGGCCGTGGGCTACCCCGTGGTGCGGGCCGTGCTGCGGCGCTCCGCCGACTGGGCCGTGACGCCGCCGGTCCGGGTGGCCGGCGAGGTAACGGCAGTTTTGGGGTACAGTCTGGCGGTAGCGGTGCCGTTGGGGCTGTTTTTTCAGGTAGCGGCGCTGAGCCCGGAAGTCGATGAAGGAATCGCCTGGACAGTGACGAAAAGCGCCATCGTATCCGTAATCGTGCATCTGCTGATGTACGTGGTGGGCAAATACATGTGGCTCCACGAAGAGCGCGATGCACTGCGGCTGCTCTCGGCGCGGCTCGAAAAGGAGAGTGTCGAGTTGCAATACAAAGCCCTGAAAAGCCAAGTCAATCCGCATTTCCTCTTTAATAGCCTCAATGTGTTGTCGGCGCTGATTTACCAGGATGTGGCCCAGGCCGATGCGTACATCAAGGAATTTGCGCGGATGTTTCGGTACGTGCTGGAAATGAACGACGAGCCCGTCGTCACCGTCCGGCAGGAACTGGCGTTTCTGCGCTCCTACGTGTTTATGCAGCAAATCCGGTTCGGCGCGAGTCTGCGGGTCGAGTTGCACGTAGCCGCCGAAGCCCTCGACGCGCTCATTCCGCCGCTGTCGCTCCAACTGCTCGCCGAAAACGCGCTGAAGCACAACACCGTCTCGAAGGCCGCCCCGCTCACGCTGCACCTCACCACCGACGGCGCCCACCTGGTGCTGACCAACAACTACCAGCCCCGCCTCGACACCGCCCCCGGCGCGTCCACGGGCGTCGGGCTGCGGAACCTGCGCGAAAAATATCGCCTCATTTCGGGCACTGAACCCAGTTTTGCCATTTCCGGCGCGCACTACATTGCGCGGCTCCCCCTGATTTTTGCCGAATGACGCCGCGCTCCATCCTGATCGTCGAAGACGAAGAATTGGCCGCCGACAAGCTTGTGCGGCAGCTCGCGCACCTTGCGCCCGACCTGCGGGTGGTGCAGCGCCTCGATTCAGTGGAAGCCGCCGTCGCGTTTCTGCGCACGCAATCGGTGGCGCTCATTTTTCTGGACATTCATCTGGCCGATGGCTCCGGATTCGAGATTTTTCGGCGGATTCCGGTCGAAGCGCCCATCATTTTCACGACCGCCTACGACCGGTACGCCATCGAGGCGTTAAAGCAGCACAGCATCGATTACCTGCTCAAACCACTCGATGAAACCGAGCTGGCCGACGCGCTGCGCAAGTTTCGGCGGCATTACGCCGCCGCGCCCCTCGCCGGCGCTGCGCCCGATGCCGCCGCTTTAGCCCAGCTTTCCGCCGCTCGTCCCGACCCGCGTCGCCGCTTTATGGTGTACACCGGCAGCCGGATGGTATCCATCGAAACCGAGCGCATCGCGAGCTTCTACCTGCTCGACCGCGCCGTCGTCCTCCACACCCTCGACGACCAGCGCTACCCCTTGCCCTACACTCTCGAAAAGCTGGAGCAGGTGGTACCAACGGAAGTTTTCTTCCGCGTAAACCGCCAACTGCTCGTCAATATTCACGCTATTCGCGAGGCGCATTCGTATTCTAAGGCCCGCATCAAGCTCTTTTTAGCGCCCGCGCCGCCCGTAGAGGCGCTGGTGCCGGTCGAGCGCCTGAGCGCGTTCAAGCAATGGTTTGGGGTGTAAAACGCGGGGCAGAGCGCAGCCCCGCCGCTTGCAGTGAGTATCCGGGGTGGTGGAGCTGCGCTGCACCCACGTTTATCACTCGCCGGGCGGCGGAATCGGCGGGCGCCATGTATGCTCATCTCGCCGATTGAGCGTGCCTTCCTTATCGAGATTGCCGACAACCGTCGAGAAGAAGATCACCACGAAAAACAGCGATACGCCGATCTGCGCCACCACCACTTTCATGAGCAGCGGCGCTACCGGGTGTACATCGCCGTAGCCCACGGTGGTAGCCGTCACGAAGGCGAAATACACTGCCTGCACGCCCGGCAGCGGGTGCAGGTTGAACGCTTGCACGCCCGCCAGCGCGAGTCGATGGTCGAGGTAGGTGTACACGACCGAAAAGAACAGCGTAATCTCCGTAAAATTGACGATTACGAGTACCAGTGACCGCTTGAACGACGTGTGCCCGCGCGACAAATCGGCGAGAAAAATGCGGCACATCAGAAAATGGACGGTATCGAAGCTCAACACCGCCGAAATTGCCACCACTTCGCCGCCCGCCGTCAGTCCGGCTTTGTACAGAAACACGTACCACAGCAGCTTGATAGTGGCAAGCCACTCGATGGCCGTCCGCCGAAATAAGAACGAGCCGCCGCCGATGCGGTCTACCACGGCGCGGTATAAGGTACCGGGCATCACAAACGCCAACAGCTTGAGCGTGAGCCGCAGCAGCCGCTCGATGCCGAAATCGCGGTAGTTGGTCTGCCGCCAGATGGCGCGCAAATCCGATTGGTGCTTGGCGTACACGCGGCGCGGAATCGGCGTCTCCCCACGCGTGCCGATCAGAAGCTGGTAGAGAAAACTGACCACGAAAAAGGCGCGCCTCCACCGGTGTAAGGTGGAAGGCGCGCCTCAATATCGCACCAAAATCTTCGGCACCGGAACCGGCGCCTGACAGCGGCGGTGCCCTAAGTGCGCGGCGAGAACCCGGCGGCGCCCTTCAACTTGCGGTTGCCCACCGTAAAGGCGCGCGAAATATTGAAACCGAAGTAAATATCACCTTTGAAAAAATCGCCGGTAGTCTGCGGAATGAAGAATTTTTCGATCATCCCGCTCGAGTTCGTAAAGTGCAACTGGAACACGTGGCCGCCGGTCTCGATGTCGAAACCCACCGCCAGCGAGTTGTGGTACCGCACATCGTCGGCGGTGGCGCCGGGCAGCACATAATAGTACTCGCCGGTGAGAGCCAGGCGTTTCGTGATTTTCTGGCGCGCCGCGCCGCCGACGGCCCACACGCCGTTGTCCTCGGCGCGGGTCATCACGAGGTTGCGATGCACGTACGTGGGCATCAACTGCAACGAAAAACCATCAGAAAACTTGCGCGCAATCAACGCCTGATACGTGTAGGTAAGGCGCGTTTTGAACGGCCGGTCATCCATCAGCGACCCCGCGTATTTGAGCGTCGAGAGCGCCGAAGTGCCCAAAAGTGTTACCGTGACGGGCGCCGTGCCGGGGCCGGTGCCCTGCCGAAGAGCGCGATATTTAATCAGCCCATCGAACGTCTTTTCGTTGGAAGAGCGCCCCACGCCGATGGTCAGATTCTCGGAAAGCCCGTACTCGAACCCCAACCGAATCACGCCGGCATCAAGCCCAAAAAAGTTGTAGGCGCCGGAGTTGAGGGTTCCGAACCGGTGACTGATCAGGAAGTGCAGGGTATTCTTATGCACCGTCTCCACGGAGTGCCCGTTGATGATACGGATGCTCTTGAACGTGGCCAGCGCCAATTCCGGCGTGGGTTCCACAGGCGCGGTCTGGCGGTCAAGTTCCTTGAGCAGGTCGGTGGTTTGGGCGGCGGCGGGCAGCGCGCCCACCAGCAAAGCGCCGGCTACCCAGGCGGCGCGAACCGTCAGGCGCTGAACACCGGTGCGAAACTTCAGGAAGGAGGAAAAACAGCTCATTTGGTAGCGGTCGGAGATGGCGCGATGGGGTCGCAAAGCAGGGTAATGTTGACATCGACCGCCTTTGCGATATGGTCGCGGACGATGAAAGGAATTTCGATTCCGAAATCAGCCGGCGAGATGACCAGCCGGGTAGTTCCGATCAAGCGGCCGTCCTTCAATTCGAGCCAGACGGGAGCCGAAATGGGCCGCAGCCGCCCGTGCATCGATAATTCGCCCTTGGCGAAAACGGTGAGCTTGGCGCCCGGTTGCAGCGCGCCAGCCTGATAATCTTCGAGCTTGCCCGTGAAGATGGCCCTCGGATACTGGTCGGTTTCAAGGTAGCTTTCGTTGAAGTGCTGCTGCATCAAGGAACGCTCAAACTGAAAATCGGACATCAAGAGCGACACCGCCACTTGGCCGGTCGCGAGGTCGATGACGGCCGCCGTTTTGGTGTTGCGGGCCTCGATATCGACTACCGGCGTGGCCGAAAACAACGTCGTGAGGCCGAAACGCGTCAAATAACGGCCGGTTTGGGCCGAGGCCGCGTGCGGCGCGAGCGCCCCCGCCAGCAGCAGCAGCGTCGCGAGAAGCGCCGGCAAAGGGGAAAAAGTGCGCATCGGAACCACTAATCGAAGGATGAAAAAAGGAATGCCCGCACTGGCCGCCGAAAACGGCCTTTGCAGTTCGAGAAGCGCTTTAATCGTTTTTGGCACCGGCCCGCACCCAGCGCTTGACGGCTAGAATGTCGCAAGCATCCATTTTAGCGCGTGGCGCTTGAGGCATGTGCGTATTCACCGGCCCGCTGTGTTCGATGGCGCGCACCAGCCGACCGTTTGCTACCGCAGCTTGCAAGCCTGCAACAGTTTCGTAATTGAAACCGGTGGCCAGGGTGCCGGTTCCGCCGGTAACGTGGCAGTTCGCAGATCGACAATCGTACCGGTCGATGATCGGAGATACCACTAAGCGGTACGTCGGTACAGCCGTCGTGTCGCAAGGCGCACCACCAATTGGAATTTTGCGTAAGTCTTCGAGATTATCAGAAGAGCAACCACCCGCCAACGCACTCATAAACAAGGCAGTAGGCAGTAAAAAAGCAATCAGACGCATTGGTGGCAGTGAGATAGAAGGAGGAACGAAGGGCAGACGGCCCACCGCCCGGCAAAGTAACTACCGGTCGATAACAAGTCCGAGGCTACTTCGGCTGACGAATGTCCACAATTTTCCGGCTAGATTCACAAACTGTACCGTGGTAAGCCAAATATGGACTATCGGGAGATGTGCAGCCCGAACGGCAACGCCAATGCCGTTTGCGGGGTGAAAGTCAGGGCCAACGGTGGGGCCGAAGGCAGTCCGTACCCGACCTGAAATTAGCACAAGGCAAGCGCCGCCCCCTACCTTAGCGGCTTCAACTTGCGCAGCACCGGGCCGTTAAGGCGGCGGCGCGCGCCTCACTTACCCCCAAAATCGTTAATGGCTTTTTCACTTTCGACCTACTCGCCCGCCGCCAAATACAAGCAGCGCGTGGCGTACTTCTCGATGGAATTCGCGCTCGATCAGGCGCTCAAAACGTACTCCGGCGGCCTGGGTTTCCTGGCGGGTTCGCACATGCGGTCGGCGTTTGATTTGAAGCAAAACGTGGTCGGCGTGGGCATTCTGTGGAGCTTTGGCTACTACGACCAAGGCCGCAACGAAGACCAGAGCCTGCGCGTCGATTACGTGCAGAAGCAATACAGCTTTCTGGAGGATACGGGCGTGGTGTTCCCGATCACGATTCATAACTCGTCGGTCCACGTCAAAGCGTACGTGCTGCGGCCCGAAACCTTTGGCACCGCGCCGATGGTGTTTCTGACGACGGATTTGCCCGAAAACGACTATCTATCGCGCACCATCTCGCACCACCTCTACGACGCCGACACCGCTGCCCGCGTGGCGCAGAGCATTCTGTTGGGCGTGGGCGGTGCCGAGGCGCTCGACCGCCTCAACCTCACCCCCGACCTTTACCACCTCAACGAAGGCCACGGCCTGCCGCTCGGTTTCTGGCTGTTGGGCAAGTACGGCGGCGCTACTTATAACACGGCCGAAGTGCGTAAGCGCCTCGTGTTCACGACGCACACGCCGGAACTGGCCGGTAACGAAGAGCATCCGGTCGATTTGCTGCATAAGATGTCGTTCTTCGGCGAGGTGCCTGTGAAGGAAGCCGTGAAAGCCGTGGGTGCCACCGTGAGCGGTTCGCTCAACTACACGCTCACGGCGCTGCGCCTGAGCAAACGCGCCAACGCCGTGAGTCAGGTACACGGGCGGGTAGCGAACGAGATGTGGGGCGAAAACGCCGACATCTGCCCGATCATCGCCATCACCAACTCGCAGAACGGCGGCTACTGGCGCGATCCCATCCTCGCCGCTGCCCTCAAAGCCAAGGACACCGCCGCCTGGACGGCCCGCAAGCGTGCCCTCAAGGAGGAGCTTTTCCGGGTGGTGGCCGACCAGACCGGCACTCTCCTCGACCCCGATAAGCTCACGCTGGTGTGGGCGCGCCGGTTTGCCCAATACAAGCGCGCCGACCTGATTCTGCGCGATTTCGAGCGTTTCCGCGAACTCGTGGAATCGGCAGATCGGCCGGTGCAGGTCATCTGGGCCGGCAAGCCGTACCCGAAAGATTACGGCGCCATCAGCCTCTTCAATGAGTTGATCCGGCGCTCGCGCACGCTCAAAAACTGCGCGGTACTCACGGGCTATGAGCTGGGGCTGTCGCGGCTGGTCAAGAACGGCTCTGACCTGTGGCTCAACACCCCGCGCTACCCGCGCGAAGCGTCGGGCACGAGCGGTATGACGGCGGCCATGAACGGTTCCATCAGCGTCTCCATCCCCGACGGCTGGATTCCGGAATTTGCCAAAGACGGCAAAAACTGCTTCCTGATTCCGATTGCCGACGAGGCGCTCCCAACCGACCAAAAAGACGCCATCGAGGCCAACAACCTGCTCGATGTGCTGGAAAAAACCGTCGTACCGATGTTCTACGACCGTCCGGCCGAATTCCTCAAAATCCGCCAAGCCGCCCAGCGCGATGTGGAGCCGATGTTTGAGTCGGGCCGGATGGCGAAGGAGTATTACGAGCGGTTGTACGCGGCATAAGGCCGCAGTCGTAGCATAAACCGCATTTTTTGTTGGCGCCCCCGCTTGGCTGTATGGCTGGGCGGGGGCGTTTTTTCTTGCGTGTACAGTAACGCACCCGAGAAGCTATTGAACGGACTCCCCGCCCCTCCGGGGCGGGGAGTCTGTGGAGCATCCGGTATAAAACAAATCAGTAGAACTGATTCACTCTATAACCAAAAACGCCCCGCCGGCCAGAAAGGCCGACGGGGCGTGAAGTCAGTCAGAAAGGGCAGGTCGAGGGGTTGGAAACTAACGCAAATCGATCACTTTCACGCCTTTGTGCTTCGTTTTGTCGAAGGAAAAGGTACTGGCCGTGACGGGCGGATTCGGCACAAAGTTTTTGATGACGAATGAATACCGGTTGCCGTTTTTCTTGAACATCTTCCAGCTTTTGACCGAGCGGTCTTTTTTGCTGACCTGCAACCGCACTTTGATGAGCGAGTTGGAACGGTCTTCGGGGGCCAATTCCACTACATCGTACACGACACCGGCTTCGGTGGCTTGCTCGACGTAGGTGTATTTGTAGCCTTTTTGGTAGAGCGTGAAGATAGATGTGGGCGACATTTCTTCTTCATCCGGGTCGTAGTCCGAGATATTCACCTCGTTTTCGGCCTTCATGAAGGTCCACATCGTCTTGCCATCATTGATCACTTCCTGACCTTTCGTCTGGAGCTTGAACTTGGTGCCCGATACGGTAATGTCGCCCTCCATCGTCTCCTTAATCTTGTTCAGCGGGTTTTCCAGCGTTTGCTGAAAAGATGCTTTGAAGGCTTTGAGTGACTTGTACTTAGCGCTCATTTCGTCGAGAATTTTACCGGCTTTCGGGTCTTGCTGGGCCTGCGCAGTAGCGGCCGTAAGCAGAAAACCGGCAAGCAGGGAAACGTAACGGAGTGTCATTAGGGGGAAGGTCAGATTTGGTGGGTGGGGCAAACGCGGACTGCGCTGATAAAACCCCAAACGGCCAGAGTAGAGAAAGGGCAGCTAGCGAAAAAAGCCTTAGAACGGAGCTTTTTCGCCGCCGTTGTCCAGCCGATTCAACAACTGTTCCAAAGCGTATTCGTCGGGGATAAGAACGTCGCGACTTTTGGAGCCCTCGAACGGCCCAACCACCCCGGCCTTCTCCAATTGGTCGATCAGGCGGCCGGCGCGGTTGTAGCCGAGTTTGAGGCGCCGTTGGAGCAAAGAAGTCGAACCCTGCTGATGCGTAACGATGACTTTGGCGGCTTCGGCGAAAAGCGCGTCGCGGTCGCCGTCCTCGAAATCATCGCCGCCGTCGGCGGTGGCGCCTTTATCGCCCAAGTATTCCGGCAGATAATAGGCGGTGGGGTACGCTTGCTGGTCGCCGATGAAATCGCAGAGCCGGTCTACTTCCGGCGTGTCCACGAACGCACACTGCACCCGAATCAGGTCCGAACCGACGGAGAAGAGCATATCGCCCTGCCCGATGAGCTGGTCGGCGCCCGACGCGTCGAGAATCGTCCGGGAATCGACTTTGGCCGTCACTTTAAAAGAAATGCGCGCCGGGAAATTGGCCTTGATGATGCCCGTAATCACGTTCACGCTCGGCCGCTGCGTGGCTACCACCAAGTGAATACCGATTGCCCGCGCCAACTGCGCCAATCGCGCAATGGGCTGCTCGACCTCCTTACCGGCGGTCATCATGAGGTCGGCCAACTCGTCGATCACCACCACGATGAACGGCATGAATTGGTGGCCTTTCGTGGGCAGCAGCTTGCGTTCGATGAATTTCTTGTTGTACTCCTTCAGGTTGCGGCACCCGGCGAGCTTGAGCAGCGAATACCGCTGATCCATCAGAATACAGAGCGAGTTGAGCGTATCGACAACCTTGCTCGTATCGGTGATGATGGCCTCCTGCGAATCGGGGAGCGTGGCGAGGAAGTGCTTCTCGATTTTATTGAACAGCGATAGCTCGACCTTTTTGGGGTCTACCAACACGAATTTGAGCTGCGCCGGGTGGCGCTTGTACAGCAGCGACGTGAGGATGACGTTGAGGCCCACTGATTTACCTTGCCCCGTGGCACCGGCCATCAGCAAGTGCGGCATCCGGGCGAGGTCGGCCACGAACACCTCGTTGGTGATGGTGCGGCCGAAAGCGATGGGCAAATCCATCTCGGCGTTCTGGAATTTCTCGGTCGCCAGCACCGACCGCATCGACACCATTTCCTTCCGCGTATTTGGCACCTCGATACCGATGGTGCCCTTACCCGGAATCGGCGCGATGATGCGGATGCCGAGCGCCGCCAGACTCAACGCAATGTCGTCCTCAAGACTCTTGATTTTCGAGATGCGCACGCCCGCCTCCGGGATGATTTCGTAGAGTGTCACCGTCGGCCCGATGGTGGCCTTGATGCTCGCGATGGCAATGTTGTAGTGCCCCAGCGTCTCGACGATGCGGTCTTTGTTGGCTTCCAGCTCCTCTTTGCTGACCTGGACTTTCGGCGTGCCGTAGTCGTTGAGCAGGTCGAGCGACGGGTACACGTAGCGCGCCAAATCGAGCGTAGGGTCGTAGTTGGTGAGGCCGACGGGCGCGAGGCCATCGTCGGCATCATCGGTCAGGCCGGCGATTTCAGTATCGAGCGGCGCGATGGCGGGCACCGTCGGCTCCGGCGTGGGCGCAGCGATGGTCATCGGAATCGCGGCGGCGCTGGCGGCAGCGGCGGCCACGGCGGCAGCACTCGCGGCGGCGGCCGACAGTGGCTCGGCAGCCGGTATTTCGATGGCGAACGCGGGGCCGATGGGCTTGACGGGCAGGGCAACCGGCGCGAAGGGCGCGGCAATCGGCGCAGGAGTTAGCTCACTGCTAATCAGCACGTCGTCGTCATCCAGCAGCCCACCGTTGGCGGCGTGCGCGTGGGCCGTCAGCACTTCGCCGGTTTCTTCATCAATCTCGTCCTCTTCCCCTACGGCGGCCGTGGGGTTGAAGCGGTGATTGACGCCGAGCGGCACCTGCTCGTACGTACCGGCGGCGGACGGCTCGACGGTAGCGGCGGCGCGGCGCGCGGCCTTGCGCCGGGCGGCCTCCAACTCAGCTTCTTCGCGGGCTTCGGCGCGGCGCTGGCGGGCATCGAGCCACCCGGCTGCGGCCCAGTTGAGGGTGGTTACGTTGAAGAATCCGATGAAAAAACCCACCGCCAACAGCCCCAGCAGCAGCACCGTACCCGCGCCGAGGAGCGCGCGCAGCCAGCCGGCCACCTCAAAACCCATCGCGCCGGACAGCCATTCGGGCAAGGGTGCGGCGGTGGGCGGGCGCGCCACCACCACGTAACCGAGCGCCACCGACAGCCAGCCGGTCAGGAAAAAGCACAAGCCCATCATCCAGGGCAGCGATACCGGCGCCCGGCGCCACACGATGCGGTAGCCGAGAAAGAAAATGACCGGCAGCAGTACGAACGACGCCACCCCGAACCAATCGTAGAGAAACGCCTGCGAAACCGTAGCTCCCAGCACCCCGAGCAGGTTCGTCGATTCGGCCCCCGCTTCGCGCACCGACCGCCCCGCGAGGCTCTCGACTACGCTCTGGTCGGCGTGCCCCGTAAAGAGATAGCTCACGAACGCCGCCGCCATGTACAACGACGCCACGATGAGCGTAAACCCGATAAAAAGCTGAAAACGCCGGTCGTTGAGCCAATTGAGGCCCGACCGCCACTGCCATTTCGGGCGCGGCGGGCCATCGGTTTCGGGGGCGCGGCGCGGGCGGCGCGGCTCTTCGGCGGCGCGGCGGGCGGCGGCATCGCGCAGATGCACTTCGCCGTCGGGCGTGGCTGAAGCTACCGCACGCGGCGCGGCGGCGGAGCGAGGAGCGTTTTCGGCCGCCGGCTCGGCGCTGCGGGCCGCGCGCGGGGCGCGGGGCGTGTTGGCGGGAGCGGCGGGTTCGCGGTTGGGGCGCGGCGAGGCAGGATTGAAAGCCATCAGCAGGGAGGGCCGGTCGTTCGCGCGGGGCGGGCGGGCGTTCCGGTCAGCCAAAATTACGTTCGGAGCGGGCGGCGGCGGTACGTTTCACGGCGAAATGTTTCACGCGGTGCAAAAGCAGCCTGTTTCGGGTGGTGAGCGACGGGTGAGCAGCGAGTTTTCGGCGCGTATCAGCCGCCCGATTCCTGTGGATGCGGCGGCTCGTTGCGCATAGGCCGGCTTCGGCGGTGCCCACTAGGGCACTCGGTCGGCAGAATTACATATTTCAAAGAAGTTTCATCTGATTCGATCATTACTACCACCTCGCAATGGCAGCGTTTGACCTGCCGGTTAGGCGCCGTTGGCGTCGCCGAACATGTCGTTCGCCGCTGACGGTCAGTAGTCTCATCTTAATTTGATATTTCATAGTTGCGTCCTTTTTTCTCACTGTTTTTTAAAAAAGGGTGCCGATTTTGAGCATTGCTCCGACAAATCGGCCAGCGTTGGCCGGTCGCGTTTTCTCACCTTTTTCCATTTTCAGCAGATGAACGATCACATGTTTATCCCTCCACCGTTAAATAATTACAATATTAAATTCGCCCGACTAGCCCGACAGTTGGCCGTGTTGGTGTTGGGGCTGTTGTTGGTGGCGCCACAAATTGGGTGGGCGCAGAATTGGCAGTGGGTCACTGCCAACCAAGCTACCGTAAACAACTTTTACCCAGATAACCGCTGTGGTGCAGTAACTACTGATGCGGCTGGCAATGCTTACGTAGCTGGGCATTTTGAAGGTACGCAGATTTTCGTTTTACCGAGCGGGCCTACGGTTTTGACATCGGTCGGAGATAGCGATGCGTTTATCGCCAAAATCAACGCCACTGGCCAGTATCAGTGGGTGCGGCAAATTGCCAGTACGGGCGAAGCCATCACAACTGATATTGTTACGGATGCAGCCGGAAACCTTGTCATTGCAGGCAAATTCAAGGGCGACATTACATTCGGTGGCACTGTGTTGACCGGCCAAGCGACCTTCCAAAACGACTACACGCTTTTCGTGGCGCATTACACGGTTGCCACGCAAACTTGGGACTGGGCCTCTCAAAACACGGGGCCAGGTACCGCCGAAACGACGGGGCTGGGCATTGATGCGGCTGGAAATGTTTATGTAGGCGGCACGGTGAGGAACGGAGATATTGTATTTGACGCTGACACGGTGGCAAACACTGGTAACTTCTTCGACTCTGACGCTTTTATCGCGAAACGAACACCCGGTCCGCTCGGCATCTGGCAGTGGGCACTTAAACCGGTTGGTGTATCTAACGACTACTTAAACGATCTCACCACCTCTCCACAGGGTGATGTGTACCTGACTGGCGTGTACTCGTCTGCGGTGTTGCAATTCGGTAATACTACGCCACTGATTGGCGTGGGCGAGAATATGTTCGTAGCCAAGCTGAACACGAATGGAATTTGGCAGTGGGCCAGAGCTTCAGACCGCCAAAGCACCATTGGCGAAGGGGTTGCAGTAGATGACGCCGGTGACGCATACATCACAGGCCGGTGTTACACTGGCGGCGCGACCGTTTTATTTTCTTCGCCCGGAAACACCGTATCTGTGACGGCGGGCAGGGGAGCAATGGTGGCTAAAATCAGCAGCGGCGGCGATTGGCGCTGGGTTAGGCTTGCTACGGACGGTTCCAGTACCGGCAAGGTTATTCGCTTGGATGCTACAGGAAATATCTTCATTGCAGGAGGGGGAACCAGCTATAATGGTCTGCCACTGAACTTTGGCGGAGTTACGTTGTCATCAAACTCCTCGTCATGGGATGATGTTTTTGTGGCTCGGCTCTCGCCGGAGGGGCGTTGGCAATGGGCTGCTGATGGCGGGTCTGCTGGTGGTGGCGACGATGACGCACTTGGTTTAAGCGTAAGCAGTACCGGCCGCTTATTCGTGATGGGTCACACGACCAGCGGGCAAAACCGGTTTGGCGCACTTACCCCTTTTACCAGTACCACCGAAAATTTCTTCGTGGCGGCGCTGGATCGTGCGGGCGCCGTTGGGGTAGCTAGCTTCAACCCCGCCGTTAGCTGCGGGCCATTGCCGTTGCGCATCACCGTTACGGGCAGTGGTTTCGCGACGGGCACCGGGGTGCTAATCAATGGCTATCCAGGTGGTAACGTCTCGGTGCAATCGCCTACTTCGCTGTTGGTCACGGTGCCTCCAGGTACCACCAGCGGCCCGATTACGGTGTACAATAGTGCCGGCATCGGTTTTTCGGTGGGCAATTTTATCGTCGGGCCAAACCCCGCCCCCACCGCCACTTTCACCTACCCCAGCGCCATGTATTGCCGCAACGCGGCCAACCCCACGGCCAGCATCACGGGCACGGCGGGCGGTACGTTTAGCGCCCCGGCGGGGCTGATTCTGGATGCGCAAACCGGCACCATCAATCTGGCGGCCTCCACGCCGGGCACGTATGCCGTGACCTACGCCATCAGCGGGCCATG
Source organism: Hymenobacteraceae bacterium (assembly GCA_031425525.1). Taxonomy (GTDB): domain Bacteria; phylum Bacteroidota; class Bacteroidia; order Cytophagales; family Hymenobacteraceae; genus JANNMJ01. The sequence continues at coordinate 46,669 of JANPJM010000078.1, read as the reverse complement.
CGCCGTGACGAGTGCGCCGCGTTCGGTTACAGTTACGGCGGTGCCGTCGGCACCGCCAGCATTTAACATTACACTCCAAGGAGCTTTGCGGCGGCTGGAGGTGCCTATGCCGATACCCGGTGTTACCTACCAATGGTTTCGGGGCACTACACTCGTGGGCACCGGCACCAGTTTTCTGGTGACCAGTGCCGCGCAGAGCGGCAGCTATACCGTTGTGGCTACGCAAAACGGCTGTCAGTCGGCGGCTTCACCGGCCCAAATCATCACGGTAGTAGGCCTCACCGATGACCTGCCGGGCGTAAGCTGCGACATCTACCCCAACCCCACCGGCACCGGTTTCCTGACGGTGGCGCTGACCGGCCACACGCAGCCGCTCGGCGTTGCGCTCTTCGACGCGCTGGGCCGCGCCGTGCTGACGGCCCGCGCCACCGCCGCCGAAAGCACTCTCGACATGCGCGCCCTGCCGCACGGGGTGTACCTGCTGCGCGCCACCAACGCCGATGGGCGCGGCCTGAGCCGGCGGGTAGTGGTGGAGTAGCGCGGCGCCGGCCTCTCGTGCCCGGCCTTTACAGGCCGGACACGAGAGGTAGGGATGCGGGAAGCGGGCATTTTTCACCCGCAAACCGCGCAATTCTCACCTGAAAATCCGGCGATTCTCACCCGCAAAGTGGGCAATATTCACCTGCAAAGTAGGCAATATTCACCCGAAAACAGCGCATTTTCCACCCGAAAACAACGCACTTTTCACCCGCAAATCGGGCAGTTTTCGGGTAAAAACAGCTCACTTCTCACCCGAAAACTGCCCACTTTTCACCTGCTTTTTTCATTTTTTTATTCCCCGTCCCCATGTTCAAGCTCTTGCAAGTGGTCTATGACCGCATTCTGGCCCTCAAAAACGGCCTTTCCGCCAACCTGGCCCGCTGGAAAGATCAGCCTGACACCCCCGCCACCCTCGACGGGCTGCTGACGCAGATTCAGCAAAAGAATCAGGAAATCAAAGCTTTGGAAGTAGCCCTGCGCGAGCGGCGCGAGGAAGCCCGTGAGCTGGCCCGCACCCTCACGGCAGCCGCCGAACAGATCGAGCGCCGCGCCAGCGGCATTCACGCTACCGACATCGAGCGCCTCGCCGATTACGACGTGCCCGTGCCCGGCGTGGTGCCGGAGCGCCGCGCGGCCACCGTGCCCGAAAAAGCCGTGTTGCGCCAGATCACCGACGACGACGACGGCCACGGTTTCGTGCTGCGCCACGACAAGCTCGACACCGCCGACCACTACGAACTGGAGCGCGGCCACTCGCCCGCCGACCGCCCCAACGAGCGCCCCGCCGCGCTGGCCTTCCTGCGTACCACCAAAAAACTCAAAAACGTGGACGACGATGTACAAACCGGCATTCGCTACTGGTACCGGGTGCGCGGCGTCAACCGGCGTGGGCCGGGCGAATGGAGTGAGGTGGTGAGCGCGATTCAGTAATTTTTTTCAACCCATTACTCCCCCTTTTTCAAGATGAAGAAGTTGATGATGAGCGGCCGGTGGGCCGTATGGGTGGCCGTGTTGGCCTTGACGGCATGCGGCAAGCCCTCGGCGGAAGATGCGGCGCGAAAAATCGCAGAGAAAGAGTGCGAATGCCGGCTCCTTCAACACCAAGAGCGGGATTCGGAAATAACTGAACGAGCCGTGTGGGAAAAGCAACTGGTAGCCGAAATCAAAAGTGGAGCTATTCAAACGAAAACTCGGCTGATGAGCCGACAAATGGAGCTTCAAAAAGCATTCAACGACAAGCACACCGACCACCGCAACTGTTCGGACGCACTCGAGAAAATGCGCGATCAAACAGATATCGATTATCCGCAAGAAGACAACCGCAAGACAATCCGCAACCTGACAGAGGCCTTGGATGACCAGTGCCGAAAAGAGCAAAACGAAGCGCGCCGCAAAGCAGAGGAAGCTCGTGGTGTTCAGACTGACCAATACGCCGGCCGATTCAGTGAATTTCAACAATTATCGGAGAAACTGCCTTATGGCCGATAAAGGGTGCATTTCAAAGAAATGAAGCTGCCGGCTGCTGATAGTATTGATAGCCAGTGGCTGGAGAGGAAACGCAGGTAAACCGCAAGCCCGCGCTTTCGCAGCAACCCCGCCGCGCTCCTTCACGGGAGCGCGGCGGGGTTTTTTTTATCCGCCCGCCCGATTACTGCCCGTGCCCCGGCTCACGCGTCGGCGTCGGCAGTTTCTCCCGCGTCCGCAACCGTACCTGGCGCATCGAAAGCGTATCGGTGAGGGCGGCGTAAATGGCTTCCAGCTCGGCGGGGCGCCCGCCGTAGTAGGCTACGCTTTCCTGAAACTGGCGCGCCGCGACGTGGCGACGGGCAAAAATGGCTTTTTCCTGTGATTGGTAGAGCGCCTGCATCGTGTCGGGGGCGCGGGCGTTGTGCTGGGCACGGGCTTCGGCGACGTGCAGGTCGGCGAGGACGGGCACCAGCGCGGCGGGCGGCAACAAGTCGGGCGGCGCGGGCGGGGCGCCGGCCTCGGAATTGCAGGCGCCGAGCGCCAGTAACAGCCCCAGCAGAAGTCTAGGCAGCACGGGCCACGCCGGCGTGAGGAGCGCGCGCAGCGCGGCGCGGCACGTGCGTAGCTTCGCCCCGCGAAAACCCGCCCGTTTTTCGGCCGACGATTCAGCTTTTTTCACTTCAACTGACAGTTTGTTCAATGGCGCGTGCGGCTTCTGCATCCGGGACCAACCTACCGACGACGCCCCCCGCCACCGAGTTGGGCGCCTTGGTGGCGCGGCTGCGAAAGTACGAGCTTCGGTTGCGCCAGGCCGTGCAAACCCAAGCGCCGGGCGCGCGGCTGTCGGTTTTCCGGGGCACCGGGCTGGAATTTGCCGATGTGCGTCCCTACCAGTACGGCGACGATGTGCGCCTCATCGACTGGAACGTGTCGGCGAAGGGCCACGGCACGTTTACGCGCACCTACCGCGAAGAGCGCGAGCAGCAGGTAGTTATTTTACTGGATGTCAGCGCCTCGCAACTCCTCGGCCCGGTGGGGCGGGCGAAGCTGGATGTGGCGCGCGAAATCGGTGGGGTGCTGGCGCTCGTGGCGGCACGGCAGCAAGCGCGGCTCGGCTTGGTGGCTACCTCCGACCGCCTCGAACTCTGGCTGCCGCCCGACAAGGGGATGCCCGCCGCCTACCGCCTCATTCGGACGCTCTACGATTTGCGGCCCCAAAGCGCGCGCACGCACTTAGCCACGGCCATCCGCCGGACATTGGGCGTGCTGCGGCGGCGCTCGTTGGTGGTGCTTCTCAGCGATTTAATCGACGTTGAATTTGAGCGCGAGCTACGGATGCTGGCCCGCACCCACGAGCTGGTGGTGCTGCATCTGCTCGACGAAGCCCGCGAGCGGCGTCTGCCGAACCTCGGCATCGTGCCCGTGCGCGACCCCGAAACCGGCCGCGTCACGTGGCGCAATACGTCGGGTGCCGCCTTCCGCGAATTGCTCGCCGCCGCCCACACCCAGCAGGAACACTTGGCGCAGGTATGCCGCCGGGTGGGTGCGCGGCTGCTGCCGGTGCGGGTGGAAGACGATTTTTTGCCCGTTTTGGTCGAGTTGCTCGTGGGGCGCGCGGTGCGCGGCGCGCAGGATATGCCGAAGGGTGCGCAACCACCCGTCCGCCTATGAGCCGGTTGCATTGGTACGGCCCCGCGCGCGCTTCCCGGTTGCTCCGGCTTGGGGCGCTGACCGTGGGTTTGGGGCTACTGAGTCTGCACACCGGGCGCGGGCAGGTGCCGTTACGCGCCGACTCGGCGCGGCCCATCGGGCGTTTTTTACAGCCTACTGCCCGCCTCGGCGAACCCGTGGGGTTTGAGCTGACGTGGCGCCACCCGGCCGCCGCCGCCGTGGTGCTACCCGATTCGAGTGCCGATTTCCGGCCGTTCGAACTGGTACGGCGGCGCACTTTCCCGACGCGCACGGTCGGCGGACAAAGCCTCGACCGCGTGGTGTATACGGTGCGCACGTTCGCGCCGGATTCGGTGCAGAACCTGACGCTGGCCGGGCGCCAACTCACGGCACGCGGCGACACGCTGCCCGTGCCCGGCGGGGGCGCCACCTTGCGGCTGCACTTCGTGATGCCCCCTCCCAACCCCGACGCGCCCCCCGACCTCGTGCCCGACCTGCGGCCCGAGCCGGTGGCCGCCCGCTTCAACTGGCCGTGGTGGCTGGCGGGCACGGCGCTGGCGGCCCAGGCCGGGCTGGCGGCGTGGCTCATCTGGGGGCGGCGGGCGCGGGCGCGCTACCGAGCGTACCGGCAACGGAAAAACCACAAATATTTTCTCGCGCAGTTTGCCCGCCACATCGAGCGGTTTGAGTTGTCGCGGTCAGTAGTGAATCTGGAACGCGCCATCACGCTCTGGAAAAACTACCTCACGACGCTCGAAAATCAACCCATCAACTCACTCACCACCCAGGAATTGCTGGCCCTTTACCCGCCCAACCCCGCCGTAGCCGACGCTCTGCGTCTCGGCGACCGCGCCATCTACGGCAATCAACTCACCGACGATATCGACCGCGAAACCCGCGCCCTGGCCGCCCTGCGCGGCTTTGCGGATGCGCGCTACGCGGCCGTCAGCGGTTGATTTTGGATTGACTGATTTTAGATTATGCGACTTACTTAGCTCAGTATGACTCCTGATTTCCGCGCCGCCCTGCGCCTTCTGCGCGTCCCGTTCAGCGTCTATCTGATGCCGGTTTTCTGGTTTGCCCTAGCGTTCGTGCCCACGAGCTGCTCAGAAACCGCCGGCCTTGATCTGACTTGGGAGGCCGAGCCGTGGCAGGCGCTGGCAGTTTTTCTGATTCTGCACCTACTCGTTTACCCCGCATCAAACGGCTTCAACTCGCTCCACGACCGCGATACCGGCCCGATTGGCGGGCTGGCCGCGCCGCCGCCGCCGCCGCTCGTGCTGCGGCCCTTGGTGCGGGCGCTGGATGTGGCCGCCTTCGCGCTGGCAATCCTATTGGATATGCGGTTTGCGGTGCTGCTGCTGAGTTATATTCTGGTATCGAGAGCCTATTCGGCGCCGCCATTTCGGCTCAAGGCGCGACCGTATCTGGGGACGGCGGCGGTGGTGGTTTTCCAGGGATTGGTGACGTATCTAGCCGTGCAGGCGGGCAGCGGCGTACCGTCGGATTATCTGTTTTCAGGGTTCAATCTGCTTATTGGTGCAGGCACGAGTCTGTTACTAATGGGCTCCTACCCGCTCACGCAAGTATATCAGCACGAAGAAGATGCCGTGCGTGGCGACCTGACTCTGAGCCGTGTACTAGGCGTGCGCGGCACGTTTCGGTTTGCGCGAATTGTCAGCTTCGTCGGCGCGGCATACATCATCGGATTGGGCTGGCTGCCGGAACTTCTATGGCCGCCGGTCGAGGAGATTCCGCTGTTGCTGAATGATGATTTAAGTGGAGGCTTGGGACTGCCTTATATACCGCGACTCTTATTTTTTGGCCTCTGGATGCTGCCCACCGCCCTCTACGTCGCCCGGTGGGAGCGCCGCGTAACCGCCGGTGCCCACCCCACCCACGCCGATGCGATGGGCCTGAACAAGCTCGCGAGTTTGAGCGTGAGCACTTTTTTTGGGTTGGCGGCGCTCTGGGAAATTGCTATCTGCGAGGGGTGGATGAATTATTTTTCCTTCTGATGTAAAAGGAGCGCGGGTCTCCGGCCTGCTCACTGCGTGCCCGGTAACGCGGTGTACCCGTGCGGCAAACGGGCCGGAGGCCCGCGCTTCACAGCGGGCGCGTCAGGAAGGCGCTAAAAATCAAGCAATCAGCCAAATAACGGGGCGTCACATTATCGTGTGAAAGGCACTGGCAAGCATTGGGAGTAGGTTTGCTGCTTCACTTTTCGTTGCGCTATGTCATTTTTACTCGCTTCTGCCGCCCGCTGGCTGGCGGCTTTTCTACTGTCAGCGGCGCCGCTGCTGGCCCCGGCGCAACTCCTGCAAACCGTTCGGTTCGAGCCGGGTACTTCGCTGGCAAGGGTGGAAAGCCAGTTTCAGCCCGCGCCGGGCGGCGGGTGGTGGTTCGGAGGCGCCATCCGGTACGGCACCGACTCGGCGCATTTCCGCCTGGCCCGCCTCGGTGCCGATGTGCGGGTGCAGCGCGAGCGCCAGGCGCGGGTGCCGTCAGTAAACGGGAGCTACACCCTCCGCCTCGCGCCGACGGCGCTCTTCGTCGGGGGATTTGTCGCCAACGGCGCTTCGCGGGGCGCGTTCGTCTATCGGCTCGACACAACGCTGGCCACGCAGTGGGGCGGGCGGTTCACGAATGTTACGTCTCTCAGAGCGCTGGTGCCGCAGAGCGCCGATACCCTCGTGACGTATATGACCCGCTCGCTGATGAGCGGCGGGAACATCCGGCTCGTCCGCGCCTGGACGCCCGATGACACCCGCTGGCGGGCCAAAGAGCTGGATTTTCCCGGCCCTGGGGTGCCGCCCATCCAGAGCATCCTGCCCGTAGGCCGCCGGGGCGTACACTACCTCGGTGGGGCTGAGTCGCTGGTCAAGCTCGACACTACCAAAGTGTACTGGGCCAAAGTCGTCGCCGTGGCCGGTACCGGCGCCTTGGATATCCAGCAGGTAGCCGTGGCCGCCAACGGCGACCTGCTCGCCCTGCTGACCGCCCAGATCGTGGCGCCCACCAACCAACCCGTTGAGGCCATCGTGGCGCGGTTCGATACGGCCGGCAACGTACTAAGCAGCCGGCGAATCACGGCCCTCGGGCGGCACATTCGGTTGTGGAGTATGGTGGAGCTGCCGGGCAGCGATCTGGTGCTGGCCGGCGACTGGCTGCAAGGCAGCACCTTGCAACCCTTGATGATTCGGCTGAGCGCCGCCGGTAACGTGGTGTGGTCGCGGCGCTGGAACCTGAGCGGTCGCGGTACGCGCGCCACCCTCGTCCGCCGCGCCGGGGGCCGCTACGCGCTGAGTCTCATCGATGGCAGCGTCGTGGAGCTGGACGCCAACTTCGCGGCCTGCCAGTTCCTCGACGAGCCGGCGGGCGCCGTCACGGCAGCGCCGGAACTGCTGACGGTCAGCTCGCAGACGGTCTCGTATCTGCCCTTCGCGCCCACCTTCGTGCCCGAACCCCTGCTCGACCGCACCGAGACCTTCACGCGCTCGCTGGTGTGTTCGTCGGTGGTGGGGGTTGCAGAAGATGCCGCCGCTGAAACGAGCTTCACTGCCTGGCCCCAGCCGCTGCCGCGCGGCGCGGCCCTGCACCTGGCGCTGCCCACCGGCTGGCGCGCCGCCGACACGCAACTGACCCTCACCTCCGGGCTCGGGCAGGTAGTCTGGCGCGGGCCGTGGGCCGAAACCCTGAAGCTACCCGCCGGGCTGCCCGCCGGCGTCTGGACACTGGTGGCGACCGCTGAACGCGGCCAGGTGATGCGCCGCCGATTGGTGACTGAGTAGGCGCCACGGGCATAGCCGACCCGGCCGCGAGTTTGTCTTCTTCTCCCTTTTTCCGCCTGCTGTATGTCGCTTCGCCGCTTTCTTCGATTTTCCCTGTCCCTTACCTGCGGCCTTGCCGCGGGCGGGGGGGCGTTGCAGGCGGTGGGGCAGGCGGTCAATACCATCAAGTTTACGCCGCCCCCGAATCTTACCCCAAACGCCGTCGTGCTGCCGACGGCCGGTGGGTGGCTCGTAAAGAGCGTGGTGTTCAACCGCGATTCGTCGTTGATGTCGCTGCTGCGGCTGAGTCCGGCGCTCACGGCCACCCGCGAGCGGCATTACCGGCTGGCAAATACGCTGCGCGGCTCGTATGGCAACTTTCTGCCCACGACCCACGGCCTGATCGGCGGAATGGCAACGACTGGCAGCACCACCGCCCTGGTCTGCCTCGATTCCACCTTCGCCGAGCGCTGGAACGTGCGGTTCCTACCGAATATTTTCGCGGGCCTCTTGGCGATGAACGGCCCCGACCTGCTTACCTGCTACGGCCCCAAGCACGGCACCGCCTTCTTCGACCGCAGCCTTACGCAGGTATGGGGCCGGGCCGCTACCGGCACCAACTGGCGCGGGCGCGGCTGGACCAGTACTGTTACCGGGTGGCAAGTGGGGCAGGTGTACGCCCCCGACCCGACGGGCGTCCAGTACCTGACTTCTTCTGGTGCGCAACCAGCGCTCATCAAGCTCGACACTGCGCGGGTGCATTGGAGCTACCTGCTCAACCCCGGCGGCACCTACGCCTTTGTGGGTAAGGTGCGCCCGGCAATTAACGGCGGTTTCTGGCTGCCAATGGCCGTGGTACCGGCGGCTAACCAGGCCACCGAGGGCGTCGTCTGCCGCTTCGATACGGCCGGCAACCTGCTGCTCACGCGCAAGCTGAGCTACCTCAACCGCTACGTGGGCATCACCGACGTCCACGCGCTGCCCACCGGCGAGGTGTTGCTCGCGGCGTATCTGCGGGTGGGCGGCGGCGGCAGAATTCAGCCGATGGTGGTGAAGCTCTCGGCCAGCGGCGCGCTGGTGTGGGCGCACCGCTGGAACAACGGCGCCACCGGCCCGGTGGGCGGTGAGCCCACGCTGGTGCCGTTGCTGGGCGGCGGCTTCCGGCTGTTCGGCGCCGATTTGACCTTCCTCGACCTCGACGCCAACTTCAACGGCTGCAACTTCGTGGACGAAACCGCGAACATCATTTTCGCCACTTCGGCCAACGTTACGCGCACGCCGCTGCCGCTTACGCCGCTCGCCATCACCTTTACCACGGGTAGCCAGGCGCTGCTGACGCGCACCGTGCCCTACACCCGCACCACGCTCTGTACCGCCGTCGGCCTGGCTGCGGAAGCCGCTGCCGAAAGCGCGCTCGCTGCTTGGCCGCAGCCTCTGCCGCGCGGCGACGCCCTGCACCTGAGCCTGCCAACGGGTTGGTCGGCTCCGGCTACGCACTTGACGTTGACCTCCGCCCTGGGCCAGACGGTGTGGATTGGCTATTGGGCGGAGGTGATAAACCTGCCAACCCGCCTGCCCGCCGGCGTCTGGACCCTGACGTCTACCGGCGACCGTGGCCGGGTCATTCATCGCCGATTGGTGACAGAGTGACAAAGCGAAGAAACCCTCCCGGCCTGAGGGTAAACCGACGGACCAGCGCGCTTTTACCGCCGCCACCGGCCAACCGCCCACCCACGCCGACGCGATGGGCCTGAACAAGCTCGCCAGTTTGAGCGCGAGTGCCTTCTTTGGCCTGGCGGCCCGCTGGCAAATCGGCCTCTGCGAAGACTGGTTTGATTATTTTTCCCTTTTGAAGGCGTAAAAGGAGCGCGGGCCTCCGGCCCGCTCGCCGCTTGGCAGGTACCCAAAAGACCCGCTTGCTTGCTCGGTAAGCGCTTGCCTTAGTGCGGCAAGCGGGCGAAAACTCCGCGCTCCATCCGCTGCTATTGCAAGGTCAACGATTTGGCCAAATGAGCGCCGAAATAAGCCCCCAATTAATAGTAGAAGGTCACATTATCGTGTGAAGGGCGCACGGGCGCGGCAGGAGTAGGTTTGAGGCCTCACTTTTTCCGCGCCTGATGGTTGTTTTTTCCTCAAACGCCTGCCGCTTCTTAGTGGCATTTGCCCTGACGGTGGCGCCGCTGCTCGCCTCCGCGCAACTTCCGCAAACCGTTCGGTTTACGCCTTCCCTCGCGCGGGCGCAGCCCTACGGCACGTTTCAGGCCGCGCCGGGCGGCGGCTGGTGGGTGGGCGGCGGCATCAGCTTCGGCACCGACTCGGCGTGGCAGCACGTGGCGCGCCTCGGTGCCGACTTGCAGATGCAGCGCACCCGGCAGGGCCGGCCACTGGGCCGCCAAGGCTTGTACACGTTCCGGGCGCTGGCCGGCGGGCTGGCTTACGCGAGCAACACCACGTTGGGCGCCGCTATCGTGCCGGTAGTTGGGTGCCTCGATACGGCTACGCTCGCCCCGCGCTGGGGCGTCCAAATGACCAATACCGTCTTGGTTACGAAGCTGGTGGCGCAGGGCGCCGACACAGCAGGTGTGTATATGATTCGGCGGCCGACCTCTTCCTTCATCACGCACCTCGTGCGCGCCTGGACCGACGTGGCTACCGGCACCCGCTGGCGCGGGCGCGAGGTGGTGTTTCCGCGCGATCAATCGCCGCGCGTGGACGGCATCGCCGTCGAAGGCCGCCGGGGCGTGCAGTATGCCTACGGCCGCAACTTCATCAACAGCGGCGGCAACACGACGTTTCTGATCAAGCTCGATACCACCAAAGTGTATTGGGAGCGCCAGATTCAGCCCGGCGTCAACGACGACCTTGACCTCGACCACGTAAGCCTCGCCGCCAACGGCGACCTGCTGGCCTTGTTCAGCACCCAGATTTACGTGCCCGCCGTGCTGCCCGACGAGACGATACTCGCGCGCTTCGACACGGCCGGCACCTTGCTTTCGGCGCGGCGCATCACGGCCACCGGGCGCTTCCTCCGCCTGTCGAGCGTCGTGGAGCTACCCGGCGGCGAGGTGGTACTGGCCGGTTCCTGGCGGCTGTTTGCCGGCGGTACGCTGCACCCCTTTATGGTGCGCCTCAACGCGGCCGGCAACGTGGTGTGGGCGCGCCGCTGGAATCTGGGCACCAGCAGCGGTAGCGCCGGTGCCACCATCATCCGGCGGGCGAGCGGGCGCTACGCGCTTGGAGTAAGTGATGGCTCTTTTGTGGAGCTGGACGCCAGCTTCAACGCCTGTCAGTTCATGCCGGAGCCGGCGGGTGCCGTGATAGCTACGCCCGGCTCGCTCACCATCACCCCGCAAACCCTCTCGATGACGCCCTTTGCGCCCACCTTCACACCGGAGCCGCTCCGCAACCGCTCACTGACGTTTACGCACTCAGTAGTATGCACGACGGTAGGGATTGCAGAAGATGCCGCCGCTGAAACGAGCTTCACTACCTGGCCCCAGCCGCTGCCGCGCGGCGAACGCTTGCATCTGGCACTGCCCGCTGGCTGGAATGCTGCCGAAACCCAGTTAATGCTGCTTTCAGCCCTCGGCCAACCCGTGTGGCGCGGCACCGCCGCTGAAGCCGTAACTACGCCCCCTAGCCTACCGCCCGGCCTCTGGACGTTGCGCGCCACCAACTCGCGCGGCGCTACGCTTCACCGCCGGCTGCTAGCGGAATAAGTCATCAGCAAAAACAGCAACGAAAAACCAGAAATGCTCACTTCCTCCGCCTTCCCGCGTCTCGCGCTTTTTTTTCTACTGACGGCCGGCGCCCTCCCGGCCCGCGCCCAATCCGTCAATACCGTCCAATTCAGCGCGGACGGCCCAGGCAGCGCCATCGGGCAACTGTATCCCACGGCGGGCGGCTGGCTGCTGCCCGGTCAGATCAGGTGGGGCACCGATTCGAGTTGCCTCTCGCTGGTGCGGCTCGACCCGGCGCTCAACGTCACGCGCTCGCGGCAGTACCGGCTGCCGGCTCTCCGGCGGGGTTTTTTCAGCTTGCCGGTGCCCACGCGGCGCGGCCTCGTTGCGGGCGCCGAAAGCAGCTCGCCGCGCGGCCAGGCCGTCATCGGCTTCGATACGGCCTTCGCCGTGCGGTGGAGTACGCTCATCACCACCGGCGGGGGCCTCACGTTTCTCACCACCCACGGCCCCGATATCGTCGTCGGCTACCCGTTCATTCCGGTTCCGTCGAGCAACTCCGGTTTTACGCGGGTGTGGGGGTCGGCCGCCACGGGCACCGGCTGGCGCGGGCGGCGGATCAACGGCCCCACGCGCGGGTGGCGGCCCCTGCGGCCCTTCGCGCCGGATACCAGCGGCATTCATTATTTGACCGGTGATGTCGGCTTTCCGTTCATCAAGCTCGACACCACCAAAGTCTATTGGAGCTACCTGTTGAGCGCGGGCGGCGTGCAGGACGGCGGCGGCCTACCCATCGGCGCCGCCAACGGCGATCTGTGGGTGCCGCTGACTTCCATCCCCGCCACCGGGCAGCCGGCGCAGGCCATTTTGTGCCGCTACGACACGGCCGGCACCCTGCTCTGGAACCGCCGCCTGGCGATGACCAACCACTTCCTGAGCATCGGTGCCGTGGCCGAACTGCCCGGCGGCGAGCTGCTGATCGGGGGGTCGGCGCGGGTCGGCCCCGGCGGCGCGACTACGCCCATCCTCTTCCGGCTGTCGGCCACGGGGGCGCTGGTGTGGGCGCATCGGTGGGCGCCGGCGGGCGGCGCCAGTGTCGGCGCCGTCACCGATATCATCCGGCGGCCGGGCGGCGGCTACCGGCTCGTTATCGCCACGCAACTTACCTTCATCGACCTCGACGCCAACTTCAACGGCTGCCAGTTCGTGGACGAAACGGCGAACATCACCGTCTCGCAGGCCACCATCACGGCCACGCCGCTGCCCCTCACGATGACGCCGCTGCCCATCGCGGCCGTGCCGCAGGCGGTGCGGGCGCTCTCGCCGGTCAGCTACCTCCGCAACTCCGTTTGTACGGCCGTGGGAATCGAAGAAGAAGCCGCGCCCGAAACCGCCGCACTCGCCACTTGGCCCCAGCCGTTACCGCGCGGCGAGCGCCTCCACCTCACGCTGCCCACCGGCTGGAATGCCGCCGAAACGCGCTTGACCCTCACTTCCGCCCTCGGCCAATTGGTATGGCGCGGCCCGTGGGCCGAAACGGTGGCGCTACCCCCCAACCTGCCCGCCGGGGTCTGGCTGCTGACCGTCACCGATGGACGCGGCTACACCGCCACCCGCCGCGTACTCACGGAATAACCGGCGCCGTTCGGCACCCAACCACCCGCCGTGGCCCCCGCTGGCGCAACCCGAAATGTGAAGCGTGCCGTAACTTGGCCGGCACCAATTCGCCGACCTTTTCCGCACCCTTCTCGTCGTGTCTCTTCCCATCGATTACCTGGCCCTTTTTCGGGCCCTTCCCGACTTCTACGTCATCTTCGCCCCGGACGGCACCATCCTCGACCAGACCGACCAGCACGTCGAATCGACGCTCGTCACGCGCGATCAGACAGTCGGGCGCCACGTTTTCGACGCCTACCCCTCGCCGTCGACGGAAGGCGAGCGGCAGATGCGCGAATCGCTCGAATACGTGCGCACCAACCGCCAGCCCCACACCCTTGCCCTTCGCTACGACCTTGAACGCCCCGCCGCCCAAGGCGGCGGCACCGAAGAGCGCCATTGGGAAGTGACGCATTACCCCATCTTGGCCGCCGACGGCGAGTTGCAGTACATTCTGCAACACCCCCAGGACGTAACGGCCCGCGTGCGCGCCGAACACGAGCGGGCCGCCGCCGAAACGGCGCTTTCCGAGGAACGCGCCACGAGCGCTTTCATCCTCGATGCGCTGCCGCTCTTTGTCTGGACGACAAGCCCCAATGGTACGGTCGAGTACATTAACCGGGGATGGTACGACTACACCGGGATGCCCGCCACCGCCGACCGCACGGCCGGCACCGGCGAATACATCCACCCCGACGACCTGTCCGCCGTTTTCGACGCTTGGACCCGCGCGCGCGAAAGCCAACTTTTTTGCCAGTTTGAGTACCGCGTGCGCCGCCCCGATGGCGCGTACCGCTGGTTTTTGGGCCGGGTAGTGCCTCGCCTCGACGCCGCCGGCGAGCTGACCCAATGGTTCGGTTGCGCCACCGACATTCACCAGCAGCGCTTGTTGGTGCAGGATATGGAAGCCGCCGCCGAAACGCAGATGGCGCTCGCCGAACAGGCGTATCAGGCCAGCCGCGAAGCGCAGCACCAGCGCGATACGTTCTTCGATTTGTTCCAACAGGCTCCCGCGATGATTTGCATTCTGCGCGGGCCGGAGCATCGGTACGAGTTCGTAAACCCCACCTACCAGCGCGTATTTCCGGGGCGACCGCTGGTCGGGCTAACGGTGGCCGAGGCGTTGCCGGAAGTAATCGGGCAGGGTTTCATCGACTTGCTCGATGGCGTGTACCGCTCCGGCGAACCGGTACTGGGCAACGAAGTGCCGATTGAATTCGACGAAGCCGACGGCGGGCGCACCACAAAATACTTCAATTTGATTTATCAGCAGTTCCGCGAGGCCGATGGTACCGTGGCCGGCGTGCTGGTCTTTGCTTTTGAAGTGACGGAACTGGTGGCCGCCCGCCACCGCCTCGAACGTTTGACGGAAACCGGCGCGGCGCCGTCTGCCGAGTAGCTACCGAGTAGCTACCGAGTAGTTACTGCGTAATGGCCGGACCATCCGCCATATAGTACAACAGTTTGGGTCAATTGTTGAATTGCGCGCCACCTCTTTCTCGTCATCCCTTCCGCCCGTTTCGCCTTTGATGAATCTTTCCGGTCTCGATTTTCAGCAGGCGCGTATCAAGCAGGTGCTCTTCAAATCGCGCCTACGCTCGGTTCTGTATGGCGTACGTGATATCGATGAAGCGCTGCTCTCTCCGCAGCGCAACCCGCTGGCCGATTGGATGCAAACCGTTATGAAGCCCCAATACGGCCACCACCCGGAGATAGGAGAAATCGACCGCGTACTCGGTCAGATGCTGACCACGGGACAGGAGTTAGTGAGTCTGTACCGGCGCGGCCAGTTTGAAGAAGCGCGCGCCGGCCTCAACCGCATCGACGCGCACGCCGACCGCATTGGTGCGCTGCTGCAAACGCTGGAAGTGCGCGAGGGCGGCTGAGTATTGTCGGCTTCTGTCTTGCAGCAAAAGCGAAACGCCCTCGCTCCGGTTACGGAGCGAGGGCGTTCGTTTTTGCTGCATCGCAATGACAGATTAGGCATTCTATCGCCAATCAGCGCCTTACAACGCCGCAAGCTGCGCCTCCAACTGCGCAAGCTTTGCGAGCCCGTCAGCATGCTTTTTCCGCTCTGCCTCCAAAATTTCGGGCTTCGCATTCGCTACGAACTTCTCGTTCGAGAGCTTTTTGTCCACCGAAAGCAGGAAGCCGCGCGTGTACTCGATGTCTTTGGTAAGGCGGGCGCGCTCGGCTTCCACATCGAACGAACCTTCGGGCAAGACCAACGCCAGTTCGGTGCCGCCGGCCACTACGGGCACGGCCCCGGCGGGCGCCTCCCCGACGGTGAGTGTACTCACGTTGGCGAGTTTCTGCACCACGGCCTCCAGCCCGGCGAGCGCGGCGCCATCGCGGGCCACCAACGGCAAAGACAGATTCGGCGACAGCCCCTTGGCGGCGCGCTGGTTGCGCACGGCCTGCACCACGTCGAGGGCGCGCTCGAACCGCCCCAGGAAAGTCGTATCGACCGGGCCGGGTGTCGGCCAGGGCGCCACGCAGCAGTACGCGCGGTCGGCGCGGGGCGCGAGGCGGTGCCAGATTTCTTCCGTCAGGAACGGCACGAACGGGTGCAGCACCCGCAGCAGCGTTTCCAGAAAACCGCTGGCCTGCGCGAGGGTGGCGCCGTCGATGGGTGCGCCGTACGGCGGCTTGATGAGTTCGAGGTAGGTCGAACAGAAATCGTCCCAGGTGAGCTTGTACACCGTCATCAGCGCATCGCTGAGGCGGTATTCGGCGAAATCGGCGTCGAGCTGCCCGATGGCGTGGTGCAGTTTGGCGCCGAACCACTCGCCCGCCAGCCGGGCGGCGGCGAGCTGGGGCGCGGCGCCGTCCACCTCCCAGCCTTTGAGCAGCCGGAAAGCGTTCCAGAGCTTGTTGTTGAAGTTGCGGCCCTGCTCGATGAGCTTCTGGTCGTAGAGCAGATCGTTACCCGCCGGCGACGAAAACAGCATCCCCGTGCGCACGGCATCGGCCCCAAATTCGGCAATGAGGTCGAGCGGGTCGGGTGAGTTGCCGAGGCTCTTGCTCATCTTGCGCCCCTGCGCATCGCGCACGATGCCCGTGAGGTACACGTTTTTGAACGGCACGGCCCCGCGCCATTCCTGCCCGGCGATAATCATCCGCGCGACCCAGAAAAATAGGATTTCGGGCGCCGTTACCAGGTCATTGGTGGGGTAGTAGTAGTTAATGTCGGCGTTGTTCGGGTCTTCAAATCCATCGAAGACCGAAATCGGCCACAACCACGACGAAAACCACGTATCCAACACATCATCATCCTGCCGAAGCTGGTCGAGCTGCAACGTCGGGTTGCCCGTGAGCTTGCGCGCTTCCACGAGCGCCTCGGCATCGGTTTCGGCCACCACGATCTGCCCATCGGCGAGGTAGTAGGCCGGAATCCGCTGCCCCCACCAGAGTTGCCGCGAGATGCACCAGTCGCGCACCCCTTCCATCCAGGTGCGGTACATGTTCTTGAATTTCGGCGGGTTGAGCTGCACTTCGTCGCTCATCACCGCCTCCAGCGCTTGCGCCTTGAACGGCTCCATTTTCAGGAACCACTGCAACGACAGCTTCGGCTCGATGACGGCGCCCGTGCGCTCCGACGTACTCACGGAAGTCTGGTAATCGTCGATCTTTTCGAGCAGCCCGGCTTCTTTCAAGTCCTTCGCAATCTGCCGGCGCACCACGAACCGGTCGAGCCCGGCGTAAGCGCCGCCCACGGCCGCGAGCGTGCCATCATCGTTGAGCGCGTCGATGACGGGGAGGTTGTGCCGCAAGCCCAGCTCGTAGTCGTTGATGTCGTGCGCGGGCGTGACTTTGAGGGCGCCCGTGCCGAAATCCACCGCCACGTACTCATCAAAAATCGCCGGAATCTCCTTGCCGAACAGCGGAATCCGCAGCTTACGGCCTTTCAGCCACCGGTAGCGCTCATCGGTGGGGTTGAAGCACACGGCTACGTCGGCCATGATGGTTTCCGGGCGCGAAGTAGCCACCGTGATGTAGGTCAGAGGTGAGAGGTCAGAGGTCAGAGGTGCTTCACTGTCCTCACCTCTCACCTCTGACCTCTCACCTCTCACCTCTTCCACTACCTCGTAGCGCAGGTAATACATCTTCATCGGCATCTCCTTCGCGATCACCTCGTCGTCGGCGATGGCGGTGCGGCCTTCCGGGTCCCAGTTCACCATCCGGATGCCCCGGTAGATGTGGCCTTTTTTGTACAGATCGACGAACACCTTCAGCACGGCCTCGGTCAGCTTCGGCTCCATCGTGAACCGCGTGCGGTCCCAGTCGCACGACGCGCCGAGTTTTTTGAGCTGTTCGAGGATGATGCCGCCGTACTTGTCTTTCCAAGCGAAGGCGTGTTCCAGAAACTGCTCCCGCGTGATGTCGCGCTTGCTGATGCCCTGCTCTTTGAGCATCGCCACCACTTTGGCTTCCGTGGCGATGGACGCGTGGTCGGTGCCGGCCACCCACAGCGCCTCTTTGCCCTGCATCCTGGCCCGGCGGATGAGCACGTCCTGAATCGTGTTGTTGAGCATATGGCCCATATGCAGCACCCCCGTGACGTTGGGCGGCGGCATCACGATGGTGTAGGGCTCTTTGTCGGGGTTGGGGCTGGACTTGAAGAAGCCGCGCGCAAGCCAGGCCGCGTACCAGTGGCCTTCGACGGTTTGCGGGGAGTAGGTTTTGGGGATTTCGGGGGTTGCCGCGTTTTCCATATCGCCGGCAAAGCTACGGCGGGGGTCGTAGGAGCAGCGTCAGCCGTGTATTTTTGGGGGTACGATTCCGCCTTTCCCCACGTCCGGCAGATGACCATTGAAACCCACCAGCTACCCGGCGCCACCATTGCCGAGGTGATTACGGAAAACATCGTTATCGGTACCGCCGCCGACGGACTCGACCTCGTGGGCAACCTGTATTACGGGGGTTTCGAGGGCGTTATTCTGCCCGCGCACGGGCTCGCCCCGGCGTTCTTCGAGCTGAAAACGGGCTTGGCCGGGGAGATTCTGCAAAAATTCTCCAACTACCGGATGCGTCTCGCTATCGTCGGCGATTGGAGTAAGCACCACAGCCCGAGCTTCACCGCATTTATGGCCGAGAGCAACCGGGGAGCGCACATCTGCTTCGTGGGAACTACGGCGGAAGCTATCGAGCGACTGATGAAAGGCGCGTGACGGGTGGAGGGCAAGGGGAGCAGGGTTCGGGCAGGCTCGCCGCGCCCGCGCTAAACCTGCCCGAACGCCAAGTAGCCTCCGGACGCGCGTCCCGATGCTGCCCGAACGCCAAGTAGCCCCCGGACGCGCATCCCGGGGCTACCCGAACGCCAAGTAGCCTCCGGACGCGCATCCCGACGCTGCCCGAACGCCGGGTAACTGACGAATGACGTACGAGAGGCGAGAGTATATTAGATTAGAGCCGAATTTCGGTCGTTTCCTTTTTTTCCTTTCATTTTTCGCCTAATGGACACCCCCATCCCCCAGCCCAACGAAGACGACGGCGCCGACGAAACGCGCCGCACGGCCCTGATTCCGCGCGACCAGAACACCCTCAGCGAGCTGCTGACGCTGGTAGCAGCCTCGTCGGCCGGCTCGGCGTATGCGCTGGGGTGGAAATCGCACGCGGAGGCCACGCAACTGGCGGCAGATTTTAAGGCCAGCGTCGCCGTGCGCGAGAAGCTCAGCGACGGGCGGGAGCCGAAATCGGCCCGCATCCGCACCCTGCAACGCGAGATGAACAAAGGCGCCACCCGCGTCAAAGGCTACATCAACGATCAGTGGGAGGACGACGCGGTGGCCGAATCGTACTACGCCACCTTCGGCTTCGTGGAGGAAAGCGACGACGATGTGCTGCCCTCGGCCCAAAAAGCCCGCGCCACGAACATCGAAACCAAGCTCCTGCCCGCCCTGCTCGCCCACGGGATGGGCGCCCGCAACTACGGCACCGCCTGGTGGACGCCCCGCCTGACCGAGTACAAAACCCTCACCGGCCAGAGCCAAAAAACCGCGCAGGACATCGCCGGAGCCGTCGGTGAGAAGAACCCCCTCGAAGACGAAGCCCGCCTCTACCTCAGCAAGTTCGACTCGCTACTCTACGCCGAGTGCCGAACCCAGGACGAGTACCTCGCGCTGCGCCGCAAGATGGGCTACCTCAAGGAGTATAACTAGGGGCGTTGGGGCCGCCGGTCACCGCCACAGCCACGAAAAAGCCGCCGCCGGGGAGACCGGCAGCGGCTTTTTTGGTGTGCGACGTTCGCCGCCTCCGCCTACGCCACCGCGTGCAGCCAGTCTTTCTTGGCAAACAATTCTTCGTCGGTTTCGCGGTAATCGGGGTCATCTACGCAGCAATCGACGGGGCAGACGGCCGCGCACTGCGGCTCTTCGTGGAAACCGTGGCACTCGGTGCATTTGTCGGACACGATGTAGTAAAACTCATCGGAGATGGGCGCTTGCGGATCGACGCCGCTGACGGCCACGCCGCCGTCCATCTCGACCTGCTTCAGCGAGGTACCGTCGGCCCAGCGCCACTGCGCGCCGCCTTCGTAGATGGCGGTGTTGGGGCATTCGGGTTCGCAGGCACCGCAATTGATGCACTCGTCGGTGATCATGATGGCCATATGGGAGAGAAAAGAGGGGTAAAAGTCAGCTTGATTGGCAGCGACGGTAACAGCGAAACCGTCGTAAAGGGTGTGGGTTTCGGCACATTTACGTACGGAGGCCACAAAAGTACGGGCTGACCTTGCGCCCGCCCCTACTCCGGCACCGGTTTACGGTGCGGGCAGGCACCAGGGCCGCGCCTTCACCCGACCTTTGTGCCCCAAAGCCGCCCGCCTACTTCCCCGTTGATGACCCTCGACCACCGCCTTTCCGCCTTCATTCGCCTCGGCCTACGCCTGACGGCCTTCCTCGAAACCGAGCCCGAGGCCGTCGCCGATCTCGTGCGCCGCGCCAGTGGCCCCAACCCGTGGTTCGACGAACCCAACGTGCGCGCCGCGCTCGCGGGCATCGCCGCGATGCTCCGCGAAACCGAGCTGCATACGTGGCTCGGCGCCTACGATGCGGCGGCCCTCACACCCGCCCGCCCGCTGCGCGTAGGCGTGGTGATGGCGGGCAACATCCCGCTCGTCGGGTTTCACGATCTGCTGTGCGTCCTCGTCAGCGGGCATACGCTGCTGGCTAAACCTGCCACTACGGATACGGTGCTGCTACGCTGGCTCATCGAGGAACTGACGCAGATTGAGCCGCGCCTCGGCGCCCGCATCGAGTTGGTGGAACTGGTGAAAGATGCCGACGCCATCATTGCCACGGGCTCCGACAATACCGCGCGCTACTTCGACTACTATTTCGCCAACCGCCCGCACCTCATCCGGCGCAACCGCACGGCCCGCGCCGTATTCAGCGGCTACGAAACGGCCGCCGAGCTGGCCCCCCTCGGCGAAGATATTTTCCGGTACTACGGCCTCGGCTGCCGCAATGTCTCGAACCTGCTGGTGCCGCCCGACTATGATTTTACGCCCCTGCTCGACGCCTTGCAACCGTGGAAAACCGTCCTCAACCATACCAAATACCACAACAATTACGAGTACCAGCGGTCGTTGCTGCTCGTCAATCTGGCGCCGCACCTCGATGCGGGTTTCCTGCTGGTGCGGGCCGACGCCCAGCCGGTTTCGCCGATTTCCGTCCTCCATTTTCAGACCTACGATGGCAAAACCGAGCTGGATGCCCACTTGGCCGCCGCCCACGACAAAACGCAGGTCGTGCTGTCGGCGGGGGGCTGGCTGGCGGGGTCGGTGCCGTTTGGGCTGGCCCAGCAACCGCACGTCTGGGAGTACGCCGACGGCGTAGATACGCTACGATTTCTGGCCGAGGCCGGCGCCGCGCCCCTCGCGCCATAGCACAATTCCGCGACGGCGTAACATCATCCGAAGCTTCTACGTGAAGATTAAGTGATTACCGCATTTTACCCCCCGGAAACCGACCAAACCGCCACGATTTTTGTTATTTGCGCCGTCGGCTCTCCGATCAGAGTCACTTCCCATTAAGCTTTTCGGGCTTCCGCCCCCGCTTCCATGTCCTATTCTGCTGCCGTGCTCGTCACCACCGAAGAAGATCTGATTCAGAAAGAACAAGTCGGCTCGCTGCATTTCGCGGCGGCCGATGTACTCGAAACCGTCGAAGATCGCCGCCGCCGCAACCACAACATCGAGCGCGCCTGTACGCTCGGCAACGCCCATCACGGCAAAGTGCTGATGCATTTCCAGACGGCCGATGGCCACGCCTACCGCCTCGAAACCACCGTCTGGGCCTGCGACGACCGGTTCATCACCCTCAAAGCCGGCGCCTCCCTGCCCGTCCGCTCGGTCACGAGCATCGAGTTTATTTAGGGGATTGGGGGATTTCTGCGCGCCGGCAATCGGCGGGCTGCTTGAATGCTCAACGCGCGCGTCCGCCCGTCCTTGGCCCGGCCTTTAAAGGCCGGACCAAGGACGGGCGGACGCATTACTACCCCACCAACAGCCCCAATGTCCGCTCAATGAGCGCATCGACGGGCGCATCGGGGTTGGGGTGGAAATGGCCCGTGGCGCGGTTGGCTACCAATGCGCTCAGGCTCAGCACATCGTGCCCGAGTAGCCGACCGAGCGCGTACAACCCGGCGGTTTCCATCTCGAAATTGGTGAACCGGAAATCACCGAGGCGGAAATCGGCGAAACGCTGCACCAAATCGCCATCGCGCCCGCGCAGCCGGATGGCGCGGCCCTGCGGCCCGTAAAATCCGGGGCACGTGAGCGTGTTGCCTTCGGCTACGGCACCGTCTTGCCCCACAATCAATTCCCGCAAACTGGCGGCGCCACTCACGCAGTACGGCCGAAATTCGAGGCGCAGCGCCTCCTCCGTCGCATCTACTACGGCGGCTTCTTCGCCGGTCATCAGCAGCGGGTAAAACTGCATCAGCGTGTCGAGCCCGACGGCGTGCCGGGTGGCCAGCAACGTACCCACCGGCAAATCGGGCTGTAAGGCGCCGCTCGTGCCGATGCGTACCACGCGCAACGTGCGGTGTTCGGGGCGAATGGTGCGGGTCGCGAAATCGACGTTCACGAGGGCATCCAACTCGTTGAAAACGATGTCGATATTATCCGTCCCGATGCCCGTCGAAAGCACCGTCAGCCGTTGGCCGCCCAGCGTGCCGGTGTGCGCCACGAACTCGCGCTTCTGCCGCCGGATTTCCACCGAATCGAAATACCGGCTCACCCGCTCTACCCGGTCGGGGTCGCCGACGGTGATAATGGTTTCGGCCAGTTCCTCGGGGCGCAGCGCCAGGTGGTAAATCGACCCGTCGGGGTTGAGAATGAGTTCGGATTCGGCAATCATGGGGAGTTTCGAGTTTCGAGTTTCGAGTTTCGAGTGATTCGAACAACTCGAAACTCAACACTCGAAACTCAGCACTATTTATATCGCGCCAGCGCCTGGGCGGGCTGGTAATGCTGGGTCTGTTTCGGGTAAAAGCCCGTACCGTCGTAAGGTCGCTTTTCGGGGGCGGTTCGGCAGGCTTCCGAACACGCGCCTTCCAATTGCTCGCCGCAGGCTGCGCACTCGATCACGTGGGCATTGCACGCGGAATTAGCGCAGTTGATGAGGCGGTCGGACGGCGCCGCGCAGACGCAGCATCGGCCCACGACGGAGGGATTGACGGAGTTTACGTCGATGGCCAAGCGGTCGTCGAAGACGTAGCATTTGCCTTCAAAATCTTCGCCGCCGGTTTCCAGGCCGTATTTGATGATGCCGCCGTGGAGTTGGTAGACGTTCTCGAAACCTTGGTCGAGGAGCCAGGCGCTGGCTTTCTCGCACTTCACGCCGCCCGTGCAGTACGTGATAACGCGTTTGCCGTGCGTTTGGGCGCGCAGAGCGGCCAATTCGGCGGCATGGCCGGGTAGTTCGCGGAAGTTTTCGATGGGCAGCGTGACGGCATTTTTGAAGCGCCCCACGCCGTGTTCGTACGCCGAACGCACATCGAGAAGAATTACATCTTCGGCATCTTTCAACTGCTGAAAATCAGCCGGTTCGACGTACGGCGCGGTGCGCTCCCACGGCTTCACGGCGGGCAAACCGGCGTGGACAATTTCTTTCTTGACTCGCACGTGCAGCTTCCGGAACGTGTGCGCCGGCACGTCTTCGGCCTTGAACTCGCAGGCGGTAAACCGCGCGTCGGCGTGGACGGCGGCAATGTAGGCGTCGCAGGCGGCGGGCGTGCCCGAAACAGTACCGTTCAGCCCCTCTTCGGCTACAATGATTCGCCCCCGCAAATCGAGGGAAACGCAGAGCCGGTGGTGCGCTTCCGCAAACTCGGCAGGCGCATCAATCGGCGTGTAGCAATAGTACAGCAGTACGCGCATTTTTATTTGGTTGATGATTTTTGGCTGTTAGTTGATAGTTCTTGGTTGATGGTTTTTTTTTGCAGACTATCAACCATCAACTAAAGGCTAAATCGCCTTGGCCGGATTTCCAAAAACCGTTGCCTTATCAGCCACCGGCCCGATTACTACCGACCCAGCGCCCACGCGGGCATTTTTGCCGATATGCACCGTACCCGGAATCACGGCGCCCGCGCCGATGAACGCGCCTTCGCCGATGGTGGCGCCCGCGCCGATAAGGGCGCCCGCGCCAACGGTCACGAAATCGTCGAGCTTGGCGCCGGGTTCCACCACGACCCGCGCGCCGAGTTGGCAATGATTGCTCACGTGCGCGCCCGGCCCCAGCACCACGCCCGCGCCCACCAGGTTGCCATGCCCCAGCCACGCGTATTCCGACACGGTGGCCGTGCGGTGAATCGCGTTGACGGGCGCCAGTTTATAGGTGTCTTTGAGCAGTTTCACGAGCGTGCGGCGCGAAGCCACATCTTCCGCCGCCACGAACACTTCGCACTGCTTGCCGAGGAGCTTGAGAAACTGTTCATCGTCGGTGGCGCCCATCACGCTCACGCCGTGGACTTCCTGCCCGCGCAAAGCGTCATCGTCGTCGAGAAAGCAGTACACGACTACATCATTCGACGCAAAAGCATCGAGGGCAAGGGCGCCGGCGGTCTGCGCGCCGAGAATCATGACGGGGTTTTCCATACGTCCGCAAAGGTACGGCGAAGGCCGGAGGGGTAACTTGCACGCGCTGCCACTCCGCGCGGCCCGCCACGCTCCCCTCGTTCACCTCCTGCCGTTTCCACCGATGAAAAACCTCTTCCACCCGTTCTTATTGTTGGGAATAGCTGCGCTGTCGGTTGGATGCGGCGGAAAAAAAAGCGATTCCGTCACCGTCGAACGCCCCCCCATCGCCGGTTCGAGCTTGGCGGTACCTACTGCAACGTCGCTGGAAGATTCGCTCACCCACGAACCGTGGAGTACGGGAGAGTTGCTGGCCCCGTCTACGCTGGCAGCCCAACTTGCCAAAGGCGGCGCGCCGCCGGTTGTATTCGATATGGGTTCGGCGGGCACCATCAAAGGGGCGCGCAAAATTGGCCCGGCACAAGAGACCGAAAGTCTGACCAAGTTACTGGAAGCTGCTGCCGAATTACCCAAAAACGAACGCGTGGTGGTGTATTGCGGCTGCTGCCCGTTTGCGCCGTGCCCCAATATCCGGCCGGCCGTGCGGACACTGAAAGAAGCGGGTTTTACAAACGTGCGCCTCCTCAATCTACCAAATAACCTAAAAGCCGATTGGATTGACGCGGGGTATCCGATGGCGAATTAAATACGCCAGGTTGGGGGCTACAATACCCAACCCGGCGTCCCCGTCAGGAGACACCGTTCGGTATGCGCCCACCGCCCGCGTTTTACCAAAACCCAGCGTCATAGCGCCAGCCTATTCCAGTGCTACGCCATTTTTTTCGGTCTCACCGCGCCCTACGCGCAGCCAATCGAGTAGAAACAACACGAACGGCAGCAGCACCGCCCGGTAGCGGTGCAGCGTGCCGAGGTTTGGCGTAGTCAGACCGAACATAACGGCCACCGTCAGCACGAGCAACAGCAGGGCCACGGCCAGTAGCGGTATGTTGGGCGTGTGGCCCCGGCGCCACCACCCCGCTACTGACCAAGCAGTTAGTAGCAATAACACAAAATTTTCGAGGCCCGCCGCCCACCAGTGCCAGCCGGTGCCTTCGGTGAGCCACGGCCGCGTGAAGGTGCCGATAGCCGCCGCCGGTGCGTTGGCCGCTAAGCTCGTCAGGGAAGGCGCCAGCGTCAGCCGCAACTCGGGCCGCGCAGCTTCATTGGAGCGCAGCGCCGCCTGGTTGCGCGGCACCTGAATCAACAGATACTCCGGCCGAAACGCGCGGTGCGCTACCCGACTCAACGGCGCCAGCGCCAGCGCCGACAACAATAGAAGCTGCCACGGCCGCAGCCACGGCCACCGGCGCCGCCAGCGGGGCGCCACCTGCTCAGTGACGGCCAGCGCGCCGAGTAACACAAACACCACCGCCGCGATGAAAAACTTGATTTTCCAGAGCAGCCAGCCTGTCATCAGTAAAACGACCCACCACCAACGCTGCGTTTGCCCGCGCGCCATAGCCGCCGGGTTTGCCACTACCTTATCAACCGATGAAATCGGCGGATAGGTAAGCCGTAACGCGGCGGCCCCGAAGCTGCCCAATGCGGCCAATAACAGTGCGTCTTTACCAACGCCACTCAGCCAGAACACCACCGACGGCCACGCCAGTGCCCCTATCCACGCGCCGCGCGCCGCACGGGGCACTACCCGCGCCAACTCGCGCGCCAGGAGCCAACTCCCGGCGAAGGCGGCCAGCGAGAGCCACAACCCGTTGAGCCAGTAGCTGCCGCCGGTCAGGAAGTTGAGCAGACTGAGCCCACGAATGAAAAAGAAAGAATTAGAGAACGTAGCGTACAGCCGCGTGGGCGCGCCGGGCTGGTCGGTGGCCGTCAGTAACAGGCGGACGTACCCGCTCCAATCGGTTTCGGCCCAAGCAGTTAGTTTGCGCGCTTGCCGCTGCAAACCGTAGGTATCGCCGCCATCGTAGACGCCCCAGCGCACCGTGTAGGCCAAGCCCAGCGCGATGCCGCCCGCCCCCCGCGCCGCCAGCGCGAGCCAAAACCACCGGGCGCCCGCCGCGCCGCGCGCCGTACGGCGCCACAGCCAACCCGCCGCCAGCGCGAGCAACGGCAAATTCAGCCCCCAAGCCGCCCACGGCACCATCACCGGACGACGGCACGTTTCAGGATATTCGCCCCGATAGCGCACCGCAAACACGCTTTAGGGGCGCAGTAGCCGTTCCAAAGCCCTAACAACCCCTGCGAATCGGCGGCAGAACGGTTCTCGAAGCCGAGGCTTTCGTAGGGCGCCAGCACCCGGTTTTGCTCGGCGGGCAGGCGGTCGAGGAGCGCGAGGGCTTCTTCCACATCGCCGGGGCGGTGGTGGTAGCGCGCGTAGGCCACCAGCACGGGCACGGCCACGTTCATCACCAAGCGGTGCGTACTGGCTTTGCCGAGTTGCGGCGCCATCGAGGCGGGGCGCCCGAAATGGTAATGCGCTTGCCAGTAGGCACTAACCGGTGCGGCAAAAAATTCGGCCAGCAGCCGTGGCGAGTTGGACGCGCCCCGCAACCCGGCCAGCAGATGTTCGTGGCGCGCCAACACGGCCGCCAGTTGGGCCAGCCGCACGGGCGGAAAGTTGGAGGGCCGCATCCGGCCGAATTTCCAATCGTGAGTACGTAGCTCGGTAGCCGGGTCGAGCTGATGCTTGCGCTGGAGGTGCTGCCACGTTTGGCGTAGGGTGGTGGTGTAGGCGTTTTCGGCCGGGTCGGGGGGCGGAATCAGCCCGGCTTGGCCCAGTAACACCGCTTCCAGATCGGCGGGTTGCGCGCGGTAGCGGCGCACCACCTGCCACGGCAGCACCTGGCCGAGGCGGCGCATCGGATCGTCGTTGGTTTTGAAGCCGAAGCCCGCGAGGAGCGTCAGCCAGGTGGCGGCTTCCCAATCGGTGCCGGTTTCCGCGAGCAGCGCCGCCACGCGGTCGGCCTTGGCTTCGGCGCGTTCGAGTAGGGCGCGTTCGCGCATCACGGTGCGGATGACGCCCGGCACCGCGCCCACGAGGCCCGCGCACGGGATGGCGCTTTCGGCATCGAGCAACCGGTTGTAGCGCATAATCAGGCCGCCCGCCACGCGCCCGCGCAGCGCCAGAACCGGAATCAGCGAGCCATCCTGGCGGAAAACATCGACGTCGGCGTCCCACACGACGTGCAGAATCACCTGGTCGTAGGCGGGGTCGTGCTGGTGCCCGTGGCGCGCCCAATCAGAGGCCCGCAGGTGCATTTCCACGCTCCCCGACCATTCCACGTCGCCGATGCGCAGCCGGGCAGCGGCGAAATCAGGCCCGGAATCGGCGTTGCGCGTGCCGGTCGCCAGAATCGTGAGCGGCTCATCGGCCGTGGTGCGCAGGTCGGCCCGGTCGAATGCGACCTGCGACCAGAGGTAGTACAGGAAGTCTTCTTTCATAACTCATAATATTTGTCATTGCGAGGAGGCTTGGAGCCTGCCACGAGCGAAGCGTGGTGGACGAAGCAATCCTTGTTTGCTCGGCATCGTAGCTGGCCTACCGCACCGAGCAACCGAGGATTGCTTCGTACCTCGCAATGACAAACTCTCTAGTTTACTGCTATTGCAGTACTTAAAGCGGCAAGTATAAGCGCGCCCCACGCAAAAAGTGCTGCTTTTGATTTTAGACAGCGGCCACCGCACCTAAAAACCATCGGTTAGAACATTTTTTTGTTTATGCAAAAGATGTTTACGTGCCGCGCGTTCGCTTCTCATCGCGCTGGCGCCGTAGCTTTGGTAGCATATGAAAGTCTACACCAAAACCGGCGACACTGGTCTCACCTCCCTCATCGGCGGCACGCGGGTGCCCAAATCGAGTCACCGGATCGATGCGTACGGCACTGTCGATGAGTTGAACTCGTGGATCGGCCTCGTGCGCGACCAGAAAATCAACGCCCCCCGGCGCGACCTGCTCAAGGAGATTCAGGATCGCCTCTTCACCCTCGGCGCCGCCCTCGCCACCGACCCCTCAGCCAACAGCCGCAAGGCGCTCCCGGCGATGATTCCGGCCGATGTCACGCTCCTCGAAAACGCCATCGACGCGATGGACGCCACTCTGCCGCCGCTGCGCGAGTTCGTGCTGCCCGGCGGCCACCCGGCCGTCAGCTACTGCCATCTGGCGCGCACCGTCTGCCGCCGCGCCGAACGCCTCGTCATCGCCCTCCACGCCGATGCGCCCGTCGAGGAGCTGATTATTACCTACCTCAATCGGCTTTCCGATTACCTGTTCGTGCTATCGCGCGCGATGGCGCAGGAGCTTGGCGCCGAGCAGGTTTCGTGGAAGCCGCGTCTGTAGCGCGGCCTTGATTCCGGCAACCGCCGCCCGCCCGTTGGCCTAGCTGCCCATCCGCGCGCTACGTCGGCGGCCGTACCTTCGTGTAACCATTTCGGCGGCGCCAGCACTGCCGGTCTCATCCCTGTTGCTATGCCCGCTATGCTGCCTGCCATCTCGCCGCTTACCATCCGCCGCGCTGCGGCGTCGCGCCTCCACGAGGTCGATTTCGATCATATCGAGTTCGGCAAGGTCTTCAGCGACCATATGCTGACCGTCGATTACCGCGACGGCGCCTGGCAAACGCCCGTCATCGAGCCGTACGGGCCGTTGGCGCTCTCGCCGGCCACGTCGGCGCTGCACTACGGCCAAGCCATTTTCGAGGGTATGAAGGCGTACCGGCAAGCCGGGGGCCGCGTGGTGCTGTTCCGGCCCCTCGACAACCTGCACCGCCTCAACGCCTCCGCCGAGCGGATGTGCATGCCGACCCTGCCGGAACACATCTTCCTCGACGGTCTCAAAGCGCTCATCGCCCTCGACCGCGCCTGGGTGCCCACCGCCGAGGGCACGTCGCTCTACATCCGGCCGTTTATGTTCGCCACCGATGGGTTCATCGGCGTGCGGCCTTCCAACGAGTATAAGTTCGTCATCTTCACGTCGCCGGTCAATGCCTACTACTCGCAGCCGCTGCGGGTGCGGTTCGAGCATTTTTTCGTGCGCTCGCCGGAGGGCGGTACCGGCGCGGCCAAAGCCGCCGGCAACTACGGCGGCGCGATGGAGCCCACCCGCCGCGCCCAGGCCGAAGGCTACCACCAGCTTCTTTGGACTGACGCTGCCGAGCATCGCTACATCGAAGAATCGGGTACGATGAATGCGTGCTTCGTCATCAACGATACGCTCATCACCCCTGCCCTGTCGTCTTCCATTCTCGATGGCGTGACGCGCCGCTCGGTCCTCGCCCTGGCCCGCCATTGGGGCGTGCCGGTGGAAGAGCGCCGGGTTTCCTCCGATGAAATTCTGACCGCGCTGCAAACCGGCACCTTGCAGGAAGCTTTCGGCTGCGGCACGGCCGCCACCATCGCGCCCATCGTCGTGATCGGCGACCGGGGCACCGATTACGCGCTGCCCCCGCTTTCCGCCGATTCGCTCGGCGCGCGCCTCGGTCAAGCGCTCGACGCCATCAAGCTCGGTACCGCGCCCGACGTGTTTGAGTGGCTGGAAGTTGTAGAGTAGAAATATACCACAGGGCGCCGGCCCGCGAGCCGAGCAATGTACTGCGGGCGCTGGCCCGCGTTACATTTTCACTATTTTCCTTAACTGAATGACTACAGATCAGGTAAAAGACCTGAAGCGGCGCGTCGAAGATTTGCGCCGTTACCTCGATTACGACGCCAAACACGCCCAGCTGACCGACATCGACGAGCGCGCCGCCGCGCCCAGCTTCTGGGACGATTCCAAAGCCGCCGAAACCGTCATGCGCGAAGCCCGCGCCCTGAAAGCATGGACGGTGCCGTGGGAAGCCACCCGCACCGCCGTCGATGACCTGGAAGTGCTGCTCGAATTTCAGCGCGAAGGAATGGCGACGGAGGCGGAATCCGACGCCGCTCACGCCGCCGCCGAGACGCTCATCGAAGACCTCGAATTCAAACGAATGCTGTCGGGCGAGGAAGACCCGCTGCCCGCGATTTTGGAGATCAACGCCGGTGCCGGCGGCACCGAGAGCCAGGACTGGGCCGAGATGCTCCAGCGCATGTACCTCATGTGGGGCCAACGCCACGGCTTCTCGGTGCGCGAAATCAGCCGCACCGACGGCGAAGGCGCCGGCATCCGCTCGGCGACCGTCGAAATCGAAGGCGAGTTTGCGTATGGCTATCTGAAGGCCGAAACCGGCGTCCACCGGCTGGTGCGCATCTCGCCGTTCGATTCATCGGCGCGGCGGCATACGTCGTTCGCCTCCGTTTTCGCCTACCCGATGGTCGATGATACGATTCATATCGAGGTCAATCCGAGCGATATCGATTGGGACACCTTCCGGTCGGGCGGCGCGGGTGGGCAGAACGTCAACAAGGTCGAAACGGCCGTGCGTCTCAAGCACGCCCTTTCGGGCATCATCATAGAGTGCCAGATCGAACGCTCGCAGCTCCTCAACAAGGAACACGCCCTCCGGATGTTGCGCTCGCGATTGTACCAGCAGGAGGTAGACAAGCGTAACGCCGCCCGCGACGTAGTGGAAGCCGGCAAGAAGCGAATCGAATTCGGTTCCCAAATTCGCAATTACGTGTTACATCCCTATAAACTAGTGAAAGACCTCCGCACGGGCGTGGAACGTACCGACGTGCAGGCGGTGCTGGATGGCGATATCGACTCCTATATTAAAGCATTCCTAATGGAAAGTTGAACAACTTGCCGGAATCGCAGAAAAGTTGGCGGCTAGTGCTATTTTTGGCACTAGCCGCTTTTTTTTCGGGTTACGTTCCACAACATCACGCATGTAAAACACTGAGGCTTAGGCGTGACAGGAATCGGAGCAGTTGTTCGGCTTGCAGCATTCCTATCACGAGTCTTACCTTAGCTAAACAGTAGCCGCTTCGGTGTTGCTGAACACACTTTCCACGTCCACTTTCACTTCAAAAACACTTTTTGCACGATGAGAAGATTACTTCTTTTGTGTCTGGCCCTGCTGTTTGGCGTCTTGCACGCCTCAGCACAAGACCGGACGATTACGGGAACCGTGATAGACCGAGCGACCAATGAGCCGCTGCCTGGTGTCACGGTTCTATTGAAAGGGACTACCTCCGGTACCTCTACCGGCCCGGATGGGTCGTTTTCGCTTTCCGCTCCGACCGGCGATGCCACGCTCCAGTTTCGTTTTCTGGGGTATCAGCAGCAGGAGCAAGCGACGGGCGGCGGCAATGGCCCGTTCAGCGTTTCGCTCGTTACTGACACCAAGCAGCTTGGTGAGGTCGTGGTGACGGCGCTGGGGATTGAGAAAGAGAAGAAAACCTTGGGATATGCTACCCAGACCATTGAGGCCGCTCAACTAACCCAAGGTCGCGAGCGCAGCGTGCTGAACTCACTGCAAGGCAAAGTGGCGGGCGTGCAGATCAATAGTGGTTCGGGCGGCGTGGGGTCTTCAACCCGCGTAGTGATCCGGGGCAGCAAATCGCTTCAGGGCGAAAACCAACCACTCTATGTCATCGACGGTATTCCGATTGACAACCGCTCCATCGGCACCGGCGACAACCTCAACAACGGCATCGACGCCGGCAACCGCGCCAACGACATTAACCCGGAGGATGTGGAGTCGGTCAACATCTTGAAAGGCCCGGCCGCCACGGCGCTCTACGGTTCGCGAGCGGCCACCGGCGCCATCATCATCACCACCAAGAGCGGGCGCAACGCCGCCAAAGCCGGCAAGAAAGCCGAAGTGACATACACTACCTCGTACGTGTTCGAGGACATTCTGCGACTGCCGGAGTTTCAGAACCGCTACGGGCAGGGTGGGCGCGCTGAAAACGGCACCAATTTGATCAACCAGCAGGTGCTGCGTGAAAACTTCAGCTGGGGGCCGCGCTTCGACGATAAACTGCGCGCCTGGGGGCAGCGTGTCAACAACCAGCAGCGCTACAAGCCCTACTCGGCGGTGCCCGATAACGTCAAGGAGTTTTTTGACATCGGCTCGGTCTTCACCAACACGCTGTCAGTGGGCGGCGGCGACCAGAAGTCGAACTACTTCCTGTCGGCGGCCAACACCAAGCAGAAAGGTATTACCCCCGGCACGGAGTACGACCGCACATCGGTGAAAATCTCGGGCGAGACAAAGCTGTCCAACAAATTCACCACGAGCGCCAACATCACCTACACCAAATCGGGCGGCGACTTGGCCGTCACGGGCCAGGGCAGCTCGGTGTATGACCAGCTGATCCAGACCCCGCGCGACATCAGCTTGCTCGAACTCAAAGACCTTAACAGCCCGTTCAATACCCTCAGCGGCTACTACGGCGCCTACACCACCAACCCGTGGTACCTGCTGGCGAACGATAACTACCGCAGCGACGTGGACCGCCTGTTCGGCAACGCCCAGCTTGGGTACGTCTTCAACGACCACTTCCGGATCAACTACCGTATCGGCACCGACGTGTACGCCGACCGCCGGCGCCAGTTCCGCTCCAAGCGGGCGCCCATCGGCGTCAACGCCGATTTTGGCTCCAATCCGGGCCTCTACGCTGAAGCGCAGTACACCAGTTCAGAGCTGACGTCCGACCTGATCGGTACCTACAACGGTAATATCAGCGAAGACATCACGGTCAGCGCCATCGTCGGCCACAACATCAACCAGCGGCGCTTGGAGTCGCTGGGTTTTGAGGGCCAGGCACTCGTCAATAACACGTTCCAAGGGTTCGACAACGTGTCGGGCAATTTCGTGAACTCCAACTCCGGCCTCAACGCCCGGACGCTGCGCCGCCTCTACGGGGTGTACACCTCCGTCGACCTCGGCTTCCGCGACTACCTGTTCCTCAACGCCACGGCGCGTAACGACTGGTCCTCGACGCTGCCGACCTCCAACCGGTCGTTCTTCTACCCCGGCGTCGGGGTTGGCTTCGTGTTCACCGAGCTGCTCGGCATGAACGAAAACAAATACCTGAGCTTCGGGAAGCTGCGCGCCAACTACGCGCAGGTCGGCAACGACGCTCCTGAATACCTCCTCGACCCAACCTTTGCGTCGACGAACGTGGCGAGCGGATTCGAGAACTCCGACATTCAATTCCCGATTCAGTACCCCACCGGCACCGTCGCGGGCTACGAAGTGGGCGACCGCATCGGCAACCAGCGGCTGCAGCCGGAAATCACGAAGTCGTTCGAGTTCGGCGCCGAGCTGCGCTTCCTCAACAACCGCCTCACGATTGACGCCTCGTACTACAACGCCAACTCGACGGAGCAGATCGTCCGGGTGCCGATCTCGACGGCCTCCGGCTTCCAGACGCAGGTTGTCAATGCCGGTTCCATCCGCAACAAGGGCATCGAGCTGCTGGTGAGCGGTACGCCGCTACAGGTCGGCGACTTCAAGTGGGACATCTTGGTGAACTATACCCGGAACCGGAATGAAGTCGAAGAGCTGTACGCTGGTGTCAAGGAACTCACCATCGGGGGGTTCAGCCGCGCTTCGCTCGTCGCTACTGTGGGCGATCCGTACGGCAACATCAAGGCGGTTGATTTTTCGCGGACGCCCGACGGCCAGATTATCTGCGACGCCAAAACCGGTCTGCCGGTGGCTAACCCCGTGCTGTCGGTGGTGGGCAACATTCAGCCCGACTACACGGCCGGTCTTACCAACTCGTTCAGCTATAAAGGAGCTTCGCTGAACGTGGTATTCGACACCAGGCAGGGCGGCCAGATGTATTCGCGGACGCGCTCGACGCAACGCTTCGTGGGCACGGCCCCCGAAACGCTTTACAACGACCGCAACCCGTTCGTGGTGCCGAACAGCGTAGTGCAGAACGAAGACGGCACGTTCGCGACTAACACCACGCCCGTCACCGGCCCGACCGAATACTGGGGCTTCCTGGCGCAGTCGCTCGACGGCACCAACGTCATCGACGCCTCCTACGTGAAGCTGCGCGAAGTAGGCTTGAGCTACGCCCTGCCGAGTAAGCTGCTCGAAAAGACGCCATTCGGCGGCGTTTCCTTCGGCTTCGTGGGCCGCAACCTCTTCCTGTGGACGCCTTCGGAGAATACCTACGTAGACCCCGAATCGAGCAACTTCGGCAACGGCAACACGCAGGGCTTCGATTTCACGGGTTCGCCCTCGCTGCGGAGCTACGGCGCCAATTTGCGGGTCACTTTCTAACCGCTAATACGCTTCATTAAGATGAACAAAATCCGCAAAATCGGTTTACTCTCCGCGCTGGTGGCTGCTACAGCCCTCTCGGCGTGCGAGAAAGAATTCCTCGACATCAACAAAAACCCCAACCTGCCGCTCTCCTCCACGCCCGATCTGGTGCTGCCGTCGGGCATTGGGTCGGCGGCGTACGTGATGAGCTACCAGTACCAGATCCTCGGAAATTTCTGGGCGCAGAACTGGACGCAGTCGCTGGTGGCAAGCCAGTACAAAGACCTCGACCGTTACCAAGTGGGTCAGGACGATTATGACCGCCCGTGGCAGACGCTTTACGCCGGCTCCCTCAACGACTTCAAGTACGTGAGTGATCGGGCGACGGGCGACTCGGTCAACTACGGCGCCATCGCGGGCCTGATGCAGGCTTACACCTACCAGGTGCTGGTGGACGGCTACGACAAGGTGCCGTTCAGCGAAGCCCTGCAAGGCAACGCCAACATCAACCCCCGCTACGACGACGGGCAACTGATCTACGATCAGCTGATTACGCTTATCAATGCGTCGGTGGCTAAAATCAGTTCAAGCCCGACGCAGGTCGATGTGGGCGCGAGCGACGTGATCTTCAACGGCGATATGGACAAGTGGCGCCGGTTTGCCAATACCCTCAAGCTTAAAATTTACCTGCGGCAGGTGTACGCCCGTGAAAGCGTGGCGCGCGACAGCATCCAAGCGCTTTATCAAGATGGAGCCGAATTCTTGGGTGCTGGTGAGGATGCCGCAATGCCCTTTGTGAACAGCACCAACAATCAATACCCGTTCTACGCGATTGAATTTGGCGGCTCGAACATCAAGAGCAACATCATCGCTAGCAACACGGCGCTGGGGTATCTGATCGACAGTACCGCCGACCCGCGCGTAAATGCCCTGTATCGCTTCCCGCTCACTCCCAGCGGCACGACCACACATCGTGGCGCCGACCAGGGCCGGGCCGGCATCAACAACACGGGGGAAGCTCTTAACTTGTTCTCGCGCCCCGGCGAGCTGGTGGCTGGTCCGACAACGTCTTTCCCGTTCATCTCCGGGCCGGAGAGCCTGTTTCTGCAAGCCGAAGCAGCGCTACGCGGTTACGCGATGGGCGCCAATGCCAAAGCGATTTACAACGACGCCATCACGGCCTCGTTCGATATGTACGGCGTGACGGGGGCAGGTGCTTTCCTTGCTACGCCAGCCATCGACCTCGATCAGGTGACCTCGGCGGAAGAGAAGCTCGACCGGCTCATCACCCAGAAATGGGTGGCGCTCAACGGCCGGCAGGGCTTTGAAGCGTGGACTGAGTTGCGCCGTACGGGATATCCTTCGCTGATCAACCCGTCGTTGAGCAGTGTACTTCCGGCAGGTCGTATCCCGGAGCGGGTACCTTACCCGCTTTCTGAGGCCCAGCGCAATTCGAATGCCCCGGCGTTTGTGCGGCTCGATGTGCCGGTATGGTGGGACAAACGCCCGTAACCTTTTTAGCGAAATCAGACAATGTACCAGAAATTCAGCGCCTTGTTGCGCACTGCTGGCCTCGGTCTAGGCCTTCTTTTCATCGGTTCCGGTTGCGAGCGCGATGACACCGACAACATCTCCGTTATCCGCACCTTTCCATTGCTCCAACTGAAAGGGCCGACGGTAACGACAATCCCACTGAACGGCACTTTCACTGACCCGGGTGTCAATGCGACGCTGGGCGGCCGGGAAATCGCCCCGCGAATCAGCGGAAGAATCAACACGACGGTCGCTGGAGTGTATACGCTTACCTACACAGTCGGCAATCCTGAAGGAGATTCATTGTCGGTAATTCGCTCAATCGGCGTGGTTGATCCTTCACTTACATACCCCGACTTATCGGGCACGTATGTGCGGGCGCTCACGGGCGGTATTTCCGTAGTTACCAATCTCGGCAATGGCCTGTACCGCACTGACAACCTTGGGGCCGTACCAGCCCCAAGCGGTTCTATATTGCCCGCGTTCTTTGTGCAGACGTCCCCGACTGGGTTCGAAATGCCGCGTCAGCTTGTCAATGGTAACGAGTTTGATTTTACTAGTGAGGGAATCATATTCGGTAGCACCGGCGCAGTAGAAAGCTTGGCGTACATCGTGCTGGGTCCGGGATTCGGCACAGCCCGACGGGTTTTCGTTAAACAGTAGTTTGGGGGTACCTACGGGCACACTCTTCCATTTTCGTCAGTTTCAGACAATGAACAAGACCCCAAAACTTCTGCTGTGGGCACTACTCGCCTTTGCAGCCCCCCTGACTCTTTCATCGTGTAAGGATGACGAAGAGGATGAATTTGAAACTCTCTCGCCCGTCGCAGGGGAGTACGTTGGCGCCGAAACGTGCGGTGGCGGTGCGCCACACGAGTATTACGTCCAGATCTACAACACCTCCGATAACCTCGGCAAGGTGTTCATCGACAATATTTACGGCCTGAGCGATTATTCCTCTTCACCGGAAGAGAGCTTCCACGTGCGTTTTGTGGCGAACACTAATGGCAACACTATTACGCTTCCGCCGACGACGCAGACGTACACGGATGTCTTCAAGGATACTTACACCGTCACCGTGTCGGCAAATGGACAAGTGGATGGTGACAAGGTGACGCTCAACTTTACGTTCGAAGGAGATCTGACCGGCGACGGTGTAGCAGAAACAGACACCTGCACGTTCGTTGGCAGCCGCACTTACGTCGGGCCAGCTGCTCCTTAGAGCATCGACAGCTACGTAAACTTAAAAGGGGTTTGCAGCAAATGCTGCAAACCCCTTTTTTTTCTTCATTCGTCTCCGCCAAAAGATTGTTCATTACTCCCCTAACTCCTTCAACTGCACCACTACCCCCTCTTCCCTTCCCTTTCGCCCCAAAAACCCCACAATCCGTCGCGCCGCATCCTCTGCGCTAGGCAGTTCGCCGTTGGCGTGCAGCGCGCGAAACTGATTGACCTCGGAGAAGGCAGCCGGGTCGGCGGCGCGCACTTGCTCCTGCATTTGCGTATCGAGGACGCCAGGCGAGAGCGCGTGGAGCCGTACATGGTCGTGGCCGAGGAGAGTTTGTTCGGCGGCGGCCGTGAGGGTGAGCATTTCGAGGGCGGCTTTGGAAGCGCAGTAGGCGGCCCAGCCATCCATGGGGCGACGGGCGGCCCCGCTGCTGATGTTGAGTACCGTGAGCGGGAGGCCGCGATGGGCGTACGTGGCGAGGAACGTATTGAGCAGCATGGCGGGCGCAAGGACGTTCACGTCGAAGACCCACGTGAAGTGCGAATGCGTCTGCTGCCCGAAATACCCGATGTCGCCCAGGACGGCGGCGTTGTTGATGAGGGTGAGGCTTTCGGCGTCGTCGAAGGGCAAAAACAGCTTTTGCAGGTTGTGTTCGACGGCGGTCAAATCCGATAAATCGAGCGGCTGGTGGTGGTAGCGCGCGTGCTGAATGGTAGCGTGCCGCGAGGTGCCCCAAACCGTGGTGTTGGCGTCTTCGAGCAGGGTTTCGGCCAGGGCGCGACCCAGGCCACGGGAGGCGCCGGTGATGATGTAGTAGTGCATAACGGGGGGACGGGCAGCCGACGGCCGCGCTGTTTTGGTACTTTCTGAAGAAGGGCACCCAAAAAAAGCCCTGGCGGGGCTGTCAGGGCCTCCGGAGGTGGCGGCGGGCTGTGCAGAGCAGGCAGTTGCCTGTGCATAGGGGCCGGAAGATTGTCTGGAGTTAGATTCCGGCGTTACAGAGCAGGATTTTCGACTGTGCAGAGCGGCCAAAAGGCTGTCTGGAGATGGCGGACGATTGTCTGGAGGCGCCAAAAGAGGGTCTGGCGGTGGCGGCCGACTGTCTGGAGGCGCCAAAAGATTGTCTGAAGTTGGATTCCGGCGTTACAGAGATCGGTGCAGACTGTCTGGAGTTAGCGGCCGACGGGGCAGCGGCGCGGTCGTTACAGAATAAACTCGCTCACGTCGCGCTTTTGTACCAGCCCGGCCAAGCGTTCTTCGACTAGCGCGGCGGTGATGGTTACGCGGCCGTCGGGCGGAAGTTCGTCGGGGACGGCGAAGAGGATGTCGCTCAACAGCCGGCTCATCACGGTTTGCAGGCGCCGGGCGCCGATGTTCTCGACTTCGGCATTGAGGGCGAAGGCTACTTTGGCGAGCGCGCGCAGAGCGGCTTCCTCAAAAACCAGCGTTACGTTTTCGGCTGCCAGCAGGGCTTCGTATTGGCGGGTGAGGGCAGTGCGGGGCTTTTGCAGAATCTGAAAGAAATCGTCTTCGCTCAACGGTAGCAGCTCGACCCGAATCGGGAAGCGCCCTTGCAGCTCGGGAATCAGATCGCTGGGTTTGGCGACGTGGAAGGCGCCAGCCGCAATGAACAGGATATGGTCGGTGCGGACAGGGCCGTACTTGGTACTTACCACGGAACCTTCGACGATGGGCAGCAGGTCGCGTTGCACGCCCTCGCGGCTGATGTCGGGGCCGCGTCCGCCCCCTCCCCCACCACCGGCCCGGCCCGCCGACGCCACTTTAACGATCTCGTCGATGAAGATGATGCCCGCGTTTTCGGCGCGCTGGATAGCTTCTTCCTTCACCTCCTCCATATCGATGAGCTTGCCCGCTTCCTCTTCCAGCAGCAGCTTGCGGGCTTCGGCCACGCTCACTTTTCGGGTACGGGAGGTGCCGCCGCGTGGCAGCATCGAGCCGAGCATCTCCTGCAAGCCCTGCATCGCGGAATCGTCCATGCCGGGTGGCAGCATCATGCCGATGCTGGTGGGGCTGTTTTGCTCGACGGGAATTTCGATTTTGCGGTGGTCGAGGTCGCCGGCGCGCAGCTTTTCGCGCAGCCGTTCGCGAGTGCGCACGTTGAGATCGGCGTCGGGCGCGTTGGGGTCGGCGAGGGGTTCGGGGGTGCCCGCCAGCAACTCGCCTTCGGCTGAAACCGACGCCGTGCCCGGCCGAAAACCCACCGGCTTGACCGGCGGAATCAGCGCATCGAGAATTCGATTTTCCACGGCTTCCTGGGCTTGCAACCGCACGGCGGCCTGGCGGCGCTGCCGTACAAGCTGCACCGATTGCTCGGCTAAATCGCGCACCATCGACTCGACATCGCGTCCGACATACCCGACTTCGGTAAACTTGGACGCCTCCACCTTCACGAACGGCGCGTCGGCGAGGGCCGCCAACCGGCGCGCAATCTCGGTCTTGCCCACGCCCGTAGCGCCGATGAGCAGAATGTTGTTCGGCGTGATGTCGGCCTGTTGCTCCGGCGAAGCTTGCAGGCGGCGCCAGCGGTTGCGCAACGCGATAGCCACGTGGCGCTTGGCCTCGTGTTGGCCGATGATATATTCGTCGAGCGCCGCAACGATGCGCGCGGGAGTTAAAGAAGCGTCCATAAAATCAGATTGACGTAGGGGCGGGCCTACGACTTCTTCCGAAACAACCGGTGCAGGTCAGAAACGACCGTCAAGTACGTGCCACCGCCGGCAGGGCCGTACAGCGCGCGCGTAAATTCGAGTTGAAACGCACCAGCTTTCACCATCGCCCCAAACGAAAAGCCCGCACCGGCCGACACGTTTTCAATCCGTAACTCGCGCCGACGGAGGTAGTTGTAGCCCACCCGCAGGTTGAGACCTTGCGCAATCAGAATTTCCGCCGAACCCGTAAAATGACGGCCAATTTTATCAGCCAGCGTCTTTTTGGGCTTGACTTCGTTGTTATTTTCGTCGAGCTTGCCTTTGGCGGTGGGGTCGAGATACACCACATCGCCCTGGTATAAGTGGTGCGCCGTGGCCGAAAACCGCACCGGCATATGTTCCGGCTTATAACTGACACCAAGCTGCACATCGAACGGCAGCGGCTCACGCTCGGCGCCATCGAAGGCGCGCAATTGCACACCAACCGTTTTCACCACCAGACCAATCGAGAGTTGCCGCGTCGGGTGCTGAAACCGCGCGCCGAAATCGGCTGCTACTGCCGACGATTTATTCGCCGCGTACGCGCTCGCCGCGAGCCGCAGCGTGGCCCCCAGCACGAACGGCCCCTGGTGGCGTGCTGCCGTGAGCGAAAAGGCATAATCTTGCGCCGAAAACGTGCCGGTGGTATTGCCAGCCTCATCGAAACCCTGAATGGTGCCGTAGTTGAGGTACGTCAGCCCGGCGCTCAATGTCCCGAGCTTACCCGCCCGAAAGCCGTATTGCAACGAGTTCTGCGCCACATCGCTCACGAAGTTGAGGTAGCTGAACGCCAGTTTACCCGCCATCGCCGTATCGAGCAGCGCAGGGTTGCTCAGGACAGCTTGGGGGTCGTTGGGCGCGGGCGCCGACACGTTTTGCCCGCCGAGGGCAGCCAAACGGGCATTGGTCGGCAGGTCGAGAAATTGCATCGTGCGTCCGCCGCCGATTTGGGCGCGGGCAGCGGTAGCGGTCAGGGCAAAAGCCAGTAACAGGCAGAAACGGAAGCAGTGCGACATCAGGAATCTAAGGTACGATAGTGAGGCCGCAGAACGCCGAACGGGGTGGGTTTCGTGTGGGGAGTGGCTCCGATTGGCATCATTCCCCCGCTATCACGCTGGGGCCGGGCGGCGCCCCAGCGGCCAGCAACGCCAGTATCTGCGGCATCAGCGCTAAATAATCTTCGTATTGATCTTCCTGCACTCGTAGCACTAGCACTGGCAGTGGATGATTTTGCCAGTTCTGCTCGTAGAGCATCCGGCGGTCGCCGGTGACGAAAGCGTCAATGCCTGCCTCAACCATCAGGCGCAACAACTCGCCATTTTTCTTGCCGCTCCAGCCCAAATCCTGAACCGTGACGACCTCATACGCGCCCCCAAATCGGTAGCGGAGCTTGCGCGGCATATTCTCATCGAGCAGAATTTTCATTTTGGCTCTACCTGGTTTTCTAGTGTCTCGTGCGCCAGACGGAGTACGGCCCGCGCCTGCTCCCGCGAGACGGAAGGAAAATCATCGAGAAAATCGTCGAGTGAGTGGTTGCCGCGCATATAGTCAAATAGGGCTTTGAGTGGAACGCGCGTGCCTGAGAAAACCGGCGTACCACTAACGA
Source organism: Hymenobacteraceae bacterium (assembly GCA_031425525.1). Classification (GTDB taxonomy): domain Bacteria; phylum Bacteroidota; class Bacteroidia; order Cytophagales; family Hymenobacteraceae; genus JANNMJ01. The sequence continues at coordinate 5,624 of JANPJM010000078.1, read as the reverse complement.
TTGCCGGGTTGACGGTGATAAGCGGGGACTGGTACATCTGGATAACGAATGAGAAATGATTCAATCAGCCCAAGTTACACATTCTCCACCCCCACCGTTCCCGTGGCCGGCTTTTCTGGTATCGTCAGCTTCAGCGGCCGTGAAACCTGCTCGGCCAGCAGCGCCTTTTCCACTACATCGTCCACATTGGTCACGTATTCGATGGTGAGTCCTTTGAGGTATTCGGCGGGGATTTCAGTGACATCCTTCCGGTTTTTTTCGCTCAGCAGAATGGTTTCGAGGCCCGCGCGGCGCGCGGCGAGGAGTTTTTCCTTGATGCCGCCGACGGGCAGCACCTTGCCGCGTAGCGTGATTTCGCCGGTCATCGCGATCTTGGCGCGCACTTTCCGTTGGGTGAAAACGGAGGCGATGGCCGTGAAAATGGCGATGCCGGCGCTCGGCCCGTCCTTAGGCACGGCCCCTTCGGGGAAGTGGATGTGCAAGTCGTAATGATCGAAAAGGCGGTAGTCGATGCCCAAATCATCAGCGCGGGAACGCAGGTAGCTCAGGGCGGTCATCGCTGATTCCTTCATCACATCGCCCAATTGGCCGCTGAGCGTAAGCTTGCCGCGCCCCCGGCTCAGGAGCGTTTCGATGAAAAGAATATCGCCACCGACACTCGTCCAAGCTAGTCCAGTAACAACGCCAGCGGTGTCGTTGTCTTGGTATTGATCGCGGTCGAAGCGTTCCGGCCCCATAATGCCGACCACTTCCGACGGTTGAATGGCGCGCGGCTCAAAGGCTTTGCCGTCGGTGGCTTTAGCGCGCGCCACGCTGCGTAAGAGCTTGGCAATCTGGCGCTCCAGCCCGCGCACGCCGCTCTCGCGGGTGTAACCGTCGATGAGCTTGTGGAGCGTGGGGAGGGGCACGCTCACGTCTTCGGGCAAGAGGCCGTTTTCGGCTACCTGCTTGGGCACGAGGTGGCGGCGCGCGATCTGCGTTTTTTCTTCGAGCGTGTAGCCGGTCAGGTCGATGATTTCCATCCGGTCGCGCAGGGCTGGGTGGATGGTATCGAGCGAGTTGGCCGTGGCGATGAACAGCACCTTCGAGAGGTCGTACTCGACTTCGAGGTAGTTATCAGTGAACGTCGAGTTCTGCTCCGGGTCGAGGACTTCGAGCAGCGCAGCTTGCGGATCGCCCCGGAAATCGTTGCCGACTTTATCAATTTCATCCAGCAAAATCACCGGGTTCGAGGAGCCCGCTTTTTTAATGATGCTGATGAGGCGCCCCGGCATCGCACCGACGTACGTTTTGCGGTGCCCGCGAATCTCGGATTCGTCGCGCACGCCACCCAGGCTCATCCGCGCGAATTTGCGGCCGATAGCCCGCGCCACGCTCCGGCCGAGCGATGTTTTGCCGACGCCAGGCGGGCCATATAAGCACAAAATGGGCGCCCGCAGGTCGTTTTTCAACTTCAAAACCGCCAGATATTCGATCAGGCGCTCCTTCACTTTATCGAGGCCATAATGATCCTCGTCGAGGATTTTACGGGTTCGTTTCAGGTTGAAATTGTCCTTCGTGTATTCGCCCCATGGTAAATCGAGGAGTAATTCGGCGTAGTTGAGCGTAATCGGGAATTCGGCCGATTGCGGATTCAGGCGCCCCAGCTTATCCAGTTCTTTGTTGAAATGCTTGGCCACGGCTTCGGGCCACGGCTTGGCGGCACCGCGCGCGCGCAGGCGCTCCACTTCCTGTTCGGGGCCGTCGAAACCCAGCTCATCCTGCAAGGTTTTGATTTGCTGGCGCAGAAAATATTCGCGCTGCTGCTGGTCGATTTCGATGTGCGCCTTGTGCTGAATTTCGCGCTTCATCTGGAGCATCTGCACCTCTTTCAGGAGCAGTTCCAGCAGCATCGTGCCGCGCGTCACACCGTTGTCTTCCTCCAGAAGACGCTGTTTCTGCGCTACTTCGGCGTTGATGTTCGACGACAGAAAATGCGTTAGAAACGCCGGCGAATCGATGTTATCGAGCGCCACCTGGGCTTCCTGCGGAATTTCGGGGTTGAGCTTTAGAATCTTTTGCGCCGCATCCTTCAGGCTGCTCACCAGGGCGCGTACTTCTTTACTGGGCCGCTCCGGGAAAAACTCCGGCAGATACGTCACGCGCGCGGCGAGCCACGGCGTTTCCTGCGTCACGTCGGCCACCCGAAACCGGCTTTGGCCCTGAATGATAATGGTGATGTTGCCGTCGGGCAGCACCAACAGCTTCAGAATCCGCGCCATCGTGCCAACCGGGAACAGGTCGGCGACGGTGGGGTCGTCGGCCATCGGGTTCTGCTGCGCCAGCACGCCAATCAGCTTATTATTAGAGCGATACGCCCGACGCACTAGTTTAATACTTTTCTTGCGGTTCACCGTGACGGGCAGCACCACGCCCGGAAACAGCACCGTATTGCGCACCGGCAACAAGGGCAGCGAATCGGGTCGTTCGGCGGGCGAGGCGCCATCGGGGTCTGGCGCAATGAATTCACCGTCGTCGTCTACGGCGTCAGAAAAATCGGCGGACACGTTGAGCAGCGGGAAAAAGCGAAAGTCAGGGGTCATTCTTGTCAGTTAACGACGGCAGCGAGTCGGCAAGTTGCCACATTGGCAGCAGTTATAGCGGGCTCGCTTCCGCCAGACGCGGGAGGGCGGATGGCTCAATGGTTGGGCCAAAAAACGGCCGTCACCCCAAAGCTACCGCCGCCCGTCGCGCGCGCCCAACCTGCGGCCCGCCACGCGCGTAGCTCATTCGCCCGGCCGCTTACATCCCGGCCGCTCGCGCCTGTTACGATGTCTAATCAACCCAAAAATCAACCGGCCGCCAACGCGCAACCCGTCGGCGACCCGCTTTTCACGCTCCATCACGCCGAGGCGGAAGCGGAGCTGCAACGCCAGAATCCCGTGGCTATGACCACCAGCGGCCTATCAGCCAACGATTCGGGCATTATCGGCGACGATGACGAGACCACCGATGGCGCCACCGGCCCCGTAGACCGTCAGGGCCAGCGGCGCGGCCAACAGCCCACTACGCCCGAAACCGGCTCCGGCGCGGGCCACCATTAGGCCGCTTTTCGCGTCTTTCGCTTGCTTACCAAACCGAGGCTCCGGCTTCGGCAGTCTATGCCCGTTCGTCGGGGGTAGGGCGCCGGGGCCGGAGCTTCGCGTGAGCGCATCTTTACCTTTGTATTATCCTCCTGTTAGATGCGCTTGTCTTTTTCTGTGCTTCCTTGTACCGCGTGGCGTCGTGCTACGTCCTTCGTGCTGCTGCTTTTTGGGCTGCTGTTAATAGTGGCGCCGCGTGCGGCCCGCGCGCAGGTTGAGGAAAAAGAAACGGGTGAAATCGCGACCGATTCGGCCGATGCCGCGCCGGTTGCCAAACGTAAGCTCCTGAAATTGAAGCGCCGGGAGGTAGCTACCGATTCTACCGGCGCTAAGATCGGGGCAAGAAATAGCAACAAAAACCGTATTCGCAAGCGTGACCGACGTACGGGCGGCGACCCGGTGGTCGACTTCCCGAACCTCGGTAAACTGGCATTTTACCGCAATAAAAAAGAACTGCGGGCAATCCGGCGGGCCGAAAAACGCAAAAATTACCGCAAAGCCTACTCGCTGATGCGGGCGTACGTGGGGAAGTTCAGCACCCAGAATTTTGCCCACGACAACCGTTTGCTCTGGCGCCTGGCGCAGCTTTGCGAGCGCGTAACGAAGGATACGGCCCTCGCGAAAGTATATTACCGGCTAGCGCTCAAGCACCGCAACAACGATATCAAGCGGGTGCAGCTTTATTACGATTCGCTCGACAACCGCACCGACCGCGAGTTGTACGTTAATCTTAAATATTATTACGAGCTGGTTGAGTACCGCAAAAACGTGGCGACTTTCCCGACGCCCCGCGGCATCAATACGTCGATGGGCGACGAGATAAATTCCAAATACCCCGACTACGGCCCCGCCATTTCACCGTCCGGCGATGTACTCGTGTTTTCGAGCAAGCGCATTTTGCGCGGCTTTACCGAACAGCCCGACGAAGAGCTGTATTTCTCGAAGCGAGAAGGCGAATATTGGACAGCCGCGAAACCCTTTCCGAAGCCTATTTCGTCGCCGTACAACGAAGGTTCGGCGTGCCTCTCGCGCGATGGACATACGCTGGTTTTCGCGCGGTGCGAGTGCCCGGACTGTCACCACAACTGCGATCTGTTCATTTCGACCCTCAACGATGATTCCGTTTGGACGGCCCCGCGCAACCTCGGCTCCGGCGTAAACTCTACATTTTGGGATTCGCAACCATCGCTTTCGCCGTCCGGCGACACGCTGTATTTTGCTTCCGACCGCTTGGGAGGTTTTGGTTTATCGGATATCTGGTTTTCGCGCCGCCTCAAAAACGGCACCTGGACGAAGGCGCAAAATATGGGGCCGGTGGTCAATACTCGCGAATCGGAAGTCAGCCCGTATTTCCACCCGCTCTATCAGGTACTGTACTTTTCGTCGAGGGGGCAGTTGCTGAATTTCGGCGATTTCGATATTTACAAAACGTACAAAGTAGGTAAACGGTGGTATGAGCCGCGCAATATCGGGCCGCTCGTCAATGGTAAAGGGCCGGAATATTATTTCACCATCGGCGCCGATTCCAAGCTCCTCTATTACGCCCGCGCCGACCAACGCGACCCCAAAAACCTCGATCTTTACTCCTTCCCTCTCCCGATGGAGGCCCAACCAACGGCCATCACGCACCTGGAAGGCATTTTGAAGGATTCCGTGACCAATATGCCGCTCAAAGGCATCGTATCAATCGTCGATTTGACGAACGGTATCGAAGTAGCCTCGCGCTACATCCGCGACGACGGCTCCTTTGATTTCGACCTCATCGATCACGCTCGGTACGCGATGCTGATTCAGAGCCCGGATTATTTTACTATCGAAAAGCAACTCGATTTAGAAACCGACACGCTTTTACGCGTGATGACGACGCTCATCAATTATCAGATTCCGCTCGTTTTTCAGAACTTGGAATTTGAGGCCAACAAAGCCAATATCACCCCGGCGATGAAGCCGCTCCTCGACCGAATCAAGCTCTTTTTGGTCGATCACCCCGGTTTTCACCTCGAAATCAACGGTCACACCGATACGCAGGGCGAGCCGCAGGAAAATCTGGAGCTTTCGCAATTCCGCTCCCTCGCCATCAAGAACTATATCGTCGAAGCCGGGCAACTCGACGAGAGTCGTATTTCGGCTAACGGTTTTGGGTCGTCCAATCCGAGGCGCGTACCGGAGGTTACGGAGGAAGACCGGCGTATCAACCGCCGCGTCGAGTTCAAGCTGCTTAAACCCGATGGCGCCGTCGAGGATTTCAATCAGACGGCACCACCCCCCGCCCCCGCAGGTGGCGCGCAGGATGGGAACGGGCAGTGGTGAGGGGAATTACGAATTAATCTGGACGCATCTTGAATTCGTAATTCGTAATTCGGTCGTGTCTCGATAGCGTAGAAAGCGTCTACCTTTGGCGTATGATATTAGAACCAGTTGTTTGTCCTTCGTGCGCCCACGCCGAAGCCGTGTATCGTCACGGCACCACCAGCGACGGCTCGCAACGCTATCGCTGCACGG
>JANPJM010000077.1:0-23074 GCA_031425525.1 Hymenobacteraceae bacterium | reverse complement strand
CCCTACTATACCCATAATATACCCATACTATACCCATACTATACCCATACTATACCCATACTATACCCATACTATACCCATACTATACCCATACTATACCCATACTATACCCATACTATACCCATACTATACCCATACTATACCCGTGCTATACCCATACTATACCTGCCGAGCCAACGAGGATTGCGGCATCGTCCCACACACTTCGCTCGGTAGGGACACCAAGTTTTCTTGCCACGACAAAACTTCTGAGGATTCACCGCTAATCGCTCTAAAAACCAACAGGCCGCCCCGATTGCTCGGGGCGGCCTGTTGCGTCTACGGCCAGGGCCGTCTCAGCAGGAAGTGCGGCAGGTTACTGCTTCACCAGATGCGTGCGGAAGCGCTGACCGTCTACTACCGCCACGAGGGTGTAGGTACCCGTGATGAGGTGCGTGGGCAGCGTCGGGGCCAACTCGTTGAGGCCAGCCGTTACGGGCAGCGTCTGCGTGTACACCGTGCGGCCGACGGCATCGACGAGCGTCAGTTGGGCCGAACCGGCGGCTGCCGCCACTACCGTCACCGCGAGGCGGTCGGTGAAGGGGTTGGGCAGGGGTGTCACCGTGGTGGTCACGTTACCGTCGAAGGTGACGGTGCGAGCCGGCGATACCGCCGTTTTACCGTCGAGGTCGACTGATTCGAGGCGGTAGATGCGGAGGCCGATTTTGCCACGCTCCGTGTCCACGAAGGTGTATTCGCGGGTGGTAGTGCTGTTCGGCGACTGGCTGGCGATGAAGCCCAGCGTGCGGAAGTCTTTCCCCGTCGTGCTCACCTGTACGTTGAAGCCTCGGCTGTTCTTTTCCGAAGCGGTCGTCCAGCGCAGGTCGGCGTTCTGGCCGTTGCGGATGGCCGTAAAGCCCGTGATTTCTACTGGCAGCGGCTGCGTGTAGTCTTCCACCGCAAACGGCGAGAAGTTGGTCACGCGGATGCGTTCCCGCGAGAGTTGCCCACCGATGGTCACGGGCAAAGCATAATCGCCGATGCGGTTTGTCCAGGCGCCGCCGGTAAAGTGCTTCACCGTGCAGATACCGAAGAAGTTGCTGCCTTCGTCGGAGCTATTCCAGCGCAACTGCACCGTAGCATTTTCGCCGACCGGCATCGTGCCGGCACCCCACGTGAGTTCCCAGGTTTTGTTCACCACGTGCGTACCGGTCGGGTCGATGGCTACCACAATCGGCACTACATCGCTCACCGAGCCGCGCGCGGCACCTACGTACGTAAAGTTCGCCATGGTGCTGAACGTCATTTGGGCAGGTGTGTAGCTGGTGGCCGTCCCGATGGGGAAAAACACCGTCTGACGGGCCGTAGGCGCGCCGCCCGTGCGGGCGAAGATCAGTTGGCCGGCCACGCCGCTCGTGCTCGTCACGACATACCCGGTTGCCGAAGCGCCGGTGATGGTCGAGAGCGGGCCAGTCGGCGGGTCGAGCGTCAGGTTGAAGGCGCCGAGCGTGATTTTACCGCTCGTCAGGTCGAGGTCGCCGTAGATGCTGGCGGCCCCGGTCAGCGTCTTGTCGCCGGTGAGCGTGACGTTGAAGTATTGCGCTGCCGGCACCACCGGCGCCGTGCTTTGGAAGGTAGTGGTACCCGCCGAAGCCACGAACCCAGCCGCCGAGGCCGTGGTGAAGGTGCCGTACACATCGAGGTTGCCGGTGCCGCTCACCGTCAGCACGCCGCCGGCCTGAATGGTCAGGTTTTTCACATCGGCCAGACCGATGCTGATAGCCGGCTTGATGACCGTATTCGGGATGATGGCCGAGATCGTCGCGTTGGGTACGCACGCCGTCCAGTTGGTGGGGTCATACCAATCGGTGTTCGTACCCACCCACGTGGTGGTGCCCGTGATGGTCAGCACGAGGTTGTCGGTAGCCGCCGAGCAAGGCGCGATTTGTCCGCTGGAGGTCAGCGTGAGTGTTACCGTACCCGCCAGGATGTCGGCTGCGCCGGGGGTGTACGTCGCGCTGAGCATGTTAGCGTTCGGCGAGAAGCCGCCGTCGCCGCTCGTAGTCCAAGTACTACCCGTGGCGCCACCGCCGCGTGTACCGGCCAGGGTGTAAGTGCCGCCAGTGCAGATGGTAGCAGTGGCCGGGCCAGCATCCACCGTCGCGGGCGGGTTAGCCGTCACCGTCACCGAAGTTGGGAACGCGGTGGCCGTGCAGTTGGCATCGCTTACCGCCGTGATGGCGTAGGTCTGCGTCACCGGAACCGTCGTGGCGCTGAACGTCGGCGGGTTGATCGTGAAGCCCGGCCCGGCAATGCCGGTCACGGGTGCCTGAGCGACCCCGTTGATGCTGTACGTGATGCTATACGGCCCGGTGCCGCTCAGCGTGCCCGTCAGTTGCGGGCTGGCCGTACCGCAGAACGGGCCGTTGCCGGTGAGGGTGGCCGTGGGGCGGGGGTTTACGGTCACATTCACCGTCTGCGTCCGCGCGCACCCGACCAGGTCGGTCGTAGTTACGGTGTAGGTGTTCGTGCCGACAGGCGCGCCTGTCACTGTGGCCGTACCGGTCACGTTGCCTGTCCCTGAGTAGGCTACTGTACCCACCGAGCCGGGGCCGGTGATGGTGTGCGTGTAGGCTTGGATGGCGGGATCGGTGATTTCGATGCTCCAATTGTTCAACACACCGGCATCAATGCTAGCATCGTCAAATGCGCGCAGTGTCCAGGCTCCATTGATCGCCAAACCATTCAGTGCGGCGGCCGGGATGACTGCGTTGTATGTATTGGCAGGTGTGCCGTTAGCAGCGGCTCCGGTGCGGTCGGGGACCGTCGTAATAGTTCCTTCGGCACGGTAGGTACCCGTGAAGGGGGCGCTGTTGTTGCCGGTGGTACCGATAATGTTCGACGCGTTGGTATCGAAGATCGTGTTTATGAAGTTATCTCCGCCACTATTTCCGACATCTGAGGCAAGCAGCATTGCGCCGGTGCCACCAGGCCCTACCAGGAAGAGATCAACATCATCATCATAGGCGTGCGTAATGTTCACCGTCACCCGAATGCGGGTAGCGGCGCTCACCGTCGTCGAACCGGCACCCGAGAGCGTAATGGCGCTGGAAGCACCCGCAAGCGTGGTATTATCGGCAATGGTCGATGGTGTCGTGTTGAAACCCAAAATCGAGTTGCGGCCCGCCGAACCTGTCACGGCGATATTGAACGAAGAGCCTTCGCACACAGCGGGCGGCGTCGCCGCGATGGCTTGATTCGGCTGCGTGTTTGTCACCTGCACCACGTTGGAGGGCGTGCTTTGGGCGGCGCCGCACACATTGATAGCGCGGTAGAAGGTGGTGGTGGTGATGCCGGAGATAACCGTCGAATTACCCGTGCCGCCCACATCGGCCCAGCCAGTGGTGCCGTTGGCCGATTCCTGATATTTCACGGTGCCATTGGCCGACGCCGAGACCGACAGCGTTGTGCTGTTGGTGCCGCCGCAGAACGTGCTGAGCGTCGAACTGAGGGTGCCCACCGTCGGAGCGGCTTTCGTGATCGACGGCGGCGCGGGCGCCATTACGTCGTTGGTCGCGTCGCCGTCGCCGGCTACGGTGGCCGTCACGGCGAAGTTGTACGTGCCGTTGGCGCTCATATTGAACGTTCCGACCGGCACCGTGGTGGTGGCGCCCACCGCGAGGGTACCCGTGGTGAGGCCGCCCGTGAGCGTGGTCGTGACAGTGCCCGTGACGCTAACCGTCGCCGTGAGGGCGTTGGCGGCGAAGTCGAGCACAGCGGTGCCGGTGTTGCGTACCGTCACGCCCACGGCCTCAGTGGCGGTGTAGCACCCCGCACCGGGCAGCGGCGAGGCCAGCGCCGTCGGGGCGATATCGACGGTCGGCTCATCGCGGAGCGAGATGTTGTCGAGGTGGAAATCATAGTCGACACCGCTGACGGTGCCGGTGCCTTCCGACGCGAAGAAACCAATGATGATGCCTTGCCCGGCGTAGCTGCTCAGATCAACCAAGTAATTGGTGAGGCTGCCGTTGCTCGGCGGGTTGGCCGCGTTGAAGGTATAGATCGGTGAATACGACGAGCCGCAGTCCGTCGAAATCATCACCTGCACCACGTCGTCGGTGCCGGCCATCCCGTTAGGATCGGGCGCGCCCGTGTTCGAGGCAAAATCGGTGATTCCGGCATCGAACGTCAGCTTGGTGAGACCAGTAGCATTTACTTTCGGGCCAACAATCCATTCCCGCGCTGAAGTGGAGAAGAGATTGACTTTGGCCGTCTGGTTGCCGTTGGCCGTCGTGAAGGTACCCACGTTCCAGAACGAGTTCGTGCCACTCGGCACTGTCGTGCTCGTAGTTTGCGCTTCGCGCCAGCCGGGGTTGAGCGTCGGCAGGTTGGTGCTGTTGAAGCCCTGGAAATTGACGCGCTGCGGCAGCGCCGCCGTAGTGGGCGATGTGCGCGATACTGGCAGACTGAGCGCGTCATTGAGCGTTTCGGCATCGCCGACGAGCGCCGTCGTAGGGGCGAAGGTGTAGGTGCCGCCCGTCGTCATATTGAGCGTGCCGACCGTGTAGTCGAACGACGCGCCCGCAGCCAAAGGCCCGGCGTAGGTGTTGCTGATGGTCGTGCTGACGGCACCTGTCACCACCACGTTCACGGGGATGTTGCTCTGTGCGGCCGAACCGTAGTTGCGGATGCGCACGATGACTGGCTCAGTGGCTGAGTAGCAGCCTATGGCGGCGGGTGCCACCAAAGCCGTAATGCCCACATCCACGGTTGGCGTGGCTTCGATCTTGATATCGTCGAGATGGAGGGCGTAATCGTTCGGGTCATCAATGGTGCCATCCGAAGCGAAGAACGCCACGATTACCTGCTGGCCAGCGTAGGCGCTCAGGTCGGCGCTGTAATACGTCAGGGCGCCATTGGTAGGTGAATTGGCGCTGTTGAACGTCAGGATCGGCGTGTAGGTGCCGCCGCAATCGGTCGAGACCATCACCTGCAACACATCGTCAGTGCCCGCCATCGGGGTGCCGGAGGGCAAGCCGGTGGTGTTGCCGGTAGCAGCAATGCCCGCCCGGAAGCCTACTCGGGAGTTGGCCGTGCCCACGAATTTCGGCGAGATGATCCACTCGCGGCGGGCGTTGCCGAACAGGTTGACCTGCGCTGTGGTGTTCGGCGCGGGGAACGAGAGGTTCGTCCAGACCGAGTTCTGAATGGTAGGTGCCGTAGCGCCCACACCCTCGCTCCAGCCAGGGAACACGGTGCCCAGATTGGAGCCGGTGTAGCCCGTGAACGTAACCGTGGTGAGCGGAATGCTCACCGGCGTGACCACGGTGCGGGTGTTGCCGGTGCTCAACGCGTCGTTGGCGGTGTTGAGATCGCCGGTAAACGAGGCCGACGAGTTGAACGTGTACGTACCGCCGGCCGACATATCGTACGTCGTGCTCAGCACCACATCCTGCGTACCGTTGATGGCGATGGAGCCGGTGTTGAGCACCACGTTCGAGAACGTGATGGGGTTCGTACCGGTCACCGAGCCAGTGACCGTGACATTCGTCGTTGCGAGGTTGATGGCCGCCGCACCCACGTTCTGGATGCGTACCGTCACGGTTTGGTTGGTACCGCCCACGCAGCCGGTGCTGACCGGCGATACAAGCGTCGTAACCGTAATGTCACCGATGAGCGGCGCGGTGTACTCGAACGCGCCGATATCGGGCGTGGTCGCGTTGCGCGTCACGGCGTTGATGTCAGTCGTGATGCTGCCGAACGCGACACCCTTGTTGTCAAGAGTCGCCGAGAGGGGCGAGAAGTTGGCGTCGAAGTTAGGGTTCGTGCTGAGCGAGTTGGCGTCGAGGGTCGGCGTAGATGTTACTGCACTCCAAGCAGCTACAGTGTTGTAAACCGTCGTGTTCCCAAGGATAAGGGTACCGTTGGTCGTATTAGCCAGAAAAAAGTTATTGTTATCTGACGAAGAGCCGGTGTTTCCGAAGCGCGTAGCCGATGAGGTGTAGGCAGCATAATGCGTAGCTGCTCCGCTCTGCGCGCCGGTGAAATTCGTGAAGTTGTTGTTGCGCAGGGTGATCTGGGTACCGCCCACGACTCCCGAGCGATACGCCGTGCTGGAAGCCGTTACGCCGGCCGCCAAACCAATCCGCACCGTATTGAACGCGATGTTGATGACCGACGCGGAGGTTGACCCGTTAGTCGACGGCTGCGCTATAATACCGTGGACGTCTGGTATGGCAGAGGCCGTTCCCGTATAAGCAGTAGCCAGATCGTAAATCAGGTTGTTGTACACGTTCACCGTGTGCGTGCCTGATATGACACCAACCCGAATACCGTCAATGGTAGCCACTCCCGTCGTGGATGTACGACTCAGCGTACCAATGCGGTTGTTGTAGATATTGCTCGCATTGGCACCCGAGCCGTGTATCTGATCAAGCCACAGGCCATAAATTGCCGATGTGGTGGCGGTCGTCCGCAGGTTCCGCACGGTGTTATCGCGCACGGTCAGCTTTTGCTGGTTCACCGCTTGTAGGCCGAACACTTGGCCGGTGCTGCCGATGTCGCCGGCCGTAGCCGGGTCGCCGATGGAGTTGGTATGCGCGAGCGTACCCGCCTCCGGCGCCGACGTGGCGCCCGCGAACAGCAGCCCGCCCGACGCATTACGGATGTTTAGGTTGTTGTACGTGTTGTTGTCATTCGTCCCGTTGCCCGTTGCCGTGGCCGACGAAGCCACGCCCCCGTACAAGGAAGAGCTTGATTGCAACACGCCCACTGAGTTGGTGTTATTGCGATTGAGGGTGATAGTGGCGTTCCGAATCGTATTGTTCGTCGCGCCGTTGGTCGCGCTCGCGTTCCGAATCAGGTAGCCGTACTCCAGGGCCGAGCCAGTGAAGATGTTGACATCAATGCCGTCGAACGTGAAGTAATCACCGCCGGAGATGCTGATCCCCGCATCGTTGGAGCCTGCGCCACCCGTCGGCCGCACCACCGGGTTAGTGCCGGTGGTCTTCTGGAACGTAATGGTGTTAGTGGATGTGCCGGTGGCCGTGATGGCGGGCACATCTTCGGTGAAGGTCTGCCCAGCCGACACATCGAACGTAACCGCACCGCTGATGCCGTTGCTATTGAGCGAGTTTACCGCCGCCGCGAAGGTCTGGAAGTTACGGCCCGCCGTGGTAAGCGTGTTGTTAATCGTGTAGAGGCCGTTGAGGGGGGTCGGCGTAACGCTGTTCACCACAACGTTATCGACGGATGCAGCGTTTTGCGTACCACCGGAGCCATCGTTTCGCCACACGAAAATTAACCGGTAGTTGCCCGGTGCCGCTGCTACCGAAAGGTTCGCTGAGCCGTAGGTCGCGCCTTGGTTGTAATACTGCGGCGAAATCGCCGACACACCTGTCCCCGACGGCAATGTGCCTGCGACTGGCGTAAAGGAGCTGGGGGCAATGAATACTTGCAAGTAGTCAAAAATGGTCCCGGAGAACAGCTCGCCGTTACCCTTGTAATCAAATTGCACTGTCAGCGTGGACGCGCCCGACGGCTGCGTTACGCTCACATGCGCGTGCGAGGTGCTCGCCGTACCAACAGCATACGTGTTAGTTGTTCCCGACACGTTGTCGGAGACATAAATCGAGTTACTGCTCGACGACCCGCCCGCGACCGTGCCGCGGAACCAACGGTTAGGTGTTGTGCCGGTGGACTGGTTGACGAAAGCGAAGCCATCAAGTCCTGTCTCGAATCCTGCCGCCAGCAAGTTAGTGCTGCTGGTGATCGTAAACGTCGCCGTATGAACACTCGTCTGGTGCGTACCGGAGCCGCCACCGCCACCGGTAAACGTAAAAGGCGCATTCGCGCGAACGTCGATGGAGTAATTCCCGGCAGGCAAGCCACTCAACAAGTTGATGTTGGCGGTGTTGGTGATCCACTTTTGATCCCCTGAATTGCTTAGACCAAGGCTGCCGCCATTCGGGCAGGCACCCGCGAACTCGCACCCAAATGGCAACGTGACCGATGAATACACAGGTGGCGTTTGACCCGTGGCATATACACGGTATGAAAGCGAGGCGCCCGTAATGTCGTCGCCGCCGTTCTTAAATGTCAATACTTCGCCACCATTGAGCAATAGCGCGCTACTTGGGGAAAAGGTGCCCAAAGCAGCACCGCCAAAGTTGGGTGCGCCACCAGCTGATGCATCAAGCTTGCGGTACGTCCCATTGACGATTACGTAGCTACCATAAATGCCACTACCAGCCCAGGCCGGCGCGCTCATCCCCAGCAGCAAAAACAACCCCGCGAGCCAGGCGAGCTTTGGAGCCAGGCTCCGGCGATTCTTCTCAGCCGACGCCGACGCCGGAGGCGAAGCAGAATAGCGGCCGTAATCGTGTGTAAACACGTGGGTCATACCGAACAAGTAAAGATTGAAAAGAACAAGTGTAGAACCGGCGAGCAGTTGCCCGAAAACGGGCAGCGGTTGCGAGAATCGCAAAAAAGGCCGTTGCGTTCCGCGAACGGAACACAACGGCCTTCAAAGTTACACGCAATCTGACAATCGCTTGTCTTAGGTACTTCAGCGCAAAACAGCGCCACCCAAGCTGCTGGGCAGCTCGGATAGTGGCCTGTGGGTCTTTAGAGGTACTTTTTGGTGAGCAATCACCGCGAATCGGCGGCCACTGTCACAAAAAATACCGAGCAAATCGCGCGGGTAACGCGCTCCAAAACCGGCTGAACGTTCGCGACGCACTCCCGTTTCGGAGTACGTCGCGAACGATTCAGGTATGCTTGTTACTCCTTCACCACCGTCAGGTGGTACACCCGGCCGCCGATGCGCGCGCCGAGAACGTAGGTGCCAACTGTCAGATTAGCGGGTAGGGTAGGACGAAGCTCCTGGCTGCCGGCCAGCACCTCGATGGTCTGCGCGAACACCTGGCGGCCGAGGGCATCGGTCAGCCACAGCTGGGTGGGGCCAGCGCTGGGGGTTGCCAACCGCACCACCAATTCTTTGGCGAAGGGGTTAGGCGCTACCTCGACGCTCGGCTCGGTGGGGGCGCCGAATTCTACGGTTTGCACCAGGCTCAGGCGGGGCTCGCCACCGCCGATGTCTTCCTGTTGCAGACGGTAGAAACGGGTGCCGACTTTATCGGGCGTGGTATCCGTGAAGCGGTACTCGCGCGGGGCCGTGCTGGTGGGCGTGGGGCTGGCCACGAAGCCGAGGGTGCGCCACTGCTCGGCGCCGGGGCGGCCCGTGAGGCTGACCTGCACGTGGAAACCCCGGCTGTTTTTCTCCGAAGCGGTCGTCCAACTCAAGTCGGCATTTTTACCGTTGCGGACGGCGGTGAAGCGCGTCAATTCCACGGGGAGGGGCTGCGAGTAATCCTCGACGGCGAACGGCGAGAAGGTGGTCAGGTCGTTGCGCGTGCGCGACGATTGACCGCCCACCGGCACCACCGCCGAGTAATCGCGGAGCTGGTGGTTCCAGGCGCCGCCGATGAAGTGCGCCACCGTGCAGAGCGTCGGGTCAAAATTGCTGCCTTGATCGGTACCAGCATTCCAGCGCAGTTGCAGGCTGCCGGTCTCGCCGACGGGCAAGGTGCCGGCGCCCCACGAAATATCCCAGGTTTTGAGGACTACGTGGGTGCCGCTGGGGTCGATGGAAACCACAATCGGCACTACATCGCTTACCGAGCCGCGGGCGGCGGCCACGTAGCTACTCAGGTTGCTGAGCGTGAGCCGCGCCGGCGTGTAGCTGGCAGCGGTGCCAATGGGGAAGAACACTACCTGCCGCGCCGTAGCCGCGCCGCCCGTGCGGGCGAAAACGAGCTGACCCGCCACGCCGCTAGGATCCGTGATGACGTACCCGCTCGCCGAAGCGCCGGTGATGGTCGAGAGCGGGCCGGTCGGCGGGTCGAGGGTGAGGTCGAAGGCGCCGAGGTCGATGCCACCACCCGTCAGGTCGAGGTCGCCGTAAATGCTGGCCGCGCCCGTCAGGGTTTTAGGCGTGGCGCCTACCAGCGCTACGTTGAAGTACTGCGCGGCGGGCACCACCGGGGCGGTCGCCTTGAAGGTCGTCGTACCGACCGTCGCCACGAACGACGTGCCCGACGCCGTGGTGAAGGCCCCGTACACATCGAGGTTGCCCGTGCCGTTGAGCGTCAGCACGGCGGTGGTGGTGATGGTCAGGTTCTTCACCGATGCCAAACCGGTGCTGATAATCGGGTTGATGGCCGTGGCCGGGATGATGGCCGAAACCGTCGGGCTCGGTACGCAGGCCGTCCAGTTGGTTTGGTCGTACCAATTGGGGTTCGTGCCGAGCCACGTGGTGGTGCCCAATACCGTGCGGTTCGGGCTGATCGAGCTGTTGGTGACGGCCGTACCCGCCTGGTTTACCTCGCGGTAGGTGGTGGTGGTGGCGGCATCGGTGATCGAGGCCGTCAGGCTGAAGGTATACACGCCGGGGTCGGTCATATCGACGGTGCCGGGGGTGAGTGGTACCACGAGGGTACCGCCCGGCGCTATGACGGTAACGGTGCTGATGCTGCCCGTAACCAGCACCGAGAACGGCGCCGTAGGCCGGGTTACACTGCCGGCAACCGTCAGCACCCGGTTTGGGCCGAGCGTGACGCTACCGGCCGACAGGTTCGTCACCGTCACCACGATGGGTTCCGTAGCCGAGTAGCAGCCCGGCGTAACCGGCGAGGTGAGGGCGAGGGTCAGGTCGTACGGCGAGAAGTCGCCTTCCCAGGCGCCAATGTCGGGGGCCGTGCCGCCGCCGTTGGCCGCTACCTGCGGGTAGCCCGTGCGCAAACCAGTGCCGTTGAAGGCATCGGTGAGGCCGCCGATAGCCACGCCGCCGCTCTCGGCTTGGGTAGCCTGGGTGGGGTCAAGGCTCAGGAACGAGGCACTGCTGCCCGTGGTGCTGCTGAACGGTACGGCTTCCGTGACGGCGGCGGCATCGCGCGGCCCGACGCGGGTTTTGTACTGCGCCAGCGTCTGGTCGAAGAAGGAACCATCGAGGTAGATGACCCGACCGCCCCCCGGTGTACCGGCAAACCACAGGTTGTTGTTGGAGGCCGCTGCAAACGTACCCAACGTGGTGCTGCTGCGGCGATGCGCTGAAGTGAAGCCCGTGCCGTTCGGTGTCGAGAGGTTCTGCACCAGGTTGTTGCGCAGCGTGACGGTGGGGTTGGTGAAGATGATGATCCCCGCCGTACCGAAGTTGGTACCCGTGCTGGTGGCGTTGAGGTACACCGTGTTGTAATCGGCGATGACGGTACCGCCGGCCGTGCCCGAGAGGCTCATCCCGCGGATGGCGTCGGTGGAGGAAACCACCGGAGCCGTCAGGTTGCCTACCACGTTGTTGGTGGCGGTGAACGCGGGTAGCGTCCCCGATGAGTTGATACCGATGACACCGGCCCCCGTGAGTGTAGAGGCGCTCGCCAGGTTGTACACTTTGTTACGGTCGGCCGTGATTGAGGCGCCCGTGGTGCCCGAAGCGGTAATACCAATGATCTGAACGTTGGCGCCCGTGCCGGTCAGCCCGGCTACCACGTTGCGCGCCACGCTCACGGCGCCGGCGGTGTTGGCGCCGCCCATCTGTAGGCCTTGTAACTGAATGTCACCGGCGGAGAGGTTCACCACCGAATCGGCACTAACGACCGAGCCGCCCGCCGCAAAATCGAGCCGCATCCCGTTGACTGACCCGCCAACCGACGTCAGCGCCTTGACGGAGTTATTCTGAATCGTCACTACCGGACCGCTGGCCGATGTCAGGCCGTTGAGCGCGCCGATACCGACCACGAACGTGTTGCCGGCGCCGGTCAGGCTCCAGGTGCGGTTGTTCGAGATGTTTTCGGTGGAACCCGTCGGCGAGTCGCCAATCGATAGGATGCCGTATATCGTCGCTCCGGCAACCGTCTTGTTGAGGTTCTTGATGAGGTTCCCCGTTACAGTGTGCGAGCCGATGATGGTCGCCCCGTTAAAAATGCCATACGCGCTCCCGCTCGTCGCGAGCGCCGTATTGTTAATGATCTGATTGCCGTTAACGGTGGTCGGAACGTTCGTCGTGTGGGTGTAGTAGATCGAGAAAAGGCTGCCGCTGCCGGTACGAGCCATATTCTGCACCGTGTTGGTGCTGATATCGACTGACGTGGCCGGCGTGCCTGCCACCCGAACGCCTTGCAACGAGCCGGTGCCATTCACGCTCAACGCGCTGATGGTATTGCCCGTGATGCTCTGCGCGCCACCCGTCGGCTGCGTGTAGATGCCGATATTGGAGTTAGCGGCACTGGTGAGCGAATTGCCGCTGATGGTGTTGCCGGTGGCCGTGAACGGCCCGCTCGCCACGCTGAAGATGCTGAAAAGGTCAGAAGGCGTGGTGATGGTGTTGTTGAGAATCTGATTTCCCGTTACCGTGACCGGCGTGGCGTTCGCTACTTGGTTGCGGATGCCCATAAAGTTGTTGGCCCCGCCCGCCTTCGAGCAGTTCTGCACCGTGTTGCTGCCTATCGTAACCGACGTAGCCGGCGTATTCGCCACAAAAATGCCCGCCAGTAAACCCGTCGTCACCGGCAGCGAAAGGCCGGTAATGGTGTTGCCGGTCAGCGTCTGCTGCCCGCCCGCCGCGAAGCTGTAAAGCCCCACAATACCGCCCGTAGCACCTGCTTTCGAGAGTGTCGTGATCGTATTGTTCGTCGCCGAGAAATCCGACGATCCCACGTTCAGGAAGCCGTAAGCGGTGCCCGTGGTGGTCAGCGCGGTATTGTTGAGCACTTGGTTGCTCGCCAGCGTGAGCGGCGTGGCGCTGGTGACATCGGCGAAGACGCCGTAGAAATCGCCGGTGCCGGTGCGGCTCATCGTCTGGATGATGTTGTTCGATACGTTGGCCGTGGTGGTCGGCGTACCGATGAAATCGATGCCATCGAGGTCGCCGTCGCCATCCACACTCAGGCTGCTGATGGTATTGCCCGTCACGCTCAGCGCGCCGGCGGTCGCTTCGGCGTAAATCCCGAGCAGGGCGTTGAAGTTGGCGGGAACCGTGCTGGTGAGGGTCAACCCGCTGATCGTGTTGCCCGATGCCGTGAAATCGCCGCCGCTCAAGCTGTAAATGCCATACACGTTATCGTCGGTCGTCAGCGTACTCGTTAGTATCTGGTTGCTCGAAGCCGTGACGGCCGATGCGTTGGTGATTTCGTTGCGGATGCCGTACGAAATACCGGCGCCCCCGGCGCGCGCCGAGTTCTGGATGATGTTCGTGCCGATGGTAACACCGGCGGGCGTGCCGGCCAGATCGATACCCGTGAGGGTGCCGGTGGTGGTGGGCACGCTTAGGTTATCGATCGTATTGCCGGTGATGCTTTGGGTACCGGCCGTCGGCGCCGCCGAAATTCCGAACGCGCTGCCCACCGTGGTCACGAGGCCCAGCGTGTTGATGGTGTTGGTAGTGGCCGTGAAATCCGCGCCGCCCTCATTCCGAATGCCGTACACCCCGCCCGAAGTCGTGAGCGCCGTGTTGTTCAGAATCTGGTTGAGGTTGAGCGTCACGGGCACGCCCACCGCGGAGAAGATACCGAAGAAGCCGCCGGTGCCGGTGCGGGTAGTGGTCTGCACGGTGTTCGTGCCGACCGTTACCGAGGTTGTCGGCGTGCCCAAGATATCGATGCCGTCCACATCGCCGCTGCCGTTGCCGTTCAGTGCCGAAATGGTGTTACCGGTGATGCTCTGCGCGCCCGCTGTGGGGGTAGAGAGGATACCCGTCAGGAAACCGGCTGTGGTATTGAGGGTCAGGCCGTTGATGGTGTTGCCCGACGCCGTAAACGCCGAAGCGCCGTCGTTGAAGATGGCGAAGGCGTCGCCGGTGGTCACGATACCCGTATTCGTCAGAATCTGGCTTCCCGATATCGTTACCGGCGTGGCATTCGTGACGGTCGTATGGATGCCGCTGAACCCGCCGGTGCCGGTGCGCGCCATATTCTGCACCGTATTGGTACCGATGGTCACCGACGTAGTCGGCGTACCCACCACGAAGATGCCTTGCAGCACCCCCGACCCATCCACGCTCAGGGCGCTGATGGTATTGTTGCCGATGTTTTGCACGCCGCCCGTGGGCGCCGAGTAAATACCCGTCAGGTTGCTGGCGGTGGTGGCCAGCGACGTGCCGCTCACGGTGTTGCCGGTAGCGGTGAAGTTGCCGCCCGTCAGGCTGAAAATGCCGAACACGTCGCCGGTACCCGTCAGGGTATTGTTGAGTATCTGGTTGCTGGTGAGCGTGACCGGGATGGCGTTCGTGATTTGGTTGCGGATGCCCATAAAGTTGTTGGCGCCGCCCGCCCGCGTGCAGTTCTGCACGATGTTGGTACCCACGCCCACCGACGTAGCCGGGGTACCCGTGAGGTAGATACCCACCAGAGTACCGCTGGTGGTCGGCACGCTCAGGCTCGTGAACGTGTTGCCCGTAATGCTCTGCGCGCCGCCCGTAGGTGCATCGAACAGGCCGACTACTCCACCCGTCGCGCCAATTTTCGAGAGCGTGGTGATGATGTTGTTGGTGGCGGTAAACGCCGCGCTGCCCCCGTTGAAAAGGCCATATGCGTCGCCTATCGTCGTGAGCGCCGTATTGTTGAGCAACTGGTTGGCGTTGAAGGTGGTCGCTACGCCCGCCTGCGAGTAAATACCGTAGAAATCGCCCGTACCGGTGCGCGTCATCGTCTGGATGGTGTTCGTGCCCACCGTTACCGTGCCGGTGGGCGTACCCAGAATATCGATGCCGTCGAGGTCGCCGCTACTGCCGACTAGGTTCAAGCTGCTGATGGTGTTGCCGCTGATGGACTGCGCGCCGGCCGTGGGGGCGGTAACAATTCCGCTCATCCCGCCGGTGGTACTGGTGAGCGCATTTCCACTAATGGTGTTGCCCGCCGCCGTGTAGGCAGAAGCGCCGGCGTTCAGAATGCCCTGCGCCGGGCCATCGACGGACACGAGACCCGCATTGTTGATGATCTGGTTGGCCGCGAGCGTCACGGGCGTCGTATTTGTGACCGCCGTGTAAATACCATAGAATCCGCCAAAACCGGTGAGGTTGGTGGTCGCCGTTTGCACGGTGTTCGTGCTGACTGTCACCGACGTGGCCGGCGTGCCGAGTACATCAATACCGTCGAGGTCGCCGGTGCCGCTCAAGCTTAGGGCCGAGATCGTATTACCCGTAATGCTCTGGGCGCCGCCGGTGGGTTCGGCAGAAATCCCGGTCAGAAAGCCATCCGTCGAGCTTAGGGCCAAGCCAGTGATCGTGTTACTCGATGCCGTAAACGCGCCGGTAGTCAGTGTGCTATGAATGCCGTACGCGTCGCCATCGGTCGTGGTCAGCGTTTGGTTGGTGATGGTGTTGCCCGATGCCGTGAACGCCGAAGCGGCGCCGCTGCGGTTGGCAATGCCGTAATAATCGCCCGAAACAGACGTGAACGTATTGTTGAGAATCTGATTGTTGGTGAAGTTCACGGCCACCAGGCCAGCCGTAGATCGGTACAGGCCGTAGAAATCGGCGGTACCGTTGTACGTCGTCGATTGCACGAAATTGCCCGTAACTGAAACCGATGTCACCGGCGTACCCGTCAGCCTGACGCCATAATAGGAGCCGGAACCCGTGTGGCCCGAACCCGTCATGTTGTTCCCGCTAATGAGTATCGTCCCGGCGTTGCCGGTGCTGATGATGCCGTGCGCGTCCTGAGCGGTAGCCGACGTTGAGGTGGTAGTGATCGTGTTCCCACTGATAGTCAGCGGGTTCACCGCAGTCGCCACCTGAATACCGGCCGGAATGGCGGTAGCGAAGTTCGCCGTTAGGTTGATGGTATTGCCGGTGATGGTCGCGGCGCCGTAATTGGGGTTCTGGAGGTAGATGCCCGCGTAGATATTGTTATTGCTACCGTTGCCGGTGGCGGCCGTGGTGAACGAGTTGTCCACCACTTTAAGCCCGCTCTGCCGCAAAGCGTACACCCCGACGCCGATGGCCCCCGTACCGCCGATGTTGGTCGCGGTATTGCCCAGGCCCGTCTGCCCGACTTCATTGTTGATGTCGGCCAGGGTAGCGCCGGTAGTGCCGTCGAGGCGGACGGCGATCCGCATGTTCGCGAAAGTATTGCTGATGAAAACGTTATTGGAGTTGGCCCCAGTCGCATTGGTGGCAGGCAGAGCTACACCAACGGCGTCGCGGGCTTCTACGCCAATGCCAACGGTAGCATTGCCATTGACTTTGTTGAGCGTCACCGAGCAGTTACGGATCGCGTTGTTCTGTGAGCCGTTGATGGCATTCAAGCGCCGCAAAGAGAATCCGTATTCGTATCGATGGTTATTGCTGGCATTCCCGCCGTTTTCGATCAGATTGATGCCGTCAAACGTCACATAATCAGACCCCACTAAGATGATAATGCCATCTTGCCCGCCAATACCGCGGCCGGCCACCCCCGTGCCCGCCGTAATAACCGGGTTTGCCCCCACTCCCGCCTTGCGGAAGGTGATGGGGTTGGCCGCCGTACCGGTGGCGGTAATGGTGCCTGCCAGATTGGTAGTAAACGTCTCGGTATGGCCCGGCGCCACATCGAAGATGACCCCCCCGGCGCCGACGCCAACCGCGTTTAGGTCGGCGATGGCCGCCTGCACGGTAGGATATGTGCCAGGCACTGTAAGCGTGCCCGTCAATTGGGCCCAAGCCGGCGCGGCCAGCAACAGGGCGAGCAGCACCAGGAACCCCCGCCCTCGGCGGGCGGTAAGCTGTAGGGTACTGCTAGTTACGTCTAGTAAAGAGAGATGCATAGGCCGAACGTTGGTTGTGAGATGAAAGAAACAGCTACTGGTCGGACTGAAAAAATCAACCTTACTCTATAGCAGACTCGAAAAGTAGTGAATAATTTCGCTACCTCCAATCAGTCACTCTCACAAACCTATTCGCTCAATCGCCTACTTTTCCCCGTGAACGTCGATAACGGCGTTCCCAACGCGTTTTTAGTTCCAAAAAAAATTTCACTTTCGACTGATAAAATACGGCCTATCCACGTTCGGCTGCGCCGTGAGGGCGCGGGTGTCGAGGTCGAGAGCGACGAGGTTGCCGAACGGCGCATCCTTGTAATAGACGCATCCCGTGTCGAGCCCGATGTCGGCGGGCGCCGGGGCTTTGAGCGCGCGCCGGGTCTCGCGCAAGGGCTGCGGCACGTGGCCGTGGACGAGCGGCCGACCGCCGAGGAGCGCCGAATCGACATCGCCGTACTCGCGGCGGTTGAGCATCGCGTCGCGGTCGGTCCAGAGCTGGTCGGGCTTCCCGAAGTTGAGGCCCGCGTGGACGAGTACGTAATCGGGCAGCTCTACCACGTACTCCAGTTCCTCCAGCAGCCGCTGGTAGCGCGGCTGGAGTTGGTGCGGCTCGGCGATGCCGAAGGAATCGAGCGTAACGGCCCACTCCTCGCGCTCTTGCCAACGGCGCTGGAGTTCGTCGTCTTCGGGCTCGGCGATGGCGTCGAGGAGCTGCTGATCGTGGTTGCCGCGCAGGGCCACCACGTGGTGGCCCTGCCGGCGTAACGCCAGAATCTCGTCGAGTACCCCGCGCGAGTCGGGACCTTTGTTCAAATAATCGCCGAGGAGGTACAGCTCGTCGGCGGTCGTCAGCCGAAGCTGGTCGTGAAGGAGCGCTCGGAACGTGGCGGCGCACCCGTGAATGTCGGAAATAGCGTAACGGGCCATCGGTGCAAGTACCGGCGGGCGGCTCTAAACGGGAGCGACGCGCCTATTCAGCCGTAAAGCTGCCGGTGCCGCTACCTTCGGCCTCGCGCGGCTCATCGGCGAAGGAGCCGAAGCCGGTGCTGGCACCGTCGGTAGAATCAGGCGCGTCATCGGCGTCCTGCTCGATACCCGACGAGCCGGTTGGACGAACGGTGCCGTAGCCGCCGCCGTAGCCGCCACGGGAATCATCGGACGATCCGGAGCCGCCAGAACGCGTAATCATCTGTTTCGACGAAAACGGATTGCCCGAGGCAGTCAGGTGACCGGCTTCCATTTCGGCGCGGTCGTCGGCGGGAATCACGCGCACCGGCCGCTGGCGAGCTTTTTCAGAGATATGGGGTTTGCGGTTGTCGGAAGCGGAGGGAAGGTGATTGGAAGGAACACGATTGGCAGCCATCAGTGAGGAGGTTGAATACGAGCGGGAAATGCGGTGATTTGGGCAGACGTAGAAATATCGAGTATGCTAGAAATGGCGCGCAAAGCGCAGGCAGCGCGGGCAACCGCCTACCAGTAGGGCTACAGGCTACGGCCGCTTTCTGCGTTGGGTTTTGCTTTTTTTGAGGAAATATTATATAATTTCTGCTTGCAATGGCTTGGATCACAACTTCTGCGGGGCTCGTTCGCGAGTTTCATTTTCCTGATTTCTCCTCGGCGTGGGCGTTTCTAACGGCCGTGGCGGCCGAAGCCGAGCGCCGCGACCATCACCCCGGCATCTGGAATGAGTACGGCTACGTACGGCTGGAGCTGCGCACCCACGACGCGGGCAACCGCGTCACCGAGCGCGACGAGCGCTTGGCGCGCGCCATCGACCGGATTTTCGCTGAACTGGCGCCGCCCGGTGGGGCCACAGCTTAACCCTACCCACTCGCCCAGGACTACTGTTCCGGGCGAGCCGTTGGACCGCGCGAAGTAGTACGGAGGGAAAAACGCGAGCGTGCGTCGTGTTGAATTCTCGAATTTTTAAAAAATTCCGCACAACGCACGCCTTTATTTTGTGCGAAATTTTCAGATTTTTTGAAAATTTCGCACAACTTACGCGCCTTCCCTCCCACGGAGTGCGGTTTCGCAAGCAAACCGCGTTTCCAGAAAGCGGCAACCCGTGCAGGGCCAATTGCCGACCTTTGCGCGCAGAATGGCTTTTGCTCCGCTTGCTCCGCTTACGCTGGTGCCCGTCCCGATAGGTAACCTCGAAGACATCACGCTCCGCGCCTTGCGCGTGCTGCGCGAGGCCGATGCCGTGCTGTGCGAAGACACCCGCACCACCGGCCAGCTTTTTCATCTGCTGGGGATCGAGGCCAAAGGGCGCCTCCTCGCCCACCATCAGCACAACGAACACCGTTATTTGGAGGCGTTAGTGGCGCGCCTGACGGCCGGCCAGCGGCTGGCCCTCGTGAGCGATGCCGGCACGCCCGCCATCTCCGACCCCGGCTTTTTGCTCGTGCGGGCGGCCCGCGCCGCCGGGCTGGCCGTGGAATGCTTGCCCGGCCCTACGGCGTTTGTGCCGGCGCTGGTGCAAAGCGGCCTCCCCGCCGACCGGTTTATTTTTGAAGGCTTCCTGCCGCCGAAAAAAGGCCGCCAAACCCGCCTACGCGAGCTTTCCACGGAAACCCGCACCATAGTGTTCTACGAATCGCCGCACCGGCTGGCCCGTACGCTGGCCGAATTAGCCGCCGCGCTGGGCGCCGAACGGCCGGCCGCCGTCTGCCGCGAGCTGACCAAGCTGCACGAAGAAACCCGCCTTGGGTCGCTCGAAGAACTGGCAGCCCATTACCTCGCTCACCCCCCGAAAGGAGAAATCGTTGTCGTCGTTCAAGGAGATGTTTAATCGTTTCTCGTTTCTTGTCTCCCGTTTCTTGTTTCCCCCCATCGGCGACGGGAAACGCGAGACGCGAAATCTGGTGTTTCTGGCTGTAGGTGGCGCGGTGCTGCTGTGGGCAGCGTGGCCGGTGCGCGGCTTCGCGGGGTTGCTGTTTGTCGGCTGGCTGCCGTTGCTGGCCATCGAGGCCCGCACGACGGCGCCTGACCCCGCCACCGGCAAATACCCGGCGTTTGGGCGCTGGGCCTACCTGTTTTTGGTGCTTTGGAACGCGTTTACCACGTGGTGGGTATCGTTCGCGACGGTGCCCGGCGGCATTGCGGCGGTTGTCCTCAACGCCGGGCTGATGACCTTGCCGTTGCTCGCTTTCCGGCGCACCAAGCGGCGGCTGGGGCCGCGCTGGGGCTACCTCTCGTTCGTGGTGTACTGGGTGGCGTTCGAGCAAATTCACCTCGCCTGGGATTTGACCTGGCCCTGGCTGACCCTCGGCAACGCGTTTGCCTCCACCACCACCTGGGTGCAGTGGTACGAGTACACCGGGCAGCTCGGCGGGTCGGTGTGGGTGCTGGTGGTGAATGTGTTGCTGTGGAAGCTAATAAGCTTTAAGCGGCAAGCGGCAAGCCCATCAGCGCCGAAAAAGCTTACCGCTTACCGCTGGCAACTGGCAGCTGGTCTACTGCTACCGTTCCTGTGGTCGGTCTTCCTGCTGGCGCGCTTCACCGAAAAAGGCTCCGCCGCCGAGGTAGTCGTGGTGCAGCCCAACATCGACCCCTACAACCAGAAATTCCCCTCCAACCCGGCCTTCATCCCGTATCAGCAGCAGCTCGACCGGCTGATTCACCTCTCCGATTCGCTCATCACGCCGCAGACGCGCTTCGTGCTGTGGCCCGAAACCAGCCTCGAACAAGGCGTCGATGAAGCGGACTTGCCCGCCGACTGGCGCGTGCAGCGCGTGCGGTCGTGGTTGGCGCAGCATCCGGGCACCGAACTCATTTCGGGCATCACTACGTACGTCCGTTACCCCACGCCCGACGCCACGGCCACTGTGCGCACCTCGCCGCAGGGGGTGTTCTACGACGTTTTCAACACCGCCCTGCACGTGCCCGGCTCCGGCGAACCGCTGGCGGTCTACCATAAATCGAAGCTGGTGCCGGGCGTCGAGCGGCTGCCGTACCCCGGTATTTTCGGCATCCTGAAGGTGTTTGCCATTGATTTGGGCGGCACCGTCGGCTCGTACGGCACGCAGCCGGAGCGCGGCGTTTTTGCCTATGATTCCACCGCCACCGAGAGCGCACCGCGCGTCGGGCCGGTGATCTGCTACGAGAGCATTTATTCCGATTTCGTGGCCGGCTACGTGCGGCGCGGCGCCACGCTCATCGGCATCATCACCAACGACGGCTGGTGGGCCGATACGCCCGGCCACCGCCAACATCTGGCGTACGCCTCGCTGCGCGCCATCGAAACGCGCCGCGATGTGGCGCGGGCCGCCAACACGGGCATTTCGGCGTTCATCGACCAACGCGGGCATATCACCCAAGCCCTCGGCTGGTGGCGGCGCGGGGCGTTGCGCGCCACCGTCCACCTCAATACGGAGCCGACGTTTTACGTGCGCCACGGCGATGTCATCGGCTACCTGGCGCCCGGTGGCGCCTTGGCGCTGCTGGCGGCTACGTTCGTGGCTGGGCGTCGGCAACGGCGCCGCCAAACCGCCGTAACTCCGTAGAAACCGATGAATTACGACCTTACTTCCGCCGCCGACCTCCTCGCCCTCAGCCACGCGGTGGGCGCCGTAGCGCGCCGCGCCGGCGAGTTTCTGCAACAGGAAGCCGCCGGTTTCGACCTCACCCGGATCGAGTACAAGGGCCATTCCGATCTGGTCTCGTACGTAGACCGCGAAACCGAGCAGCTGATCGTCAAAGGTTTACGCGAGCTATTGCCTGACGCTGATTTTCTAACCGAGGAAGGCACGACCGATTCCGCCCCCGCGCCCGACGCCACGGCCCGCTGGATCATCGACCCGCTCGACGGTACCACCAATTTCCTGCACGGGCTGCCGTGCTACGCCGTGAGCATCGGGCTGGAAGTGGGCACCGACATCGTGTTGGGCGTGATTTACGAGCCCAACCGCGACGAACTTTTCCGCGCCACGCGCGGCGGCGGCGCCTTCTGCAACGATGCCCTTCTGCGCGTCACGGCCGCCGATGGCCTGAGTAAATCACTGATTGCCACGGGGTTTCCGTACACCCAATTTGCCGGACTTGATGCGTACCTGCGTATTCTGGCCGATTTTATGGCGCAATCGCACGGCATTCGGCGGCTGGGTTCGGCGGCCATCGATTTGGCGTACGTCGCCGCCGGCCGGTTCGAGGGCTTTTTCGAGTACAATCTCAACGCTTGGGACGTGGCGGCCGGCGTGCTGCTCGTGCGCGAAGCGGGCGGCCTGGTGACGGCTTTTGATGGCAATCTCGCCGGCGACCCCGTACACGGCCGCGAATTGGTGGCTGCCACGCCGGTGGTTCACGCCGCAATGGTGGCCGTCATCAAGCAACATTGGCCAGTATAGTGCGGACTTTAGTCCGCAGTTTGACAAAATGAACGGTTCAAGCTGCCCGTAAACTGCGAACTAAAGTCAGCACCGCAGCCAAACCTTTTCCCCGTCTGTGCCGGTTATTTTCGCATCATGCTTCAACCCATCCTCATCGCCATTCTTTTTATGGCAGCCCTGGCCTATGTAGCCCGATTGGCTTGGCGCAGCTTTGCGCCCCCCGCAGCCGGCGCGGGTTGCGCGAAAGGGTGTGGTACGTGCGCGGCTTCCTCCAACATTGAGCAGCGATTAGCTAAGATTGAAGAGAGCGCCCAAACAGGTCGTTGAGGCTCGTCAGATACTAAGCTACGAATAGCCAGCGGGGGCAACGGACGTTTTTTTCGGTGGTAGCTGCATCCTAACGGGCAGCGGCGCGTAACAGCGACCCAAGCGGTTTTCCGCCCCACATTCCCCCCAAACCGTCCGACTACGATGCAAGATAAAAGAGAAGAACGCACCCTGACCGCGATGGAAAATCGGCTGCGTCAGGAAGGCTTCAAGGCCGATTTCACGGTAGCCAACGGCCAACTCACCACCATCCACCACGATGGCGGTCGCCCGAAAGCGTGGCGCGCGGAAGACGTACGGGTCGTCGATTTCTACCGGTTCGAGGGCGAATCGAACCCCGACGATATGGCTATTCTCTACGCTCTGGAGTGCGTGGATGGCACCAAAGGCACCATTTCCAACTCCTACGGCCCGATGGCCGACACCGACGTCGATGCGTTTCTGGTGGAAGTGGAAAGCTTCGGCAAGAACCTCGACAAGCAGGTGAAGTAACGCGAATCAGCGCCCCACGCTAGGCCGTACGGACAATTAGCGTAGCCAGAGCAGGGCGGAGACGAAGTGCGCCATTGCGAGAAAACTGACGGCGGTCTTTTCGTAGCGTGTGGCCACACGGCGAACCTGTTTGAGGCGGTTGAAAAACCGTTCGACCTTGT
>JANPJM010000076.1:0-4735 GCA_031425525.1 Hymenobacteraceae bacterium | reverse complement strand
CCCTTGCCCGGCATTTAAATGTCGGGCAAGGGACGCTGACCGACGGTAATAAGCGCTGATGGGGCTGGAGCTAGTGGCGGGCGAGACGCCCGCGAATACGGCACACGCGGCAGAGCCCCGCGCGAACGCGCACGTCACGTTTCCATCCATCCATCCCCAAATCCCCGAAAATCCCTTCACCATCTCCATCTACCTTTGCGGGCATATGCTACTCTCTCTGCTGACGGCCTTCGTCTGGGATGTTTCGAATACCGCGTTCTCTATCGGGTCGTGGTCGGTGCGGTGGTACGGGGTGCTGTTTGCGCTCGGGTTTTTCGTGGGCCAAATCATCCTGACGCGTATTTACACGGCGGAAGGCAAGCCCGCGACGCTCGTCGATGTCATCACGTTTTATATGATCATCGGTACGGTGGTGGGCGCGCGACTGGGGCATTGTTTGTTTTACGAACCCGAAACGTACCTGGCGCATCCGCTCGAAATCCTGAAAATCTGGCACGGCGGGCTGGCCTCGCACGGCGCCACGGCGGGTATTCTGATCGCGTTGTATCTATTCAGTCGGCGCGAAAAACTGTCGTATCTCTGGGTACTCGACCGCATCGTGATCGTGGTGGCGCTCGGTGGGGCGTTCATTCGGTTCGGCAACATGATGAACTCCGAAATCATCGGGCGGCCGACGGATTTGCCGTGGGGCACCATTTTTCCGCGTAATCCCGATGGCCTTTCGCTGGTACCGCGCCACCCGACCCCGCTCTACGAAGCCGGTTTTTGCCTGCTGCTGGTGGTGGGGCTGTACCTGATCTGGCGGCATTACAAGGCCGCCACGCCGCGCGGGCTCATCTTCGGATTATTCGTGCTGCTGCTGTTTACGCAGCGGTTTTTGCTGGAATTTCTGAAGGAAAACCAGGTGCCCTTTGAAAACGGCTTACCGCTGAATATGGGCCAGTTGCTGAGCATTCCGCTCATCATTGCGGGCGCGGTGGTGCTGGCGCGGGCCGTGGCACGCGGGCCGCACGTGCCGGCCGCAGAATCGACGCTACAACCGCCGACCCAATCATCGGCAAGCGCGTAGCTCTACACGCTCAATAGCGCATCGCGACGGACGGCCGGTAGCCGCGCGCGGTAGCGGCGGCCGCGTAGGCGGCGGCGCGGCGCTGGTCGCCGACATCGGCGGCGAGGCGCCCCAGCAGGTAGCACATTTGGCCGTCGGTGGAATCGGCGGAGAGCGCGGCCACCAAATCCTGGGTAGCGCGGGGTTGGTCGTTGAGGCAGAAATAGGCGATTCCGCGCCCTTTCACGGCCCGCACGCACTCGGCGGGCGCCGCCCCCGTGGATTGCAGCACCTTCGTGAAATCGGCGATGGCGCCCGTGTAATTACGGCGCCCAAACAGCCGCAATTCGGCGCGCCCCAGGCGGGCGGCGGCGTAGGTGGCATCGAGACCGAGGGCCTGGGCGTAGGCTTGCTCGGCGGCATCGTCGCGGCCGAGGGCGCTCAGGCAGCCCGCCCGGCCCACGTAGGTGCGCACGCGGTCGGCGGGGGCGCGCAGGTGGCGCAGGGCCACGTTGTAATCGGCGAGGGCGGTGGGGTAGTCGTGCTGGTAGGTAGCGGCGGCTTCGGCCCGCCGGGCGTAGGCGGCGCCGTGCGTCGGCTCTTCGCGGATGGTGGTACTCCAGGCGGTCATGGCAGCGGCCCAGTCGCCGCGTTTCATCGCCAAAATTCCCTCCAGATACACCGAATCGGCGTGGGCTTCGGAGCGGGCATCGCGCCACATCGCCACGGCGCCGGCGGCCGTCGTGAAGATGATGAGCAGCACGAGCAAAATGCGGCGGTCGCGCCGGTTGAACTGCGCCCGCTGCTGCACCGTGTGGTAGGCGCGCTCGCGCACGGCGGCGGGCGGGCGGGTGGTGGCGTAATGGTAGCGATGGCCGACGGGCCAGGCCGTGGTACCCGTACCCGTCTGCCGTTGCTGGCGTAGTAGTGCCGCTTGGCGCTGCCGGGCCGCGAGCAACGCCGAATCGTAGACGAGGCGCCGCCGCTCGTCGCTCAACACCCGATAGGCGGCGGCAATCTGCTTGAATAGCTCCTCGAAATGCGGATTGCCGTGGTGCTTATCGGGGTGGTAGCGCACGGCCAGCCGCCGGTACGCCACCCGTATCTCCGCCTCGGAGGTCGTGGGGGACACCCCCAGTAGGTCGTAGTGCGTGGCGTTGGCGGTAGACACGGAAGCAGCGGAACGAGAACAAACGGTACGACTCGCGCGGCAGCCCGCACAGCACCGGCGAATTTACGGGAATCAGGTGCGACATTCGTCGCGCCGCCGCGTTCGTTACGGCCCCGAAGCGTAACCGCCCGACCCGCGCAACGGTTCGCGGCGAACCCCGGCCCGCCTTCTTTCCGTACGTCTGTTTTGAACCCACCGTGGGCGCGGTGCCGCCGATGGCATTGGCTGACCGGAACTCCTAAAGCATCCCATTTTCTATGGCTTTTTTCGACAAATCTCCTTCCTCCGATAGCCCCTCCCTGACGGGCCGACTCGTCGAAGACGTAACCGAGTACATCGATACCCGTCTCAGCCTAGCGCGCCTCGATGCGCAGGCATCGGCGCGTAATGCGCTCGTAGGCGTATTGCACGGCACCGCGATGGCTGTTTTGGGACTGATTGGGGTGGTTTTTCTGCTCCTTTTCCTGGCGCTGGTCCTCAATCACGCGCTCGACAGCCCGTACTGGGGGTTCGGCATCGTGGCGGGCGTGTTTCTGCTGCTGACGCTCTTGTTTGTGTTTGGGATCGATAAAGGCGCGTTCACGGCACTGGCCGAAAAAATTCTGTACAACAAGATTTACAAGTCTGAAATCGTGCAGGAGCGCCCCGAACCAACCGAAAAAGTGAGCGGTAACGCCAATCAATCTGCTTAATTCGGCTTCCGCCGCCAGCATCCGGTAAGCCATGCTGGCCAGCCGTCACTGCGCTTTCTATCTTTCGCCCATATTCTCTCTTCTTCAGCCCGAATGAACACCCACGCCTCCCCCGAAGAACAACGCATCGCCGCCGAAGCCGCCGAAACGCCGTCGCTGCTCGATGAAAAGAAATTTTTAGAAGAGCGCCGCCGCCGCCTCGAAGCCTCGCTGTCGGGCCACGTCTCCGAAATCCGCGGCCGTAGCCAGCAAGCCGGAAAAGTGGTCTTGGCCGGCGCCGGGACACTGTTGGGCGTGTGGCTGGTGGCCAAAGCCATCGGCGGGCTCACGAGTGGCCGCAAGCGCAAAAAACGGCAGGAACTCAAGACGCCGGTTCGCTTGGCGGGCTTAGGGCCGGGCGCGCAACGTGCCCCCGCCGCCGAACATGCGCCCTCACGTGAGGCTGGGAGAGTTCGCCCGACTACCGCAACCTCCTTCGCACCCGACCGCTCCGCCCCCCACGCTGACGCCGCCAATCGGGGCACCTCGTACGTCGACGAATCCGGCGGCCCGCGCCGCCCGCGCCCCGCTGCGCCGCAGCCCGCGCCCGAACCGGCCGGTCCATCGCTGCTGCAAACGTTTCTGGAGTCGGAAGCGGGCCGCATGATGACCAACCAGCTCGTGGCGCTGCTGATGGTTTTCGTGACGCGCAAGTTGGAGAACGTGCTGCAAATCGACCGTAGTGCCGATATTGCCTCGGTCAAAGAGTCGGACCTGACGCCGTACCGCATCGTCGATCCGGTGTCGGACGCCACCGTGGTACCCGACGAAGCCGCCGCCCCCGCCCGCTCGAATGCCTTTTCAACCCCCGCTACCGGCTCCTGAAGCAGTTGTACTGCCGCGCCTCGTGCGCGACCGCCAGCGCGGCCACCGCGCGCTGGCCGTTCTGCTCGACCCCGATAACGTCTCCCTCGACGAAGCCGCGTACCTCATCAGCCTCAGCCACCGGCACCCGGTCGATTATTTTTTCGTCGGCGGCTCGCTCATTACCTCCGCCGCGCAAGGGCCGCTCCTGAACCTGCTGCGCCGCGAGGCCGCCGCGCCAGTGGTGCTGTTTCCGTCGTCGCCGACGCACATCGATTCGCGAGCCGACGCTCTGCTGCTGCTATCGCTCATCTCCGGCCGTAACCCCGAGTTGCTCATCGGGCACCACGTGGTGGCCGCGCCGTTGCTGCAAGCCAGCGGCCTCGAACTCCTCCCGACGGGCTACATGCTCGTCGATACGGGCCGCCCGACCACCGCGTCGTACGTGAGCGGCACCCAGCCCCTCCCTGCCGACAAACCCGCCATCGCCGCCTGCACCGCTCTCGCCGGCGAGCAACTCGGCCTCCGCCTGATGTACCTCGACGGCGGCTCCGGCGCGCAACGCCCCGTGGCCACGGGCATTATCAGGGCGGTACGTGCGGCGGTGCGCGCGCCGCTCATCGTCGGCGGCGGCCTCGATACGGCCGAAAAGCTTGGTTTGGCGCTAGGCGCCGGTGCCGATGTGGTAGTGGTGGGCAACCAGTTGGAACACACGCCCGACTTTCTGGTGGAAGCCGTGGCGGCCGTGCGGGAGTTTGCGCCGGTGGCGGTTTGAGGAGGAGTGCAGGAGGAGGTCTGCCTTTTGGCTGTCGTCCGCGAAGTCAAAAGGGCGTAGCCATCCTCGATTGTTCGGCCGATGTAGTGGGGGCGTCGGTGCGCCCGTTGGGAAATTTGCCCCAAAAGATAGGAGGGTAAAAGGGGGCGGAAGTACCCACAGAAAACCCCACAAAAATAGTGGCGGGAAGGGGGACCCCAGAAAAA
>JANPJM010000075.1:0-55480 GCA_031425525.1 Hymenobacteraceae bacterium | reverse complement strand
CCTCACCCTACGAACCCGCATCAAGCGGCTGACCCGAAAAACGATTTGCTTCTCGAAGAAAGTGGAATTTCACGAGGGCGTCATTGCCCTATTTATTCACCATTTTTCCTCGAACTCAATCAATACCACTGAGACACGACCAAACTGCGGACTGAACATCCATTCTATTGTTCTGTCACTTTGCCCTGTCATTGCGAGAAGGCTCTGCGACGAAGCAATCCTCGTTTGCGCGGTGTGAGTTGGTCGGCATCGAGTTCCACCACCGCACCGAGCAAACGAGGATTGCCACGTCGTCCCCCACGTTCCTCGGGGCAGGCTCCAAACCTCCTCCTCGCAATGACAAATGCGGAGTAACTTCTGGGCAACCGCTGAAGTCCGCACTACAACTCCTAAAAAAAAGGCCGCCCCGGTTTCCCGAAGCGGCCTTTTCAGTGCCAAAAAAAAGCAGACCTATACGAAGAAGCCTTTTTCTTCCCAGGCTTTTACGTTTTGGGTGCGCACGAAGCGCGTTTCGAGGTGGCCCCACGCATCCTGCTTGTACATCACCACTTTCCCCTGCTCGCGGGCGTTGAGCGCTTCCATTTGGGCGCTATGCGAGGCATATTTGGGGGTGGAGGGTTCGGCGGGCTTGCGGGTACGTTTGGGAGAAGCTGTCATAAATCGGCTAACGGATAGCGAGCACATAATAGTGCCGGCCGCAAAGGTACTACCACTATTTGTTTTTGCCGGAGTTCGGTATTTACCGTCCGTGGCGATGGTTTTCAGGCAGCGCTGCCTTTCGTTTATTTTTGCCGGAACAGCACCCGCTCACCCGGTGTTAGTGCCCGAATCCTGTTTACTTTTTCTGTGCCGCCACCCGTTACCACTGAGCCGGCCGTAGCAACACGCGCTACTTCGGCGCCGCCCGTGCCCGCGCCCGTTTTGTACGCCATCGTCGATATTGAAACGACGGGTGGGCAGCCCACCCGCGACGGCATCACCGAAATCGCCATTTTCAAGCACGACGGCACGCGGGTCGTCGATTCGTACACGACGCTCGTCAATCCCGGCCACGCGGTGCCGGCGTTCATCGAGCGACTGACGGGCATTTCGACGGAAATGGTGCGTTCGGCGCCCACGTTCCCCGAAGTGGCGCGCAAGATCGTGGAGTTCACGGAAGGCTGCGTGTTCGTGGCGCACAACGTGCGCTTCGATTATTCCTTCGTGAAGGCCGCCTTTGCCGATTTGGGCTACACCTACACCCGCAGGACGCTCTGCACTGTGCGCCTGAGCCGGACGCTGCTGCCGGGCCTTCCCTCCTACTCGCTCGGCAAACTGTGCGCGAGCTTGGGAATCGGA
Organism: Hymenobacteraceae bacterium; assembly: GCA_031425525.1. Classification (GTDB taxonomy): domain Bacteria; phylum Bacteroidota; class Bacteroidia; order Cytophagales; family Hymenobacteraceae; genus JANNMJ01. The sequence continues at coordinate 54,142 of JANPJM010000075.1, read as the reverse complement.
CTCGAAAACCGGCACCGGGCGTTTGGCGATGCCGAAGCCACGGCGGAGCTTTTCACGCGGTTGCTCGACGTAAATCGGGGCGCCGTTGAGTCGGGCGCAGCCGATAAGCCCGAAGCCGCGTCCGGCTCCGTCCTCAAAACGGCGATGAAGCAGAGCTTGCTGCCGCCCAACCTGCCGCCCGACCGCGTGGCTGCCCTGCCCGATGCCGCCGGCGTGTACTATTTCTGGGATGAAGCCGGGCGAATGCTGTACGTCGGCAAAAGCATCAGTATCCGTAAGCGCATCGCGCAGCATTTTGCCGTCGAATTCAAAAGTCGTAAATCGGCAGAGTTCAAAAATTCCATCACCGATATTACGTGGGAACTGACCGGTTCCGAGTTGGTGGCGCTACTCTACGAATCGCACCTCATCAAGCTGCACAAGCCGCCGTATAACCGCGCCCAACGCCGCAGCGTGTTCGCGACGGGCATTTTTCTGGAAGAAAACGATGGTGGCTACCTCACCTTCCGGTACGGCAAAGCCGACCAGCCGGGCAAGCAGCCAGTCATCGCGCTCAATAATGCGTTCAAGGCCAAAGGCTTTTTATTTCATAAAGTAGGGAAGTATCAGCTTTGCCAAAAGCTCTGCGATTTGTACCGAACGGCGCCCGGCGCGTCGTGCTTCGACTTTCAGGTACACCAGTGTGCGGGCGCTTGCGTGGGTATCGAACCCAAGGAAACATACAATAAACGGGTACTCGAAGCGGTCGCGTCGTTCACGTTCGAGCACGAGAGTTTCGTCATCATCGGCCGGGGCCGTACCTCCGGCGAGAAGACCATTGTGGTGGTAGAACACGGCCGCTACCGAGGGTTCGGCTACGCCGATGAAGAAACGGTCACCGCCACCACGCTCGCCGATTTCAAGGAGTTGATTCAGCCGTATGTGGCGAATAAGGATACCGACCAGATTATTCGGTGGTACCTACGTTCCGGCCACCGCGACCGCATGGTGGTGTTTTAGGGCAGCTCAAAAACCCAACCTTTAGGGCCATAGTAGCGGTATACGCCCCCGCGTCGCCACCAGGAGACGCTGGAATGATGCGATTATCTTTCAAGATGGCCGCCGTAGGCGTGCTGGCCACTTTGCCGCTGTTAGGCGCGGCGCAGGGCATTGCCACTGATGTTGCGGCACCCGTGCAACGCCCCGAAACCAGGCCGTCAGGCATAAAATACTCGGTCAGTACGCAGGCTACGCTCGCGTTTTCGGGCCTGAACGCGGGTGTCACTTTTGAGGCCCAACGGGGGCGACACGCGGTGTACGCGGGGCCAAAAATTTCCGTCGCCGATTCGTATCTGCCTTCAAAAGGGCCGTTTGGCGGCGTTGGCGGCTACAAGTTCTATTTCTTGCCGGATTATGATTGCGTCGGCAAGTTTGGCTTTTTTGCCAACATCGACTACCAGCTTCAACGCTATAACGCCTTCGACCGTGATGGGAGCCGCACGAGCCGCAAAAACTCGCTGCACGAGTTGTGTGTGGGTTACGGCCTCGAATACCGCCTCACGAACCGGTGGCGGATAAACAATGTGTTTGGATTTGGCAAATACTGGGAAATCTACCAAAACCCCACCCGCGATGCCGAATATCGCCAAACCGGTTACAATCGCTTGGTGCGGCTGCAAGTGCTGTACACAATTAATTGATTTTTGATTGAGTGATTTTTTTGATTACGTGATGAGAACTACCTTACTGTTACTCTGCGCAACCTTGATTTTGGGGTGCGAGCGCGTGAAACCTCGCCCCATAAACAACCTGTCGGACGGGCGCATTTACGTGATGGGGCACGCGGGAGCAGGGTTTGAATCGGCGCTGAACCCGTTTCCGTCGAACACGCTGTCGTCCATCCGCAAGACGCTGGAGGGCTTGAATGCCCACGGCACCGAAATCGATATTCAACTCACCCAGGATTCGGCGCTCGTGCTGTACCACGATGGCACGCTCGAATCAATGACGGAGTGCAACGGCTATATCTACACGCTGCCGGCGGCAAGGGTGACGGGCTGCCGCTACCGCACCGATTTCAACTCGCATATTTTGCAGGACGAACACGTACTGCGGCTGGAAGATATTCTGGCGCGGTACGCGGGCTCGCCCCTGGCGCCGCGCTACGATTTCGATTTGAAGCTACCCGAAGTTCCCGGTCTAGCCTTACAACCGGTGCGCGCGCAGTTCGCGCGGCGGCTGGCGGCGGCCATCGCGCCATACCCTGATTTGCTGCCGCGCATCAATTTTATGGTTCCCGATGTCGACCAACTCCTGGCTATCCGACGCGAGATTCCGGGGGCGCGACTGGTACTCGATGATGCTGATTTTGAGCGCGGCTTGGTCGCCGTCAATCAGTACAATTTTACGGGTATTGTGCTTTCCAGCGACGGCGCGACGGCCGAGCAAGTAAAGCGCGCCCACGCGGCGGGCCGCGAAGTGACGCTCTACAAAGTGCGGCTGCGGCCGGATGTCGTGGATGCCGTCGATAAAGACCCGGACGCTATTCAGTCCGACAATATTCTGCTGCTGCAACAGGTGCTGGCGGCGCGGTACGGCAAAGATTGATCGAAAGGGACTAATTCACAGATTATTTACAGCCGATGCCGCAGCAGGAAACCGTTGGCGTCGAAGTCGCGGGCCTGCACTTTTTTCTGCGGTTTGCGGCACCATTCGGGTAGCGCGTCAAACTGATTCGTGTCGCCGCTGGCGCGGATTTTCAGCCAGCGCGGGGTTTCGCCGTTCCCTACTCGGCGGGCTTCATCGCGGCCGGGGCCGTCGAAAAACTCGACGGTAGGGCCGGTTTTGGGGAGCGGGCCGGTGAGCGTCAAGCGGTCGTTACCATCCAGCGCGAACACGCGGATATGCTTGGTTTCGGCTCGGTTGAATGTTCTACCATACGTACTGGCGCCTCCACGCCCGGTTGAGTCGGCTTGGCTTACCCATTGAATCGAGAGACTACCATTAGCGCCGGGGCTTAGAGTGTAGTGGTCAGGGCCAGCGGTGCCAGGTAACAATACTTCACGGTTGACCGCTGCGTAAAATTGCTTGGCGACCGCCGGCAAAAACTCACGGCGTTGTTGCAGGAACTGACGGAACCGGCGGCCATCAAGGCGCTGCACGTTTTTGGGCATCCGGGTTAGAGCTTGGTCAATGGCAGCGTCGGAGAGGCGCCGCCGGAGCGAGTCTGCTTCCGCCGTAAAATCTGCCAATGAGAGCCAACCAAAAATCATCTGGTCAAATGGTTCAGCCGTCTGCAAATACCGCTCGACGCGACCGATTTTAGGCCCAAACGATACCACTTTAGGCCTAAAAAGCACCGCCAGACCAGGAAAAAGACCATCGCGGTAGCGCGAAAAGGCGTGGTCGCGGTCGCGCGGAATGGCTCGATAGCGAACGGTGCTGTTTTCGGCGACTGGGGCGTCGTAACGGGCCCAACGCCATTGGTCTTCGCGGCGGCTCCAGTCGGCAATCAAAATATCAAGTAGGCGCGCCCGCAGGTAAGCCCGGCCCGGTGCAGGGCCATTCATATCGAGTACAGGCGGGCGCGGTGCAGCATCAGCCACCGCGTATCGTTGCGCCAGCAACCGCGCCGAACTGATTACTTCAGTCGAGCCTGCGAAGACTCGTTTGCCACGCCAATCGCCATCCGGCCGTTCCTCCAGATACACCAGCCTCCCGGCAAACGCGGCTTCAAACTCGCCCAGGCCCGTGTTGGTGGTGGGCACGCGGTAGAGTATGGGCGTAGCGTGCAGCACGCCGGCGGCTTCGGCCAGTTGGGCGGCTACCAGTGCGCCGTACGGGTGAACGGCGGCCGTTTGGTCTTGCAGGAGGCGGGCTTTGAGGCTGTGCTTCTGCTTTTCGGGCAAAGCGCGCGTCAGGTCTTTATCCACCGACCGCAGCACGTACTGATGACCCTCCGGGTTTACGAACCGCAGGTTCAGCGTTTGCATCGAGCCGCCCTCCTTCACGGCCTTCAGCCCACCGAATAGTTTTTCGGGATGGAAAATGGGGACGGTGACGGGCATTTCCCAGGTGGGCCGGTAGTGCGTGCCGAAGAAAAACCGCCCTACCGCGCCCCGCCGGTACGCCGTAGAAGCCGGGGCGGTGACGGAATCGAGTGCGGGCGCGCCGGGCGGTGCCACCAATGCGAGCGCCGCCGCATCGGGCCGGGCCGGGCGCACGGGCGTGGGAGTCGGTGGCACTACTGGGGCCACGTTTTGCGCCCACACGGGCCGCGAAAGCCCTGCAAGCGAGAGCGAGAGAAGCGAGAAAAGGCAGATAGAAGCGCGCATCGCCACAAAGATGCGTGCCGCGCGCGCCAACCCAATATTTCGGACGTCGTTTGAGGCTTCCAATGAGGCAATGGAGTATTCGGTTTGCTGGTTTGGTGGCACTCGGAACGGTGCTGGAATTGCTGGCGGGCTGCGCCGGGCGCGATCATTATTTTCAGGTCGATGCCCGCATTGGCCCGGCCGCGAGCGGCTCGCCGGATTCGGCCCGCGTGACGGCCGGACGGCACTACGCCCGCCACGGCCGCGTGTACCGCTGGGTGTTCGGCGACCATTACCGCGCGGTGTGGGCCACGCCCGTCACGCTGCCGGTTTTGCGGTTGGGGGCGTTGCCAAGCGCCTCCCGCGCCACCGCCCTCGGCGGCGGGTTTCAGACGACAAGCATCACCCTTGAAACGGCCGACAACCGGCGTTTCGTGGCGCGCACCCTCGACAAAGACCCGTACCGCACGCTGCCGAAAGTAACGCGTAAATCGTTTTTATTGAGTCTAGTACGTGATGAAACCTCCGCCGCCAATCCGTACGCTCCGCTCGCGTTGCCAATGCTGAGCCGCGCGGCAGGCGTACCGTTTGCCATCCCACATTTATACTACGTAGCGGCTACTGATTCCGCTTTCGACCACCTCACGCCGAAGCTGCGCGGGAAGGTGGTGCTCGTGGAGGAGAAGTTCGACGGCAAGCCAATGGCCGCCGCCACGGGCGTAGCGGGGGCGCACGATGTGCTGGATTCCGAAGACGTACTTCGCGCGTGTTTTGCCGAGCCCGAAGCCACCTTAGACGCGCGTGCCTTCGCCCGCGCCCGCCTTTTCGACCTCTGGATCGGCGACTGGGACCGGCACGAAGGCCAATGGACGTGGGCCGAAACCGGCCCGAAAAACGCCCGCCGCTACCTGCCCGTCCCGAAAGACCGCGACCAAGCTTTTTTTCGCTTCGACGACGGCTGGTTGCCGTGGCTCGCCTCGCGGCGCTGGGCCATCCGCAAGCTCCGCTCTTTCCACGCCCGCTACGACGACGTGCCCGGCCTCGCCTACAACGCTCGTTTTCTGGATGCGCGGGTGCTGGCGGGCATCACAGCCCCCCAATTCGATTCCCTCGCACGCGACCTGCAAACGCGCCTCACCGACGCCGTGATTGCGGAAGCGCTCGCGGCGTGGCCCGCCCCCATCCGCGCGGCTGAGGCCGAACGTACGGCTGCTAACCTGCGCGCGCGGCGCGAAGCGCTGCCCGAAGCCGCGCGCGCCTTTTACGCTAGTTTGGCCGCCCGCCCGCTGGTAGTAGGCACCGATGCCGCCGAACGCATCGGCGTGACGCGCCAACCCGGCGGCGGCGTCCGGGTAACGGTTTCGGCTTTAGCTGGCCCCAAATCCCGCCCAGACGTCTATGATCGCACCTTCTCCCCTACCGAAACCCGCCGCCTACGCATCTACGGCCTCGGCGGAGCCGATGAATTTGTGTTCGCTGATTCGGTGGCAACCAAACCGCACATCCGCATCGAAATTTTCGGCGGTGAAGGCGAGGACGAACTGATCGTGCGCACCGCTACCGCCCGCCGCTTGACCGTACGCGACACCAAACGCGGTGTGCTGTATCCAGAGAAGAAGGCGGTAGGTTTGCGTCTCAAGCTGACCCGGCGCGGCGATGTGCGGGTACACGCCTTTGACCGAGAGGGGCTTTGAGTGTATTTGTGATTTTCGATTGAGGGATTTTCGATTGGCAATCGAAAATCCCTCAATCCCTCACTTGCTCAATCAAAAATCACTTAAATCGGCAGCTCAAAATCGTAATGTCGTCGGGAAATGGGTTGGGGTTGGCGGCGCTCAACGGACTGTGTTCAGCGAGGTCTTGCAGGAGCGCGGCGTGCAGTTCCGGGAGCGGCAGGGTTTGGTGGCGGCTCAGGCTGGCGCTCACGCCATCGTCGCCGTACTCATTGCCGGCGATGTCGAAGACATCGGTGAGGCCATCGGTGTAAATCAGCAACACGGCCCCGGCGGGCAGCGTAGTGGTGCGGCCCTCGGCCAAAAAAGGCAACGGTTCCATTACGCCGAGCATCAGCGTGCCAACGTCGAGCGTTTCCAAGGTGCCATCGGGCCGGGCAATGAGCGGTGGATTGTGACCGGCATTGACGTACCGCAGCTCGCGGGTGGTGCCATCGTAAACGGCAATGAACGCGGTGATAAATTTTTCGGCTTGCGCGTTGGCGAAAATCAGGTGGTTGAGTTCCGTCACGACTTCGGCAATCGAGTCGGTGCGGCGGCCCATCGTGCGCAGCCCGGCCTGGAAATTCGACATCAGCAGCGACGCCGGCACCCCCTTGCCCGACACATCGGCCACGCACAACAGGTAGCGATCATTGCCCAAATCGAGGCAATCGTAATAATCGCCGCCGACGCGGGCGTGCGGGATGTAGGTGGCCTGAACGTGAACGGTCGCCGTGTTGGGCAGATGGCGCGGAAACAGCATTTGCTGCACTTCCCGCGCGATTTCAATCTCGCGCTGCAACACTTCGCGCGCCAGTCGTTCGCGCGCTAAGCCTCGGTTTTGAGCGGCTACCAACACAATCGAACTCAGAGTTTGCACGAAGGTCAGCGTTTCCTGATCGGAGTAGTTGGCGGCCGTTTTGCCTTGCAGCGCCTCGCCGATGAGGACGAATGCCAGGCGGCGCTGGTGGTGCTGCACCGGCAGCACCGTCCGGAAAACGTGCCACGCCGGCGGCACCAAGTGATTGATGACGGGAGCGGCGTTTATATCAGGCGTGCAAAGCGCATCGGGCAGCACCGCCCCCAGAAAATCCTGTTTCGGCGGCAAGCTCATCCGGCAGCGCCACGTCGTGACGGCATCCGCGTTCGGGGCGGCCGTGGAGGCAACTACATCGGGCACGAACAGCGCCACCGGACTGAACCCAATCTGCGCGAGCAGCGTGAAGCCAAACGCCTTAAAGAGAGACTCTTCCGAAAGGGCGTCATTGTTGAGCGCCTCCGTGATGTCGAGCAGCGCGCGTAGCTCCTGCCGGCGCACGTGCAGCTCACGGGTGAGGTTGAGCCCTTGTTCGGGCGTAAAATCAGGCACCGCCGACGGTGAGGGGAGTCGCGGGGTCGAAGGCATCGCGTAAGCCGTTTCCGAGTAGATTAAATGCAAAAACCAAAGCCGAAATAGCTAACGACGGCCACAACGTCAGCCAGAAACCCGCGCGGGTGCCCAGCAATTGAAATCCTTCACTGACCATCAGGCCCCACGACGGCGCCGGGGGCTGCACCCCCAGGCCAAGAAAGCTCAGACCGGCTTCCAACAAGATTGCGGAGGCGAAGTTAGCCGTTGTCACCACGATGAGCGGCCCGAGCATATTCGGCAGCAGGTGGCGCACTACGAGGCGGGGCGTTGGGATGCCCAGCACGCGCAACGCATCCACGAACGGTTTCTCCTTGAGGCTCAGCATCTGCCCGCGCACCACGCGCGCCACATCGACCCACATCGTGAGTCCGACGGCCACAAAGGTCACCCACGCGCCTTTGGAACCCACGGCCAAAGAAATCGCCACGACGAGCATCACCCCCGGAATCGACCACACGACGGTCATCAGAAAGCGGGCGGCGCGGTCGGGCCAGCCGCCGAAGAACCCGCCCACGGCCCCCACCGTGGCGCCCAGCACCAGCGAGAGCAGCGCCGCCACCAGCCCAATGCCCAGCGAAACGCGCGTGCCGAGCAGGAGGCGGCTCAATACATCGCGCCCGGCGCGGTCAGTGCCGAGGAGGAATTTTTGATTTAGGGATTGAGGGGTTGAGGGATTGTTCCCGCTTCCGACCAATTCGCTGCGAGGCACGATTTCGCCGCTACCGGCGGGCAATCCCAGACTGACGGGCGGTTCCAGCCGCACCGAATCGTGGCCGACGGGCACGAGGCGCACCGTGGGCACTAGGCGGGTTGTCGGCTCCCAGCCGTCGAGCAAATAACCGAGCAGCCCCGGCGCGGGCGCCACATTGGGCCGCCGCACCCGCACCACCGACACCGTAAACCCTGGCGGCTGTTTCTGTAAAGAAGGTACCGATACGTTGGCGTTCGGCGAATCGTCGGGCAGAATGGCGTAACCGAGCAGCGCCACCAAACCGGCCGCCCCAATCACGATCAGGCCCAGCATCGCGCCCACGTTGCGGCGCAACCGCTGCCACGCGTAATAGCCCGGCGAACGCCCTCGGATAGGCTCGCCCGTAACAGGTACGCGAGGAGACACGATTGTGGAACCAGCCATGAAAAAGCGTTACCCGGCGGTGGTATGCGCCAGCAGCCCAGCCTTCGACGCCAGAAACTGCATTTGCCGGTAGTGTTCGCGGAACAGCATCGGCTGGTAGTGCAACTCCGAATCGGGGTCGGGGAAGTAAGTGCGGATGAGGCCGCGCTGCACCAGCGTTTCCACGGTATCGCGCAGGTCGATATCGTCGGCGGGGCGTTGGAGGGCAGCAGCCAAGTTGGGCCAGCTAGTTACGAAGTACACTTCGTCGAGAATGTCGAATTCTAAATCGGTCATCGGCGACTGGTTTCGGCGGGGTTTCAACGGAAAACAAAACCGGGCGCGAAGTTCGGGCCGCCGGACGGAAAAGCCGGGCAGCCCGAACGTCGCGCCCGGTTTTCCTAGATATTATCAAGCTACTCAGGCTATTCTAAACGCCTGAACCAGCGGGCCTAGTAGCGCTTTTTAAAGCCACCGCCGCCGCCCTGGCCGCCTTTGTAGCCGCCGCCCTGGCCGCCACGGTCGTCGCGGTCACGGTAGCCACCGCCCTGGCCGCCGTTGCCTTGGCCGCCGCGATAACCGCCGCCGCCCTGGCCGCCCCGGTCATCGCGGTCGCGATAGTTGCCGCCGCCCTGGCCGGGACGGTCGTTGCCGTAGGGGGGGCGGCGCTGGCCGCCGTAGCTGCCACCACCACCGGGGCGGTAGCCGCCGCCGTCGCGCGGACCGGCAAAACCGAAGTTTTCTTCCGGCGCGCGCTCGGCGGGCATTTCGCCCTCGCCCTGGGGGGTGGGGTTGCGGTTTACCTCTTCCTTGCCGGTAGCTTTGTCGAAGGTGATGGAGCGGCCGTTGAGCGTAGCGCGGCCGAGTGTGTCGATGATTTCACCGGCGTACTGATCGGGCACTTCCACGAACGAAAACTTATCATACAGCTCGATATCGCCGATTTTACCGGGCGGCAGCGAGGTGTGGTCGGCAATCAGATCGACCAGATCGCGCGGATGCACGCGGTCTTTCTTGCCGATGGTCACGAACAGGCGGGTGAAGCCCGGCTTCGGGCCGCCAGCGGCGCGCGAGGCAGTATCGCCGGCTTCCTTCTTCTTATCGTCCTTGAGGGCAATTTTGAGGAGCGCGGCGGCTACGTCGAGGCTCGTCATGCCGTCGCCGTCCTGGTCGAGCATGCGCTCGACGTGGGCGGAGTACTTGCCGAGGTGGCCTTTCTGAATCACATCGCGCACCTTGTTGAGGAACACGGTGGCCTTGTTCTCCGTCACGTCGGCGAGGCTCGGAATCTGACCGAGCTTGATCGTCGCCTTCGTGAAGCGCATGATATCCTTCAGGCGGTTCAAATCCTGACGGCCACCCACGAACGTGAACGCCTTACCAAACTTCCCGGCGCGGCCCGTGCGGCCGATCCGGTGAACGTAGTATTCTTCGTCGGTCGGGAGGTCGTAGTTGATGACGGCCTCGATGTCCGACACGTCGATGCCGCGCGCGGCTACGTCGGTGGCAATCAGCACTTCGAGCGTGCCCGACCGGAATTTATTCAGCGCGTTGGAACGCTGCTGCTGGTTCATATCGCCGTGCAAACCTTCGGCGAAGTAGCCGCGCGCTTGCAGATCGGAAACCAGATCATCCACCATCCGCTTCGTATTGCAGAAGATGATGGTCGATTTCAGGTTGTACATATCGAGCAGACGGGCCGTGGCCTCCATCTTCATCGCCGAGCGCACTTCGAAATACGATTGCTCGACGTTCTCGACCGTTACCGTTTGGTGCTGCACCTGCACCATTTCGGGATTGCGCTGATAGCGGCGCGTAAGTTCCAGAATCGGCTTGCTCATCGTCGCCGAGAACAGGATGGTCTGGCGCTCCTCGGGCATCCGGGTCAGCACGAACTCGATGTCTTCGCGGAAGCCCATATCGAGCATCTCATCGGCTTCATCGAGGATGATTTTCTTTACGTTATCGAGTACCAGCGTACCGCGCTCGAGGTGGTCCATCACGCGGCCGGGCGTGCCGACAATCACTTGCGCTCCATCGCGCAGGGCGCGGAGCTGCCGGTCGTAGGAGGCACCGCCGTAGATCGGCACTACCGTGAGACCGCGCATAAACTTGGCGAGTTTCTGAATCTCACCGGCTACCTGCACCGCCAGCTCGCGGGTGGGGCAGAGTACGAGTACCTGCGGCGCGCGCAGGTTCATGTCGAGGGCCTGAAGGGCGGGGAGGCCGAAAGCGGCCGTTTTGCCGGTGCCCGTCTGGGCCTGACCGACGACATCTCGCCCGGCGAGAATGACTGGGATGGCGGCCGATTGAATCGGCGAGGCTTCCTCGAAGCCCATTTCCTGCACGGCGCGCAGGAGTTCCTCGGACAGGCCGAGGGTATCAAAAGCAACTTTTTCCATAAAACAACTGACGGCAATAAGCGGCAGCGAAACCGTGGGCTGCAACCGGCACGCGCTCCTGAGACGGGAACCACCACCGTCAGAAATCGCCGGAAAACGCCCTCAACTCCTCTTCCGCTCCCCTTAAAAAGGGCTCTGCGGGGCCGCGCAAGCAAAAAAATACGGGCCAGCCCGAAGTATTCGGACGGCCCGGCGCGGCGGATTCTGCCACAAAGGTACGGCTTAGAAGGCTGGAATGAAAGGGTTTGGTTCCGGGAGAGGGTAAATGGGGCGGGTTACGGCTTGGATAGAATTTTTCTTATCCAGACTCCTTATGGCATTTTCAACAGCCCATTCGCCGCGTTGCCCTCCCTTGCCCGCCATTTAAATGCCGGGCAAAGGAGGGCAACGCGGCGGCCGATTAAGATTTGACACCGCGCCCAGCTTCTGTTCGCAGGTTACAACTCCCGGACAGCTCACATCAACCCCTATGAAAACCTCCTATAAACCATACGTCGCGTTGCTGGCCCTGGGTGCGGCGCTGGTGGCGGCGTGCCAACCCGATACCCCCGCTGCTCGGCCGGAGACTTCGGCGGCAGCGGCGCCCGAAACGCCCATTTCGCGCGCCGAGCTACTGGGTAGCCGCTGGGAGGTGCTGAATGCCCACTCGACGAAGCCGGGCACCACGCTCGATACCACGATGCAGATTTTTGGCCTGTACTACGCCCGCACCGTGTACCGGCTGCGGCCCGACAGCGCCATTGAGGCCGAAACGCACCGCGCGCACATCACGCGGTCGGGCATCACGGAGATGTTCAACGATAAAGCGCCCGCCGCTTCGGCGGCGCCACCAAAGCCAGAGGTGCAAGGCAATTACCACTTTGGCACCAAGGACGGAGAGCCGTACCTGCGGCTGCACTTCGGCGACAACGATGATTCCAACGATTCGGGCCGGGTGGCGTTGCGCGGCGATACGCTGCTGTTTTATGCGGAAGCGCACGCGGCCGTGGTGCGGTTGCGGCGGGTGGGGTTGTAGGGCTAGCGTAACGCCCAGCTCCTGCTTGGCACCGCGCGCCGCCGAGCGTCAGTCGCCAAGCAGGAGCGTGGCGTTACGTTCACAGCCACGGTAGCGCTTGGAATACCAACGGCGGCCCGTTCAACGGCCGGTAGCAGGCGCTAACGGCCGTTGAACGGGCCGCCGAATGTTGTGAGGTGCCGCAGCTATTCCACTACCAGGCGCTGGGCGCCGATGACGGTGCCTCGTTGGCGGGCGGTGTACACGCCGGGGGTCAAGCCGACCAACGACAGACTGGTGATGCCCGCCGAAACCGGCGCCACGCGCACTACCCGGCCGAGGGCATCAAACAGCTCAAAGGTGGCGGCGGTAGGCGCGGTGAGGCTTACCGTGCCGTGCGCCGGGTTCGGGAAAAGGGTGAAGGACGCGACACTTGCGGGCGCCACTTCAACAGCACCGAGTACCCGCCCACCGATTTCGAGCGCAAACCGACCACGTACTTCGCCTGGCTGGGCGGCGGTGAACGTTACGGTGGCGTGCTGGTGGAGGTCGTAACGGGTGGCAGTGAGGCGGTCGAGCAGTACTACGGACGTACCGGCCAGGTTCGTGAGCGCGGTGGCGGCGAGGGTGTGGGCACTGGCGGTGGGTAAGTCGAGCAGTAGCTCGATGGTGGTGCCGGTGGTGAGGGCGGCGGCGGGCAGGGCGTTCACGGCCAGCTCATCACCGGTGGAAGCGGCCAGCGTCAATAGTGTAGGCACGCCGATGTTGTGGGCCGGGGCGGCGCCGTCTAGGGCATCGTCGGGGTGGGTGGTGGCGGCGGGCGCGAAGTAGCAGAGGGTGGTGCCTTCGGCTTCGGCGTTGGGTTCGGCGGCGGCGCGCAGGGTCAGTTGCACCTGTGACGGGGCGGCGGCCGAGCGGGCCGCCGATGGCGCGCGGTAGTGCGTGGCGCCGACGAACGTGGTGGGGCGGGCGCTCTGCGGGAGGGTGAAATCGACGGGCCGCAAGCCGGTTACGCGGCCGAAAAAGCCCTGCCCCAGCGCCAATAGGCCGTTGGGCAGCGTGCCGATGCCGGTGCCGTCGCCGGTGCTGACGCGCGTCAGGTACACGCCGGCCTGGTTGGGGCCGGTGCTTTTGAAGACCGAAATCGACTGACTCATCCCACTCGGCACGCGCACCAGGTCCCAATCGAGGGGGCTGGGGAACGGGTTGCCGAGCAGGTGCCAGCCCGCTTTTGCGATGCTGCCAAGGTTGTTGCCGGTGCGGGTGAGGCCGGTGAGCGTCTGGTCGCCGGTGGTCAGTTCGCCGACGAAATCGGGCGTCAAGCCGCCGCGCAAGTACACGGTATAGCCGCGCCCGACGGTCAGCAAATCGGTCAGGGCCGTTGGGGAGAAATAGCCGACGCCGAACGTTGCGTTGCCCGCCCCGCCGCGCGTTTCGTCGTAGCCGAATACGTTGGGGAACGTCGCCGCCGGGAGCCGCGGCACCGGCAGCGCATTGTAGGCCGCATTGACGATGGGCGTGAACCCACCCGTCGCCAAGTCGCCGACGGGCGCTTGCTGAACCGGGGCGCTCAGGAAATGGTAGCCGAGCCCGGCGTAGGCCGCCGCGCTCTGGTGGCATTCGACCGTGACCGCGCCCAGCACGGCGCCGCCCGCATTGACCACCATCGCCGATTGCGCGGCGTCGGCCGCCAGCGTGCAGATTTGCCCGGCGGTGCCCAGGTTGCCGTTCAGGAGCAATACCCGCCCGATGGTTATCGGTACGTATAAAACGGCGTTGGCCGCGCCTATCGTCAGGTTATGGAAATGGATGGGGGTGGTACCGCTGATGCCCTGAAAGGTGCTGCCGGTGCTGTTGCCGGTACTGTCGGCGGGGCCAACCAGCGCCACGGTGCCGCCGGTGGCGGCGAAGGTGCCATCGGAGCGGAAGTTGCCGCCGACTTGCAGCGTGGCGCCGTTGATGGAGAGGAACGAACTGCCCATGGAGAGACTCGCGCCGCCGTCGATGGTCAGGGCGCGCACCTCGGCCGCGCCGCCGTCGAGGCTGGGGTAGCGCCGCGCCCCGGCGGGCAAGCGGGCATCGAGGCGGGCAGTGGGCACGCCGTTGTCCCAGTTGTCGGCGGCAAACCAATCGGTGGAAACCGTGCCCGTCCAGACGGTAAACGTGGCGGGCGGCGCAGTATAGATGACCGTGAGCGGCACGGCGGCGCGGTTGGCGTTACCGGCGCCGTCGAAGGCTTGCCCGGCGGGCAGCGCCACCGTTACGGCGCCGTCGGCGGTAGGCACGATTTCGAGCTGGTAGTTGGCATCAGTACCGGCTACGCTCGTCACGGTGCCGTTGCCGACGGTGACACTGGCGCCCGAAAACCCGGTTACGGGCTCGCTGAAGGCCACATCCACCACAATCGGGCTGGTGCTGGTGGCCGCCCCGGCGGGGCTGCTCAGCACCACCGACGGCGCGCGCGTATCGAGGGTGAAGGTGGTAATGAAGCTCAGGTTGCCGGTGTTGCCGGTGGCGTCGGTGGTGACGGCCTGTACCGTGTGCGCGCCGTCGGGCAGGGGCGTACCGGGCGCCAACGACCAATTGCCGGTGGCATCGGTGGTGGTAGTGCCCACGGTGTTGCCCACGTCAGCGCCATCAACGAAAACCGTTACCTCGACCCCCGCTTCAGCGGTGCCGGCGTAGGTGGGCGCGCTGGTGTTGAGGGCGGCCCCGAAGGCGGGCACCAGAATGTTGGGCGGGGCAGGCGAGGTGTAATCGACGGTAAACGTTACGGTATCGCTCGGCGGGCTGGCCTCACCCAGGGCATCCGAGGCAATGGCGTACGCCGTGTGTACCCCCTCAGCAAGCAGCAGCGCGCCGGGGGTGTAAATCGTCCAGTTGCCGGAGACGTCGGCCGTGGTTTGCAACAGCACGCCGTCCACGAACAGGCTGACCCGAAGACCGCCCACCGCCGTGCCCGTGTACGTCGGGAGGTTGCTGGTGGTGTAGCTGCCGGTCAGCGGCGAGGTAATGACGGGCGCCGGCAGCGGTAGGTTCAGGGTGAAGGCCACGGTCGGGCTGAACACGCTTTCGTTGCCGGCGGCATCGCGCGCGACCACCTGCGCCGTGTGCGCCCCTTCGCTGAGCAGCACCGCCTGACCGACCGACCACCGACCGAGCGAATCGGCGGGGCCACTGTTTTGGAAGGCGCCATCGACGTAGAGCAGCATCGTGGCGAGCGGCTCGGCGGTGCCCGCGTACACCAATGCCGGATCGGTGACGGTGCTGCCCGCCACGGGCGCCGTGATGGCGGGCGTGGCGGGCGCCTGGGTATCGATGGTAAACGTATTCGCCGGCCCCGTCACGACGGTACCGCCGCCGTGCGTGATGCGCCCGAACACGGTATGCACGCCGTCAGACAAAGTAGGGCTGCTGAAATCGAGGTTGCCGCCAATGTCGGCGGTGGCGGCCCCCGCCACGGTGTCGTCGAGGACGATAACTACCTCGGTACCGGCTTCGGAAAGGCCGTTGAAATCGAACTGGTTGTAGGCGTACGCCGCGCCGTGCGCAGGGGTGGTGAAGGTGGGCGGCACGGGCAGCGTGCGGTCGAGGGTGAAACTGCGGGGGGCGCTGAAATTGCCGAGGTTGCCGAAGTTATCGATGCTGTACGCGGTGAGGACGTGCGGGCCGTCGGCCAGGCCCAAGGGCTGCACGAACGTCCAGTTGCCGAAGGCGTCGGGCGTGGTGGAGCCTTGCGTCGTGCCATCGACCACAACCATAACGGTGCTGATGGTGGCCACGACCGTAGCCGAAGCCGCCGTGCCCACATAGCTCGGCATGGGGGTAAAAAGGGTGCTGCCGGCGGTGGGGGTCAGCACTACGGGCGGCGGGGGCGGCGGCACCCCGGCGGCGAGGGCCGTCCAGGCGCCATAGTAGCCGTGGGCGGCCCCGGCGAGCAGCCCGAACGCGGCTACCAGAAAGAGGAAGTATCGTACCTGTCGCATAAAGCGGGGGAAATGGGAATGGGGAGGAATGAAAAACGCCACGAATCCGGCGGCCGAAACGGCTCGACGGTGCAAGGTTCGGGGTGTCGCTCCTCCCCTACCAGCTAAACTTGACGAGTAACCGGGAGCGCCTGACGAGCCACCGATTTACTCCGTGAGTGTGGGGTGATTGGAAAGCAAAAAGGCCGGAAGCGGGAGCTTCCGGCCTGTGCGGCGCGCGTGAATGACACGTCTTAAGGGGGCTTGCTGGGAGTTGCCTTCGATATTTACGCAACGCGCGCCTCCCAACCATCGGCGGCGAGGGTAGCCGCCACCAGCGGCTGCGGTGCCCCCCGCAGCGCGAAGCCCAAGCCCCAGGCAGCCAATTGGGCCGTCAGTGACTGCTCCAAATCATTGCGCCCAACGCGCTGATTTAACTGACGCAGCTTGCTGGCCGGTGGTGCCTCGGCCAAAAACAGGACGACCTGCACGGGTAGCTGCCGGCTCAGTACCGCAAACGGTTGCAACGAGGCATTGCCTACCCGCTCGGCCACGAGCAGGCCCGCCAGCGTGTACAACGTCTTACGCAGCACGGTATCGAACAGCTTGGCATTGAGGGCAGCCGGGTCGCCCGGCAGAGCCCGACGAAAATCCTTCACCTCCATGAACACAACGCGCGATGTGCCGGGCGGAACGGCGACGAAATCCATCCCACGGATCAAATCGACGTGTTTCGTGACGGTGGTGCGATAGAAACCGCCTTCTTCGTCGTACTTCACGGCTTCCCACCCACTCGGAAAATCGAAATGGATCGGATAGGCGAGCGTGCCGGTAATCGGGTCTTTCGCCCCCTCAGTCAGCGTGGGCATCGGCGGCGGGTAGCTGGGCGTCATCGTCCTCGGCGAAGACGCGCGTTAGTTCGTCGGACTGCTGCAACTCCACGTCGAGCGCGACAATGTCGGGGAGCAGCTCGAAGTCGTCCACCGTCGTCACGCGGGTGGGGCTGCCGGGCACAGCGGGGTCGGCGTTCAGGCCGAAATAGCGGATGGGCAATGCCTTCTCCTGCTTGTCGCGGCTCAGGATATGCAGTTCCTTCAGCAGAAACAGGCTGTGCGTGGCGAGGATAATCTGAAACCCCTGCCGGGCGAGCGCCGCCAATACGGCCGCCAGTTTTTTGAGGAGCGCGGGGTTGAGGTTGGCCTCGGGTTCGTCCCAGAAAAGGGTGGTTTCGGGCGTGAGGGAGCCGTTGCGCAGTAGCTGCCAGAGGGTGCCGAATTTGCGGAGCCCCTCGGCGTAGAGGTTGATGGGGAGGCCGTCGGTGCTGCCGGTGGGGACGAAAACGAAACGGTTGCCTTCGATTTTGACGGTGCCGCCCATGGCGGCTTGTAGCTGCGCGAGCGCATCGGCTACAGACTCATCCACCTTGCGCAGCAGCGGTGTGCTGAGTTGCTTACATAATTCCGGGTATGTAATGTCATAATCTACCTCTCGCTTGTCGTAGAGTGATATGAAGCCGTAATAAATAGACAGCACTTCTTTAGGTGGAATAAAAATACTCTCCGGCTCCTCCGCAAGCACAGAAACCGAATTGAGGCTTCCTTTCGGCTTATTCGCAGCAGCCGATGAATGAATTACTATCTTCATCTGGGCATCGCCCTGCTTATTAGACCATCCCTCAATCACCGCTGATTCTGCCGCGCCACGTCTAACTAAATTTGATACATCGCTGGGGAGAAAAAGCGGGACGAGTGCATATTTCTCCCACCCTACAGGTAGAAAAGGTGACTCCCTTGCCTTTCCCACCGCATACCCCACCTTCAGCACATGGCTCTTCCCCGTACCATTGGTACCAACCAACACATTCAGCCCAGGGCTGAAGTGGAAATCGGCGTCGGCGAAGACGGTGAAATTCTGGAGGTGGAGGCGCGTGAGCATTGGCGGCGAGAGGGAGCGGGGTTGGGGGGCAAAGGTCGGCTGCCCGCTCCTATCCGCTAGTGCGGCATCAAGCACTTGATCAACTGAAATTTGTCATTGCGAGGAACGAAGCAATCTTCGTTGGCTCGGCGCGCTAACGGAGATTGCTTCGTCGCAAAGCCTCCTCGCAATGACAAATTTTGGTGGGGGCAAACCCGGAGTCGCGCGCGGCGGGCGCCTGACCCTACTTAATTAGGGGGTACCCCCTAATTAAGTAGGCGATTTGCCAAACGAGTTCGGCCATCGGCCGAACTCGTTTGGCGTTTTGCCGAACCGGTTTGGCGTTTTGCCGAACGTGCCTGGCAACTGGCCGAACTCGTTTGGCGGCGGGCCAAACGCACTTGGCGATTTACCGAACGCGTTAGGCGGCAGGCCCACCCGGTTGGGCAAAACGCCGAACCGGGTGGGCGCTGCCCGTTGCCTACTCGGTTTTTTTGGGGCGGCGGCCCTGCCCGGCAAAGCGCGGCTTGAGGCTATCGACGGCGCCCTGCGCGCCGGGCTTGTTGGCGCGGGCGGCCAGTTTGAACGCCGCGTAGGCCAGCAGCGCCTGCACGTAGCCTTCGGAGCCGGCCAGGGCACGGGTGCTTTTCACGTCGAGCAGCAGTGCGTCGAGGTCTTGCACCACGGGCAGCAGCGCCTGCACGGTGTGGGCGTCGAGGACGAGGTTGTCGGTTTCGACCATATCGCCCACCAGCGCGGGGTTGTTCTTGACCAGCTCGGCGGCTTTGAGGACGGTGGGCAGGTTGCCGTCGCCCATCTTGGCGAGTTCCTGCTGCTCCTGCACGGCGAGGATGACGAGGTACGGCGCGAGCAGGTCGCGGATTTCGTCGAATTTTTTGAGGACGGCGGCGACGACGCTGTCCGGCAGAGGGATGTTGTTGCGATTGTCCACGGGACGGAAAGAGGGGGGATTGTGGGAGATTTGACCGAAGCGGTCGGGCTTCTTCCCCCCTTAATACCCGAAGGGGGGTAATTATTAATCGCCGGAGAGGGGAGACTTTTCGATCCTAGCTGAAAACTGTTGTTTTTCAGCGAATTACGGCTGGAAAAAAGTTTTGGGAGCGGGCGGACGGGAGAGAGGATTTGACGTAAAAGGTTCGTTTTACTTCTCAGCAAATTTGAACAGATCACCGATCTTCGACACGTTAAACATCTTGATCACGAACACGGTGAAACCTAAATTTTTACTGGCTATATTAGGTACGTTCTTCGTGTCAAAACCGAGGGTGATTCCATGATTAAACTCTGTGACCGTGGCGTACACGTTCGTATAATATGTTTGGCGGTATAAGCCGCCGAGTGAAGTAATCGCCAACCCCGCCCCAGGTACCACGCGAAAACCTAAACTATTGCCACCCAGTTTGAACTGGTATAAGATTGGGAAATCTAGCCCTAAGTACGTGTCCGTGAACTGATACCGCCCACTAGGTAAGCGCGGAGGAGAGTTGAGACTCCTTAACGAAATGTAGATCGAATCCTTCGACAGCGCTACCTGCTCATAGTCGACGCTGACCTCGCGCCGCACCCATTCCAAATGGCCATTGATATTAACGTGTACCCGAGTGGTAGGCGACTCATGATGAAAGACATTGCGACCGATAGAGAGGGCTGCTCCTGTGCTACGGACAGTAGGTGCTTTAGGGGTGGAACGCTGGTATGTCCGAGCGACCCGAACAGAATCTCCCCTTACCGGCCCGATTTGGGTATAAGTGGGCATAGTAAGGTCGGCTTCTTGAAAACGCGAAAGTGCAACCTCTTCAAAAGATGAGGTTCCCTGCTGCTGGTAAGCTCGGAAATATCCTCCCCAAGGTATGTTTTCAGCCAAACGAAGCTGAAACGCCATCACGTCGAAGTATACATTGACTCCAGTAGTTGCCTTATCGATTACATTAAGTGCTGTCCCCAACCCTACTGAGAGCGCTGCAAGTGGCATATCCTCATCTGTTTCCTTGATCGTGAGTTTATAGTTGGCGCCAAGGGTTACGTCGCAGTTACAACTGGCTTTATTGAGTGTTCCAGGTTTCAGTACCAGACCTAAGTGAAGAAATTCAGGAGAATCCTCAATTTTATCAGCCAGTATTTCAAGCAAAAAATTAGTAGTGGTCGTTGAACCTGTTGCAAACGACACAGTGGGCATTGCCAGCCAATTATAATCTATTCCAGCAACCGCCGTGCTGGTAGGCAGCACCACTACTTCTACCGTTGGACTTAGGGCTGCAGCTACTGCTCCCGTCGTGGTGACTTTAATATGAACCAACCGTTTACCCGACGTTGGCTCCGTTGCCGTATCTGGCAACACTTCAAAGGCAGCGTGCAACGCCTGTATTGCCGCTGGTTGCGCCTTGGCGGCGGGCAAATGGGCTATGTAAGCAAGTACGCTCAGCAAGAGCCCCTTTTTGAAAAGCGAGGACATAATAAAGAGAAATGGCGTGAGAACGGCAGTACCCTTGAACTGCCGTTGCAACCGGTTTGAAGGAAATGACAAACCTAGCTACTCACGCAACGCGGCGCATCCGTGCTAGCACGGAATTTCAAACACGCACCCGCCCCTCCAACACCACCTCAAAGCACGCGCCGCCCAATACCCCCTCCCCGACCCGAATCTGGCCGCCCAGCTCGCTGACCACCTTTTGCACGATAGCCAGGCCGATGCCTTGCGAATCGGCGCGGGTGGAGGTGCCTTTCTCGAACAGCTCGAACACCTTGGCGCGCATCGCGGGCGCAATGCCGGGGCCGTTGTCCTCGACGCGGTACACGGCGGCCGTGCCGCGCGCCTCGCCGCTGATCTGGATGCGGCCGGCCACCGGGTCGCAGTATTTGATGGCGTTGCTCGTGAGGTTCAGAAACACCTGCAAGAGCTTGGTTTTGTTGCCGTGGGTGGGCGGCAGGTCGGGCGCGATGACCAGCTCGACGTGCGGCGGCACCAGCAGCAGGTAGCCCACTTCGGTGAGCACGGCGTCCATCGACACATCGGTGTCGATGGCGTCGGCGAGGGTGGCTTTGGAGTACGCCGCGACGCCCGAAATCAGCTCGCTCATGGCGTAGAGCGTGTGGTTGAGCTGGGTGAGATGCTCGGCGAGTTCCTCGCGTTTTGCCACGGGGATGGCCCGCGTGAGCAAGTGAATGATGGCGTGGATGTTCGCGAGCGGCGATTTGAGGTCGTGCGAGATGGTAAAGCCGAAGCGTTCGAGCTCGACGTTGATGGCTTCGAGCTGCTGATTCTTCCACTGCATCGCGCGTTCCAGGTCTTTGACGATGGTATTGTCGCGCACGACGGCAATGACCATCGGCGTATCGTGGAACACGACCGGCGAGAGGGCGATTTCGACATCGAACTCGGTACCGTCGGCGCGCAGCCCAAACAGGAAGCGCCCCTCGCCCATGCGGCGGGTATCGGGGTGGGCGAAGAAGCCGCGCACATCGCCGTCGTGGGCATGGTGGAACCGTTCGGGGATCAGCACCTTCAGGTCTTGCCCGACGAGTTCGCTCGGCGTGGCGTACCCAAACAGCCGCGCAGCGTGGGTATTGACCATCTCGATGCGGCTGCCGCCCGTGACGATGAGCACGCCATCGGGCAGAAAGTCGATGGTATCCTGAAGTGAGATGATGATTTTTTGCATAGGGCTGGCGGGCTCACAACAACCGACCCGCGAGTGAGGAAGTTTTGCGTTTTGCGTGAGGAGGGGCGCGGTTCGCGCGGTTCGCGCGGTTCGCGCGGGGCTCTGCCCCGTGTGCCGTATTCGCGGGCCTCTGGCCCGCCGGTAGCCCGGAATGCGCCCCCTGCCCTCCCGTGCCCGGCATTTACATGCCGGGCACGGGAGGGCAGGAGGCTTTCCACGTGTACCGCATGGCGTGAACGAACCGCGCGGCGTGCCGGGGCTGGAGCCCCGGAAATAGCCCACACGGAGCAGAGCCCCGCGCGAACCTCTACATCCCATCACCCCTTCACATCCTCCCATCCCTACCTCCCCCTCCGTACCTTCACCAACCGATGTCTGCGCTCACGATTTACTCCGCCTCCGCCGGTTCCGGCAAAACCTACACCCTCACCCGCGAATACCTGCGGCTGGCCCTGGCGGGGCGCGCGCCGGATGGGTTTCGGGCGATTTTGGCCCTCACGTTCACTACCGATGCGGCCGGCGAGATGAAGCACCGCATCACGGAGCAGCTGCGCCTGTTGCAAACCGTGCAGTCCGACGCCACGCACCCCGATGAAGTGTTCGCCGCCGACCTCATCGGGGCGCTTACCGCCGATGGCGCCCTGCCGGCGGGGGCCTCCTACCCGACCCGCCGCGCGGTGGTGGCCGAGCGTGCCGGGGCGATGTTTCGGCGGGTGCTGTACGATTACGCCGATTTCGCGGTCGGCACCATCGACTCGTTTTCGCAGCGCATTGCCGCTACGTTTGCCCGCGACCTGGGGCTGCCCGCCGCTTTTGAGGTCGAAATGGACCAGGCCGGGATTCTGGCCGAAGCCGTGGGTCGGTTGCTTGACCGCGTAAACCGCCCCCCCGACGCCGCCACCCCCGACGCCGACACCCGCCGCGACGCCCGCCTGACGGCCGTGTTAGCGGGGTTTGTGCAGCAACAGGCCGAAGACGGCAAGTACGTGGGTGGCCTGAGCGAGACGCTGGAAGATTTCGGCCGGCAGCTCTTCAACGACAACTACCTCGACCACCTGCGCGAACTAACCGCCGAAGGCCGCGACCTGGCGTTTTACGACGAATTGGGTGCCACTTACGCCGCGCGGCTGCAAGAAGTAGCCGCCCATTTCCGCGAAACCGCCGAGCAGATTGCCGGGCTCATCGGCGATGCGGGGCTCAGTGAAGAGCATTTTTCGTACGGCAAGGCCGGCATTCACGCTTACCTCACCGACTGGGAACGCCGCCTGGGCCCCGACGGGGCGCCGAACAAAAACGTGGCGAAAACCCTCGAAAAAGGCGATTGGGCCAGTGCCAAGGGCAAGCCGCACGCCGCCGCCATTCGCGCGTTGGTGCCCTTGCTCGAAGTGGCCTATACTTCCATTGAAGCCAACCGGCCCGCCGCCGCCCAGATTCACCTGCTGCTGACGGCCTTGCAACGCCACCACTTGGGCGTGACCCTCCTCGGCGAGTTGCAGCGCGAAACCCGCGCCCTGCTCGCCGAGCGCGGGCTGGTGCTGGTGGGCGAGTTTGGGCGGCTGATTTCGCAGGTCGTCCTCAAAGAGCCGGGCGCGTTTGTGTACGAACGCCTCGGCGACCGCTACGCGCACCTGCTCATCGACGAGTTTCAGGACACCTCGCCGTTACAGTTTCATAACCTGCTGCCGCTCCTGGCCGACGCCGTGAGCCGCGCCCCCGCCGAGCGGCTTGAGGGGGCGCCCACCCCGGCCGCGCCACCGTTGCGGGCGCTGCTGGTGGGCGATGGCAAGCAGGCGATTTACCGCTTCCGGGGCGGCGAGTCCGACCAGTTGGTCGCCCTCTACGACCGTGCCCCGCACCGCCTCCTGGGCAAGGTGCGCGACCAAGCCGCCCACGCCGCGCTGGCACCGCACTACCAGGCGCTCGACGGCCGGATTCAGGACCGGAATCTGGAGGAAAATTACCGGTCGGCGGGGCCGATTGTGGCCTTCAACAACGCGCTCTTTCGGGCCGTGCGCGAGCAGTGGGGCGAGGCCGTGCCGGCGCTCAACGATTTGTTCGGGCCGAAATTCGAGCAGCGCAGCCCGCCGAAACTCGCCGCCCTCGGTGCCCACGTAGAGGTGCTGGTGCTGCCCGCCGCTGGGGCGCCCGCCCGCGCCTACGACGTGCCCACCGGCGCCACTCTCCCCACGCCCCTCCCCGACTACGGCCCCGACGCCGTCCTCGATTACCACACGCTCACGCTCTGGCGCACGCTGGCGCTGGTGGAGCAGGCCCGCACCGACAACTTTGCCTTCGGCGATATCGGGATTCTGTGCCGCAAAAACGCTGATTCGGCCGCCGTCGCGCGGTTTCTGAAGGAGCGCGGCTACCCCATCATCTCGCGCGATTCGTTGCAGCTCGATTTTGCCGATTCCGTGAACCTGCTCGTGGGCGTGTTGCGCGTGCTGGACCGGCCAGCCGACGCCCTGGCGCGGGCCGGCGCATTGCTCGCCTTCGACCGGGTGGTGCGCAAAGTGGCGCCCTACCCGGCCCGCGCCGCCGAAATAAAGGCCATCGCCGACCGCCACGCCCCCGATGCCGCCGCCTTCTGGGCCGAAATGGTAAAATGCGGTTTCGCGGCCGTGGCCCCCGAACGCCTCGGCGCGCTCTCGCTCTACGAAACCGCCGAGCAACTCCTGACCGCCTTCGATTTGCTGGCGCCGCACCGCGCCGCCGCCGAAGCCGACTACCTCCTCCGGTTCCTCGACCTGACCCTCGATTTCAGTCTGCGGCAGGGCAACAACCTCGGCGCTTTCCTGCGGTACTGGGACGAGCGCGGCCACGCCCTGAGCATCAATACTCCGGCCGTCGGGCGCGATGCCATCACCATCACCACCATCCACAAAGCCAAGGGCTTGGATTATGGCGTCGTGCTGGTGCCGTTCGCCGATTGGTCGTTGGAGCCGAGCCGGTATGCGCTGCTCTGGAGCCATCTGGCGCCCGAAACGGTGGCGGCGCTGGCGCCCGCTATGCCGCCCGTGGCGGTGGTGTCGCTCACGAAAGCCCTCACCGAAACCGCCCTCAAAACCGATTATCACGACGAGTGCGCCCGCACCTTCGTCGAGGGGCTCAATATGTTGTACGTGGCCCTCACGCGCCCCCGCAACCGCTTATACCTCCTCACGAAAGGCCCGAAGGAAGAAGCCGAAAAAACCCTTTCCGGCCTCCCCACCAACACCGCCGACTTGCTGCGGCACCTGCTGCCCGTGCTGGCACCGGGCGCCTCCGGCACCCGGTTCGTGGTGAGCCGCGACACGGGCGCCCCGCCCGCCAAAGCCCCCGCCCCGAGCGCTACCTACGCCCTGCAACCCGCGCCCACCACCCCGTGGGCGCCCCGGTTGCACCTGCGGCGGCGCGCGCTCGATGCCCTCAGCTTCGACCCCGACACCGCCGCCGCCCGACGCGCCGACCGCCTCCACCGTCTGCGCGCGGCCCTGCGCCGCCTGACCGGCCCCGCCGATGTGGCCCGCCTCCTGCACCGGTTGCAAGCCGAGGGCGCCGCCACCCGCGCCGAAGCCTCCGACCTGCACACCGATTTGCGCGCCGTGCTCGCCCACCCGCAACTGGCGGCGCTCTTCGCGCAGCCGCTGGTACCGGAGCCCGAATTGCTGCTCGGCGGCGGCGCGCCCCCACCCGACCCACTGCCCGCCCGCGTGGTGGCCGAACCAGCGGAGGGCCGCGTCACGCTCCTCGATTTCCCCGCCGATGCCACCGATACCGCCGCCCGCGCCGCGTTCGGTGCCTACGCCGCGCGCTACCGGGCACTGGGTTACACCGAGATTCGGGCTTGGTGGTACGATGTGGTGAGTGCCACTGTGACGGAGGCGGATGTCGCCGAAGCCGCCCCGATGTCGGCCGAAACCGCCGCCCCGGCCGGCGCCAATCAAACGCCCTCGTTCCTCGACCACACGGCCACCGAACTGCTCGAAACGTACCCCGGCGCCGCCCTGGCCGACGTGGTGGTGCTGGTGCCTACCCGTCGGGCGGCGGTGTATTTGCGGGCCAGTCTGCGGCGGGCCGCGGCACCCGGCGAGGTGCGCCCCGCCCCGCGCGTACTGCCCCTGGAAGATTACGTGGCCGAGTTGGCCGACGTCAGTTGCTGCACCGACGACGAGCTGGCCCTGCAACTGCGTCTCTACGATGTGTTGAGCGCGAAGGAACACCTCCCCAACCTCACCTTCGACGACTTTGCCGGGTGGGGGCCGCTGCTGCTGCGCGATTTCTCGACCCTCGACCAGGAGGCCGCCGATGCCCGGCAGGTGTTTCAGTACCTCTCCGAAGCCAAGGCGCTCGAACGCTGGCAGCTTTCGGCCGATGAGTTGGGGGTGGGCCGCGCGGCCGGCCCCGATTCGGCCGCCGGGCGCTACCTGCGGTTCTGGGAGCAGTTGCAGCCCGTCTACCACGCTTTCCGCGCCGAGTTGGCTGCCGATGGTCTCGCCTACCCCGGCATGGCCTACCGCGCCGCCGTCGAGGAGCTAAAAACGCGCCTCGCCGCCGACCCCGCCGCCGTGCCGCCGCACTGGTTCGTCGGGCTCGAAACGCTGTCCGAAACCGAAAAGCAATTCGTCCAGGCGTTGCGCAAGCAGCATAAAGCCACCCTCCGCTTCGACACCGACCGTTTCTACTTCCCCGATTCGCCGAGCCGCGCCGCGCGGCCGTTCTGGCGGGCGCAAGAGGCTCTGGGGCTACCGTTGAGCAGCTTCGGCCCGACCGTGGCGGGCCAGTCCGGCCCCACCACGGCGCTCCTCGACCAGTCGCGCGCCATCCGCACGTTAGCCGTGGCCAACCCGGCGGTGCAAGGCCGGGTGGCGGGTCAGCTCATAAAGGAGGCACTGCTAGCCAACGCAAACGCCACCATCGCCGTGGTGTTGCCCGACGAAACCCTGCTGCTGCCGGTCCTTTACGGCCTACCCGAATCCGTCCGGGAGTTCAACGTCACGATGGGGCTGAGCTTCCAGGCCACGCCCCTTTTCAGCCTACTCGATCAACTTTTCGAGGTGCAGCTTGCGGGGAGCACCGCATTTCGAGCGGCAAGTTTAGCGTCGAACACAAAAGACCTACTCGAACCTCAAGACTCAAAACTCAAAACTTCCTACCACCACGAAGCGGTAGCGCGCTTACTCGGCCACCCGCTGCTCCGGCGCTACGAGCGCTGGCTGGGCGCCCAACCGGGCCAACCAACCGAGATTTTAAGCGCCATCGCGCGGCGCATCACCGCCGAAAACCGCGTACAGGTGCCGCTCTCGCTCCTGCGCACCTGGGGCCATCACCACCCGCTGGTGGAGGCGTTGTTTGCCCCTTGGGCCGATGCGCGCGGGGCGGTGGGGGCGCTCGATGTGCTGCACGACGCGCTGCGGGCGGCTGTCGCGCCGGAGCCCGCTGCCATGGAAGGCGAGTATCTGCTCGCGTTTCATCGATTGGTGCGGCAGTTGGGCCGCGCCTTCGACGGCCGCCGCCACCGGCCGAGCGTGCGCGCCTTCCGGCAATTTCTGAACACTCGTTTGCGTGGCCTCCGACTGCCGTTCGAGGGCCACCCGATTGCCCAGGTGCAGATTATGGGCTGGCTCGAAACCCGCGCCCTCGACTTCGATCACGTCATCGTTCTCTCCTGCAACGAGGGCACGCTGCCGGCCGCCAAACGGCACGAATCGCTCCTGCCGCACGATCTGCTCACCGAGTTTCACCTACCCACCTACCTCGACCGCGAGGCCGACACCGCCCACCAGTTCTGGCACCTGCTCACCCGCGCCGCACGCGTTGATCTGCTCTACGCCCTGCCCGCCGGCGAGGGAGTGCGGGTCGGCGAGCGCAGTCGGTTTCTGTTGCAAGTGCAGCACGATTTGGTACCGCGCACCGCCGGGCGCACCACTTTCCGCGAGGAGTTGGTGACGGTCAGCCTGATGGAAAATAACGCGGAAATGGGCCCTGAAGCTGCGTCTGCATCCGAATTAAAAATCAACGCGGTAACGGAGACTGAAAACGCCGCGCCCCTCCCGCCAATCACTGACCTAAAACTGATCGTCAAATCGGGGGATGTGACGCGCGTGCTGCGCCGGACGTTAAGCAATCAGCTCTCGCCGTCGGGCCTCAACTCGCTGTTGCGGTGCCCGATGCAGTTTTATTACAAGCGCATACTGGGCCTCGGCACCGCCGATGAAGTAGAAGAAGACCTCGGCGACAACCACGTCGGCAGCGCGGTACACAAAGTTTTGGAAGAACTGCTTGGCCCGTTTGCCGCCTCCGGGCAAGCTATTACTTCCGCCGATGTAGCCTCTTGGCGCGCCGACGAAGCCGGCCTCGACCGGCAACTCGCGCAAGCCTTCACCAGCATCGCGGCCGAAGCCACCCGCCGGGGCCGCCGCCCGAGTACGCCCTCCGAACTCGCGGCCGCTCAAACTCCCGAACCCGCGCTCATCGAGCGTCTCGCCCCACCCGACCAGGGCATGAACCACCTGTTGCGGCGCGTGGCCCGCCAACAACTCGGCGCGTATCTGGAAACGTTGGCCGCCGAAGTAGCCGTTGCGCCGCTGCTGGTGCGCGCCGTGGAAACCGAGTTTTCAGGCACCGTATTCGTCGATTTACCCGCTGACCCGGCGGCCGAACTACCCGCCGAGCGGCTCGCCGTGCGGCTGTCGGGCATCGTTGATCGGCTCGACGAAATCGACGGCGGCCTCCGAATCGTCGATTATAAAACCGGCAACGTCAAAGGGTCGGAGTTGAACCTGCGCGGCCGGAATAAAACGAAAACCGCCGCCGAAGCCCGCACCCGCCTCCTGACGGAAGATTCGAAAGACGCCGAAAAAGTCCGCCAGCTCTGGCTCTATGAGTTGATGGCCCGCGACCGCGCCGACCTCGACCGGCAAGCCGCCGGCGCCACTGCCGCTTCCACCCCACCCCCCGTGACGGCGGCCATCGTCTCGCTTCGCAATCTGAAAGAGGGCTACCTGGCGGCCCAACTCGACTTCTTGTGCGAAACCGAAACCGGCACCCCCCAATCGCGTCTCGAAGCCGACAGAGCCGCTTTCGGCGACCTCATCCGTCGCGTCCTCGACCCTGCCGAACCTATCCGTCGCACTGAAAACGTAGACCATTGCACCCGCTGCGACTTCCGGCGCGTGTGCGCCCGATAGCCAGAAAACGTGAATTCTGCGGGTTAACCTTCGGAATTAGCGTGAATTCTGCGGGTTAACCCGCAGAATTCACGCTAACTTTGGTAACCATCCACGTCGAACAGTGGCCCACACAGGTTGTTAATCGCCCACAATTAGATATGGTAATGAGTAACGCCAGTCTCAACGTTTTTCAAACGAGTTATCGGAGAGCAATAGAGCTTTCTAAAGTAGCCGGAATCGTGTGGTTGCTCCAAGCAACGCACGATATGCGAAAATACCAAGCTAAAAAGGAGCGATTGCGGGCGCTGCCGACTGGAACAATTGGTCGCAGCATCGCCGGGTTGCTGGACGAAAATCAGCTTGATCTTATCCCTCGTTTTGAGAGCCACGACCTAAAGCACGTGCTGTTGGGCTATGGAATGACTCCGGAGGACGAAATAAGAATGCAGGCGTTTCTGCTTGGTAACGGCAATCACTCATTGGCTTGCCTACTATTTCTTTCGTTTGGCTTGCTGATGCCTGAAATCTGGCCAGCTTTACGTGCCGAGTTCAGGAAGGGAAGAAATACGGCTTCCATCTCGCATCTAACGCTCGAAAATGCCGCCCATCGCTCCGTTTGGGAGCTACGTCTGGAGCTTGATATCCAGGTGGTGTAACTGGCTGCGGCGAATCACCGCCCCAACGCCCGCCCCAACGTGCGGTCGTGGCCGTAAATGTCTGGCCGGTAGTGCATCGCCCCATCAGCATCGGCCCACGCCGTGAGGTAGAGCAGGTACACCGGCAGACGCTTTTTCAGGACGACCCACGTTTCCTTACCCGCCGCCACGCCTTCGCGGAGGCGGGTGTCGTTCCAGTCGGGCTGGTCTTGCAACAGATAGGTGGCGAGGCGGTACGGGTCTTCCACGCGCACGCAGCCGTGGCTGAACCCGCGTACTTCCTTCTCGAACAGCCACTGGTTGGCCGTGCCGTGGAGGTACACGTCCTGGTCGTTGGGGAAGATGAATTTGATGGGGCCGAGCGGGTTTTTTCCGCCCGCGCGCTGCCGCAGCCGGTACGACGAGTAGGGCGTCCAGTTACCGAGCGAAACGCCTTTCCAATCGACTTTATCGGCTGGCACCACTTGGTTTTTGCGGTTCACGACCTCCATATCTTCCCCCGCGATGTAGTTTTTGTTCCGAAGCTGCGCGGGCCTGATTTCATCGACCACGATACTCGGCGGCAGATTCCAGTACGGCGCCAGCACGATGAATTTCAGTTCATCGGCGAAAATGGGCGTGTTTTTTTGCTTGTTGCCCACGATCACGCGCATCGTGAGTTCGTTGCGGCCGTTGGCGCCCACCACGTGCAACTGAAATTCGGGGATATTGACCAGCATATAACGGCCCGGCTGTTTGCGGGGCACCCACCGCCAGCGTTCCATATTGAGTTGAATCCGCCGGATGGCCTCGGATACGGGCGCGCGCAACATCCCCAGCGTCCCCGCCCCGATCACGCCATCGGCCTTCAGCCCCATCCGGCCCTGAAATGCCGCCACCTGCCGCACGAGCGCCGAATCGTACACGGCGGGGTCGGCTTGGGCTACGGTTTCCGCACGGGTAACGGAATCGGGCACGGCCGCCACCGCCCGCACGATAGCCACCGAATCGGCTACGGTGACGGCGCCGGGGCCGCCCGCCGCCCGCACGGCCGCCGCGAGGGCCGCATCGGCCGCGAGGCGGCGGCGCAACACGGGCACCCAAACGGAGTCGCGCGTGCCGGGCTGCAGCGCGGGTTCGCCTTTTTTCAGCAGCGGCACCAAAGGCCAGCCCCCGGTTTTGGCCAGCGCGCGGTGCGCGATGAGGGCCGCCCGCAGCCGGTCGTACTCCGGGTGGCGGGTGCCGAAATCGTAGGTGCGCGCCGAGGTGTCGCGCGCGGCCAGCGTGGCCGTCAGCGAGCGCGCCAGGTGGATGTACTTACGGCGCTCGCTCCATTTTTTGGCGCCATTGACGCCCGCATCTACCGCGCCCAGCGCGTGTTCGCCGAGGAGTTGGAAGTAGGCGCCGGTGAGGTGCAAATCGAGGGAACGCTTGCGCAACAGGGGCGCCACCGAATCGAGCGCGGCCAACCGCGCGAGCGAATCGGGCGCGGCGGCAGCAATCTGGCGTTTGAGCGCCGCCAAGCGGTAACGCGTGGGGTCTAGCCCATCTTTTTCGGCCTCCTGAATGCGGGAGAGCAGTTTATACGCCTGCGGCCGAAGTTTGCCATCGGGCCGGAACCACGCGATCCGACCGGCGCGGCCAGCATAAAATTCCTGCGCATCGCGCCGATACGGACGCAAGAGACGCCGCTCCCCGAAAAAGCCGCCTACCGTACTGGTGTCGAAGGCATCAGTGAGCGGCGCGGGCGGCGCCGACACGGAATCAGCAGCACATGCGGTGATGGCAGGGCGACGGGCCGCATTCGTATCGCGGTCAGCAGTGGAAGGCGAATTATCGCAACCTGTGAGCGCCAGCAGCAGCGAAGCGGCGCCAATTGCGCGGCGCCAGGGCAGAAAAAAGTAACCGGTCGCCGCCCGACCGGCGACGAAAATTGGGTGAAGCAGATAAGTCGAGTAGAGAGAACGCACGGCAGAAAGTCAAATCAGATTTGCAAATGCCCTTCCACACGTCGGGCCGCAAACCGCCGAAATCTGAATTAATCGTTGAACCTAAGCATAAATGTGCTGAAGTTGTCGCTACGCTCGACGAAATAAAAAATTTAGGGGTTGGGGGAGCGTCGCACGGTAATTTGTTCACCGGAAAAAACTGCGCCACCGCAACGTGGCGCACGACCGGGACGGTACTCGCCACGTAGGCTCGCGTGCCGCGTACGCGCGCCACGCCAGCCCAACGGGCCGCCCCGCAACGCTTCCATACAGCATCTTTGCCGCACCGATGCCAACCACCTTCACTCCCGACCCCCACTCCTACGCGCGGCCCGCCGAGGCCGTGGTGCGCCACCTGAGCCTGCACCTGACGGTTGATTTTACGCGGCGCCAATTACGCGGCACCGCCACCCTCGACCTCACCACCGCCGCCGGCGCTACCGAAGTAGTACTCGACACGCGCGGCCTGGCCGTGGAAGCCGTGTGGCTCGATGCCCCCGGCGGTACCGCTGCCGCCTTCCACCTCGGCGCCGACCAGCCGTTTCTGGGGCAATCGCTGCACATCGCCATCCGGCCGGATACGCGGCGGGTGGTGGTGCGTTACGCCACCAACCCCGTCGGCGCCGACGCCCTGCAATGGCTCGAACCGGCGCAGACCGCAGGGAAACGGCAGCCGTTACTGTTCACGCAATCGCAGGCGATTCTGGCCCGTACGTGGGTACCGATTCAGGATTCGCCGGGCATCCGCTTCACCTACGATGCCCGCGTGGAAGTGCCGACGCACCTACTGGCCCTCATGAGCGCCACCAACCCCACCGAGCGCCGCGCCGATGGCGTGTACACCTTCACGATGGCGCAGCCGATTCCGGCGTACCTGCTCGCGCTGGCCGTCGGCGATCTGGCGTTCCGCGCCACCGGCCCGCGCACCGGCGTGTACGCCGAACCCGCGAGTCTGGAAGCCGCCGCCTGGGAGTTCGTCGATTTGGAGAAAATGGTGGTGGCCGCTGAAGCCCTGTACGGCCCCTACCGCTGGGAACGCTATGATTTGCTGCTCCTGCCGCCGTCGTTTCCGTTTGGCGGGATGGAAAACCCGCGCCTCACCTTCGTCACGCCCACCATCGTCACCGGCGACCGCTCGCTCACGAGCCTCGTGGCGCACGAACTGGCGCATTCGTGGTCGGGCAATCTCGTTACCAACGCCACCTGGAACGACTTCTGGCTCAACGAAGGCTACACCGTGTACTTCGAGCGGCGCATCATGGAGGCGCTCTACGGGGAGGATTACGCCGAAATGCTCCAGCGCCTGGGTACCGATGGCCTGTATCACACCCTCAAAGCGCTGCCGCCCGACGATACCCGCCTCAAACTGGATTTAGCTGGACGCGACCCTGACGACGGCGTAACCGAAATTGCCTACGAAAAAGGCGAACTGCTGCTGTTGGCGATTGAACACGTGATCGGCCGCCCCCGGATGGATCGGTTCATCCGCGAGTATTTCGACAGCCACGCCTTCCGTTCCATGGATACCGAAAGCTGGCTGACGTACGTACGCACCACCCTCGGCGTCGAGTTCCCGACGTTGGAAACGCAAGTGCCGTTCGCCGCCTGGATTTATCAACCCGGCTTACCCGCTTCGGCCCCAAAAGTTACCTCAAAGCGCTTCACGGCCGTGGAAAAGCAGCTTTCGGAGTGGCTCGGCGGGCGTACTGCCGCCGCCGAACTGGTCACTGCCGGCTGGAGCAGTCACGAGTGGGTGCATTTCGTGCGCTTGCTCCCCGAAACGCTTTCGGCCGATTCGCTCGCCGATCTGGACGCGGCGTTTCAGTTCACGGAGTCCAACAACGCTGAGATTTTGGCGCAGTGGTTTCAGCACACCATCCGGGCAGAATATGCGCCGGCCGGTGCCGCGCTCGCGCGTTTTCTGACCACCGTGGGGCGGCGCAAGTTTCTGGTGCCGCTCTACAAAGGCTTGATGCAAACGGCGGCCGGCAGCGCCGAAGCCCGCCGCATTTACGCCCTGGCGCGCCCCAACTACCACGCGGTGGCCACCAGCACCTTCGATGAATTGGTGGGCGTGCCGACGCCGGCACACTAGCGGGCGCGCCCGGCCTAGTTATTGGCGAGCGGCCCCGCGCGTCATCTACCGGTTACGGCCGTAGCTTGCCGCCGCATTCTGTATTTTCTTTTTCCGTTCGAGATGGAAGCTCCGTTCCGTCTCCCCGTTCACGTTATGCATATTCCAAAAGGGAAGCTGATTGCCGTTGGAGGCAACGAAGACAAGGGTTCCGACCCGAATCCGAAGACCCGCAAGCGGTACACGCTCGATTTTTTCGAGTTGGGAATTTTGAAGCGCCTGTTGCTCGAAACCGGCAAATCGCACCCGCACGTCGAGGTCGTAACCACGGCGTCGGCCATTCCGTTGGAAGTGGGCGATATGTACCGCGAGGCGTTTCTACGCCTCGGCATCGCCGATTTGGGCGTGATGCACATCCGCACCGCTCAGGATGCTCGCCAACCGGAATACATCGAACGCCTCCGCGCGTGCGATTGCGTGATGTTTTCGGGCGGCGACCAGTCCAACATCACCCGCGCCTTCAACGGCTCCGAGTTTCTCGACCTGATGGTGGAGCGCTATTTTGAGGAGCCCAACTTCATCATCGCCGGCACGAGCGCCGGCGCGATGGCCATGTCGAAGGTGATGATTGCGGGCGGCAACCCGTTCGACGCGCTCAAGAAAGGCGCCGTCAAAATCACCGTCGGCTTGGGTCTGATTGAGCCGCTCATCATCGATTCGCATTTCGTGATGCGCGGCCGGTTTGCGCGCCTGATGGAGGCCGTAGCCACGCATCCGCACCACCTCGGCATCGGGTTGGGCGAAGACACCGGCGTACTGATTACAGAAGGCGGCAAAATCGAAACCATCGGCTCGAACCTCGTCGTGATCGTCGATGGCCGCGATATCGGGCATTCCAACGCTTTTGAAGTGCCGAAAGGAACGATGCTTTCCGTCGAAAACATCAAAATTCACGTGCTGGCCAAAGGCAACGTGTACGACATTCGGCAGCGGAAATTCCACGCCAGCCCAGCGGCGTCGCTGCTGACTTCGTAGGCGGTTGGGGAGCCTGATTACCGAAAGTTACCGCCTCCATTGAATTCGTCCCGTCAGGGGACACCGGGTTGAATTGGCTACATAACCGGGGGCGGTGCCCCCGGCTACCGAACGGTATCCCCTGGCGAGGATGCCCTAACGAGGGAGGCACAAACGGAAATGCCCTGTGGCCTCCAACTATGCCGGTTGTAACGGGGGTGCTGTTTACTCCTTATAAATGGCTATGCCTTCGCTGCCCTCGCTCGTGCGCCAGGCGCGGTACATTCCATCTGAATTAAACGGCAGCGCAATGTTGCCGGCGGCATCCACGGCTACCAGCCCGCCCTCACCTCCTAGCGGCAACAGCTTTTCGAACAGCACGATTCGGCACGCTTCGGCGAGCGAAACGGCTTTGTATTCGATTAGGCACGCAATATCATAGGCCACCACCCCCCGGATAAAAAACTCGCCGTGGCCGGTGCAGCTTATGGCGCAGGTGCGGTCGTCGGCCCAGGTACCGGCGCCGGGCAGGGGCGTATCGCCCACGCGGCCCCAGCGTTTGTTGGTCATGCCGCCGGTGGAAGTAGCGGCGGCAAGTCCGCCGAATTGGTCGCGCGCAACGGCGCCCACGGTGCCCATTCGGGGGTTAGGCCACTCAATGGCGCCCACCGACGGCCCGCCGATGGCGGGTGGGACATCGGTCGGATCGGGCTCATTGAGCGGCGCGGCGTGGTCGAGTTGCACGCGGCCGGCGGTACGGGCTTCAATCCATTGCTTATGCCGGTGTTCGACGAAAAAATACGCCGGTTCGGCGAAGGCCGCCCCGTGGAGCCGCCCAAATTCTTCGGCACCGGCACCGGCCAGTAGCACGTGTTCCGACTGTTCCATCACCAAGCGCGCCAAGCTAACCGGGTTCACTACCCCGCGCACGCCAGCCACGGCGCCGGTCGCGCGGTCGGCGCCGCGCATCAGCGAGGCATCCAGCTCGTGAATGCCTTCGTGGGTGAAAACGGCGCCGCGCCCGGCATTGAACAGCGGGCAATCTTCGAGCGCGCGCACCGTAGCTTCTACTACATCAAGTGCCGAAGCCCCTTGCACGAGCAAGGCATAACCAAGGTCGCGGGCGTGCGCGAGGACCGCCCGGTACGCTGCCTCTTGGGTGGCATCGAGCGAATGACGAGGAATGGTGCCGGCACCGCCGTGGAGCGCAAGTGAGATCATAGGCACGAAGGTAGCCGCCGTAACGTGACGCACCAAAAAACTAATTTTTACGGCATTTTTGCTTTTATACTCAAATAATTAGTCGTTTAGTAGAGGTGTTTAGCAAGAAAGATTTGCACGGATGCCTCTTGCGTTCGTACTTTTGACTAGTTGTTTTTCACCCTTTTGTTTAATTGTGATATGGCTTCCTACAAGGCCACCGGTACGCTTCTCGTTGATATGGGCACCCAGCAGGTGAGCGAGAAATTCCGCAAGCGTGAGTTCGTTCTGGAAATCCAGGACGGTCAATACCCCCAGACGGTCAAGTTTGAGTTGGCGCAGGACAAGTGCGACTTGCTCAACGGCTTT
The DNA here is from genome assembly GCA_031425525.1 of Hymenobacteraceae bacterium. GTDB lineage: Bacteria > Bacteroidota > Bacteroidia > Cytophagales > Hymenobacteraceae > JANNMJ01. The sequence continues at coordinate 18,224 of JANPJM010000075.1, read as the reverse complement.
CAAGTCGGTTCGCCTCTCGAAGTTGATTTCGATCTGCGCGGCCGTGGCTATGAGAAGAATGGCGCCACGATGTACTTCACGAGCCTGTCGGCCTGGAAAGTAGGGATGGCGGGTGGTGGCGGTCAGCAGCCGCAAGGCAACTACGGCCAGCAGCAGCAAGGTGGTGGGCAAGCACAAGCACCCCGCCCCGCTGCCAACAACAACCCCGCGATGCAACGCCCGGCCAACGCCGCGCCCATCGGCGGTGGCAACGACACGGATAACGACCTGCCGTTCTAAGGATCGGGTAGGTAGCACGGCGCAAATGGCGCCATTGGTAAAAAGCCGATTTCTCCGCAGGGAGGAATCGGCTTTTTTGAGTTTTATCTGAACTCTGCAAGGGTTCGCCAGCGTGCAAAACCTGCTCTTCTGACCACATAGTGCAACACAACAACCCACCAGAAGCGAAAGTAAGTCATGGTACCGTGGTTTGCTGGCAAACCAGGTTTGGAAGCAAACCGCGCTCCGTCGTATCGGTAAGCACCCGAAGCTATTGCCCTAACGTGCTAATCGATCACCTCACTCATCTGCTTATTCGCGCGCTTACCCAATCCACCTACCGTATTCCCGCTCGTTATGCATCCCTCTCCTATTCTTCGTTTTCGCTGTGTGTACGGCTACCTCTTGGCCCTATTGGGGCTGGTTGGGCTGCACCCTGCTACCCTGCGTGCCCAAGAGCTACCGATTCCGTATCTTTCTTCGGCGTGGAGATGGCAGGGCCACACTCCCACCGGCCTCAACCTGATGGCCGTCTCCGCCCCCACCGATTCGGTGGCGGTGGTGGGCGGCCTGTTGGGCACGCTGCTACGCACCACGACGCAAGGGCGCACCTGGCAGCCGCTTACGCTCACCGGTCTGGCGCCGCCCAGCTCTACGATTGGGCAGCAGATTGTGGAGGGAGTGAGCTTCGTGACGCCCCGTATCGGCTGGACGACGGCGGGCGGTAAGCTGCGCCGCACCACCGATGGCGGCGTGACCTGGCAGACGCAGCCGGTGCAAATCCCGCTCTTCTTCCCCAACACAGTCAGCAATCCGCAGTTTCTGTCAGCCACTACGGGCTATGTCTTTTATCAATTCACCAATAATATCGCGTCCTCCGGGGTGGCGCGCACCACCGACGGCGGCCTGACGTGGACGAAGCTGACGGACCCGATGTTTATCACGGGCGCACCGATGCAGTTCACGGACGTACAACACGGCTGGATTGCCGGCGATGGCGTGCGGCGAACGACCAACGGCGGACTGACGTGGACGAACGTGACGCCCACCTTCACGACCAGTGCCTACACCCAGGTGTGTTTCGTGGACGCCTTGCGCGGCTGGGTCGCGTGTACACCCACGCAGGGTACGGGTATTACGGCCTACTCGACCACCGATGGCGGCCAGACGTGGGTGCCGTTTGTCGTCGGCCTTGATGGCGCTGGACAATCGGTGTATTTGCGCGCCTTGAGCCGGGCCGACGCCCTGCGGGGGGTGGCCGTCACGATACCCGTCCGCAACGCCCCGCCGTCTGCGGCTCCTTCGCTTTTTTCGATTAGTCGCACGACCGACGGGGGACAGACGTGGCAAGTGGTCGCCACGGATTCAGTGCCAGAGGAACCGCGCGCGGCCGTCATGCGGCCATCGGGTTGGGGCTGGATCGTCGGCGACCGGGGGATGCTGCTGACTACGGCCGACTTTGGCGCTACCTGGCGGCGCAGTGACCGCACCCTCACCGACCAGCCGTGGTCTTCGGTACGCACTTTTGGCGCCACCCACGCGTGGGCGGCGCCGTACCTGGCCAGCGCCTCCGACCCAGTAGTAGTGCGCACGACACGGCGCGGACGGCCGTGGCGGCGCCACCCCTTCGGCTTGACACCGGGACTCGGGCCGTACGTGCGCTCCATCAATGCCTCGTTTCCCGATCAGGACACGGCGTATGTGTTGGTGGGCGACCAAAACCCGGTCACGTTACTGCCCCAGCATCAGGTGGTGGTCACCACCGACGGGGGCGCCAACTGGACGCCGCGCCCGGTGGGCACGATCCTCCCGCAGTTGCGGGCCTCCATCTGGTTTGGGCCAGCCGGTCAGGGGCTGTTCTTCGGCGATGCGGGCTTGCTGCTGCGCACCGGCGACGGCGGCCGGACGTGGACGCAGCAGCCCAATCCATCGGGTCAGACCCTAGAAAATGCGGCGTGGGAAGCCGACGGGCACACGGTGTGGGCGATGGGCGATTCGTTGACGCTACTGAAAAGTACCGACTCAGGGCGTACGTGGCTCGCGCTGTCGAGTCTGCGCACGGCCACCCCCCCGTCACCGACGAATCAAATTATGCGCTCCTTGCAGTGGTTGCGGCCGGGCGTGGGCGTCGGCATCCTCGGAGGCTCGCCCTATCGCACCACCGACGGCGGACTGACGTGGCAGGGCTACCTCCCGCCCCTGATGGGCCCGCCCCGGTACTTCTCTACGCTCAGTTTCTGGAACAGCCGCAACGGCTGGGGTATGGACGACGAGATGGACATCACCACCGACGGCGGGCAAACGTGGACGCGGCCCTTTTCGTTAATCTGGCGCTTCCGCGACGGGGCGATGGTCGACCGCTACAACGGCTGGATGTTAACCGGTGGCGGTTTCGGCCACTACTCAGAGAAGTTCCTACAGACCGACACCATCTTCGACACGTCCGTCGCGCGGTGCGCGGGCGACACGCTCACGGTGGCCTTCACGCGCGAGGGCGTCTTTACGGCCCCGGAGCAGCGCTTCCGCGTCGAACTCAGCAACGCGATGGGCCGCTTCCGCCCTACCCAAACCACCGTACTGGCCGCCGTCGGGCCGGTGGCGGCCTCCCCCCTGCGCGTGGCGCTGCCGGCCAACCTGCCCACCGGCACCCGCTACCGGCTGCGCGTGATCCGGGCCGATTCGTCGGTAATCGGCGCCGACAACGGGCGCGGTCTGGCGGTGTATGCCCGCCCGGTCGTCCAGGTCGCGCCCACCGATTCGGTGCGCCTGTGCGCCGGGGATTCGGTGCTGCTCGCCGCCCCTGATGGTTTTGCGGCGTATGTCTGGTCGAACGGCGTGATCGGACAGAATCAGTGGGTGCGCGCGGCGGGGGCGTACGCGGTGCAGGTGGTCCAAGGGGGCGGGTGCTTCGGCCCATTTTCGGCACCGGTGACCGTGCGCGTTACGTCGCGCCCGACCGCGCCAGCCGTCTCCGTGAGCCAAAGCGGCAACGGCCCGGCGCTGCTGACGGCTGCGCCGGTGGTGGCGGGTGCGACCTACGCGTGGACGGGCCCCAGCGGCCTCGTGGCGGGCGCCACCGGCCCGACGCTACTGCTGACGGCGGCGGCCCAGAACGGGGAATATACCGTCCGGGTGACGGCGCGCGGCTGCCCCTCCCTCGCCTCTCTGCCGGTGCGCGTGACGGTGGTGGGGCTGGCCGAAGAAGCCGACGCGGGAGCCAGTCAGGTGGCGATTACCCCGAACCCGGCGGCCGATCAGCTCCGCATGTCGGTCACCGGCAGCCTGCTGCGGCACGTGGCGGTGACGGATCTGGCGGGCCGCCGGCTGACCTCCGCTTCCATCACCACTCCCACGACGGAGACGACGTTTTCGGTGGCGTACCTGCCGGATGGCGTGTATCTGGTCCGGGTGAAGTGCGCCAATGGACGTAGCCTGACACGCCGCCTGGTCGTGACGCATTAAGGCAAAGTGTATACAGCACCAAACAAGCCGGCCTCCATCGCGTTTCTGCCCGCATGACTTACCCCGAAATGCTCGCGTTGGCGGCGGCCGGCGAGGGCGAGCGCTTGGAGTTCAAAAAAACGCTCACCCATCCGCACAAAATAGCGCGTACGTTGGTGGCGTTTGCCAATACGCACGGCGGTACCGTGCTGATCGGCATCCTCGATAATGGCCGGGCCGTGGGCGTGCGCGATGCGGAGGAAGAACGCTTTGCCCTGCGCGAGGCCCAACGCTTGACGGAGCCCGAAGTACCGGTCATGATCGGGGAATTGCCGCTGCCGCCCGCCTTACCGGGCATCAGTGGCGAAGGGGTAATAGTGTGGGTGCGCGTGGCCGAAAGCCCCCACAAGCCGCACCGCGTGGATGTACGGCCGCGCGGGCCGGCGCCCGATTGGCGTATCTACGTGCGGGCGGGGGCAGAATCAGTCCAGACCTCTCCTTTGATGGAGCGCGTGTTGCGCCACGAAGTGCCGAACGATGACCTCGTGACGGCAGCGGAGACACTGAGCCGACACGAAGGGGCAGTTTTGGCGATGTTTGGCAAACTTTCGCGTATTACGGTGGCAAACGTGCGACAATTGCTCAACCTCTCGGAACGGCGAGTGCGGCCGCTGTTGCTGGGGCTGACGTTGCGCGGCTTTCTGCTGGAACACACCCGCGAGCGGGAAACCTTCTGGACGCGAAGAGGTAAATGAGTTTCGAGTTTTGCTCAAGGCTACTTACTTTGTCGTGGCGGGTTTCGGATTTCGACTAAATTCAGTCATATAATCGCTAGTGGCGGTTTTGCAGATCTCCCAATCCCAAAAAATCCCTTCACAATCCCCGTCCCCATCAGTCTTATGGAATACCGTCGGCTCGGAAAATCAGGTCTGCAGGTTTCGGCGCTTTCGCTGGGCTCGTGGGTAACGTTTGGGAAGCAAATAGACGAAACGATAGCGCGCGAGTGTATGCACGCGGCGTACGATGCGGGCGTCAATTTCTTCGACAACGCGGAAACCTACGCCAATGGCGCTTCGGAAGAGGTAATGGGCCGCATTCTCCAAGATGCCGGATGGGATCGCTCGACCTACCTCGTCAGCAGCAAGGTGTTTTGGGGCGGCGACCGGCCCAACCAGAAAGGTCTTAGTCGCAAGCACGTAGTGGAAGCTTGCCACGCGGCGCTGCGTCGGTTACGCGTCGAGTATCTGGACTTGTATTTCTGCCACCGCCCCGACGATGCCACTCCCACCGAAGAAACCGTGCGCGCGATGCACGACCTCATTCAGCAGGGAAAAGTGCTGTATTGGGGCACCTCGGAATGGACGGCACAACAGATTCAGGAAGCTTACGGCATTGCCCGCGAGTTGCACCTGACGCCGCCCACAATGGAGCAGCCCCAATACCATTTACTGCACCGCGAGCGCGTAGAAGGCGAATACCGCCGCCTCTATGATCGCAACTCCGTCGGCCTAGGCCTCACCACCTGGAGCCCGCTGGGCTCCGGCTTACTCACCGGAAAATACAACGACGGCATCCCGGCGGGCTCGCGCCTGGCCGAAAACGAGGATTTGGCGTGGCTGCGCGAGCGCCTGACCGGCCCGGCGGGACAACAAAACATCGAAAAAGTGCGCGCCATTGGCGCATTGGCCGCCGAATTGGGTATTCCGCAGAGCCGCCTGGCGCTGGCGTGGTGCCTCAAAAACCCCCACGTCAGCACCGTGATTACGGGCGCATCGCGAGTGGAGCAGGTGCGGGAAAATATGCTGGCCATCGACGATCAGGCATTGCTGACCGACGAGGTGATGACTAGATTGGAAGAGATTACGGGTAACAAGCCGAAAATCGCGCTGTTTTAGGCGGATTTAGGCGGAGAATTGAAGCTTATCAAGTATTCTGTCATTGCGAGGAGGCTTTGCGACGAAGCAATCCTGCGCGAGCTACACGGAGACGTGCTACCCGGCCCCATTCGCCGGATTGCCACGTCGGCCCTTCGACAAGCTCAGGGTAAACTCCAAGCCTCCTCCTCGCAATGACAGAACCAGCGGATTGAGGCACGACCCGCTATTTCAACTCCAGCCCATCCACCCGAAAGTTGCGGACGGTGGCACTCATCGCGCCAGGGCACCAGAGGTAGAGTTTGATAGTATCGGTGGGTTTGAGGGTGCGCGGCAAGGCAAGGTCTTGCTCGAAATGCTGCCATTGGCCGGCCGGCGTCGTAGCCAGCACGCGGTAAGCAGGGGCGTTGGCCCATTTGCGGATGTGGGTACGCTCCGTCCGCACTTCCATCACGGCTTGTAGGCCGGGCACGGTGTAGGAGTCGGTTTGGCCGGGGCGTACATCGAACCCGACGCGCAGGCGGCTGATGTGCTTGGCTTGCAGGGCGCGCGCCTCAAACTGCTGATTTGCCGCATACTCTACGCCCCCCTGGCCCATAGCCAAGCCATCGGTGCCGGCCGGCCGCAACGAATCCCCGACGAGGGGCACGCGCGCCGCAATGGCTTCGGCGCGCCACACATGCGGCGCGGCGCGCTGGCCGGCCGGGATGAAATCGCCGACGGGATTCAACAGATACTCGCGGTATTGGCGGGGTTCCGATCCGTCGGTCAGCAGACTGAGGTTATAATACTGCGCTGTGAACGAGAGGTTGAGGAGGATACCGCCCACCGCTACCGCCCCCACCACCAGCCTACGGACGCGGTGCTGCGCGGCCCACGTCAGCAACAGCCCCAGCCCGAAGGCCAATGGTGCGTAGCTCTGCACCAGCGCGCGCTGCCCCAGGCTGCCGCCATACCACCACACGCTCCAGCTACTGATGAGGTAGAAATTGATGAACCAATACGCCAGCAACGGCCATCGCACCGGGCGCCCGGCCCGCCGCGTGACCAGCAAGACGAGCCCCAGCAGCAGCAGCACCGCAACCGGCGTATACAACAGCCACCCTTTGCGGGCGCTGAACAGCACTTCGTAAAAGTGGGGCGAAAGCCAATCGAAACCGAGGCCCATATGCGCGTACGGGTTGAACAGCCAATGGCCCGTGGCCCAACGCCAATACGTCATCTGCAACATCCACGGCAGCAGGGACAGCACGCCGAAAACGAGAATCCAGCCGATTTGCGCCTGTACCAGCGCCCACTTTGCGCGCTGTGCAGCCCCCGAGTGCAGCCCCCACAACAGCGGAATCAGCGCGGCCACCGCCTCCGTCGGCCGGATGGCGATCATCATTCCCAGACACAGCAACACCAGCAGCAAGTGGCGCCGCCGCCCGTGCGCGTGCCACTGTTGCGTACCGAGCAACAGGCCCGCATACAGCGCAAATAAGTAGCAGTGTGTAAGGGCGTTGTTGAAGAGCGAATACGTGAGCAGGTTGGTGCCGAGCAACAGCACGCCCACCACCGCCCACACGATGCCCGGCGAAAACCAGACGCGCAAAAATCGACTCAGCGCACTCAGACCCAGTGCCGTGTAAACCACCCCCGACGCCCACATAGCCGCCTGATACGGCGCCGACAGGCCATCGGCGGGGTAGTGAAAAAGCAACGCCACGGCGTGGCCAAGCGCAAAAAACGGCGCTTGCAATACACTCAAACCCAAGGTGTAAGCCATTGCCCACGAACCAGTATCGAGCTTGATGGCTTGGTAGAAATACCCCGTCGGCTGGTAGGTGCGGAGCAGGTCGGGCACGAAGGCGAGGTCGCGCAGGTCGTGGTAAATGAACGCGGCAGGCAGGTAGAGGTAGTAGCCCAGCTCGTCCCAACTCAGCAACGCCTCGAAGCCGGTGCGCTGCCAAGGCTGCACCCCCGCGGCCACGAGGGCGGCCAAAATCCCAAAAAGCCAAACGGGCGAGCGGTGTTTCATACCGCCAAAACTAGCGGCGGCGCCACCAAAAAGCCCCGGCCGCCAGAAAAAGGCAGCCGGGGCTTGTCAGAATCGGTTCGTCGCAGCGGCTCGCGCGGGCCTACTCGCTGCTGCGGTTCTTGGCCGCTTTCTTCTCGATTTTCTCCGCCTTTTTTTCTTTGGTGGATTTAACCGGCTCTTTCTTTTTCTCTTTCTGGGTGCCCATTCCTTTTGCCATCGTCGTAGAGGGGGGTGTTGAAGGTGAAAATTCTGCGTGAAACGGCCGAAGCCGGGGGCAAGTTAGGCCGCAACGCCGCAACAGGGCGTGCGGCACCCCTTTTTGGCGCCCTATAACGCGACAAAGCCCTCCCCGTTCTAGCGGGGAGGGCTTTGTCCCTTTTTCTGTCTTTCTAACTACTCTGGGAGGCTTAACGACAAGATTGCACGCCGGGTTACACTTTCGGCAGAAAAATTTTGAGACCGGTGCCCTCCCCTACCTTTCGGCCCGGAGAGCGGCGTAAGTAGGCGTAAACGCGCATCAGCGCGCTTTTTTAGTGTCGAAAACGGCAGTCTGCATCTCCTCCTGCATCCTCTCGCGCATTTTCGCGGCCCCGCTTAGGCCGCTTTCCCGTACTTCACCGCCCCCGTCGAATGGCCGCCCGCAAACCCCGTAAAATTTTTGTTCTCGACACAAGTGTGCTGCTGCACGACCATTCGGCCGTGCTGCATTTTCAGGATCACGACGTGGCGCTGCCGATTACGGTTCTCGAAGAACTCGATACCTTCAAGAAGGGACACGATGTGCTACAATTTGAAGCCCGGCAGTTTATCCGGTTCCTCGATTCGCTGTCGGGCGGACGGAAGCTGACCGATTGGCTGCCCCTTTTCCCCGACGATAAAAAGCGCAAAGGCCGCCTGAAAGTGGTACTGCCGGAGCGCGCCGCCCCCGGCGATGCCGACGCCAACCAGCTTTTCGGGGCCACCAAAAACGACCACCACATCCTGAACGCTGCCCTCCAGCTTCAGCGCGAAAACCCGACCGATGCGGTGGTACTCGTCAGCAAAGACATCAACCTGCGGATTAAGGCGCGTGCCCTCAACCTGACGGCCGAAGATTACGAAACCGGCAAAGTGCAAAACCCCGGCGGCTTACCCGCCGGCGCCGACCGCCTCGAAGACGTAAACGCCGCCGCTCTCAGCACGCTGCTGGCGCAGGGGTTCATCGACGCGCCCAAGCTCCTCGGCCGCAAGGTGCCCACCGGCAACCACTATTACGTGATGCGGCAAGGAAAGCTCAACGCGCTCGCGTTTTATCGGCGTGAAACCAATCAACTCGAACGCCTCGAAAAACTCGCCGCCACCGGCATCAAGCCGCGCAACGCCGAGCAAACCTTCGCGCTGCACGCCATCATGAACCCCGCCGTCAAGCTCGTGACGATTCAGGGGATGGCCGGCACCGGCAAAACGCTGCTCGCGCTCGCCGGGGCGCTCGAACAACGTAAGGAGTACAAGCAGATTTACCTGAGCCGCCCGGTGGTGGCGCTCGGCAACAAAGACATCGGTTTTTTGCCCGGCGATGCCAAAGCCAAGATGAACCCGTGGCTCGAACCGCTCTGGGATAATCTGCGCCTGATTCAGAACCAGTTTCCCGAAAACTCGAAGGAGCAAACCCGCCTCCGCGAGTTGGTGCAGCACGAAAAGCTGCTCATCACGCCGCTGGCGTACATCCGGGGGCGGTCGTTGTCGGACATTTTCTTCATCATCGACGAAGCCCAGAACCTGACGCCGCACGAGGTCAAAACCATCATCTCGCGCGCCGGCGACAACACTAAAATCGTCCTCACCGGCGACATCTACCAAATCGACACGCCGTACCTCGACTCACAGTCCAACGGTCTCTCCTACCTCATCGACCGGGCGCAAAACCACCCCCTCGCCGCCCACGTGACCCTCACAACCGGACAACGGTCGGATTTGGCGAATCTGGCGAATGAGTTGTTGTGAGTTTGGTTGATGGTGGTGTTGATGGTTGTTGGGTGATCGAATTCGGGTGATCGGAATTGGTTGTTGGGTGATCGGCTTTGGGTGATGGTCGATTAACCCAAGTTACGGATTGCCACTGAAGCGTCCCCGTGAGGGGACACAGATTAAACTAACGTATTTATCTAGGGGCGCCGCCCCCGGCTACCGCAAGGTGTTCCCTGACGGCGACGCAACTGGGGTAAGCTGCAACAGCCCTTGCTTAAACACCCGTTGATTGAAATAACGCGACGGGGCTGATTGCGTATTGAACGCCGACGCAACCACCACGCACAATACGCCGCGTAAGCCGGGTGCTTTCAACCATCAACCAAAAACCAGCAACTAAAAATGGCTTCCCTCCCCGAAAAAGGTGCGCGTATCGCCCAAAATTCCATTTTTACCTACTTCCTCAAAAAGGCTGCGAAGGTCGTAGGCAAGCCTGCCCGCGTGGCCCTGGTTCTCAAAGGAGCCGTCGATACCCTCAAAGACCACGACAACCCCAAGCCGGGCGTGCATCAGGTAATCGACTTGGGGATGACCCTCGTGCGCCTCATCACTTCCTGGATTCAAGGCCACTACCGAGGCGTATCGCCGATGACGATTGTAAGCGGCGTGGCCGTGCTGCTGTACGTGGTATCGCCGATTGACCTGATTCCCGATTTCATCCCCGTCCTCGGTTTCGGCGATGATTTGGCGCTGATCGCGTGGTTCGTGGGCAAGTTTCGCGATGAGATCGCCCGGTTTCAGGTGTGGGAGAAGGCCGGCGGGCGGCCCGATGCGCTGGTGAAGTAAATTTTAGATTTTAGATTGAATGATTGTCTTGACGAATGCACAAGCACTCAATCGAAAATCCAAAATCACTCAATCACAAATTCGGCGCAGGCGCGTCTATCGGCTCCCATAGCTCCAGTTTGTTGCCGTCGGGGTCGAGAATCCAAGCGAATTTGCCGTATTCGTGCGACTGCATTTCGCCGACTTGTTCGATGCCTTCTGCGGCCAACTCGACCAACAACGCTTCGAGGTTTTCGACGCGATAGTTCACCATGAACGTGCTGGCGCTGGGCGCGAAATGGGACGTATCCACGCCCATCGGCGCCCAGGCCGTGGTGCCTTCGCGCGTGGGGTTGTCGTGAGCGCGCCACTTGAAGGTGGCGCCCCACGCCTCCGATTCGATGCCCAAATGGCGCTGGTACCACGCGGATGTCTGCTGCGGGTCTTTCGTTTTGAAGAAGATGCCGCCGATGCCCGTTACACGCTTCATGAGGGGGAAATAGCTGGGGAAAAACAAAAATTGAACTGGCCCGGAAGGTACGTACCCCCGCCGATAGCGTAATTTTCGGGCTGGAAGCGCTGCCCTTTGATGGCGCACTTTCCGCCCGCCACATTTCCGCCCGCCTTATGCCCTATTCTCCTCTATTGCGCCGCGCGCTTTTGGTGGCGCTGCTGCCGTTTTTTTTCCTGAAGGCCGCCCGCGCCGATGAGGGTATGTGGCTGCCGCTGCTGCTCAAACAACTCAACGAGCCCGACATGAAGGCACGCGGGATGCGGATGTCGGCCGACGACATCTACTCCGTCAATCATTCGAGTTTGAAGGATGCCGTGGTGCAGTTTGGCGGTGGCTGCACCGGCGAAATCATCTCCGGCGATGGGTTGCTGCTCACCAACCACCACTGCGGGTTTGGGCAGATTCAGCAGCATTCATCCGTCGAAAAAGACTACCTCACAAACGGCTACTGGGCCAAAACCCGCGCCGACGAACTCACGAATCCCGGCCTGACGGCGATGTTCATCATTCGGATGGAGGACGTGACGAAGGAGGTACTCGGCAGCCTACCGGCGGGCGCCCCCGAATCGGCGCGGGAGGCGTACGTGCAGCAGCAGATTGAGCGGCTCACGAAAGCCGCCACGGCCGGCACGCACTACGGCGCGCTGATTCGGCCGTTCTTTTTCGGACAGGAATACTATATGTTCGTCACCGAAACCTTCACGGACGTGCGGCTGGTGGGCGCGCCGCCGTCGGGCATCGGCAAATTCGGCGGCGACACCGACAACTGGATGTGGCCGCGCCACACCGGCGATTTCTCGCTGTTCCGCGTCTACGCTGGGCCTGATGGCAAGCCCGCGCCCTACGCGGCGGCCAACGTGCCACTGAAACCCCGCCATTTTCTGCCGATTTCCCTGGCGCCGGTCAAGGAAGGCGATTTTACGCTGGTGTTCGGTTTCCCCGGCCGCACCACCGAATTTCTGACAAGCTGGGGCGTGCGCGAACTCCAGGACATCTCCGACCCTGCCCGCGTGGCCCTGCGCGACGCCCGTCTCAAACGCTGGGACGTGGCCATGAAATCGAGCGACCGCCTGCGCATTGCCTACGCCGCCAAACAGGCCGGCGTGGCCAATTACTGGAAGAAATGGCTCGGCGAAATGCGCGGCCTCCACCGCCTCAACGCCGTGCTGCACAAGCAGGAACAGGAATCGCGGTTTCGGGCGTGGGTAGCGGCTGACCCGGCGCGCACCACCGAATACGGCAGCGTGCTGGCGGGCATCGAACAAAATTATCGCGAAGCGCAAAACCTGACCACCGCCCGCGATTACGTCACGGAAGCTACCCTCGGTGTCGAGCTGTTCGCGCTCGCCAACAACACATTTCAGCCCCTCGCCGACCTGCTGATCGCCAAAACGCCGCCTGATGCCGCCGCCCGCAAAACGGCCATCGAGCGGGTACGCGCGGGCCTCCCCAACTGGTATAAAAACTACGATGCCGCCACCGACCAACTCGTGTGCGCCGACCTCCTGCAACAGCAATCGCGCGCGGTGCCCGTCACGGTGTTGGCCCCCGCCGTGACGACCGCCGCCGGCACCAACCACGATTTCACGTCGTTTGCCCAACGGGTATTTTTGATGTCGAACCTCGTGTCGCTCGAAAAAGCCAACCGGCTGCTCGATAAGCTTGCCGTCGGCGACAATGCCGCCCTGCTCAACGACCCCGCGTTTACGTTCACGTCGGCGGTGGTCGGGCACTACAAAACCACTGTGATGGCGCCACTCACGCGCCTCACCGAAAACACCACGCTCCTGAGCCGTACCTACGTGCGCGGCCTGCGCACGATGCAAGCCGACCGCAAGTTTTACCCCGACGCCAACTCGACCCTGCGCGTTGCCTACGGCAACGTGCGCGGCTACGAACCCGCCGATGGCGTGCGCTACGAGTACCTGACGACCATCGACGGGGTGCTGGAAAAAGTGGACTCCACCAACGAAGAATTCGCCGCGCCGCGCGCCCTCATCGACGCTTGGAAACGCAAGGATTACGGCCAGTACGCCGTAAACGGCACGGTACCGGTGGCCTTTCTGGCGTCTAACCACACCACGGGCGGCAATTCGGGTTCGCCGGTCATCAATGGCCGCGGCGAACTGATGGGCCTCAACTTCGACCGCGTATGGGAAGGCACGATGAGCGATGTGATGTTCGACCCGTTGATGGGGCGCAACATTGCGATGTCGATGAACTATTTGCTATTTGTCATCGATAAAGTCGGCCATTCGCCGCAACTCATTGAGGAGATGAAAATCGTGCGCGAGGCTCACCCCAATGTGGGTGATGTAGCGCCGGCCGGCAAGAAGGTAAAAAAAGCAAAGCCCGCCAAAGAGCGCAAGGTGAAGGCGGCGTAGCGGCGGCTGGTTTGAAGCCGCTTAAGTAGTTTGGACTCCCCGCCCCGGAGGGGGCGGGGTGGCTGGCCGTAGGCCAGACGGGGTGGGACGAAGGCGCAAGCCGGGCCGCTATTGCGGGATTTTTCCACAGGTTTCAGTTCCCCCCAAGCTATCCCAGCCTACCGTGGTCGCCCCACCCCGCCCCTTCGGGGCACCCCTCCCCCCTCCGGGGAGGGGAGTTGTGTATCCATTTTTTAAGGAGCGCGGGCCTCCGGCCCGCTCGCTTGCGTACGGTAAGCGCGGTGCGGCAAGCGGGCCGGAGGCCCGCGCTCTTGGGCTACGGCGCTTCTACCCCCACGGCGCGCAGGCGGTCGGCGTACTTACCAAAAATGGCCGCCAAATCGGCGCGGTGGCGGTTCGCATCGACCCCGATGCTCACGTTGCGGCGGTGGAACCGGTGCAGGTGGCTCAGGTGCGGGCACACCACCGGCAAGTGTCCGGCGAGCAGAAACCGGACGTACAAATCGAGGTCTTCGGCCATTTCGATTCCCTCGTCGTAGCCGCCCACTTCCTGCCAGAGCGTGCGCTGATAGCACACATTGCCCTGGATAAAGTGTTCGCCCCGGAAAATGGCTTGCAGCATCTGAGGGGCCGAATCGAAGCGCCAGGCGTAATAATCTTCGGTGGGCAGGTAACAGCGGTCTTCGTCGATACGCAGAAAATCGGCGACGAGCCAGCGGGCTTTGGCGTGCTGCTGCGCGTGCAAGCCGTAGTGAAACAGCGCGCGCTGGAGGAGAATATCATCGTCGTCAAGGGGCACTATCCAGTCGCCGGTGGCCTGTTCGATGAGGCGGTTGCGGCCCGGCCCGGCCAACGCTTTGCGGTCGGCGGTGACGGCGCGGAGGCGAGGGTCGGCGGTGGCATTTTGCAGGATTTCGGCTGTGGAATCGGTGGAAGCTGCATTGTAGAGGAGATGCTCCCAATCGGCTTCAATTCCCGCCAGGATACTCGCCTGCACACTGGCGATGGCTTCGGGGAGGTAGTCGGCGCGGTTGTACGTGGGCGTGACGACGGAAAAACGCATCGGATGATAGTAAGGAAAGTGGTTTCTAGTGGGGAACTGCCCTATTTTCGGCGGAAACCGCGAAAAGGTTGTAGCCTACCGTTGGCCGTTTACGCCTCAATTCGTTACAATTCGCGGCCTTTCCAGCGCACCCCCCCCGGCCACGCGGCGGCGACGGGCAGCACCAGCGCCAGCACCAACAGGTAGGCTTCGTAGCGCAACAGCGCACCAACCGAGGGTTTTTCGAGCTCCAAGCGCGCGGCGGCAATGCGCAATAGCACCGCTTGACCGCCAATTTTGGCGCCCCACGCAGCCAGCCCCCACCCTGCCCACCCGCCGAGCCCCAGTGCCAACAACGCTGGAAAAACTAGTGCTTCGATGCCCGCCGCCACGGCCAGCCGGGGGGTCAGGCCGGTGAGCAGCCCGCGCACCCACCGCCGCCGCTGCTGCACGAGCGCAAACCAGCTTTCGGCCGGTGCCGACCACGCCAGTACCTCCGGCCCGAAGCTGTGCGCCGTGCGGTAGCCCAGTCGGGCCAGTGCCTGAAAAAGCTGAAAATCTTCGGTTACGGAAAACGGCAGCGCCTCATAGCCGCCCGTGGCGTAGTACGCCGAGCGCCGCAAAAGCTGGTTGTTGCCCATCCCTGTGAATGGCCGCCCCAGCCGCGTGGCCACTTGCAGCGTAGCCAACGCGCGTTGCCAGTCAATGGACTGCGCGCGCGCGAAGGCAGTTTCACCCCCAATCAGTGTAGTGCCCACCACGAGGGCGGCGCCGGTGCGGGTAGCTTCGGCCACGAGCGCGCGCGCCCAAGTGGGCGGCACGGCAATGTCGGCGTCGCAGCAGAGCAGCAGCTCGGCGGTGGTAGCGCCGATGAGGTGCGCCAGCGCATTGCCCTTGCCTTTGGCGCCGCCCAGGCGGCGCCCGCCCACCGTCAGCACTTGCCACCCGGCACGCCCGGCGCAGAACAAGCGCAGTATCGCGGCGGTGGCATCCGTCGAGCCGTCATCGGCGATGAGAATGGTCAGTTTTTCCGCAGGATAATCGAGCGCCGCCAGCGCGGTGAGGCAGCGCGGCAAGTTGGCTGCTTCGTTGCGGGCGGCCACCAGCACGGCTACGGGCGGCAGGTCGGCATCGGTGATTTCGGCGGGCGGGGGTTGGCGGGGCGGAAGCGAATTGGCCGCCGCGCCGCGCCCCAAACGCACGGCCAGCACTAGTTGCGCCAGCGCATACAGCCCCACAAACCCCACCAGTGCGGCGGCTATTTCGGCGGTGAGTAGGGCCATTTTTTGCGGGAAAACGTAGTGCGGATTTTAGTCCGAAGTTTTACAATACTACTGATTATCTGCGCTGATTGGTGCGCTGATTGGGTTGTCAAACTGCGGACTGAAGTCCGCACCACAATTACAATGCGGCTGATTTCCAGCCTTTTTCCCGCAGGAAATCAAGGTAGCGCGGCAGCACGGCGCGCAGTAGCCGCGAGGCTTTTACCGAATCGTGGAAGAGGATGATGCGCCCCGGTTGGGTGTGACGAATGACTTGGCGTAGACACTCATCGGTGGCCAGGTTGGGGTCGAAATCATACGCCAACACCGACCACATCGCTACTGCGTACCCTTCGGCACGCGCGCCCGCTAATTGCACCCGGCTGATTTGCCCATACGGTGGCCGCAGGAGCCGCGCCACGCCGGGCTGCACCAGATCCAACGCAGCTTGGCAGCGCGCAATATCCGCCAGATACTCGTCGAGGGGCGTTTGCCAGCCTTTTAAGTGGCGGTGGGTGTGGTTGGCGAGGCGGTGGCCAGCGCCCAGCACCTGGCGGGCTACTTCGGGGTGGCGTTCGAGGTTTTCGCCAACGCAGAAAAAGGTAGCTTGGCCCGTGCCGTAGGCCGCCAATTGTTCCAGCACCCACGGCGTCTCCTGCGGAATGGGGCCGTCGTCGAAGGTGAGGTAGACGGTATCGGGCGCGGGCGCGCGCACCTGCCACGTGAGGCTCGGCAGCAGGTAGCGCAGCGGGGGCGGCGTGCGGAAAAAGCGCATCAGGCGGTGAATTAGGCGGATTCGGCAGGTTCGGCCAGCAATCGGGCCACCCCAATGATAAACGCCGCCGCCGTGACCGGCGTGGACGCCAGTGGCCCCGGCCCGCGCACGTGGTGCGCGCCGGCGTCGGGTTGGCGCTCGCAAATCAGGGTTGATGTCGGCGCGGGGGGCGCTTGGGCGGCATTGTCGGCAACACCAGCGTCGGGCGCCGGTTCGAGCAGAAAATATCGAAACGGCGCCTCGCCATCGGGGGTACGCACCAGCAGCGCAAACCACGCTTCCGGCGGCAAATCAGCCGGGGGCAAGCTGATTAGAATCCCCTCGCGCGGGCCTACCGGGCATTGCTCGGCCAGCAAACCGGTGGCGGGCACGGGCGGCTCCGGGGTGTTGGCGTACTGGTGCGCTTTTGCCCACTGCTCGGCTAGCCACTCGGTGGCTTTGGGGCCGCGCAGTAGGTTCCAGGTTGCTTCCGGCGCCAAAAACGCCTCTTCGGGCAGCAGGTACTGGCAAAATTCGGTTGCCTGACGGTTGGCCATTGAAGGAGTAGAGTGGGAAGAGAAGGAAGATTGAGATGGAATAGAACCACTGATTGCCTCTCAACGAACCACCGATTCGAGCGCCGCCCAAACGCGGCCCGCCGTGGTATCCCACGAAAATCGCTGCACGTTCGCGAACCCTTGGGCTCGCAGCCGGTCGCGCAGGGCAGCATCGGCATTGAGGCGGGTCAGCGCGTCCGTGATGGCCGGCACATCGGCGGGCGGCACCAGCACGGCCCCGCCCGGCCCAGCCGCTTCTGGCAAGGATGAGCAATCGGCCGTCAGTACGGGACAGCCGCTGGCTTGCGCCTCCACCACGGGCAGCCCAAAGCCCTCGAAAAAGGGGATGTAGCACAGCGCCTGAGCCGCGCCGTAGAGGCGCGCCAACTCCGTATCGGTGAGGCGGCCGGTGAGATGCACGGCCTTCTGGTGCCGCAACGCGCGATAGGTTTCCGCGATAGCGCCCGTCTGCCACGCCCACCGCCCGACCAAAACGAGCTGCGTGCCGGAACCGGTAGCCGTCTTGAAAGCATCGAAAGCTCGCAGCAGATTCGGCAGGTTTTTGCGCGGGTGCAGCGCCCCCACGAACAGAAAATACGGCTTCCCGTCCGCGTACTGCTGCTGCACGGCGGCGTGTTCGGCGACGGGTAGGGGTTGAAAATAGGCGGCCGGCGCGTTGGGCGCCACCGTAATGCGGGCGGCCTCGAGGCCATAGGTCTGCACCAAATCGGCCTTCGTAGCTTCTGAAACCGCCACCACGGCCGCCGAGGCGCGCGCAAAACGCGGCGTGAAATACTGGTAGTAGCGCCGCACCAACGCCGGAATACCCGCCGGGAAATGCTCGAACGCCAAATCGTGCAGCACCGTCAGACGCGGCACGGTGGTATTGAGGGTGGTGTAGCCGTCGAAACTCAGGAACGCGGCCGGGCGGTGGCGCCGCAGCCAACGAGCCACGCTCACCTCGAACCACACCCACCACAGCACGGGGTGGCGGGCGGGCGGCGCCAACACGTGCGCCGTCACGTTGGGGCCGAACACGTACCGCGCGTCGTAGGGGCGGTCGAAGAGGAAATCGAACCCGGTTTCGGGGTGCGCCGCCACCAGCCGCCGCAACGTCTCGAACGTGTAACGCCCGATGCCTTCCAGCGAATCGCCGGGGAGCAGAAAGCGGACGTTAACGGCGATGCGCATGGGGGTTGTTGGTTGTTGGTTGATTAGCTTCTATTGAGTTCTGTCATTGCGAGGAGGCCTTGCGACGAAGCAAACACGCGACTTGCTCGGCGGATGTAGTGGGGGCGTAAAGAACCCCCAGTTAAAAAAAAATTTTAATAAAAAAAACGGAAAAA
>JANPJM010000074.1:0-31948 GCA_031425525.1 Hymenobacteraceae bacterium | reverse complement strand
CGCCGCCGAATTAAGCATCGCCAATACGGAACTGGCGTTTCAGAACGACGAAAAAGAAAAACGTGCCCAGGAATTAAGCATCGCCAATACGGAACTCGCCTTCCAGAACGACGAAAAAGAAAAACGCGCCCAGGAGTTGAGTGTCGCCAACACGGAGCTGGCGTTTCAGAACGACGAAAAAGAAAAACGGGCCCAGGAATTAAGTATCGCCAACACGGAACTGGCCTTCCAGAACGATGAAAAGGAAAAACGCGCGGCCGAGCTGGTGATCGCC
Source organism: Hymenobacteraceae bacterium (assembly GCA_031425525.1). Classification (GTDB taxonomy): domain Bacteria; phylum Bacteroidota; class Bacteroidia; order Cytophagales; family Hymenobacteraceae; genus JANNMJ01. The sequence goes on along the minus strand of JANPJM010000074.1, from coordinate 31,674 downwards.
AACAAGGAGCTGGCGTTTCAGAACGACGAAAAAGTAAAGCGCGCTGCCGAACTGCGGATTGCGAATTATGCCCGCGGCTTGATTGAAGCCAGTCGGGATCCGTTGGTCACGATCAGCCCGGAAGGCAAGATCACGGATATGAACCAGGCGACGGTCAATATTACCGGCATCGAGCGGGAAACGCTGCTGGGCTCTGATTTCTTCGACTACTTTACCGACCAGCAAATGGCGCGCGAAGTGTACGAGGAAGTGTTTGCGAACGGCTCGGTGGCCGATTCGCCCCTGACACTGCGCCACAAAGACGGCAAGCTGACGGACGTGTTGTTCAACGGCTCGGTGTACAAAAACGACCAGGGCACCGTGCTGGGGGTAGTGATCGTGGCGCGCGACGTGACCGACCAGAAACGTATTGCCACGGAGTTGGTAGTGGCCAAGGAAGCCGCCGAATTAGCCACCAGTGTGGCCGAAGATGCCAAAGCGAAGGCCGAAAAAGCCACCCTGATCGCCGAGGACGCCGTGAAGGCGAAGCAGCAGTTTCTGTCGAATATGAGCCACGAAATTCGGACGCCGATGAATGCCATCATCGGTTTTACGAAGGTGGTGCTGAAGACGGAGCTCACCGAAAAACAGCGGGAATACCTGAGCGCCATCAAAATCAGCGGCGACGCGCTGATCGTACTCATCAACGATATTCTGGACCTGGCCAAAGTAGACGCCGGCAAGATGACGTTCGAGCAGATCCCCTTCAAAATGGCGACCTCCATTTCGGCGATGGTGCATTTGTTCGAGACCAAGATTCAGGAAAAAAACCTGACTTTGGTGCAGGAATACGACGCCCGAATACCGGAAGTGCTGCTCGGCGACCCCGTTAGGTTGCACCAGATCATCCTGAATCTGATCAGTAATGCCGTCAAGTTTACTACGGTCGGCCGCATCACCGTCAGCGTCCGGATGCTGGTGCAGGACGCGGAAAATGCCATTCTCGAATTCGCCGTCACCGACACCGGCATCGGCATCGAGGCCGCAAAGCTCGACAGTGTCTTCGACGATTTTCAGCAGGCCACCAGCGGCACTTCGCGCCTGTACGGCGGGACTGGCTTGGGGCTGGCCATTGTCAAAAATCTGGTCGAACCGCAGGGCGGGTCTATCAACGTCCGCAGTGAATTCGGCCGGGGCTCCACGTTCAGCTTTATCCTGAGCTTCAAGAAAACGCTGGAAAAAGTAGAGGAAACCGACCAAGGAGTGGCACTGGAAGCGGGCTTCAAAGACGTCCGGATTCTGGTGGTCGAGGACATAGCCCTCAACCAATTGCTGATGCAAACCCTGCTCGAAGAGTTTGGCTTCCAGATGGACGTCGCCGGCAACGGCAAAATAGCCATCGAGAAGCTGCGCAAGTACAATTACGACATCATTCTGATGGACTTGCAAATGCCCGAAATGAACGGGTTTGAAGCCACCGAATTCATTCGTAACAACCTGAAATCGCGGACGCCGATCATTGCCCTGACGGCCGACGTGACGACCGTAGACGTGGAGAAGTGCAAGGCCGTTGGGATGAACGACTACATCTCCAAACCCATCGATGACAAGTTGTTGTACAGCAAAATCATCAAGTACCTCAAAAATCCGGAGTACAATCAAAATCGCCCGGAAGTGCTGCCGCCGCCACCGACGCCTACCCTCACTTGTGTTAACTTCGATTACCTGCAACGCATCACCAAGAGCAATTCGCGGATGATCCAGCTCATCGAGCTGTACTTACAGGAGATTCCGCAGCTCGTGGAGAAGATGAAAATCGCGATTGAAGACAAGGACTGGGCGGCGCTGAAAATTTCCACCCATTCCATCATTCCCACGTTCTCGACCATGGGCATCAACCCAGAGTTTGAGGAAGTGGCCAAGTCCATTCAGGCGCGGGCGGCCAGTTTGATCGAGGGCGGTAAGGGCAAAGTAGTTAGTCCGGAAACCCTGCCTTTCCTGCGCGCGCAATACCTGAAAATCGAAACGGTTTGCGCCCAAGCGGCGCAGGAGCTGGAGGAAAAATTACGGATGATGGACCTACCGTTAAAATCCTGAAGTTGCAATACTGGTAGCGCACCAGGCGCTGCCTGTATTGTGGGAATAAAGGTTAATTGAGCCCATTTACCCGTAACCCGCAGACAAAGCACGCTGGTATGATCGGTACCATAAGCAATTGCCCCAAAAAGGGTACTGCGGTCGGCCCGGCGTTACCCCAACGCCAGATAGCTTCACGCCTTTCCACCACATTCGGTGAGGGTGAAGTACTCTTGAGCGTTTCTTGGGACGGTTTCTGCCCGTTCCGATAACTCCTACGCCTCTTGAATCAGGAAATTTCCGGGTGGCGGCGGTAGTCGTTCATCTCCGGGGCGACGAGCCCACCCGCCCAAACCACTAGGCCGTCAACTGACAGCCCCTAGGCCACGCGATGATTTTTATCACATCTGAAGCGATATAAGCGGAATAACCGCTACTAATTTCTGGAGAGCGTATAGGTTGCTCGTGGCGGTGCCATTGGCCCGCAGTGTGACTTTAGCTCCTTCCGCTGTAATGCTACCTGCTTCTTACCTCCACTCCCTTACCGATCTGCTCTACACGCAAGCGAAGGGATTCGTGGGGATTTATGATGTAGAACTGGGCTGGTTCACGCACGTCAATGCGGCGGCGGTGAAGCTGCTGGGCTACCCTTCCGCGCGGATGTTTCTGGACGATCCGAACCACTCGTTTCGCCAGCCACCCTGGACTCCGGCGCAGTGGCGGGCGCTCTGCGAACGCACCCGACGGGAAGGCCATCAGGAAATGGAAACCGAGGTTCGGTGCTACACCGGTGAGTCGCTACGGGGGTACGTCGAATTTTCGTATTTTGAGGTAGACGGCCACCCCCTATTTCTGATCTGCCTAACCGAACACAACCGCTTGCAGCAGGCCGAGCGGGCATTGGCGCACAGCGTACGGCGGTTCGAGGCGGTATTTGCCAACGCCACCATCGGCATCGTCGTCTGCGACCAGCCCGGCACCATCGTGGCCACCAATCAGCTTGTGGGGCAGTTGTTTGGCTACGACCCGGCGGAGCTGGTCGGCAAGCTCATCGAAACGCTCGTGCCCGACGCCCCTGGGCGGCACCACGCCCAGCTACGTGGGGCGTTCAACGCTCACCCCCAAGTCCGCAACATGGGGGGTCACAACGCCCTAGTGGGCCGGCGCCAGGGCGGCTCGGAGTTTCCCGTGGAGGTCAGCCTGAGTTATTTCTACCTCGACGAGGAGCTGTACACCGTAGCCTGCATTCTCGACATCACCGTCAAGCAGGCGGCCGAGCAGGCGCTGGTCGCGCAGCACCACCACGTCGCGCAGCTCAATGCCGAGTTGGAGCAGAAAGTGGCCGACCGCACCCACGCGCTGCTCACCACGCTGGAGCAGTTGGAGAAGCGGGGCCGGGAGCTAACGCAGGCGTTGGCAGCGGAGCAGGAGTTGGGCGAGCTGAAATCGCGCTTCGTGTCCATCGCCTCGCACGAGTTCCGTACCCCCCTCACCGTGGTACTCACGTCGGCGGCGCTGATCGAAGAATACGCCACCACCGACCACCAAGGCCACCGCCTGAAGCACGTACAGCGCATTCGCTCCTCGGTGCAGCACCTCAACGACATCCTCGAAGAGTTTCTGTCGGTGGGCCGCCTGGAAGAAGGCAACATCGAGGCGCACCCCGCCACCTTCGATATGGCCGACCTGCTCACCGAAACCCTGGCCGACGTGCAGGGCCTGCTCAAAGCCGGCCAGACGGTGGTGCAGCAGGTGCAGTGCGCTACCGCCATTCAGCTCGACCCCTCGCTGATGCGCAAGATTCTGGTGAATCTGCTCTCGAACGCTATCAAATACTCGGGCGAGAACTCGGTCGTCACGGTGGGCGTCACTTGTGCGCGCAGGCAGTTCACGGTTTGGGTGCAGGATCAGGGCGTCGGGATTTCGCCGGAAGATCAGGCGCAGCTGTTCAAGCCGTTTTCCCGCGCCCGCAACGTTATCAACGTACAGGGCACCGGGCTCGGGCTCTACATCGTCGCCAAATACCTGGAGCTGATGAAGGGCACCATTACGTTGCACAGCGAGCTACACGTCGGCACTACCGTCACCATCAACATTCCTTATGAAAACGATTTTGCTGATTGAAGACAACGACCTTATCCGCGAGAACACCGCCGAGTTGCTGGAACTGGCCGGCTTCGCCGTACTTAAGGCCGAAAACGGCGAAACCGGCGTTGCACAAGCCCTGGCGACCAAGCCCGATCTGGTGGTGTGCGACATTATGATGCCCGTACTGGACGGCTACGGGGTACTCCAGATTTTCAACCAGCACGTCCAGCTCGCGGGAGTGCCGTTCATTTTCCTGACCGCCAAGACCGAGCGCGCCGACCGGCGCCGCGGAATGGAATTGGGCGCCGACGACTACCTCACCAAGCCCTTCGACAAGGCCGAGCTGTTGAGCGCCGTGACCGGTCGCCTGAGCCGGTTCCAGCACTTGAAGCCTGATTACGATCTCAAGGCCGAAGGATTAATTGAGTTCCTAGATGATGCCCGCGCCTCCGGCAACCTCGCCAGCCTCTCCGTAGACCGCAAAGCCCGCACGGTGCGCAAAAAGCAGGATATCTACCGCGAAGGCGACGACGCTACGCGGGTGTATTTCGTGAAATCCGGCCGCGTGAAAACCGTCAAGACCACCGGCGGCGGTAAAGAGTTGATTACGGGCATCTATGGCCCCGGCGAGTTTTTCGGCTACCTGCCGCTGCTCGAACGCACCCCCCACAGCGACTCCGCCGTGGCGGTTGACGACTCGGAACTGGTGTACATCCCGCAGGATGACTTTACCCTGCTGTTACTGCGCGACGCCAAGGTGGGCGAGCAATTCATCCGCCTGTTGGCGGGCCGAGTGAGCGCGCGCGAGCGGCAGCTACTGGCGATGGCCTACCATTCGATCCGGCGACGCGTGGCCGATGTTCTGCTCCGGCTTCACGAGCAGGCGACCACGCCGGATGCTTCCATTCAGCTCTCCCGCGACGATATGGCCGCGCTGGTGGGCACGGCCCCCGAGTCGCTGTCGCGGACGCTGGGCGAGTTCAAACAGGATGGATTCATCGAGTTGTCATCGCGAAGTATTCGGGTGTTGGAGCCCGAAAAGTTACAGCGGGCCTACTGGTAGCCCACCCCAAACGGTCTTCTCGTCACAACAAGAACCAACCCGCGCCAGTACAACTTCCCTGATTCGTCCTAATCCCGTTTCACATTTACTCGTGCATTCCTCACCTCCATGAGCGCAAAATTCAACCTCCACACTTCCGCCGGCCTTGCCGACTTTATCGACTTTGCCGAAGGCGTAACCCGTCAAGACCTGCGCCGCATTCTGGAAACGAATCCCAGCGCAACCGGCGAGGACATCGCCGATCATTTCCGGGCCGCCACAGAAACCCACTACCAGGGAGCCATCGGGTACTGGGGTTTAGCCACCGGCAACTTCGCCACGCTGACCAACGACCCGGTTGCGGAGCGCGCGGCGCTCGTCAAAGTCGGTGATCAATTGATCCGGGAGCGCGCGGCTAACGGCGTTTGAGCGGCGTTTGAGCGCCCGACAACCGCCCCTCCTTCCTGCTGTTTGCAAATCGTCTCGGCGCCGTTCGGTCGGTGGTGGGCTTCGCGCCCGGCGGGCCTTCGCGGCTGCGGTCTTGTGGTTCCGGGCCGTCGTTCCAGTGTTCGCCGCTGAGCCATTTGGCTGGGCACCGCACCGCGCGCTACCTGCCGGGAGTGCTCGCGGAGCCACGTGGTGGCGCGGCCTGCGGCGGCTCGTAGGTAAAATGCTCGTTACGTCCTAAAATTCCGTGCTACCACGGATGCGCAGCCTCGGTACGTACCCTTCATTTGTAAAATCAGCGAGGCTCGCCCGATTTCCCCTTACGGCTTGCCAGACGCGGTTTTTTCTTCGGATACCTAATCAAGCAGTACCAAATGAACGCCAAGGATTTCACCGAAAGCGGCGAATTGCTCGCCATCCTCAAACGCTTACGGCAGGATGGAATTGATCAGAAAGTCTTTTCCGATGTCGTCGATTGCGCCCCTGCTGAACCCGGCGCGCCGGTTGGCGCGGCCGATACCATTCGGTATCAGTACGTCGATTTGGTGCAGGAGGGCGGCGGCGTGTTGGGCGTGGGGCTGCTGGGGTATTTGTATGTACTGGAGCAGATGGGCATCCGCTTTTTGCAACTTGCGGGTACCTCGGCGGGGTCGATCACCACGCTGCTGCTCGCGGCGGCTGGCCCAATGGAAGAACCCAAAAGCGCGTGGGTGCTGGAGAAGCTGGCGAGTAAGAACCTGTATGATTTTGTCGATGGCGACAGCGATGCCCGTGAATTCATCGATGCGCTCCTGAGCGGCGCGGCGTGGCCGAAACTGCTGTTCAAGGGGACGCAGATACTCGACAATTTCCACGACGATATGGGGCTCAACCCCGGCACCAATTTCCATAATTGGGTCAAGGGATTGCTCTCGCAACGCGCTATCAAAACCCTCGCCGACCTGACCGCCTTACGCCAAACGCCGCCCGAAACGGGGCTTTTTTACCGCAAGCCGGGCACCAACCTCGTCGACCGGCAGGCCGTGGTGACGGCGCGCGATTACGAGCGGGTCGCGCTCATTGCCTCCGATATCACCACCGAAAGTAAAATCGAGTTGCCGCTGATGGCCGATTTGTTCTGGGCGCAACCCGAACAAGTGAACCCCGCCGATTTCGTGCGAGCTTCGATGTCGATTCCGCTTTTTTTCGCGCCCGTTCGCCTGAAAAGCCTGCCGAAAGGCCCCAATGCGTGGGAGAAATGGAACGAGCGCTTGCACTACAACGGCAACATTCCGGATGAAGTCGTCTTGGTCGATGGGGGCGTGCTGTCGAATTTCCCCATCGATGTGTTTCACAATTTTCACAAAGTGCCGCATGCGCCCACCTTCGGCGTTAAGCTCGGCGTGAGCCGCGCCGACTGGAACCGCAACGACAAGGTGATGAGCCTGGTCTTCAATATGTTCAATGCCGCGCGGCACATTCATGATGTCGATTTCATCATCAAAAACCCGGATTACCAGCACTTATTGTGCGTCATCGACACTGGCCCGCATAACTGGCTGGATTTCGGATTGAAGGACGACGCCAAACTCGACCTGTTTATCCGGGGAGCGCAAGCGGCCGATAGCTTTCTGCGCCGCTTCGATTGGGAGAAATACAAAAAGCTTCGGCAGCAGGTGGCGAAGGTGCATCAAGCCAGCGATTCTCTTAGCGAGGCCGAGGAAGCGGCGAAAACGTAGCGGGGGCGGTGTGGCCTTTTTACGCGCCCACTCCGCGCTTTACCCCACTCTCCCGCACTCATTTCGCGGCGCCCGACCAAAAATTGATTTCCAGCACCGACGAATCACGGCGCGCCTGAAAGAGCAAGATATGCGCCCCCCACATTCCCCCTCCAGAAATCCCTCACCACTTACTTCTGCTCCAATCTGAAAACAACCGGCACGATCACGTACGACGCCACCGGTTTGCCCGCGTGCCGCGCTGGCCGGAAAGCGGGCAGTGTTTGCACGGCGCGTAACGCCTCCGCGTCCAACTCCGGACTCAGGCTGGTAATACTCTCTGGTTCGGTCACTTGGCCGGTCGTATCCACTACGATGCGCACCCGTACCACGCCCCCGCGCTTGGCCGCACGAGCCACCGCCGGGTACTGAACTACCTGTTGCAGGTGTTTCGCCAGCGCGTCGGGGCCGTCGCCGAGGTACGTTGCGGGCGCTTCCGGGGCATAAAACACGTCGGGCCGCCGTTCCACCCCAAACAGCAAGGTATGGCTCAAGTGCGACGGCACCACTACCCCACCCTGCCGGGCCGGCCGCCAGCCACTCGATGCTGCTACGAGGCGGATGGCGGCCGAATCGAGGGACGGCAGTTGCGGGGCATCCACCCGCGCATACTGCACGCGCCCTTCCGTATCGAGCAGAAACCGCACGATCACTGCTCCCCGCACGCCGGGCTGCGGCGCCGGCTGCGAATATAAGCCGCCCTCCTGCGCCGGCGCCACCCCGACGTGGGTAATCGGTTCTTCCGGCAGGTCGTACACCACGCCTTCGTCGCCGGCGTAAGCAGGGTTCCAGTTGCTGGGAGGGGGCATTTTGCGGATTGTAAACGCGATGGGTACGTTGTAGTACACCTTTACGGGTACGCCGTTCTGGCGGCCTGGGGTAAAACGGGCCAGCCCCTGCACCGCGCGCACCGCTGCCGCATCGCATCCGCTTCCAATGCCCCGCAGCACGACCGGATCGACGACATGCCCGGTTTCATCGACAACAAACTTCACATACACCTTTCCCTGTATCCGGTACCGCAACGCCTCCTTGGGATACTTGACATTTTGCGCCAGCGACTGGAGAATCGCCCCATTACCCCCAGGGTATTCGGGCATCTGTTCGACATAATCAAGCGGTGTGCCCGGCGCGGTAGTGGTCTGGCTATGCCCCGTCTGCGGCCGTAAAAACAGAAGTAGCGCAAGAGCGCCAATCGGCACCCGAAAAAATGTAGCGAAGGGCATTATACCGCAAAAAAGGGCGAAGCAAGGGCGCGAAGGTAGTATTCATTCTACGCTGCTCTTAGAAGTCTAGGCAAACCCGCCCCGCCCTGACCGGCGTTTCGCGACGCCCGCGCCCCCACTACTACCCTACTTCACGCGGCGGGTTTCTTGCGCCCGCCGGGTACGGTGGGGCGCACTTCTACCTTGCTGGGCAGGGCGCGGGCGGGCATCCGAATCAGATCGACGACGAGCTGACCGAGGTCTTCGGGCTGAATCTTCCAGGCGTCTTTCTCGGTCACGGCGTGGTCGCCGAATTCGGTGGCTACTGAGCCGGGCATGATGGTCGTCACTTTGATGCCTTCCTGGCGCAGGTCGAGCATGATGGCCTGCGAGAAACCCACAAGGCCGAACTTGCTGGCGTTATAGGCGGCGCCGTTTTCGAAGAAGTTGGTGCCCGCCAAACTGGCGATGCTGATAAAGTACCCCTCACTGGCCCGCAGCGCATCAAGCGTGGCCTTGACGGTGTAAAAAACGCCCGTGAGGTTGATATCGATGGTTTCCTGCCACTGTTCGGCCGTCATCGTCTGGATGGGTGCGAAGTGACCGACGCCGGCATTGGCCACCACATAATCGATTCGGCCCCAGTGACCCAATACGGCCGCCACGGCCGCCTGCTGGGCATCAAGGGAGCGCACGTCGGCGTCGAGGCCCAGGGCATAGCCGGGCCGCAGGTCGTTGAGACGCGCCGCCGCCGCATCAGCCGCCGCCTGCGACCGACTGGTGACGGCCACGCGAACGCCGTGTTGAATGAGACTTTCGGCCACGCCGTAACCGATGCCTTTGGAACCGCCCGTAACGAGGGCGGTGCGGATGATCTCTGCCATTGGGAGAAAAAAATAGAAAACAGGTGCGAAAAAATCTGGCCGTGTGCGGCCGGGTACCGGCCGGGTACCGACCCATGCCCTTCAAACTACCACCAGCACCAAAGGGTTGGCTGGGCTGGCGGCAACTGGGCGCGGGATTCGCCGAATCGCTCAAAAAACGATTGCAAGTAGTGGGGCGTCCCAACAATTCTACTGCTCACTCGCATCCGCGTTCGTCGGTCGCGAGCGCCGGTCGAGCCAGACGAGCAGCGCGAGTAAGCCCCAGAACAGGCCCGCCACTTTGTTGCTGTTGAGGAAATTGTTGAACAGGGCGTGGGTGCAGAAACTAACGAGCCCGGTGCCGGCAACCGCCACGAGCAGGCGCGTGAGCTCGTCGGGGGCGCGGCGGTAGGCGCGCAAACACGTGAAGACAATACCCACTACCAGGGCAGTAAACAACCCGAAGCCCACCACCCCCGACTCGGCCAGCGCGAGCAGATACTCGGAGTGGGCGGTGCCGCCGCGCCCAAACGGGTGGTTGTAGGCGGTGCTGACGCTGATGCGCGTCATTTCTTCGGCGCGTTGGTAGGGCAAGTACTCGAACTGGTACGTACCCGGCCCGAAGCCGGTCAGGGGGCGGTCGCGGAACATGCGCCAGGCGCAGCTCCAGCGGTTGAGGCGCTCGGCGTTCGACACGTCACCGCTGATGTTGGTGACGGATAGGGTTTGGTCGGCGAGGTCGGTGCGGAGGTCGGAAGAGCTGTGGCGGTTCAGCTTGAGGCGGTCTATCAACTCCTCCTGAAAACCGACCGCGCCCCCCAACCCGATAAGTAGCGTCCCGGCCAAATACACCGGCCGCAGCCGCGCCCGCAGGGCGCCGTAATACAGCAGCGCCACCCCTACCCCCACCCAGGTGGCGCGGCTAAACGACAGGAAAATGGCCACCGTCAGCAGCACCGCCACGGCCCCCGCGCTACGGCGCACCGCCCGGCTCAACCCAAACGCGGCACCGCGAGCGGCGAACGCGACAAAACCCGGCAGCAGCATCGCCAGGCAGGCGCTATATTGGGTGTGGTCGGCGAAGAACGGGCGCACCACGATGCCGGCGGCATCGTGGTAAAAATTGACCGTGGAATGGTGGTAAAGCGCATAGCCGATCACGACCACCATCGAGGCGCCGTACAGGAAAAAGAACGCCACTACGCGGCTCGGCCGACGCAGGAAATCGGCGGCGATGAAGTAAAAAACGGCCACATTAGCCGCATTCACTACCAGAAACTTGAGCGAAACCACCGGCCGCGCCGACGTTAGGGTGGTCGCGGCCATCGCCGCAAAGTACAACAGGAGCAAACGAGTGAGCGGGTGGCCGAGCAGGTACCGGCCCGGCGGGCGCCGCAAGAGTAACCGCCCGCCAACGGCCAGGCCCAGCACCACCATCAACCCTTCGGAAGGCAACAGGAGGCGGTGGTCGGTGGAGCCGAGCGGTAGCTCTACCGCGAGCGGCAAGGTCAGCAGCAACAGCGCGTACGGGCCGGTCAGGCGAGTAAACGTGCACAATAAGCCCAGGCTCAGGGCAATGGCCCCGGCCGGTAGCCAGTAGGTGTACGCCGCGAAGTACGCGACCACCCAGGCGTAGGCACCCGCCGCCGCTACCAGCGCCGGCCCCCACCAGACGGCGCGCTCAGGCCAGCGCCCGGCGGATGGCATCGCGGTTTTCAAATGTAACCAGCGCGAGTACCGTCAGCAGGTAGAGACTGGCGCCAACCAGCGCAGCAATGAGGGCGCGGCGGGGCGCCACCGGCCGGGTGGCGACTTCGGCGGGGCTCACGATGTACGAAGCCGAACCCAGGTCGGCCAAGCCACTGAGGGCCAACTCGTAGCGGGCCTTTAGGGATTTATAGAGGTCGAGTTCGGCGAGGTACTTGGTTTTCAGGGTCGTGAGCTGGAGATTGTCGTACTCTTTGTCGAAAGAGCTAAGCGTGAACTCGTAATCGCCCTGCAAACCCGCCAGCACCGATTTTTCGGTCGCGTAGCTATCCACCAAGCGGTTGTAGCGGGTGCCCGAGCCGTTGAGGCCCCGGAGCCGGAGCTGGAGGTCGCGCACCAGAATGCGCCCGCCCGCCAGGGCCGCCTGCCGCCGAATCAGGGCGGTATCGGTGGCGCTGAGTCGCTGGCTCATCACGGCCACCATGCCCGAATCGGTCAGGTAGTGGGTCACGGCGGCCATATAGGCTTCGTACGTCACGTCGTACTGCTTGTCGAGGTCGTAAATGTTGTGCGCCGTACGCACGCGGTCGAGGTCGGCGCGCAGGGCTTCCACCTGCTGCTGTTTACGAGCGTAGTGACGCCCGCGCAGCCCGAGGGCGTCGTGGTAGTTGCGGCGTTTGAGGTGATTGATGGAATCGGCCAGTAGGGTTAGTTCGTCGCGTTTCAGGGCCAGCTCGCGCGACACGGTTTGGTAGGCGGTGCGCAGGTTACGGCCGAGAATCGTGGTTTTTACCTGGTCGCCGAGGCGAACGATGTCGTTGGCGAGCGCCGCCGCCAGGCGCGGGTCGGTGTCGCGCACCGCCACCAGAATGGAGCCGTAGCGCGTCCGCTCCACCCCAATATTGTCGTTGTACGCCTCAATCAAAGCGAACTCCTGGTCGGGGTCGGTGGAGTCGATGGCGTAGTGCCGCCGCAGATCGTACTTGCGCACCAGCGAATCGCGCAGGATGCTCGATTGCAGTACTTGCAGCGTATTGTCGATGTCGCGCTCGGCGCCGAAGCGCACCTCCGAGTTGAGCAGACCAGTGCTGGTAGTGGTGCCGGCGGGGTACAGCACCACCTCTGAGCGGTACTGCGGCGCCACCAACCACGGCGCCGTGAACAGGAAACTGGCCAGCACCCCCACCCCCACCACGGCCCCCAATAGTCGTCCGTGCCGCCAACTGAGGCGCATAAGTTCGATGCCGGGCGGACGGGAGCGGCGGTGGGTTGGAGGACGTTCTTCCATTGAGTTGAAAAATTCGCTGGCGGAATTTCCCTTAAACTTAGGGCCTACCCCCGATATCGCGCGCTCAGCACGATATGGTCGGCCCAACTGCGGAAGGGCGGCCACGCGGCTACGCGCGTTTCCCAGCGGCACAACAACGCGAACAGGCGCGGGAATCGGCGCGGAAACCCGATGAGGTGGGGCGGCGGCACCAACGCGCCCAGTCCGTGCCGACGCACGTCGAAGCCGGGGCCGAACGCGCGGCTTACGCGGGCGGGACTGAAATACCACGTGCGAAACGCCGTGCCCCCTACCTCCACCCGCGCCATCACTCCACCGGGCCGGAAGCGGCGAAACGCCAACCGGAAGTGACCTTTCAGCAGTGCCCCGATTTCCCACAAACTCACGCGGGGCATCACCACCAGCACCACCACGCCCCCCGGCCGGAGCAGCCGCGCAAATTCGTCGATGACCGGTGCCAAATCGGGGATGCAGTTGAGCCCGCCGAAGTTGGAGAAAATACCATCGTAGGCGCCCGCCGGCAGACCGGCGAGGTCGGTGTAAGCGCGCTGCTCGACCGTGACGCGCTCGTGCAGACTTTCCGCCTCGATGCGCGCCCGGAGCTGCGCTACCATGCCGGGCGCCGCGTCGGTGGCGTGTACGTGGTGGCCGTGGCCGGCGAAGAAAGCCGCATCGAGGCCGGTGCCGGCGTTGAGTTCCAGTATGCGGCTGCCCGGCGGCAGCAGTCCGAGTACGTGCGTCCGCACCCGCCCGCGCATCCAATGCAGAATGGCATTGGGCGCCTCGATGGCATCGAAAACCGGCGCTTGCTGCGAAAACGCCGCCGCTACCCGGTCGGCGTGCCCCGGCGGAAGCGGTACTGGGTTAGGGCTGCTCATATTGATTCTCGGCGCTCGTAATTCGCAATTCGTAATTCGTAATTCATAATTACTCCCCCCTTCCTTCGGCCTTACGCCAGGCGAAGCGCGCCAGCAGCGCCGCCGGGGCGTGGTACAGCACCGAGGCCGCCTGACGGAAGCGGTGCCGAGTCAGGGTTTCAGGCGCAGCGAGCAAACCGCGCACCGCCGCCAGCGCCTGCCGCTGCCGAAACCGCCGATGCACGTAGCGGTGCAGCGCGCGGTAGTAAGCGGGCGGGTAGGTATTGCGAAACATGAGCGCGAGGTCGCCCGAATCCGTCCAGTTGGCTTTCTGGGTCAGTTCGGTTTTCACTCGTTCATAGAACAGCGTACCCGGCAGCGGGTACGAAACCGACACGCCGATATCGGCGGGCATCAACTCGAAAAGCATCCGTAGAGTAGCGGCAATGTCGGTTTTCGTCTCGCCGGGGTAGCCGAACTGCAAAAAGAACGCGGGCTGCATGCCCAACTGGCGGATGCGCCGGGTAGCCTCGTAAATCTGTTCGACCGTGATGCCTTTGTCCATCGCGTCGAGGATGCTTTGCGCGCCCGATTCGGCGCCCAGCCAAATGGTTTCGCAACCGGCACGGGCCAATGCCTCCGCCGCTCCGGCGCGGGCCAGCAAATCGGCGCGCGACTGAATCTTGAACCGAAACCGCAGCCCGGCGGCTTCCACCAACTCGGCAAAGCGCTCGACCCAGCCGGGCTTGAGGCCAAAAATATCGTCGCAGAACCACACGTGTTCCAGCCCGACGCGCGCCTGCAAAAGCTGTAACTCCCGCACCACGTGCGCCGGCGAACGGGCGTGGTAGCGGTTGCCGTAAATTGGTTTCGCGCACCAGTTACACTTGTAGGGGCACCCGCGCGTGGTGGCAACGTTGAGCGAAAAGTACCCGGTACTGCTCAGCCAGGCGGCGCGGTAGGGGCGCAGATCCACCAAATCCCAAGCGGGCAACGGCAAGGCATCGAGATCAGTCATCACGGCCCGGCGGCCGGTGGTTTGCACTGCGCCGTTGGTTCCGCAGAAAGCCAGGCCGGGTACGTGCGCCGGGTCGGTGCCGCCGCGCAGGGCGTGCAGCAAGTCGGGCAGGGTCTGGTCGGCTTCGCCGAGCAGCACGAAATCGGCGCCGCGCGCCAGGTAGTCGGCGTAGTGGTCGGTTGAATCGGAACTCGCCACGATCACCCGGCAACCGTAGGCCCGGCCCCGCGCCGCCAGCCCGAAGGCCGCTTCCCGCATCGCCGTCAAACACATCTTCGTGAGGTAGTTGAAGCCGTCGTCGTAGATCACCAGAAAGGTGGGCGTGTGCGCCAGCAACGCCAGCCCAAGCGTTTCGGCCCCGTGCGCAAACGTGGTATCGTGCAGTGCCACCGTGAAGCCCGCTTCCCGCACCACCGCAGCGGCCGTAATGGTAGCCAGGGGCGCGTAGGGCTGCTGCTGCCGCCACTGCTTAGGGTCGAGGCGCAACAAGTAGGCGTGGGTGAACAGAACTTCTACCATCGGTCAGCGCGGGACAAGAAGCGCGGCAACGGGCCGGACGGCGCTTGGGTCGGCAGGCGATTCCGCGTCCAAATCAGTGCTTAATTCAGCGCCCAAATCAGCGCCCAGCCGCGCCTCCAGCGCGCGCAGCGTGTGGGCGTAGGCCGCCAGCACCCGGCCCTGAAAGCTGTTCGGGTGGTGCTTGGCAACCTCCGGCGTGGCGCGCATGGCGTGTTCGTAGGCATCGGCGGCAAGTTGCCGAAACTTAGCCCGGCGGTAAGCGCGCGTAAGTGCCAGACAGCGTTTTTCGAGCCACGCCCCAACGCGGCCCGCCAGCAACGCTTCGGCCCCGCGTTTAAGCCAGGTGTCGCCGCGCTCGAAAACGGCTTCCGCCGGCAGCAGCGGTTTGTTGGGGAAATAGTGGCTGACCCACGGGTTGGCTGCCCGGAAGGCCGCGTAACAGGCGTAATCGTAGGTGGGGATGAGGAACGCGATTTCGGTTGCGGTGAAGCGGTTGCGGTCGGGGATGGCCAAATGGTCAGCGTCCACGAAGTAATTCAGGCAGAAATACCGGTGCCGGTTGAGCAGCACGGTCTTTTTAAAGAGGATGAGCAGCGTGCGGCACACCCACAGACGCCCAGGGGCCGCCACGATGAAGTAGTCGATGTCGGCGCCCGCGTCGGCCCGCCCCTTCGAGACGGAGCCGGAAAGGCACACCCCCCGCACGAACGGAAACCGCGCGATGAGGCGCGAGTAGCGATGGGCCTGCCGCAGATACTGCGCGCAGCGAACCCCCGACGCAAGACGCTCCGCCACACTACTGCCCGCGTCGAGGGCGTAATAGTCGCCTTCCTGCCGGATGCCGCCCTGGCGCCGCAACGCCGTCAGGGCTTCCGCGACGTGGGCCAGACTGGTGGACGGGTGGTCGCAGCCCTCAAAAACTTCCTGGGCGGTGAGCGGGTGCTTGAACACGTCGAAGTAAGCGAGCACCCGCAATACCGAGGTCGTCAGCGCGTGCTGGGTGTCGGCAGTCAGCACGGGTTCAGGGACTTTCATCGTCCGTCAGGGCTTCGAAATCACGTACCAAGGGAAAAGCGGCGCGCGGCCCAACCATCGGCCCAGCAAGCGCCCTAACCGGCCGAGCGGTTGCGGGTTTTGCCGCACTGGGTTAAAGGTAGTGAGCGCCGCCGACAGATGATGCTGATAGAAAGGCAGCATCTGCGGAAACCCGATACGTGCGTAATACGCCTGGGTGCGGGCACGGGCCGCTGCCACGGTGGCCGGCGTGTAAAACGGACTGTCGAGAAAGTGAATCTGACCGCCGGGTTCGAGCAGCTCGAACAGGCGTTCGATCAGCGCCCGCAAATCGGGGAAATACTGCACCGCCGCCGCCACGATGATGCCGTCGAGCTTTGCCGGCGGCGCACCCAACGGCAAGCCCGCCTCGAACACATCGGCATACAGAAACCGGAGGCGCGGGTTGGCGCCGAATACGCGCGCGCCCTGCGCCAGTTCGTGCTGGTTGAGATCGACGGCGTAAACGGTGTGGCCGGCGCTGGCCAGCGCATTGCCCAGCCACCCATTTCCGCAGCCTAAATCGAGCAGACGCTGCGGACGAGCGCGGCGAGTGAGGTAGTCCAGTAAGTGGTCGGCCGAGCGTCGGCGGAGTTGCCATTCGGCGGCCAGCGGGTGGCCGGGCGGCACGTGGGGCAGTCGCACCACGTCGGCATCGACCCATACCCGGCCCTCGCGTTCGCGCACAGCCCGGTACAAGGTTTCCAACTGTGCATATCGCGCCGGTTCGCTCAGAAACGCAACCGAGGCCGGGCGAAGTACGGGTTCTTCCATAGCAAGCACGGCACGCGTCAAAGGGTAAAGAGGCGAATGTAGAGCATCTCTTCCGACAATACGGCGCCCCTACCGTGGTTGCGCCGAACGCACGGCTTGCACTCGGCGAGCCCGCCACGCCGCCACCCGATTCTGGAGCCACCGCGCCGGCCCAGCCCAGAAATTCACCTCCAGCACCGACGAATCCCGCCGTGCCTGAAACAGGAAGAAGATGCCAATCGGCAGCAAAATCGCGTTGGAAAGCCACATCCCGACGGGCACCGGCAGCACCGATTCGCGCCCCCACTTCAGGCCGGAAAGCGAGACGACGTAGTAAAAGATAAAAAACACGATAGACAGTAGCACCGGCACGCCCAAACCACCCTTTTTGATGATGGCGCCGAGCGGTGCGCCAATCAAAAACATCGTGAAAACGGCCAACGACTGCGCGTATTTATTCCAGAATTCCACCTCCCACGAGTTGGCCTCGCGCACCGTAAACGCCAGCCGCTCGCGCGTGGAACCGAGGTACGAGCGCACGTTACGCGCCACGTTGAGGGCCGATTCGAGGTCGCGGTCGGTCAGGGGTTTCAGCTTGCCGGGCGCCAGCACGAGCGTGGCGGCGCGGCGCGCCACCGAATCGGCCGCCCGGCGGCGGGGGTAGGTTTTGAGGCCCGCTGGGTCGAGCGGCAGCCGCAAATTGGTGTAAAACGGGTCGAGGGCGAGCGTCACGCGCGAGCGCTCGCGGGCGGCGGAGCGGCGCAGCGAGTCGGTGGTAGCTACCAACTCCGGCGTACTCTTCATCATCCGGTTCTGCGCAAACAGCTCCTCTTTGGTACGGTCGAGCTTGAAGGAGGCGAGCGAAAACGTGATTCGGTTGCTCTGGAAAGCCTGGCGGACGTACCCCGCGTTGGCGCCCCGCACGGTACCGTCGGCCTGATCGATGAACGCCTCGCCCCGAAACAGCGTCAGGCGCAGGTACTGGCCGCCGTACAGCAGTTCCATCCGCCCCGAATCGGCGAGGATGACGGTGGTGTTGCCGCGCCCGCTGCGATGGTCGTAAATCATCAGGTTGCCCAACGATGAGCCATCCGGGTATTTGCGCCCAGCTTTGATCACGTAGCCTTCGAGGCCGTAATAAAAGACGTTTTCGCGGATGTCGAGCGCGAGTTTCTGCTGGCGCGCGTCCCACATCAGGCTATACGCCTTCAGCGCCGCGCGCGGGGCGCCGTAATTGTTGAACAGAAACGCCCCCACCGTCAGCAAGATAGCCACGAGCCCGACGGGCCGCAGAATGCGCAGTAACGAAATTCCCGCCGATTTAATGGCCGTCAGCTCGCGGTGTTCGCCAAGGTTGCCGAACGTCATCAGCGACGACAGCAGCACCGCCAGCGGCAGCGCCATCGGAATCATCAGCAACGCGAAATACCCCAACAACTGCGCAATGACGAACACCCCCAGGTCTTTCCCCACCAAATCTTCGATGTATTTGAGCATATACTGCATCAGCAGAATAAACTCCACAATGGCGAAGGTGAGCAGAAACGGGCCGGCGAACGCCCGCAAAATCAGGCGGTCTAGGTGCTTCATTTGGTTGTTAGCCGTTGTTCGTTAGCCGGTATTCGATAACCGTTTTTCGGTATTCGATAACCGGAATTCGCTTAATCGCATATGGTCGACCGATTAACGATTACCGATTAACCGGTATTCGATGACCTTTTCTCGATTAACCTCATATAGTTGACCGATTAACGATTAATGAATGACGTTTCACGAATAACCTACCCCCCAACCAACTCGCGCAGCGAATGCACGAGGCCATCCCACAGTTCCTGCAACTCGGCTTTGTCGTGTTCGCTGGAGTAGTCGGTCACGCGCAGGTATTGCTCCTGCGTGATTTCGCTCGTTTCGAGGGTAAAATCGAGGTACGCCGGGTCGGGTAGCGGCTGCCGTTGCGGCGAGAGGAACACGAACCGAATCGAGCGGTTTTGCCGCACGTTCGTGACGCTGGCAAAGTGCGGCTCGCCGTCCCACACGAAATTGAACAAGTGGTCGGGCGTGAGTTTTACGTCATCGCAAAACCACTGCGCCAGCGAGCCGGCGGTACTCAGGTAGGGAAATAACAGCCGCGCGGAGGCATTGACGGCATATTCCGCGACGAACTTAAACTTAGCCGGGCCGGTCGCCGGGCTGATGGAAGCCGCGGCATCGGCGGCTGACGGGGGCACGATGGCCATAAACTGCAAGCTAACGGAACGCGGCCCCAGCGGCCTACGAAACAGAGAAAGAAGCCGCCCGGAAGCGGGTCAGCATCGGCTGGCACCTGGAGGGGCGTCGGCTCTCACAAAATTACCCCCCAAACCGCACATTCCGGTTGCACGGTTGCGCATTTATCGTACCTTTGTGGCCCGAAACAGCGGCAAGCCCCTTTTTCGGTTGATCTGGCGGGGTAGCTCAGCTGGTTAGAGCACAGGATTCATAACCCTGAGGTCGGCGGTTCAATCCCGCCTCCCGCTACAGTTTCTTTTTTCTCATCGCGCGGGGCGCGTCGGTACCAGCTTAGGCTGGCCGGCGCGCCCCGTGTTCGTTTGGGTGGCCTTTACCGTTAAGAATCGACGATTTGGCCGTTGGGCCATCGGGTTGTTCCTTTGAGAAGCTGCGGGCAGTTTCGCGCGCAGCTTACGTAATTTCTCGTTGTCCGATGAAGCAGTTTGCCGTTTACCCCCCCCCCCCATCTTTCGTGCCTGACGGGCACGGCAGGTAGCAAAAGCCGTTTACGACACTTTTTTTTGTTGCTGATGGCCTTATTATTCACCACTACTGCCAGTCGGGCGCAACTGCCGGTCTGGATGCTGGAAGAATCGTCGGGTGCCAGTGCGCTTTTCACGTTCGCCGATAATGGGATCAAGCGCGTGGCGAAGCAGACGCCGAGCTTGAAGTATTTTCCGTATACGAACTATCCGAATGGCTCGCAGGATGCTACCTGGATTTTCAGCACGCAGCACAACGCCAATCCGACGGTGCCGACTACCAGCGCAACGCCGGCACTTCGATTTTACACGGCCGAAAACATTACGATAGACGCTACGCAACCGCCGGCGCCGCGTCGCAACTTCAACGATGCGACGCGGCCGGCTACTTACCCCAACGTACCCATTATTGGGACTACCGCGCCTAACGTACCTACGTGTTACAGTTCGAGCAACGGTGAACTCGACTTAGAAGGCCCCGCGGTGTTTGCCTATCCCGATGTACTCACGATGCCCGCCCCCGGTAGCGTCGGCAGCGGCAATCCCAATTCCTGCGACCGGTTTTACTCCATCTTCTACCGCCCTCTAAGTGCTGGTTCCGGCGCACTGATGAGCTACATTACGGATTACCAGGATTTGTCAAATCTTGGTAATCCGATTTGGTATGGCACCATTCCGGTCTGCCGGTCTTCCCCTACCGTACTGCAATATTTTACCTGTGGGTCTTTTCTGTCAGCAACCGGAAAGGTGGCCGTATCGCGTCCGTCTCTGGAAAATCCTGCCATTCAGAAGCAGAATCTGTATCTGCTGTTGAGCAACGACAGAGGTCAGGGCGGCATCTACTTTTTTCAGGTCGACGAACACGTCCCCACCACCCCAGGCAACCCCGGCAGTTCGTTTCCCCTGCGAACCATCATCACGGGCGCTTCACTACAGACGCCAGGCGTGCCGCAGACGCAAACTGAGGCGCGGTGCATTTCTACCCTTACCCCCAACTGCGCCACAGCCAGCTTCGAATCGCCAGAGCTGGAAATTTCTACCGACAACAAGCGGCTGGCGTGGGCCGAAAACAACAAACTCTATGTCGCGACCATCGTCGAGGGCATAGACGGGTATGGTGCGGCGGGCAGCAACGGCATTACCGTCGTCACCGCCACTCTCCCGTCGGCCGGCACCATCAACGGGTTGGAGTTTGCACCGGGTACCTACGATGTGTACGTCACCTTCGACGCAACCACGAACGCGAACGACGGGCTCTATAAATTCACATACAATATCGCGGCGAACAGCTACGCGACTACGGCAACCCCCAACGCGCGCGACATCAAAAACTCGTACATCGAAGCCAACCGGCTGGGCCAGTTGGCCATGCTAAGCCCCACCAAAATGGAACGGTACGACGTATCGCTGGCCACCCCAGGCTTTGTGGCACCCATCAGCTTCGCGGCCAAACTGCCACCCACGGGTAGCCAGATACGCCGCCTACCGCGCCAGATCGATGGCTGGCATTACGGGTACGCCGGAGATGTAATCGGCAAGACCACCGTGCAAACCATTGCTACCCCGGCCGGCTGTACCAGTCCGCCGCCTATTCAGCCTATTACCGGGCAAGCCACCTACTCGATCAACGACCTGGGCGTGGGGGCGGCGTACACCTGGACCGTGACGCCCAGCACCGGCGTAACCGTGAGCCCAAGTGGCCCAACTGCAACCATCACGTTTCCAGTGGGCGTGGCGGCCACGTACGAGGTTCGCGTCGTGACCGCCTACCCCGGCCAAACCCCCTGCGGCCGATCTACCGACGCGCGCCTGAGCGTGGCCACCACCGACGGCTGCACCCAGAATGGCGGCCGTGCCACCCAATCGGGTGGCAGCTTCGGCAACGCTGACCCAGCGGCCGCTGAGGTGGTGGTTTGGCCCAACCCCGCCGCCGATGAGGTAAGCATCAGCGCACCGAGCGCCGAGGGCACCACCCGCGTAACGTTGCGCGATTTGCAGGGCCGCACCCTGCTCGCGCAATCGATGGCGGCCCGGCAACCGCTGACGTTGCGCACGGCAAACATCCCCGCCGGCGTGTACCTGCTGACCGGTACCGATGGCACGCACACGTGGCGCCAACGCCTCATCATTACGCGGTAAGCCGCTACTGCCATGAAGCGTGTAGTATATATGCTCCTGCTGCTGGCGGTAGCCAGTGGCAGCGCGTTGCCCGCCGTGGGGCAGCAAAAACAGGGCGCGTGGTGGATATTCGGCCAGCAAGCTGGTCTGAACTTCAACTACCAGCCTCCGCGAGCTTTCGTAAGCAGCTTCCCGATTTCAAACATTGGCGTTGCGACAATCAGCAGCCCGGCCGGAGAGCTGCTGTTTTCGGGTGGCTCTAATCGCTACCTACAAGATAGAAACGGCCAGTATATGCCCCATCCGTGGTCTACAATACGACCGGACAATGATCTCTCGACGCTGATCGTGCCAGACCCCGTATCCGCTACCCGTTACTACGTGTTCGGCCTTGGCTTCAGCTTACCTACGGCCGGCAACCTGAGTTGGGATTGCACCCAAGTGGATATGACGCTTCGCAATGGCCTTGGCGCATACACGGCCCTCGATACCACGCTAATGCGTTATCGCGAACAGGAATTCAACACAAGACAAGCGGCAGTCCTGCACAGCAACGGCCATGACGTGTGGGTTATGCAGCCCAACTCCGCCGGTGACACTGTCCGTTCGGTGTTGGTAACGGCCGGCAGCCTGAGCGCCGTGCTGGCGCGTGCCAGTCCGGTGGCGCTGCCGCAGCCCCCCTCGATAACTTTTATGCGCAGTTCGCCCAACAGCGAGCTGCTAGCGTGCCCCACCGATTCGGCGGTGTGGGTACTACAGATAAACCGCGCCACCGCCGACCTGACGCCGTTGGTACGGTTGCCCACGCCCGGAGGCCGCACCGTACGCACGGTAGCCTTCTCTCCTGACAGCCGTTACCTGTACGTCGGCTTAGAGCTTGATATCGCAAATTCGAGCGCTCCCGCGCTCTTACAGTACGATCTACAGGCTGGCTCGGCGGCGGCGATAGCGGCCTCCCAGGCGGTGGTGCCTACCCCTGGCCAAACGGGTTTGTTCGATGCCCAACTTGGGCTCGACGGCAAGCTGTATATTTCGCTTCGCCAAGCACTCGCGCTCGGCGTGATGGATTGTCCCAACAACCCAGCGGCCACCTGCCACCTGCGCCTCAACGCGCTCCCCCTGGCACCGGGCACCGATGGAGGATTTTTCCCCGTCCTCAACCAAACGTTCTTCCGCAACGCCAACATCCTGCAAGCCCTTGCCGGTCAGCCCACCATCTGCCGGGGCGATTCGGTGACGCTTTCGGCGTTCGGCGCCGGTACCGACCGCTTTACGTGGCTGGTCACGGGCGCGCCCGTGCCCGATACGCTCGGCACGGTGCGGGTAGCGCCGACGCAAACCGTGCGCTACCGCGTGCGTGCCCAGGGGCCGTGTTCGGCCGATACGGCCTCGGTGGTAGTGCGCGTGGTGGCGCCGCTGCAACCCTTCGACCTCGGCCCCGATCTCACGCTCAACACCGGGCAAACCGTGCTGTTCGATGCCGCCAACCCCACCGCCCGCCACCTCTGGAGTACCGGCGACACCACCCGCACCCTGCGCGTGGATACGGCCGGTACCTACTGGGTACGCGTCTCGAATGCGGGTTGTACGCAATCGGACACGGTGCGCGTAGGCTTGGTAACGGGCGGCCTACGCGACGAAGCCTCCCCCGACCACCTGCGCGTGTTCCCGGTCCCCGGCGATGCGGAAATCCGCGTCGAAGTGGTAGGGGCCGCTACGCAAGGCACTGCGCTGCTGCGCGATGCCTTGGGCCGCACGGTCAGCCAGACGCGCCTGGCGGAAAGCGGCGGCCGGATCGTGACGCACGCCCTACCTGCCGGGCTGTACTTGCTCGAAGTGCGGGCCACGCCAACCAGCGCCCCGTTACGGCGGCGGCTGTTAATTCAACACAGCGGTTTGCGCTGATTCGGGGCTGATTCGGGACTGATTTTGCCCTGTCTCAACCCACAGCCGCCACGGCTGACGTAAGTTTGAACCCCGCAAACCCCCGCCTGAGGCGAGTTTGCGGGGTTCGTTTTTACGTCACCTCCCGATGAACGCCACGCACCTGCATTTGCTCTTGAACCATATACCCATTTTGGGCTGCTTTTTCGGCTTGGGTCTGCTGATTGCGGGCGCCGTCAGCCACAACGGCGGAATGTGGTTCACGCGTGCGGCCTTGGTATTTTTCGTGATCGTGGGCGTGTCGGCCGTGCCTGCCAACCTCACCGGCGAACCCGCCGAACACGCGGTACTCAAGTTGCCAGGCGTTACGCGCGACGCCATCCACGAACACGAGGAAGCCGCCGAAGTGGCGCTCATCGCGGCCAGTCTGCTAGGCGCCGTAGCGCTCGCCACGATGTTGCTCCAACAGCGCAACCACCCGGCCACGCGCCGCGCGCTGGTGGCGGTCTGGGCGCTGGCCCTCATTACGGCCGGACTGATGGCCCGTACCGGCTACGAAGGCGGCCTGATTCGGCGGCCGGAACTGCGCGGCGGCGAGATGAATCAAGGGATTGAGAAATAGAGGTAGCGCGGGGCGCCGGCCCGCGGTGAGCGTAAGCGAATTCTACGCAAACCTCGGCGCGCTACGGGCAAGCTACTTGCGAAAGCGCTGCCGCGCTCGCGGGCCGGCGCCCCGCGCTACCTTTTACAAACAAGCCGCCCCGGCCGCGCCTTCCATTGCTGGAAAGCCCGACCGGGGCGGTTGCTGTTGTTGCCTTTTTGAGGGATTGACTAGCGCGGACGAACCTGCTCGACGACTTGCTTGAAGGCGGCGGGGTGGTTCATGGCCAAGTCGGCGAGGACTTTCCGGTCGAGCGTGAGGCCCGACTTGTGGATGGCGCCCATCAACTGCGAGTACGACAGGCCGTATTCGCGTGCGCCGGCGTTGATCCGCTGAATCCAGAGGGCGCGGAATTCGCGCTTCTTGTTCTTGCGGTCGCGGTAGGCGTAGGTGAGACCTTTCTCGACGGCGTTTTTCGCAACCGTCCAGACGTTTTTACGCGCGCCGAAGTAGCCTTTGGCGAGCTTTAGAATTTTTTTCCGGCGGTGGCGCGAGGCCACCGAATTTACGGAACGTGGCATGGTACAATGGTTTTGGCCCTGACGAGGCGACGGCAGCGTTACGAATAGCCGTGCTTTGGCGCCCGGGGCCGGTGGGAAGTTGTGAGTTTCGAGTTGTGAGTTTCGAGTTATTGAGCCACTCGAATGATGCACTCGAAACTCACAACTTGAAACTCAAAACTCTCTAAGCGAGCGCGAGCATCCGCAACACGCGGTTGGTATCGCCATCGGACACGAGGCCACCGTGCGTGAGGGCACGCTTGCGCTTCGTCGATTTCTTGGTCAGGATATGGCTTTTGTAAGCGTGTTTACGCTTGATTTTGCCCGTACCCGTTACCAAAAAGCGCTTTTTGGCGCCCGACTTGGTTTTGTTCTTCGGCATTTGGTTTAAGAAAAAAGCTGTTTTTGTGAAAAAACGGCAACAACAATTCGGATGGAAAGCAGCGCGCAAGACGCGCTGCCGTTAAAGCGGAGGCTAGGCTTCGTCGGCCGCTGGCGCGGGCGCCGGAGCGGCGGTTTCGACGGCAGCGACCGGAGCCGGAGCAACCGGTGCCGGTGGTGCGCTCACTTCTGAACCGGTTTTCATCGGGCCGGTCGTGCGCGGCGGGGTGCCGCCGGTGCCTTGCTTGGCGCTCACTTTGGGCGCGAGGAAGAGGAACATTCGCTTGCCTTCGAGCTTCGGCAACTGCTCGACTTTGGCGAGGTCTTCGAGGGCTTGGGCAAACTTGAGCAACAGGATTTCACCGCGCTCCTTGAAGACAATCGAACGGCCCACGAAGTGGACGTATGCCTTGATTTTGGCGCCTTCTTTCAGGAATTCGCGCGCGTGCTTCAGCTTGAACTCGTAGTCGTGGTCGTCGGTGTTCGGCCCAAACCGAATTTCTTTGACCACCACTTTCGTGGTTTTGGCTTTCAGCTCGCGGGTTTTCTTCTTCTGCTCGTACTTGAATTTCGAGTAGTCGATGACGCGGCAGACGGGCGGCACGGCCGTCGGGGAGATTTCGACCAAATCGAGCGCTTGCTCCTGCGCCATGCGGCGAGCCTGCTCGATGGGGTACACCCCTTGCTCGACGTTATCGCCGACCAAACGCACTTCGCGCGCCTGGATTCTATGGTTGATCTTGAACGGCTCTTCCACTTGCGCGCGTGGAACGTACCGACGATTCTGTGCTATGGTCTTGGGGAGTTAAGTGAGCGGGGAAGGGAGTTGGAAACGCAAAGGTCGGGCGCGGCGAGGGATTCGGCAAACCGAATGCAAATCAACTTGGGGGCTACGTGGCAAGGAGTACTGCCGCACGGACTCCTACCCTTCTGCGGGCGGCCCGGCAATCGGGTGGGCAGCGCTATCTGGGTCGAGTGGTTGAGCGACGGGAAGTTCGGCTACCATTCCGGCCGATGGGATGACCGCCGGCGCGGCCGAATCGCCGGCTGCCGGTTCCTGATGCACATCGCGGAAGCGCAGCATATCGAGCAGACGTAGTTCGCGGGCGGTATCGAAGCCGCACGCCGATTCGAACCGCGCCGGGTTGTAGTAGGTGCCGAAGAGTATGTCCCACCACACCAGATCGCCGTAATTGCGGGCGTGGTGGTCGTACTCGTGGTGAAAACGGTGCATTTCCGGCCGCTGAAACACGAAGCCTACCCAGCGGGGCGTGCGGACATTGGTGTGGTAAAAAAACTCGCCCAGCGCCGTGCAAAGCGTATAGATGGCCCCAGCTTCCGCACTCAACCCCAGCAGCGTGTAAATGAGCAGCCCGCCGATCAGCGAGTTAGCGACCATTTCGACCGGATGTTTGTAGAACGACGTGATGACTTCGAGCCGCTGCGGGCTGTGGTGAATCTGGTGAAAATGCCGCCACAAAAAGTCGATCCGATGGCGCCAGCGGTGCCACCAATAAAAAACAAACGTGGCCACCACGTAGGCAATCAGCCCGCACGCCCACGCCGGCAGCACCGCCGACAGGTGCAACAGCGAGTACGCTGTCAGCCACCGATCCCAACTAAGCCCCGCCGCCACCACCACGAGCAGTTGCACGGCATTGACCAGCAGCACGCGCGTGGCCCACGTGGGCACCACCGGTAGGCGCCAGCCGGGCACCACGCGCTCAAGAATAAAACAGGCGGCGAAAACCGCGAAAATGATACCGAGCATCGAAAAAAATGAGGAATGGTGAGAGTGACAAAGGTGCCCCACTGCATAGCCCGTTTTTTCTGATGAATGTCATTTTAGCAAACTGTCCCGAACGAGATCGCTGACAAGCTTAGGGTCAGCCTGAGCGGAGTCGAAGCCCGCCTGCTTACCCCTTACCAGCGCGCAACCGGCTGAGCGTTTCGGGCGCCATACCGAGGTACGCGGCCACATGCTGCACGGCCACCCGCTGGAATACGTCCGGAAAATCGCGCAGTAGTTGGGCGTACCGTTCGCGCGCGGGCCGGGCGCGCAGGTTGTAGGCGCGTTGCTCGCTCAGTACATAGTAGCGTTCGGTGAGTACCCGGCCGATGAAATTGGCCTCCGGAAACGCTTCGTACAACTCCTGCAAACGGGCGTAGGCGAGCGTATAAACCCGCGCGGGCTCCAGCAATTGTACAAACTCCGTGGAGGGCGTCTGGGTGAGCAAGCTCACGATGGAGATGACGAAATCGCCTTCGCGCATAAACCACGACGTGACGGCCTGCCCCGATGGCCGCACTTCATAACCCTGCGCCAATCCCGTTTCGAGGTAATGCAAGTGCCGCGCTACTTCGCCGGGTCGCAGCAGGTAGTGCCGGGCGGGCAAGTCGCGGACTTGCGCGGCGCCCAGCACTACCTCCCGCAGCGTGGCCGGCAACGGCCTGATCTGTTCGATGGCGGCTAGTAGCGGATGAGCTTCGGCGTTCGGCATACTTGCCCCAGCGGGCGAATTATCCGCCCAACGCCTCGGCCACCATCGCCTGGAAATTCTCAACGAACGCGGGAATCGGCAGTGTGCCCAAATCGCCCTGGCCGTGGCGACGAACGGAAATAGTCTCCATTTCCTGCTCTTTTTCGCCCACGATGATCATATACGGCACTTTACTCATCTCGGCATCGCGGATTTTGCGGCCGATTTTTTCGTCGCGCACGTCCACCGTTCCGCGAATGTCGTGCTGTTCGAGGGTGGCTTTCACCTGCTCAGCGTACGAGTTGTACTTCTCCGAAATGGGGAGTACCGCGAACTGCTCCGGCGCCAGCCACAACGGGAAATTACCTCCGTTGTGTTCGAGCAACACCGCCACGAACCGCTCCAGCGAGCCGAACGGCGCGCGGTGAATCATCACGGGGCGGGCCTTGGAGTTATCGGCGGTGGTGTATTCGAGTTCAAACCTTTCGGGCAGGTTGTAATCGACCTGGATGGTGCCGAGCTGCCATTTACGGCCGAGGGCATCGCGCACCATAAAGTCGAGTTTCGGGCCGTAGAAGGCGGCTTCGCCCAGTTCGGTTACGGTTTTCAGCCCTTTTTCCAAGGCAGCTTCCTTGATAGCGGCTTCAGCTTTCGCCCAATTTTCATCGGAACCGATGTACTTGGCGGTGTTTTCGGGATCGCGGAGCGAAATCTGCGCCGTGAACTCCGGGAAATCGAGCGCCTTCAGTACATAGAGTACGATGTCGATCACTTTCAGGAACTCCTCCTTCACCTGGTCGGGGCGGCAGAAGATGTGGGCATCGTCTTGCGTGAAGCCGCGCACGCGCGTCAGGCCACTCAACTCACCCGACTGCTCGTAGCGGTACACCGTGCCGAACTCGGCAAGGCGCAACGGCAGATCGCGGTACGAACGGGGCTCGGTTTTGTAGATTTCGCAGTGGTGCGGGCAGTTCATCGGCTTCAGGAAGAACTCCTCGCCTTCCTGCGGCGTGCGGATCGGCTGGAACGAATCGGCGCCGTATTTCTCGTAGTGGCCGCTCGTGACGTATAGCGCCTTGTGCGCGATGTGCGGCGTAACTACCTGCACGTAACCCGCTTTGGCTTGGGCCTTTCGCAGGAAATTTTCGAGGCGCTCGCGCAGGGCCGTGCCTTTGGGCAGCCACAGCGGCAGCCCCGCCCCTACTTTTTCCGAGAACGCAAACAGTTTCAACTCTTTACCCAAACGGCGGTGGTCGCGACGCTTGGCTTCTTCCATGCGTTCCAGATATTCGGTCAGTTCCTGCGCTTTCGGGAACGTGATACCGTACACGCGCGTGAGTTGCTTGCCCGTGAT
The DNA here is from genome assembly GCA_031425525.1 of Hymenobacteraceae bacterium. GTDB lineage: Bacteria > Bacteroidota > Bacteroidia > Cytophagales > Hymenobacteraceae > JANNMJ01. Next base: position 2,894 of record JANPJM010000074.1, on the reverse strand, counting down.
GTCGCCGCGCCAGTAAGCGCCCGACACGTTGGTGAGCTTGGCGGCTTTGATGAACCCCGTGTTCGGGATGTGCGGCCCGCGGCAGAGGTCGGTAAAATTGCCCTGCTGGTAGAACGTGATGGTGCCATCTTCGAGCCCGTCGAGCAGGTCGAGCTTGTACGGGTCGCCTTTTTGCTCGAAATAAGCAATGGCGTCGGCCTTGCTCACGGCCGTGCGCACGTACTCGCTCTTACCGCGCGCCAGTTCGAGCATCTTTTTCTCGATGGGCGCGAAATCTTCCTGCGAAAGCGAGACGCCTTCGGGCAACTCGACATCGTAATAAAATCCGCCGTTTTCGAGGGCCGGGCCGATGCCGAATTTCACGCCGGGGTACAGCGCTTCGAGCGCTTCGGCGAGCAAATGGGCCGACGAATGCCAGAACGTGGCTTTGCCGGCATCGTCGTTCCAGGTGAGAAGTTGCACGGTGGCATCGGCGTCAATCGGGCGCGCGGCGTCTACCACTTCGCCGTTCACCCGCGCGGCCAGCACGTTACGCGCCAAGCCTTCGGAGATGGAAGCCGCAATCTGATACGCCGTAACGCCAGATTCAAATTGGCGGACGGAGCCGTCGGGTAAGGTAATGTTCATCGGTAGTTAGGGTTTAGTGTCTAGTTTTCAGTGTTTAGGATGTAGTCAGGTTTTGATGGATTGCACCAAATCCTAAACACTACAACCTATACCCTACTTAATCTTCCGTAGCGAATCGAGCCGCACAACGCGCTCCGACCGACCGGCGGCCGAATCGGCTTGCTGCTGACGGCGGCGGATTTTGGCTTGGTACAAGCGGAATGACACGCGCGTGTCGGCAGGGTCGGTTTTAGCGAGCGCGGCGTACTCCCGGATGGCGCCCCGGGTATCGCCGAGGCGGTCGAGGCAATCGGCGAGCATCAGACGGGTATTGGGCGGCGGCGCCGCCGTGTGGCGCAGCACCGCCCGCAGGTTGCGCGCGGCTGGGGCAAACTCATCGCGGTTGTAATGGGCGACGGCTACGTTGTAGCGCGCCAAATACAGCGACGTATCGAGTTGCGCGGCGCGCTTAAAAACTACTTCCGACGAATCGGTCAGCCCTTGCAGCGCCAGATTCACGCCGGCGTTGTAGTTCAGGAAACCATCGTCGGGCGTGGTGCGCAGCCCGGCGTCGAGGTACTGACGGGCGGTCGTGTAGTCGCCCTTCGCGTTATAAATACCCGCCAACTGACTGTATGCATCCGCCATTTTTTCGGGCGCCTGCTCGGCGGCCGTCTGGAAGCTGGAAATGGCGCGCGTAGTGTCGCCGGTTTCCAGATACACCATTCCCTTATAAAAATAAGCGCGTTCCTCGAACGGCGATTTTTCAAGCGCCAGATTCAGAAAATCAATCGCCGGCTGGTATTTACGTTCGATGAACGCCAGCTCGCCTTGAAGCTGCGGCAATTCGTGGCCTTCGAAACCGAGTTGGGCGGCTTGCTCGCAGTCTTCGCGAGCGCCTTTGAGGTTGCCGGCTGCGCGGCGCGCTTCGGCGCGCAACATGAAGTTGGGTGCTTTGGCCCCGTCGAGCTTTATCACTTGGTCGGCGTCGGCCGCTGCCGCTTTCCCGTTACGGAGCGTGAGATACAGCCGGGCGCGGCGCTGATACAGCGCGGCGTTGGAGGGGTCTTGCTCCAGGGCGGCCGTCACTTCGCGCACCTGTTGGGCGGGCGTCAGGTTTTCGACTTTTTGGATGGCCGGCAGCCGCTCGGTGGCGGCGGGCTCCTTTGACTCACAAGCGACCGCAACAGCGGCAGCACCAAAAATGAGCAGGTTCCGCAGGTGGGAACGACGAAGAAAAAGCATCAAATCAGAGGAGCTAAGACGACCGGGATACAAAGCCGGCGCCGCGTGGGCAAAGGTACATGACGCGCCGGTGCCAGACGCGCCACCGCCGAGACGGGCATTTTACGGCAGTTTCGGGCAATTTCCGGTACTTTCCAGGAGTTTCCGGCAGAAGGCGCAACCCGCCGGGCAGCGAGTAAGTAAGTATTGGGGGACAGACCGATTTTATCGGCTAACCGTTTCTCTCCGCTTTCCGCATATCTCCAGATCCATTCCAATGACCAACGAAAAAATATCCCGCGCCCTCACCGACCTGCTCACGCTGAACCACACGTCGCAGGAAGGCTACGAAACCGCCGCCGAACACGTGAACGACGCCAGCGTTAAATCGACGTTGAGCCAGTTTGCACAGCAGCGCGCGCAGTTCGCCCACACCCTCGAAACCTACGGCTCGCGCATCGGCATTCAGGCCGAGAAAACCAGTACTATCGAAGGTGCGCTCACCGAAGGAGCCGCCGCCGTCCATCGCGGCTGGATCAACCTTAAATCGCTCGTCACCGGTAACGGCGACACCAACACCAACGCCATCCTCGGCGAGTGCGAAAACGGTGATGCCACGGCCCTGCAAGCCTACGAAACGGCCCTCGGCGTCGAGGGCATCCCAAACGATCTGAAAGCCGTGCTACAACAGCAGCACGCCCAGATTCTGCAAGCCAAAAACCAGGTGACGGCCCTGAAGTCGGCTTAGGCGCAAGCCCAGCCGAGTTTTTCGGATGTACCTAGGCATCCCGCTCAACTGCCGTCTTTGCAGCGAAACGCCGCCCATCGGAATATACTCCGGCGGGCGGCGTTTCCTTTTGTGTAGCGCGGACTTTAGTCCGCAGTTTACCGGCGATGGGTTCGGTGCTAATTGTCAAACTGCGGGTCGTGTCTCGATAGCGTAGAAAGCGTCTACCTTTGGCGTATGATATTAGAACCAGTTGTTTGTCCTTCGTGCGCCCACGCCGAAGCCGTGTATCGTCACGGCACCACCAGCGACGGCTCGCAACGCTATCGCTGCACGG
>JANPJM010000073.1:0-9633 GCA_031425525.1 Hymenobacteraceae bacterium | reverse complement strand
TCGAGTTTCGAGTTTCGAGTTTCGAGTTTCGAGTTTCGAGTTTCGAGTTTCGAGTTTCGAGTTTCGAGTTTCGAGTTTCGAGTTTCGAGTTTCGAGTTTCGAGTTTCGAGTTTCGAGTAAGGGCTACTCGTGCGTGACCGTTTGGTTACACTCGAAACTCAAAACTTCAAAGGCAAAACTCCTACTCATCCGGCAGAATCTTGATGTCCTGCACCAGCACGCGCTGCTCGATTTGGCGGGCGCGGGGCGTGTTGGCGAGGCCGCCGAGGGCGGTTTCCTTGTAGCGGGTTTCCATCGATTCGCTCACTTCGCCGAGGGCGGCGACGCACTGATCGACGGGAATGACTGGATCGACCCCGGCGATGGCGATTTGGGCGGAGGAGAACGCGATGGCCGCCGCCGACGCGTTGCGCACGATGCACGGCACCTCCACGAGGCCGGCTACGGGGTCGCAGACGAGGCCCAGCATACACTGAATGGTGATGGCTACGGCCGCGAAACACTCGTCTACCGACCCACCGAGGCTGTACACGATGGCCGCCGACGCCATAGCCGCCGCCGAGCCGGTTTCGGCCTGACAACCGCCCACGGCGCCCGCCAGCGAGGCGTTGGTTTCGATGATGAGCGCCACGCCCGCCGCAATCAGCAGCCCTTCGTGGATGGTGCGGTCGGGCAGCCCGTGGATTTCCTGCAACGTAGTGAGCGTGCCGGGCAAAATGCCCGACGCTCCGGCCGTGGGCGCCGCCACCACCCGCCCCATGCACGAATTGACCTCCTTCGCCCCCACCGCCCGCTGAATCAAGCGCTTAAACTCCGGCGCCAGCACCGTCACGGGCGAGGCCGCGATGCGTTTCGCGCCGTTGTTGACCATCCCGGAGCGCGAAGTCATATCGGCCGTCAGGCCGGTTTGCACGGCGGAACGCATCACGTCGTAGGCCGCCGCAAGGCCCGCCCAGATGGCTTCTTCGGTGCGGCCCTTCTGCTCCATCTCGTACGTGAGGACGGGTTGCCAGAGTGGTTCGTTGGTAGCGGCGCAGTGCGCGGCCCAAGCGGCGAAATTGTCGAAGAGGAGAGCCATTTTTTAGGAGGGGTTGAGGGTAGGAGGGTGGGAGGGTGGGAGGTGAGAAAGAGTGTAGAATGAAACCTTCCACCCCTCTAACCCTCAACCCCTCCCACCCTCAAAACCTCCTCCACGGCCGCCCTTACCTGCTCATACGGCGCCCAGCCGCGCGCCAGCACGGTGCCCTGGTTGCCCTGGCGCAGCACGAGCGTGGGGAAGCCAGTGATGCCGATTTGGGAGGCGGCCGTGAAACCGGCCTGCGTGTAAGCGGCGGTGTCGGGGTCGGTGAAGGAAGTCAGGAAATCGGCTTCGGGCAGGCCGTAGCGGGCGGCTATCTCGACCAGCACGGCGGGGTCGGCAAGGTCGTGGCCGTGGGCGAAACCGGCCTCCAGCAGGTCGTGGGCGAAGGGCACTGTGCGGCCGGGGTTGCCGTCGAGGCGCGCCAGCACGGTGAGGGCGCGCGAGGGCGGCACCGAGTTCTGAATGCGCGTACCGTCTTCCACCACGGCGCGGTAATTATTGCCGAAGCGCACGCCGGTGCGGGCTTCCAGGGGCGCGAGGGCACCTTTGATGTACGCCGCTTTCTCGCCGAGTGGCCCCACGCGCTCGCCGACGACCATCCCGCCGGGGTGCGCCACGAAATCGAAATCGGTTTTCAGCTCCTCGTACAGGCGCATCAGCACCGGCGAGAAGCCGTAGCACCAGCCGCAGAGCGGGTCGAAGAAGTAGCGGATTTCGGGGCGCTCGGCGGGGCGGGTCAGGCTCTGGAAAGGCATCGGCAGGAAACGGGCAAAAAGGTTGATTGGCACGCCCGAAGCGCGAAACCGACGGCAAGAGGCCGTATTCGGTGCCCCTCGGCAAGCAACCAGCGGAGGGGCGCGCGCGTCTGCTCAAAAGTAACGCCCACGCCGGAGGTTCCACTGCGTGACGTTTCGTGGGTGCTTACGGGTGGTGTACGTGCCCGCACGTACCCAAATGCACTTGGTATCAGCCGTAAATTTGCGGCTCAACAATTTCCCTCTCTTAGTTACCCCATGTTCCATATTTCCTCCTTGCGGCGCTTGGCCGCCGTTGCTCTGTTCGTAGCGCCATTGGGCGTTGTAGGCCAAACGACGCCGCAGACGGCCAAAACCAGCGCCACGCAATCGTTCAGCGCCTTCTTATTTGGGTCTGATGCCGCGCGCAAAACGCAGATGCTGTATTTACCAAGTGATCTGCCGGGCGGCACCGCCGGGCGTATCCATCGGGTGTATTTCCAGCACGCCTCGACCAACAGCACCGTGACGCTCGGCAAGTTGCGCCTGACGCTGGGGCACACCACCAACACGGCGTTTGTGCCGGTTACGCGGTTTTACGCTGGGCAGGATACGGTGCTGAAAGCCGCGACGTACACTATTGCGCCGGGTGCGGTGCTGGGCGAGTGGTTCGGCATCGACCTCGACACGGTGGCGCGCTTCAGCTACGACCCTACGCGCACGCTCATCGTGGGCGTGTCGTTCGCGACGAGCACCAATCAGGCGTTCGGCACCTTCGGCGACAATACGTTTGGCACCTCACCGGGCGCGGGCAAGAAGCTGTACGCCGCCGCCGATACGGCCTCGCGCGGCCTGACGGGCAGCAGTACGTGGCAGCATTTCGGGTTCGATAACCGCCCGGTGGGCCTTGCTCGTGATCTGGAGTTGACCAGCCCGCTCCTCCTCTTCCCCAACCCCGCCGCCGACCGCCTGACCGTGGTGCTGCCCGAAACCACCGCGCCCGCCATCCTCACCCTCACCGACGCCCTTGGCCGGGTGGTGGTGCGGCGCGAGACCCCGGCCACCGCGCTGCGCACCGGCGAGGCGCTCGATCTGCGCACGCTGCCCGCCGGCGCCTACGCGCTGACGGTAGCGCAGGGCGACCGCCGCACGACGCGGCGCGTGGTGCATTTGTAGGCCAGCGCGGGCAGCACGTAATGCCCCCGAACTTGGCTCAATGTTGATTCGTAAGCCTTCTCATTCTCAATCATTTTCCTTCCGCCAATGCGCATCGTTACCCTCTTCCGTGTTGGCGTAGTCGTGGCGGGCTTGCTGGCCGCCTCGCGCGTGACCACTGCCCAGGTCGTTCCGCCGATTGTCAAAGCCACCTTGGGCAACGGGATCAGCTACTTCCTTTTCAGCTCTGACGCGTGCCGCAAGACGCAGCTCCTCTACCCACCGGCTACGCTGGTGGGGCCGCGCGTGGCCGGCCCGATCCGGCGGCTGTACTTCCGGTACTCCGACAATGGTTCGGGCCCGACCTTCACCAACCTGGTGCTGACGCTTGGGCAGACGCCGAATACGGCCTTCGTGCCCACTACCAGCTTCTACCCCAACCAGGATACGGTCTTCAACCACGCGACGCACACCATTCCGTATGGGCGCCTGGGGGAGTGGTTCAGCTTTGATCTGGATCGGGCATTTACCTACGACCCTGCCCAGACCCTCATCGTGGGCGTGACTTGGACGACGGGCACCGGAGTGGGCTTCGGTACCTCCGGCGAGGACACGAGCCCCGGAACCCGGGGGTTCGGCAAAAAGCTCTACTCCGCCACGCCCACCGCCACCACCGGCGACGCCACCAGCGTCCTCTGGCAGCACTTCGGTTTCGCGCAGGGGCTGGTGGGGTTGCCCGAAACTGTGGCCGCTGCGGCCGGGCTTCGCCTGTGGCCGAACCCGGCCACCGATGAGCTGACCGTGACGGCCGACCCCACCGCTGGTGCGCCCGTTCAACTGACCGTGCGGGATGTGGTAGGCCGGACTGTGCGCCACTACGCCAGCACGGCCGCCGAGCTACGTACCGGCCGGGTGCTGCGCCTGCACGGTGTGCCCGCCGGCATTTACACCCTGACGGTGGAGCAAGCTGCGTGGCAGCAGACGCAGCGCCTGATCGTCCGTTAAGCCAGTTTATACCGTTGCTGATGCCGCCCGTTCTCCCCGAAACCTACCTCGCCGCGCACGGCGTGCTGCTGCTGTTCGTGGTGGGCGGGCTGGCGTTCGTGACGTTGGGGCTGCTCGTGGCGCGTACGCTGAGCGTGCGCCGCCCCAACCCCGAAAAAAACGCCACCTACGAGTGCGGCGAAGAAACCGAAGGCCCGGCGTGGGTGCCGCTCAACGCACGGTTTTACGTGGTGGCGCTGGTGTTCGTGCTGTTCGATGTAGAGCTGATTTTCCTGCTCCCGTGGGCTACCGCCTACGCCCGGCCCGACCTACTAGCCGCGAGCGGCGGCGCGTGGGGCTGGTTTGCGCTGGCCGAGATGGGCGTGTTCGTGGGGCTGCTGACGTTGGCGCTGGCGTGGGCCTGGCGCGGCGGCCACCTCGACTGGATTCGGCCGCGCCCCGTGGTGCCCACGGTGCCAAACGCGCTGCCCCCGGCGGCCTACGCGGCCCTGGCGGCGCGCACGCACGCGCAGCTAGCGAAACCGGTTGCCTTGCCCGGCCGTTAAAGGCCGGGCAAGGCAACCGGCGTGAGGGTCAGCTACCCGCGCAGGGCAGCGGCCAGCTCGGCGGGGTCGGCGGTGTTCTCGAAACGCTCGGTGCCGCAGTACACCCATTCCGGGTCGTAGCGGGTGATGAAAACGACGTTGAGGCACGTACGGCGATTGACGCGCACAAACTGCGACCGCAGCCCGACGGGCACCAACTGGTCGAGAACGTAAGCGAGTGAGCCGCGCAGCGGGAAGCTGCGGCCGGAGGTACCGTCGCGCAGGGTGACGTAGTTTTTGCCCGCTTCCAGACTCACCACCGCCGACCAGAAGAGCTTGTGGGTGTGCTCGCCGAGCTTGACGAAAAAGTACGTCGGCGGGGCCACCAACGCCGCTATGGCGGCCGCTTCGGCGGCGCTTTCGGCGGTGGTGAGTGGCAGGGGCGCCGGCTCCTGCGTGTGAAACCGCTCGAAAGCCGTCTGGATGGCGGCAAAGAGCGTGGCGTTGTTGGTGGGCTTGATGAGGTAGCCGTGCGGTTGCAGGCGCGCCGCGCGCCGGATGGTGTCGTGGTCGTTGTAAGCGGTGAGGAAAATGAACGGGCGCCGCAGCATGCGCAGCTCGGCGGCCAGGGCGAGGCCGTCGTCGGAGGGGTCGGGGCTGCTCAGGTTGAGGTCGAGCAGTACCAGGTCGGTGGGGTGGGTGTCGAAGGCGCGGCGGGCTTCGGCGTAGGTGTAGCAGGTAGCCGCCACGTGGTAGCCGAGGTCTTCGAGGGCGAAGCGCAGATTTTCAGCAATCAGCGCTTCGTCTTCCACCACCAGCACCGAGAGTTTAGCGGGCACTTCCGGGGTGGGCGGCGTTTTGGTCGTGGGGGATGCAGAGCTCATAATGATACGGCTGGCCGGGGATGGAGATGGGAGTAGCGCCGAGCTGGCGCGTGAGCAGGCCGATGATCTGGGTACCCAGACCCGGCGCGGGCGCCCCAGCGTCGGGGGCGCCATTGTCGTGGTACTGCACGCACACCTGCGTGGCCTGGCGCTGCACGTAGACGCTGATTTCGAGCGGCCCGCTGGCGGGTTGCGCGTACTTGATCGAGTTCGTCACCCACTCGTTCAGAATCAGCGACAGCGGCAGGTACGCCCGTTCGGGCAGGTGCAGCACGTCGGTTTGCAGGTGCGTGACGACCTGCTTGTCGTTCGCCAGGCACGTCACGACGCCCGAAATCAGCCCGCGCAAGTACGGCCCCAGGTCCAGGCCGTCGGGCGTGCGCAGCAGTTGGTTGTGGAGGGCCGCAATGCTCTCGACCCGCAGCCGGGCGGTTTGCAGGTGCTCAATCACCTCCTCGCTCTCGGTCTGGCGCTCCTGCATCTGTAGCAGGCTGAAGATCATGTGCAGGTTGTTCTTGACGCGGTGTTGGATCTCTTTATTGAGCAGCTCGACCTGCGCCACTTTCTCGTCGAGGGTGGCATTGGCGCCGGCCAGCGCCGCCGACTGCGCCCGCGCCCGCCGGTACTGGCGGGCCAGGTAGGCGGCCAGTGTGCCCAGCGCCAGCAGGCCCAGCGCCAGCCCCCAGAAGGCCCGCGCGCGGGCGGCGCGCTCGGTGGCCTGTTGCCGGTGAATGGCCCGCTCGCTGCGTTGTTCGGCGCGCAGCAACGCCTGGCGTAGGATACCGATTTCGCCCCGGTCTTCCAGACTGTCGCGCAGCCGGTTGGCTTGCTGCTGGTAGCCATAGGCCGCCCCGTACTGACCGGCCGCCGCGTGCAAGGCGGCGAGTTGCTGCTGATAATACAGGCGGTCGAAGCGGTTGGTGGCCGGCCCGGCGGCGGCCGTGAGCGAATCGAGGTACGCCGACGCAGGCCGCCGCCGGGCCAGCAACTCGAGGCGCGCGCGCACCAGATAGTAGTGCGTGAGGTAGTCGTAGGTGGCGGGGTCGTTGGCCACGTCGGGGCGGCGCACCAGGTGGGCGAGTACCGAGTCGGCCAGGGCGTAGGCGCCCACTTCGGTGCAGCTCCAGGCCAGCTCGACGGTGGTGGGCACGCCGCGCCGCACCGAGTCGGGGGCCGCGCGCAGCGTGCGGTAAAGCGCTCGCGCGGCGCGCACGGTGCCGGCCGTGTCGGGCACTTTGTCGTGGGCGTGTACCAGCAGGTAGCGCGCGTAGTAATAGCGCCGCCACGCGCCGGGCACCCGGCCAAACAGCGCGACAGCCTGCGCAAAGTGACGGATGGTCTGCGAGGGGTTCTTGTTCCAGGCGTCGTACACGCGGCCCTTGGCGAAGACGGCCTCCGCGAGCAGCAGCGTATCCTGGGTGCGCTCGGCCAGGGCGTACGCGCGGTCGAAGTACAGTAAGCTGCCCCGAATGGAGGCATAACCCGCCCGCCGGGCGTACACCGAGTCGCCGGCGGCGATGAGCCGGAAAAACGTGGCCCGTCGTGCGCTATCAACCGCCGCTGCCCGGCCCGGCCCGGCGCTCAGCAGCAGCAGCAGCGCCGCCAGCAGCGCCGGCCACCACCCACCAGCCCATATGCGCGCGCCACGAAGCCAAAATATACCTACCATCAGCAAAAACGCAAAGCAGAACAGGCGGAGGAAGAAATGAACCGCAAAAGTACCCGCCCCACCACCCGCCGCCCGCCGCCTTCGACCTCAAAAAACCCGGGGTTCCGCCTCAAATGTGGCCCAGGGCAAGCAGCGCCGTGGGGCACCCGCCGGGCGCCATGGAAAAACCCTCCACCCGGCGTGCAGGACACCGAGTGGAGGGTTTTGTGCCGGAGCGACCGGGCGGCAAGCGGCTTTACCTACGCCGTGAGGGTGGCGCGGTGGGTGGCCAGCGCCGCGAGCAGTTGGGTGTAGAAAGACCGGTCGCCGGTGGTGAGGGCGGCGTCGATGTCGTCGAGGACGACGGCCGTGCCGCTGGTCGCGCGGTTGGTGCGCAGAATCGTTTTGCGCTGCGAGATCAGCGCCTCCACCTTGTCGTCGGCGTCCTGCTTGTCTTGGCCGGTAAGGCCGGGCACGGCGGCTTGGCCCTGAGCGATCAGGATTTCGGTGTTTTTCCGGGCCAGGGCCTGGGCGCCTTTGCTTTGGCTGCGGGCGGCGCGCCGGTCGGTGCGCGCCTGGATGGACTCTTCGGTGCCGGCGTCGGCGTCGTCGTCGGCGACACTGGTGACCACTTCATCGACCTTGGCCCACGTGTCGAGGGGGGCAAAATCGATGGTGACAGAATAGGTAATCGGGAATGTCGGCATCGGCAAAAATGGCGGTAAGTGAAAGTAGAAAATGATAAAGCGATGGCAAATGTAGGCGCGCCGCCCGAAACCGCCAACCTACGGACGCGCGCCCGGCCGTTGGCGGCGCCGGGCGCCCGGCGCCCGGCGCTCAGGGCAGCGGTGGCAGCGGGGGCGGCGGCGCCAGGCAGGCGGCCAGGGCGGCGGCTTCGGCTTCGAGGGCTTCGGCGCGCAGGCGCAGGCGGTGCCACTCGGCCACGGCGGCGGCGCTCAAGGGAGCGGCGCGGGCCAGCAGCCACTGCCGGGCGGGGGCGTCGGCCACGGGATCGGGGTGGGCGGCCAGCAGGGCCGGCAGCGCCGCCTGCCAGCGGGCCACCGCCCGCGCCCGCCCTTCGAAGGGCCGCAGCGCGCGCCGCCAGCGGCCGGCGTGGTACTGGCAGTAGTCGAGCCGCGCCTCCAGGCCGGCGCGTTCGGTGAGGGGCAGCGGCGGGGGCACGGGCGGCGGCGCGGGGGCGGGCCGCGCGGCGCCGGGCGCGGGGTCGGGCGGCAGGCAGCGCGCCAGCGGCAACAGGCGGTCGTAGAGGGGGGCCGAGAGGGTGCGCCGCCCGGCTTCGATGTGCGCGAGTTGGCCGCGCGTGACGCCCAGCAGTTGCGCCAGTTCGTCTTGTTGCAGGCCGAAGTACTGCCGCACAGCGGCCGATAGCGTGGCAGAGGGCACTGAGCGGCGAGGCATCAGAAGGTGTAGCTTATTTTTTCGAAAATCAAAAATAAGCTACAAACCCATGCGGCTTCGGCCTACGGCAGAAACAGCCCCGTAAAAGTGGTTTTCAGAATCTGGTACACCACCTTCACGCTGTCGGGACTCATCGCCAACGACGTCATCGCCGAGATCATCGACCCGATAAACCAGCCTTGCCACTCCTTTTTGGTGAAGCGTTCTGCTTTCTCGCCAGCCTCGCGCACCGTTTGTGCCAACTGGCGGGCGGCGGCTTCGGGCAGGCCCGCCGTCAGCAACTGCTGCTGGATGTGCTGCAACTGAATGCGCAACTGCCGCGCCTCGTCGGGGGTGAAGACTTCTTCCGGGGCCTCGCTGGTGGGAGCGAACAGGCGGGCGTTGGCTTGCAGGTCGGCCCAGAGGTCGGGGATGTTAAGCTCATTCTTAACGGCTTGCAACCAGTCGGCGAGGTATGAAAAAACGTCGCTCCAATAAGGGCGCTCGTACTGAAAGTTCAATCGACCGTCAAAACCAGGGCGCCCGTCTATCTTGTAAGAAGAACCTATCTGTTGAACACGAAACCACACTCCTTTTCCCCCGACAGGGACGATGAAATAACCAGTAGGTTTTTCAGTGAAGTTTTCCTTAAAACTAGCAGGATCTAAGCCTGCCTGTTGGATAGCAGCAAAAATTTCGTTTCGTTGTGACGTAAGTAGCATCGGCAGTAGCTATTAAGGCAAATGTGATTTCCTAAAATCACCCCCTTCACCGTGGCGCGCCTGGCGGCTTCCTACGCTGCGGCTTTATGAATGAAGTAGGCGAAAGTGTTTCGTTGTGCAATATCAGCCCGTATCAACACTCCTTGACAGCCATGTCTCAGTTTTGCAAGAAAAAAAGGCCCTGAACCTTGTGGTTCAGGGCCTTTTGACTGACCGGCCGACATGCACAGGGTGCTGACCGGCCGTTTGCGGTTGCGGGCCATTTGTAATTTATGACAACAAGCCAATCAAACCAACACCCACTGCCGGCAGGGCGCGCCGCCAAACTCGGTCGTAGAACCCGCGGGGGTCGCTGCCACGCTTACGCCAAGCCAACCCTGCGGCGATTACACTTAGCGAAACACCCATCACCAACTGCGAAGTAGCGGCTTGGCCCTGCATATCAAGCACGGTTCCCAGTGCCACCATCGAAAGGGCATACC
>JANPJM010000072.1:0-64564 GCA_031425525.1 Hymenobacteraceae bacterium | reverse complement strand
TGAGCGGCACCCGCGTCGATCAGTACGTGCGCCACGTCGAGGGCGCGGCGGGCCATTCCCTCACGGCGATGACCCGCGCCGTGATCGAGGAACGGCCGACGCATTTCCGCGAGATCGACGTGTTTTCGCGCCTGATGATGGACCGCATCATCTTCCTCGGGGTGCCCGTGGACGACGAGATCGCCAACATCATCAACGCCCAGTTGCTGTTTCTGGAGTCGGTGGATGCCCGCAAGGACATCCGCCTCTACATCAACTCGCCGGGCGGCAGCGTGTACGCCGGCCTGGGGATCTACGACACGATGCAGTACGTCGGCCCCGACATCGCCACCAGCTGCACCGGAATGGCCGCTTCGATGGCCAGCGTGCTGCTGGCGGGCGGTGCGGCGGGCAAACGCTCGGCCCTGCCCCACGCCCGCGTGATGATGCACCAGCCCTCGGGCGGGGCGCAGGGGCCGACGTCGGACATCGAGATTTCGGCCCGCCAGATCCTGAAGATGCGGCAGGAGCTGTACGAGATCCTGGCCCACCACACCGGCAAAACCTACGACGAAATCCACGCCCATTCGGACCGCGACTACTGGCTCCGCGCCGACGAAGCCCAGGCATATGGGCTGATCGACGAGGTGCTGGTGCGCGAAAAAGGCTGAGGCCGCCGGACCGGGGGCGCGTACCCAGCCCGCAAGACGGCTTCAAGATACCCGCATCAATTCCGCGACCTACGCGCCACCTGCCGGAGGCCCAGTACGTGCAGTACGTAGGCCGCCGGCACCAGTACTCCAGGCAGCCAGACATAGGGCCAGTCGGCGATGAGGGTGTTGGCCGGCTCATTCCAGAATTGCCGTAGCGGCGAGGGCGTCGAAAGGAAGGCCACGACCACAATGTTGGCCAGCAGCGCCAACCCGCCCAAGTGCCAGCCCACCGCCACGACGCGGGCCGTCGCGCCCGCGCGCCGCGCCAGCCACGCCGCCACCGGGAGCGCCGTGAGGCCGACCAGCACATCCCAGTTGCGGCCCTCAAACGTCATCTGCACCGGCAGGCGGCCCTGCTGGTAAAGCACCCACAGCAGCACCTCTACCCCCACCCGAAACACCTGCGGCGCCACCAGCGCCCACGCCGGCAGGCCGTCGAGCCAGGCGCCCACCTGCCGGCTGCGTACGCCCCAGACCACCAAGGCCAGCGGCGGCAACACCACCAGCGCCAGGCGCGGCGGCACCGCAGCCCACTGCCGTAGCACGCCGCTGAATGCCAGCCCCGCCGTGAAAATCAGCCACGCGCCGACCAGCAGCACCGGCCGCGCGGGCGCCACGCCGGTTCGTCTCAACCCCCAGACGAGGCCCCCCGCAACAGTCAAGGTCAGGGCGGTAAAAAGGGAGTCGGTGAGGGCGGGTGACATACGGTTATAGGCGGCAACAGCCGCAAAAGCGGCCGAAGGTTTCCGGCCAAAGCTACTGCCTTCGCTTATTCCGCCCCAGCTTCGCCAGCGCCTCCTTCAACCCCTCATCGTCCGGGTTCAGGGCGAGGGCTTGCTGGTAGGCGGCGCGGGCGGCGGGCAGGTCGCGGCGGCGCGCCAGTACATCGCCGCGCCGGGCCAGCACCTGCCCGTTGCCGGGGAACTGGACTTCGGCCAGCGTCAGGAGGGCTTCGGCGGCGGCCGAATCGGTGGGCTGGTGCGGGTGGTGGTTGAGGAACTCGTAGATGGCGTACGTCAGAGTATTCACATCCTGATGCAGGGCGCGGTAGGCTTCGATGGCTTCCGGGAAACGCGCGGCGCGCAGCAGCTCGTGGGGGAGTTGGGTGGTAGCGGGCAGGCGCGGGTACGCGGCCGGGGCGCCCAGCATGCGGTAGCCGCTGACGGCGCCGCCGGCATCGCGCACGAAGACGGCGCGCATCGGGAAATCGGTGAACGCCACGGTATCGCCGCGCTGCGGCACCACCACGATGGCGCGGCCGGGGTCGAGGGCCGTGCTGATGGTTTGCTGCAGGTACGACCCAACCGCCCGGAACGTCACCAGTTCGTCGGGGCCGCGCTGGTAGCGCCCGGCGAGGGCGGCCAAGTGGGCGGCTTCGGTGGGGACGGGCACCACGGCGGGCGGCAGAAAGTCGGGCCAACCGTACACGGCCGCCACCGCGCGCCGGATTTCGCGCGCCAGTTCGTTGGCGCCGCCGTCGTCGTTGAGCATCACCACCACGCCGTTGCCGCCCGTCACGCTGCCCATCGCGAAGGCCATAAACCCCGCGTTGCGGCCGGTATGCTCGAAGTAGCGCGAGCGGTCTTCGGTGGCGGGGCGGTCGGCGCGTTGGAGCAGGAAAGCACCCAGCCCCATCTGCTCGCGGAAGGTACCGTTGCTGATTTCGGTCAGGGGCGTGACGAGCGTGCGGGCCGAAGGTTGGTTCAGCACCTTGCCCTGCCCGCGCAGGGCGTTCTGGATTTCGATCAGGATTCGGGCCAGGTCGGTGGGGGTGGCGTAAAGACCCGCCGGCGCCTGCTGCGGGTACACGTAGGGCGTGCCCGCGTACCAGGCCGCGCCGGAGTACCCCCAGGCGGCCCGCTTTTCGAGGTCGGGCGGCAGCGGCTGCTGGAACGTGGCTGAGGTCATCGCCAAAGGCTTAAACAACAGTTTCGCCGTCAGAGGAGTGAACGCCTGCCCGGTCGCATCGGTCAGCGCTTGTTGGGCCACCAGGTAGCCGCCGCCGGAGTAACTGAACCCCGCGCCGATGGGTTGATTCACCACCACCGGCCGCGAGCCGGTGCCGGGCTTTCCGGCCAGGATGTCGGGCACCGACGGGTACGGCCCCGGTCGCGGCGCGAAGCCCCAGTAGCTGCTCTGACTGGTACCGGCGCGGTGGCTCAGGAGCAGCCGCAGCGTGACGGGCTGGGCGCGGGTACGCTCGTTTTCGCCGAGCTGCCAACTGTTGAGGTAGGTGTTGATGGGCGCGTCGAGGGCCACTACGCCGTCTTGCGCCAGTTTCAGCGCCGCCACCGCCGTGACGAGCTTCGACACCGACCCCGCCGAAAACAGCGTCTGCGGCGTCACGGGCGTCTTTTTGAGCGTATCGGCCAGCCCATAGCCCGCCACCCAGTCGATTTTGTAGTTGTGAACGACGGCAATGCTCACGCCCGGCACGCGGTGGAAGCGCATCCGGTCGCGCAGGTTCCAGCCGGGCATTCCGGCTACGGGCACGTAGGGCAGCAGCCCGCTCTCGACGGCCCGCTGGCGGGCGGCGGCGGTGGCAGACGGCGCCCCTTCCAGGCTGCTCGGTTGAGCCGATAGGGGCGCGGCCGAAAGATCAAAAAGCAGAATCAGCGGCAGGAGATAGCGGCGGCACATCGGCGACGGGGGGCTTGAAAGTGAACCGCAAACGTAGGGGTTCCACCTAGGGCCCGTCGTCCCAATGGGCAACATGGGACATACCGGCACTGGTTTCGGCGGCTGATTCGGCTGCTTGCCGCCGCCACTCGCGCGGGGCCAGTCCGGTTTTCTCCTTGAAGATGCGGTTGAACGTGGACTTGGAGTTGAAGCCCGCGTCGAGCGCCAGCGCCAGCAGGGTGTAGCGGTCGGCGTCGGGCGTGAGCAGCCGCCGCTGCACCTCGGCGAGGCGGTAGCCGTTCACGGCATCGGCGAACGACTGGCCCAGGCCCGCATTGAGCAGGTGCGAGACCGCGTTCGGCGGCAGCCGCAGGTGCGCGGCCAGCGTGTCGAGCGTCAGGTCGGGGTCGCGGTAGCGGTGGTCTTGCTCGAAAGTGGCCACCAGCCGGGCCACCAACGCGGGGTCGGCGGGCGGGCGGGCAGCGGGCGGGGCCTTGGGCGCAGTGAGTTTTTCGAGGGCGGCCACGGCTTCGGCGGCACGGGCTTCGGCATCGGCGGCGGCCCGCCGCAGCGCGGCGAGGTGAGCCGCCTCGGGGTGGGTGGCGGGCGGTAGCACCGTAACAGCTGGCGTCGGGCCGGCGGTGGTTAGGGCAGCGGCAGCGGCGGCGCGACGGGCGGCTTCGGCGGCTACCTGCGCCACCACGGCCGCGTGGGCGCGGCGTTGGGCTTCGCGCCAGCCCAGACCGGCCAATACGTAGATCAGCAGCGGCAAGCCCAACACGCTCAGGTAGAAGCGCGGCCAGCCGGGTGGTAAGTAGGCCGGGTTGAGCAAGGCATCGACCGCTGCCGCTCCCAGAAAGATCAGCAGCCCCGCGAGCCAGCGCCCCAGCCAGCGCGGCGCGTCGGGGGTGCGCGCTACCTGGCGGCGGCAGGCGGCGGCGTACAGCGCCAGCGATGCCAGCGCCCCATAGTATTCCACAAACCGCGTCCAAGGCTTGTGAACCGCAAACCAGAAGGCGGTTTTGGTGTCGAAATCCTGCCCGACCAGCACCAGGTAAAACGCCACCTGCCCCACCAGCGGCACCAAGTGCCAGGCCCAGCCGCGCGGCCGGGTGGCGTCGCCGAGCAGCGCCCGCACGTAGCGCCACAACAGCGGCCCGAAGCCCCACGAAAAAAACAGCGGCGAGAAGTACAGCCACCGGTGCCGGGCGTAGATGCCCGCTGCGCTCAGGAAATAGTCGAAGACCAAGGCCAGCAGCGCGGCCAGCAGCAGGGCCAGCCAGCGGTTGGCGGCGGTACGGGGCCGGGTCAGGGCCAGGTAGGCCGCGCTGCTCAGGCCTTGCCCCAGGCAAACGAGGTGCAGGACGGAAGCGGCGTTGAGTTCGATGAGCATCCGGCAGGGCGGCCCCACGGGCCGCACGTTCTATATCCCGGCGAAGGTAGCTAACCCCAAGTTACGGACTACCTCGACCGCATCCCCGTCAGGGGATACCGATCGGTAGCCGGGGGCTGTTTAAGTTAGCGGCTGCCGGTCTCGGCAGACCGCTGGGAGCGGTCTGCCGCGTTTCGCCGGCCGCTGGCGTGCCTCGCGCGAGAGCCGTCAGCCCGCTGGGAGCGGTCAGCCGGCAGCGGCGGCGCTAACGTAAACAGCGTTTAAGAAGTCCGCAACTTGGGTTAGCTAAAGCGCGCGCAGACTTTGGCCGCCGCGCGGTGGCCACCCCGGCAGCACGCGCCCTCAGGGGCCTGGCAAGCGCAAAGCCCCGCCTCGGCTGGTGCCGGAACGGGGCTTTGCACTTGGCCAACAACGGGGGTTTACTGCACCGGAGCGATCATCCGGTCGAGCGTATAGAGGTGACCGTTGGCCGTCTGCTGGGCCGCCAGCACCCGGTACACGCCATTGAGCAGGATGCTGCCGTCGGGCTGGTGCGTGACGAACAGCTTTTCGCCGCTGAGGGTAACGAGCGTGGTGCCCTCGGCGAGCCGGGCCAGATCCACATCGCCGGCCACCACGTGGCTGTTCATCAGGCGCTGAAAACCGGCGTTGTCGGCCTGGAAGAAGCGTGCCCGGATGCGGGCCGGTACCCGCTCCACGGCGGCGGTAGTGGGGGCCAGCACGGTATAGGAACGACTGGGGCGGTTGAGCTGGTAGCGTAGCCCGGCCGTGCCGAGCAGCCGGTCGAAGGCGCGCAGGTCGGTGGTGGCCCGTACGGCCGTGGCCGCCGTAGCGGTGGTGGTGGTGGCCGCCAAGGCAACGGGCATGGTGCCGACCGGCGCGGCAACGCGGGCAGTGGGCGGCGGCGCGACGACGTTGGCGGCGGCAGTGGTGGCCGCCGCGAAGGTCAGGCCGAAAGCAACAAGGGCGAAGGTGGAACGGAGGGTACGCATAACGAAAATCGGTTGGGGGTGAAAAAAGCGAGACAGGTGAAAAACCAGCCCCGGACGTTTGCCGGAGTTGTCGTCCCTTATTGAAAGAAGGGTGCCGACTCTGTCCCGGCCGGCGTGCCGGATGCCGAAAACAGCGTTTGGGATGCGGAAAAGGCATTTTTTTCGACCGCGCCACGTACCGGCCTGCGTGGGGCCAGCGCGAAAAAGTGTCCGGTTTCGCGGCGTTGTCCGAAACCGGACGAGCAAAAACGGACAGCGGGGCCGCTGCCCGGAGCGCGCGCTTTTCGCCGATTACGCTCCGCCCGCGGCCCCCGTGAGGAGGTAGAGCCGGCCAAAGCGGCGGCGAGGACGGCAGTGGGGCATTATCGTCGTTCGTGGGCGCGGCGGCGCATTTTTATATATTATATACTAATTAGTCCTCAGTTCCATCCCTAACCCGATGCGCGAATACTGCATTGTCAGCTAGGTGTCCCCGCAACGGGTAGCCGTCGAATTGGTAGATGCCACCAGCCGAATTGTCCGTCGAGGAGCGCCGCCAGCCGGTCAGGCCGACGTATCGATGGATTTGCGGGGGTTACCGAAGGGTCTTTACACCGTTCGCGGCGGTGGCGCTACGCGGCGGCTGGTGGTAGAATAAGCGTTTTCAGCAAAATACAACAACGCTTAAGGTCTCTAAAAACAACTGGCGGCGGTCGACGTGCGCCAAACTCGCGGTTGGGTTTTGCTTGTTGGCCGCCTTGGCCGTAGCCACTGCGTAAGGCTACTACGTCGATACGTATCCGGCACCACCCTGACGGGCGTGACGGCTGCCAGGTTCAACACCACGGCCGTGGCAACGATTGCCAACGTCTCGGCGACGAGCGTGAAGGTGACCGCGCCGGCGGGTGTTACTTCGGGCAAAATCAACCTGACCACGGCGCGGAGTCCGGTGTTGCCCGGTGCCCCGAAAATACGGCTTACCCTGCGTCACCCACGTCGCCCCTCACCCGCCCACCTGGCACGCTTGGCACGTCCCCGACAGCAGAAAATCGCGCTTCTCGGCTTTGAACCCGCCGGGCAAGGCTACCGCCGGAATCGCCACCTGGTTGAGGCAGTAGGTATGCGCGCACACGCCGCACTTGAAATGCACGTGGTTGTCGAAGTGCGCCTCCGCCGAGCATTCAATGGAACAGGCCGCGTAGCGCAGCACGTCGGTATCGTCGATGACGCGGTGGATGAGCCCGCTTTGCTCGAAGCTTTTGAGGGTGCGGTAGAGCGTGATGCGGTCGGTGCCGGAACCCAATTCAGCCTCGATTTCGGCGCCTGTCAGGGCGTAGCCGCGCCCGGCGAGGGCCGCCAGTACGGCCCGCCGCACGGGCGTTTGGCGCAGGCTGTGGCGGGCCAGGGTGGCGGCGAGGCGGTCGGGCGGGACGGGAGGCGCGGGGGTGGTCATTGCTCAAAATTACGCCTGGCCGCCGAACGGGTTTAGGCCGGCTGCCGCTCGGCGCGGGCAGCGGGGCGCGGGCGCGCCGCCAACCGGGGTGCTAGCCCACGCGGCGCTTTACTCTTCGGGCACCGCCCCCACCAGATCAGAAACCCCGTGACCGGCAACGACGCGCAGACGAGCGTGCCGAGCAGCACCAGCACGCGCGTCGGCCACCCGCCGATGGTACCCACGTGGATCGGGTAGTTCGAGTTGCGCCATTTTTCGCCGGTCGATTTCTGGCCGAAACGTTCGGCGTAGGTGAGCGCGCCGGTGGCCGTGTGGTGGAAACAGGTATCCGACTCGTGCCAGGCCGACCCGCCGGCGTAATCGAGGTAGCCTTCCAACTCGTGGGAGTTTTTGCTGTCGGGCGCGGGCCAGCTCAGGTCCAGGCTCGTCCAGGTGGTGGGGTGCTGGTAGAGGAGGTGATGCAGGGCGCGGTCGGTGGGGTCAGATGTAGGCGTAGCAGTCCCGAGCGCGGGCTGCGCCGGGGCGGCCGGGTGGGCGCCGTAAGTGGGCCGGGTGGTCTGGCCGAACAGGCGGTACACGCCGCTTTCCCACCAATCAACGCTCCAGACCAGGCCGGTGGCGGCCAGCAGAGCGATTACCACCTACCCGTAAAACCCGCCCACCGTGTGGAGGTCGTAGTTGCGGCGGCGCCAGCGCACGTTGGGTTTCAGGGTCAGGCGCGGCCGGAGGGCGGCGCGGGTGCGCGGCAGTAGGTACAGCCCGCTGCTCATGACGGCCGCCAGCAGCGCCAGCGTGGCCGTGCCGACAATCAGGTGCCCCACCTCGTAGCGCAGCAGCAGTTGCTGGTGCGCCAGGCGCAGCCCTTCCACCCAATTGTGGGGTACGCTCACCACGCCCAGCACCCGCGCCGTGGCCGGATCGACGTAAATTTCCTCCCAGTAGTCATACTGCGCAAACACCGTCCAGCCGGGGTGTTGGCTTTCCTGGTAGGTCTGAAACACGTAGGCGCGGCCGGTACCGGGGGCGGTGCCACCTACTACCGCCTGCATCCCCTGGAACGACCCGCCAAACCGGCCGAACCACCGCTCCCCCCACCCCGCTGGCCGAGTATCCCCGCCGCTTCGCCCCCCCTGCACCTCGCCCGGCCCGACGGCCAGCCCCCGCCACCACCCCCTGATCGCGCCCCCACCAACCGCCGCTCGTTGATCAAACTTGTTGCGGTGGCCCATCGCGTTGCCCCGCAAGGGTGGTGCGCCCCCGAACCCTGAAGGGGTTCTATAATTTGTAGCCCAGGGTTGCTATCCCAACGGGATTGCTACCCTGGGTGGCGCGCGGGGTGCGCCTGGGTGGCGCGCGGGGTGCGCCACGCGCGCCGGGCATCCCGCCACCTCACGCAAAAACGCCGGCTCGCCCTACGGCCGGCCGGCGTTTCGCCCCCGCTCCTCCTCCCCCCCCCCCTCCTTACGCCGCGTACACCACTCCCAGCGGGTTCGTCCCCTCATTGTTGAGCGGGTAGAGCTGCCCGTTGAGCTGCTGCTGAAAATTCACTCCCAGCACCACCACCACCGTTTCCGTCGCCCCCACGGCCGCGCCCAGCGCGGCCGTCAGCGTCAGAGTCGGCACGGCCACCCCGTCCAGCGCCGCCGCCGCCGGCACCCCCGTTACTGGCACCACCCGCAGCGTACCGGCCGCAAAGTCCAGCACCGCCACGCCCATCTCCAGGCCGTAGTGCGTCGCGCCGGTGGGCGCCGCCAGGTCTACATTCGGCACCAGGGCCGTCACCTTCACCTGCGCGTTGGTGCCCGTCACCGCCACCGTGTAGTCCGCGAAGCACACCGCCGACAGCGGCGCCCCCTCGTTGAAGTCGAACCCCACCAGCTTCCCCACATTCGCTTTCAGCACCTGCCGCTGGCCGCGCGGGTTCGTCGTGTCCTGCGCCTCAATCGTCCGCATCAGCTGCGTCAACCTCGCCACCATGAACCGGTCCGCCGCCCCCTGAATCTGCTTGCGCAGGGCCTGCCGCAGCAGCTTGCCCGCCGTCGCCGCCCGCCCAAACTCCTTCGCGTTCTCCCGCGACCGCACCATCGAATCCGCCGTCTCAAACTGCGCCTTATTCGACGTGCGCGCCTGCCGCACCACCCCGTTTTTATCGAAGGTCATCCCCCCGACCGTCCCCGTAATTCCCAGTACCCCCCCTTGCCGTGCCATGGTATGTTGAACTAAATGATTGCTCCCCCGCAACCGCCTCCGGACTCCCGGCGCCGCGCTGGATTGGCGCCTTTACACCCGGCAGCCCCCTGACGTTCAGGCTTTTGCGCCCGGCGTCCGGTAATGTCTGATTTAGCCTTAACACGTCCGCTTTATCCAGTGCAAATCCTCACCCTAAGCACCCGCCCCCAGCTATATAACCTAAGTTGCGAACTACGCCGGCCGCGTCCCCGTCAGGGGACACCGAACGGTAGCCCCTCACCCCATCCACCCAACCAGTCCCCGTCAGGGGACACCGAACGGTAGCACCCGACGCCTACGCAAGAGCCGAGTCCCCGTCAGGGGACACCGAACAGTAACACTGAGGTGGTCGGGTAGAAATGGACAGTTGGGGTGGGGGCGGGGATCCATAGCGAGCGCCAAGTAACAAAAGATTCAGCAAAGTCCTGCCACGAAATAGTACGGGGGAATATTCGTAAACAAATCCGTAACGTGGGAAAAGCCACAGGTGCGTTACATTGCCTCTCTGTCGCGCATCTGTTCAGGTTTTCTTTCATCCATCATCTTTTCGTCCAAGACAATGTTGAAGAAATTTCTTTTCAGTACGCTTCTGCTGGCTTCCAGTAGTTTATCGCTTCAGGCGCAGTCATTCTGTGGCACCCCATCACCACACGAGCTCTCGCCCGAACAACAAGCCGCAGCTGAGCGGATTGAGGCGCAAACGCGTGAGTATGTTCTGAATCATCCCGATAACAAAGACGGCCGTCCCGGGCCTACGATTCCCGGCGATCCTGCTCTGACGTATATTACCCTGCCCGTAGTCGTTCACGTCGTTCATAATCTGAACAACCCCAACGAGAATATCAGCGATGCCCAGATTGCGGCGCAGATAGCCTCGATGAATAACGACTTCGCGCGCACCAACCCCGACGCCGCAAACACACCAAGCGCCTTCGCAGGCGTCGCCGCCGATATGGGCATCCGGTTTCGACTCGCAACCCGCGACCCCAACGGCGGCTGCACCAACGGCATCGTGCGAGTCGAAACCAGCCAGCAAGAATTCAGCACCCGAGGCGCCGAACTGATGAAATACGGCGGCCACGGCTCCAATGCGTGGGACCCGCTGCACTACGTCAACATCTGGGTGTGCGACCTGGCTGCCGACGGCGGCATATTCGGTAGCTCCATCGTTACCGGATATTCCAGCTTTCCCACCATCGCGGGACAGAGCACCGACGGAGTCGTAATCGACTACGAGTTTTTCGGCCCCACCTCTTCGCCAACCCACGGCCTGGGGCGTACCGCCACCCACGAACTGGGCCATTACTTGAACCTGTACCATATATGGGATGGCGGCCCCGCCCCCGGTTATTGCACTGGTGACGACCAGGTAAGCGATACGCCACCGCAAGCCGAGGCCAACTTTGGCTGCCCAACCTTCCCACACGTGACGTGCTCAAACGGGCCGAACGGCGACATGTTCATGAATTATATGGACTACACCAATCAGCAATGCAAAAACCTCTTCACCGCCGGTCAAAGCACGCGCGCCCTGTCGCTGTTCCAATCCGGCGGCGCGCGCGCCAGTCTGCTCGCGTCCCGCGCATTCCTGGCACCTTTAGCTCCTACCTTCTCCAACGCCTCGCCGCCTATCTCCTTCTGCGATGGGGGCGTGTTCAACTTGAGCGTTCATCCGGTCTGCAATGCAGTTAGCTATACTTTTACAATCGACCCCGTCGACTGGCGCACCGGCTTCATCAACAACAACTCCATCAGCGAGTGGACCACCACTAACCTGGTAAATCCTTCAGCCTCCTTCGTGATGGACCGGTACCCCGCCTACACGAAAAAGGTGTGCGTTAAAGCCAATTTCGCGAATGGCACGTCAACCGGCGCGGCCTGCCAGACCTTCCGGGTAGTCAACGGGGCCCCGGCTCAACCTAGCGTGTCCACCTTCCGTGAGGGGGCGACCTGCTACTACGGCGCCTTGGTCCCCATCGACCCTAACGTCGACGAATACGGCGTGACGGTTAATGGCGGCGGTACGCAGTGGAAAGCAGTGCCCGCTGGCGCCACGGGTTCGCTTCAGTTCCTGCTACACATGACGGGTGCGCAAAACGTCTCGATTCAAGTACAGGCACGTAATACGTGCGGCACCTCCAGCATAACGAAGTCCTTCTACCTGCCGCATCCGCCGGATGGTTGCGACCCCAACCCCATGGAAGGCCGACCAGCAGGTCCCGGGAGTGTTACTGCCGTGAAGGAGGCCCAGCCCGACGCCACTGCCCTGCTCGCTTCACCTAACCCCGCTACCAGCGACCTGCTCATCACGAGCACGGGAACGCAAGGCGTTAAGCAAGGCGTCATCCGCACCCTAACGGGCCAGGTAGTGAAGCGCTTTACCCTGACCAGCTCATCGGCCACGTTACGCATCGCTGACCTGCGTGAGGGCTTATATCTGATCGAGGTCAGCGACGCCAGCGGTACGCAGCGTACCCGCGTTGTCGTAACCCACCCCTAAGCTTTTCCCGCGCGACAGATCTAAAAGGGTTGCTCCGGTATCGGAGCGACCCTTTTTAGTATACCCTACGACCAAAGAAAACGTCGGGTGAAACAACCAAAAAAGCCCGCACCAAGGGCGCGGGCCTTCCCGCAGGATGTCAGCGCGCCCTATGTGAACACTTACGCACGACCGCAGAAAGGGCCACCGAACCAACCACTCGTTGCACAGCACCGCGGGATAGCTCAAGTCTACCGGCTTTATGATCATACCGCCCGAACCACCGCTACCCCCACCCCGCTGGCCGAGTATCCCCGCCGCTTCACCACCCGGCACCTCGCCCGGCCGCTTATTCGTACGGCAGCGCCGGCCGCGCAAGGTGAAGCTGGGCGCGCTGCTGCACGGCGGCGGGCACGAGCGCGGCCTACGTAGCGGGACGCTGAACGTGCCAGGCATCGTGGGCATTGGCTACGCGGCCGAACTGTGCCTCCAGTCTATGGCCAAAGTAGCAGCCCGCATTGGCGCGCTCCACGATGAGCTGGAAACCCAATTGCTCACCATATCCGGGAAAGACGCCCGTCCCGCCCCACGAACCCCAACGGGGTTAGGTATTGTGGCTCTGGGATTGGCGGGGGCTGACCGCTAATAGCCGTCGATAGCCTTCAAACTGCCGAGAGCGGCCTGACGGCGGGGCGGCGGGGTTAGCTTTGCCTGATGACTGTGGGGCTATCTGATTCGCTGGCTTATTACACCCGGCGCTTTACCCGGCTCAAGCGCAATACCGCTGGTGGACACGGGGCGCCATATAAGCCGGCGCTGCTGTTGGCAGTGCTGGAAGGAGTGGAGAACGGGTCGATCCGGGAGAATCAGGTTTGGATCACGCCGGAGTTGATTGCGGCGTTTCGGGCGACGTGCCGGCTGCTGAACACGTCGCCGCTGCACCGCGACTACAAGCTGGACTTGCCGTTTTACCACCTGAGCACGGAGAAGGCGGCGTTTTGGCACCTGCACACGCGGCCGGGGCTGGAGCTGCTGGTGAGTAGCTCGGGGTCGCTGGTGTCGGGCAAGAACCTGCGGGCGGCGGTGGATTATGCGTGGCTGGACGCGGAACTGTGGGGGCTGGCGACCGAGGCGGTGACCCGCGAGGCGCTGCGGCAGACGTTGCTACAGCACTACTTCCCGACGACGGCGGTGCTCTACCGGCCGACGATGGCGGAAGAGGAGGTGGCGCGGCTGGGGCGGCAGATGGTGCAGGAGAGCGCGGGGGAGTACGTGGCGCGCTTTGCGCTGGCGCCGCCCGACGAGGACGAGCGGGCGGTGCGCGGGGTGGCGTTTAAGCGGGAGGTACTGGCGGCGTACGGGGATACGTGCGCGGTTTCGGGGCTACGGCTGACAACGGCCAGCGGGGCGGTGCCGCTGCTGGATGCCTGCCACATCGTGCCGTGGGCTATCTCGTACGACGATACGCTGCCGAATGGCTTGGCGCTGTGCCCGAACCTGCACCGGGCGTTTGACCGGCATCTGCTGTGGGTGGATGCGGAATACCGGGTGCGGCTGGCGGATTCGTTCGGGGAGAGCGGGGAGTACGGGATTCGGCAGTTTGAGGGGCGGGAGCTGCGGTTGCCGAGGGAGCGGGGGAAGTGGCCGGGGGTGGAGAATTTCGGGCGGCAGCGTGCTAACTGATTCAGCAAATTACTTCTGGAAGTGAGAAATTTATTATGATGACAAACGATAAAAACCTCGACTACTTTGCGTCAGAGCATTTAGATTTTTAAACTCTTTTTTTCACCTTCACCTCAGCGGCTGGAGTCATTGGCTTTTCACCCAAAAAAGGTTGTACCAACGTTGGGTTCCACTCAGCCTCACTGCCCTCTGCATTCCAAGGCATATACAAAGACGCATAATACGGCCTCCAATACAATCGTTGTGCTTCTTTGATTGTTTTAGAGTACATTCCATCTGCTGACTCTCTAAGCTCATACCACATAGGTCCGTAATAGTGGCCTAGCACGAAGTCAATTGCTAAAATGACATCCAGAGGAGGGTGAGGAATTCGAGGCGAGTCAAATAGAAGATGGGAACCAAAGAAATCTGGACTGGTTGCCTTACTATGGATAGCGTTACCACCGAATTGCAAATGATATCGGGGATGTGGGTAATTTTTGCCGCTATCACTTTCCAAGGGAGGGCAATCGTACGGATATCGAATAGCAGGCTTAGGAGGGTGGCTATCCAAGTGCCAAGCACAAAACATTTCCTGTATTACAACTTCTTCATCTTTTGCAACCGCCCGACGTCCAACAACTTCAATGTTAACTGAAAGATGTTTGATGGGATCACATAAATTTTCTCTGGCACAATAGTCGCCACACGCCTCTACCGACAACACAACTTGGTACTCGTCTATCTGCGGCCAAGAATGCCGCATCTTGTACTCATTGATTGGCGCCAAAGGAAACTTCATGTCAGTTAATCTATAATGCCAATGCTGGTATTTGTTGTGCAAGCTTGTACACCTCGAGGCCAGCTCCTCTAATGGGCCACAATCTATTTTGCCATTTATTTTTTTTAGCGCAGTGGCGAGGCGGCGCACTTCGTTCGCGTATTCTCGATTTGAATTCATTTTTTATTTAGCATTAGACTTGCTCTTTCTATCAGCCGCTAGGCGGTCTTGCTCCAAAGGATCTACCTCAATAGAAGCTGCATTATACTGGCCATCCATTAATCCTATGAGCGATGCGAACTGCGTCAGCTGCCAAGGATGAAGCTTTTTGGATACCTGATACCCTTCCTCTGGGTCCAAAGGCTGATGTGTTAAAATACAGCTCGTCCAGAAGTGAGTAGACTTCGCAAACTTCGGCGGTGTTGCTGGCTCAAAACTGCTTCCTAACACTTCATTAATGATCGCGACGCGACGCGCAGCTGGTAGCAGTCGTAATACTACTACCGGAGGTTCCAACAGATCTTCCCAAGACTGCTCAATTAAAGCTGCCCACCAGCACGGCCAGCCAGCCGCAAAAGCCCCTGTGTAGCGAGCGTTGGGGAGCAGTTTGTCTATTTCTTCATCAAACTTTGCAACATCGCCCACTTTTATACCCAGTCTTGCTGCTACTACCTCACGGGTGATGAGAGCATAGTTAGGAATTTCGAGCAACTGTCGGAGGATGAATAGGGCTTGCTCGTGGATGGGTAGCGGTTCAGTAGAATTGTTGGTCAGGGGGGCGATGATTCGCGGATCTAGCTGTTCAACGAATTCTTCTGACACATTTAACAAGCGCGCGACTCTACTTATGCCTTTACCCTTTGCCGTCTCGATAGATAAGTATCCGTCGACAAGCGCTTCGAGTTTCTGAGCAACTTGTTTTGGATACGTTTCTTTCTCCTCATCTAACAATTTTTTGTCAATAACCAAGTCGAATAGGTCATGACTGGTGTCGTCGCGGCGATATGATAACCGCAGCTTGTCTTCAACAGACCATAAGACGACTGGACAAGAATGCAGTTCTGGCCGCTTCTCCGCTGATTGCGTGCGAATCTCCTGGGCCATAGTGGAGCCCCGATACTTCGCTAATCCTTCCGTATCATCGAGACGATGATCCAAAATGAGGCCATCGAATGCATTAGCCTTCTGCTGGGCCATTAGATGCGCCATTTGCTCTGACATGTTCAAAGGCAATTCGGCCTTTATGTCAGCCAAATGGCTAGAAGCTTTATTTATACGCTTCAGGTAGCCGCTAAGCCTTGCATTTGGCTCGTTGTCGATGCACAGGTATTTAATGATCTTACTCATTTGGAGTGGCAGGAAATTCAACGCGAAAGCACGTACTGTAGTCGTGTGGAGGATCGACTAGTTCTATCTGGCCTTGATACAAAGAAACAATGTCTTTGACTATTTTTAAACCCAGTCCACTACCTTGAGACTCCTCTTCGTACGAGCTATCTCTACTAGCTGGAGTTGACGTAGTGAAAAAGGCGTTAAAAATACGCTCTTTATTTTCTTCAGGTATGCCATCGCCATTATCTGCGAACTCCAAGTAGGTGAAGTTTTTTGCGCGACCTACTCGAATCAACATCTTGCCATCTGTGCGCTTCGCTCGCCGTATCGCTTTCAATGAATTGGAATAGAAGTTAAACAAAATCGAGCTTAACTCAGAGGTGTGCATTGCGGGAGTAAAAAGCTCGTACTCCTGCGGGTCGAATGTGAGTACTACCCCAACTCTAATAGAAGGCTTTTCCATTGCCTTGAGAAACTGATACCCTGTCGATCTCAGGTCTTGCGGTATCAGCTGCCGCATTGCGTTATCCGTTACAGCATTGTAAAAATACGCAGAGTATCCTTTAAGGCGCTCTAGGCTATCCGATAAAGTTGCTAGTGCTTCCCTTTCCTCGGAATCAGCTTCAAAGTGTTCCGCAACATCGTCTACACT
This sequence comes from Hymenobacteraceae bacterium, assembly GCA_031425525.1. Lineage (GTDB taxonomy): Bacteria > Bacteroidota > Bacteroidia > Cytophagales > Hymenobacteraceae > JANNMJ01. The sequence goes on along the minus strand of JANPJM010000072.1, from coordinate 48,301 downwards.
GATATGCATAGCACCTAGAGTATGACGAATTTCGTGCGTAAACTCCCCAATTACCAAACCTAAACTGGCTAAGATCCTAAGCATCTCAAGTTCTTGTATCAGCTTCTCTGTCCGATCTTCCGCCGCTTTAGCTCCCTGTTGGAAGGCTGCTATTGTAATTGCCGCGTCGCCTAGAGCATCTCGGAGTTCGTTGTCGGTGCTCTTCGTGTCTGAAGCTGGGTCTTTATTCTCAGACTGCTTCGCTTGTGCCTTTTGAGCCTTTTTTACAGCCTCTGCGGCTTTCTGAGCTTGCGCGGCGAGTGTTTCTTTTGGATCGCCTTTAGATTCCGCTTGCCAGTCGGTTTGCCCCTTTGATTGCTTCCGTTCTCTTGCTTCAGCAATGCGGATTATGCTGGCTGTCAGTGCTTTGTATCCAAATTTTTGAAGTTCATCAAAGGCATCATTTTCAAGTAGCCCTTCACGACTTGTTTTTTCTTCAAACAGCTCTCCATTGGGATCATCAAGCTGGATAAAGCCAAGGAAATTCTGATTGCCGTGAGGCGGCAAGAAGATTCTGGCTCCCTGCGAATAATCCAGGCTCAGCCAATCGTCATCACTATTGCCATACGGCGGAACTCGAAATCCATTCCTAAACACCCTAATGCCGCCTTGACTTCTACTTAGGTCACGTAGCGGACCAAATAAATTGCGAGGAAAAAATTCAGGCAGCCAGATGTAATAATATGCCTTCAGACTGACGTTTCGCAGGGATTTAAATGGTATAATATTTTCTCTGTCCAAACCAATCGACGACACCTCCTCAGACAAACCAAGCTGTTCTGATTCTACTGACCAAACCCCTTCTCCTTTGCTGTCGACATATCCCTCAATAACGGCTAATGCGTGAGAAAATACAGTTGCTTCTTGTGAAGCTATTTCCGAATCTCCGTCGTCGCCCCGCTGAACCAACGATACCTTAAATCCAGGATCAGTATTTTTGTTCGATACTTCCAAAGACTTCTTTTGCGCCTTTATCCTGAACTTAGTCAAAGGAAATGGCTGCAAAAGCTCGGATGCGTATCGGTACACCCTATTCAACTCGGCATCACTCCACGAATCTCGTAGAGTTTGAATTAGAAGTGTAGTGCCGTGCTCTTTCTCCTTAGGCACATATTCTACACGGTTACTAATACTTTCCAGAGCAACCCCTGACTTAAAATCATCCCAGTTAATAACTATACGTAACGCAGTATCTGTTTCCGCGGTTTGAGTAGTTAGAACTAATGATTCTCCTAGCCTCTGAACAGCAAATCGTCCAATCCCTTTCCTGCCTGCTCGCCGACGATGGTAAAGGATTGAAACTGGATTCACCAGCTTATCATTTGAAGAAAGACGCATGAAACCTTCGAGCAGTTGGTCTCTGGTCATACCAACTCCGTCATCGTCAATTCGCAATGAGTTATTGTCTTCTCCACTAAACCGCCACGGTTGGGAGAAGGTCAAGGTCACTTGCGTAGCATCGGCATCGTACGCATTCTTAATAAGCTCGGCGACGGCGGTTTCCTTCCGGCCAACAAGCTCTTGGCCTAACCGGCTAATGATACCAGCATCTGTTGTAAAACGAACGTTGTCAGGATCGAGTCGCGCTATCTCAGCACCTAGTGCTTGGATAAGCGTGACATTAGGTGGCGTTTCACTTGCAGCAGCAGCTAGTTCTGCCTGAAGCTCTTCTAGTGTTTTCATTTTTTCTCTGTGCGATCATCTAAACGGGCTTGTTACGAATACCTCTACGCATAGCGCGCAAGCTATTTAGCCCTTCTTCTAACGATGCTACGTCTTCGACATTCACCATACCAAGGTGGATTAGTAATTCGTCTGCTACCTGCCGTGCTTCATCCGATTTGCTATGACGCAGGTAATCATTGGCTTTTTTGAAACTCGCAGATGCCGTTTGATCTGCTTCACCGCTAGACAACAACAATGTAATGCGCGCTGCTTGTGACGGTTCAATTTTTAGAGCACCTGCCCCGAAACCACGACCCTGCAACTCCGCCGAAAACTGACTGAAAGTACTTTGTAGGCTGATTGCAATCTGCCGGGGATCAGGAGGAGCAGCAAGCGAGAGTTGAGTTTGCTTATGAAATTCAACTTGGTAGACGGTATTTGTGCATTGAACGCGAGCTGAGTTGATAGTCAGCATTGGCCCAATCTGGCTCATACACGAAAAAAAGGCATCTGGAGTCCTCTCTTGTTTAACTTGGTGCCATGGGTCTCGTTTTGCGAAAGTCCAGTTTTTGGCAATTTCCTCTTTAGACAAGCGAGTCAGATAATCCTCAAGGGCGTCTGGCATATTTGCCTCAGGGTAGACACCGGTATCAACTAACAGGCAGCGCTCATCATTTACTTGTAGCGCCGCGAAATCTTCTGGCGTAAAATCTGCGCCTCTAAACTGATTTAGTCTCCCCACGATTGGGCGTAACGCTTCTAGGGGTAGTTGAAATGCTTTAGCCTGCGAAGGTCTTAAGACGAAGAAGTCGTTGGCGCCAGTTACTAAGCCAATGCGAATTTTCGCAAGGTTGCCTAAGGTGTGACAAGCCGAAGTAAGGCGCAGCTTCTCATAAACCGAAATAGCTTCGGTATTTGACAGCAGATAGTTAGCCTCCCTCCCCCACGCGACACCTACTTTTTCACGATCACGCCACGCATCCAATACATTTGAAAGCTCTACGACGTCTTTAGCCGCTACCAAGTGCATAGCAGAAGAGGCTTCAGCGTTATACCCTTCACATAGCAGCACTACGGTGCTCTCTTCGGTATTTTCGTCTAAGAATATTCTCTGGTCTAATGACACTGCTAGAGAACGTTCAAACGAGGAGGCAATTAGCTCTCGTAACGCAAGCGCATAGTCAGCATACAAAAAGCTGCCAGGAAGAATCCAAGCCATGCGTCCTCCCGGTTTGAGAAAATGCAGGCTATGGGCGACGAAGAAAGTCCAAAGGCTTCCCCTTCTATACAGTTCACGTCCTTTAGCTACTTTAACTGTAGAGGCAGATTGCCGTTGCTCGAGGGACATATTGTGCCAAGAGACATATGGTGGGTTGCCAAGCACAACGTCAAATGACGGAATGGCAAAATCGCCCGGCTCAACTTTTAGAAAATCTTTCTTTCTGAAATGTGACTCAGCAGATCGACCAGAAAATTCCTTGCTTAGATGTTCAAAAGCTTCTGACTCAATATCGCAGCCATACAATTGCGATTCGGGTTGAAGAGCGCCTAAGGTTTGCAACTGTTGTGAGGCCGCTTGCAGAAATCCGCATCCGCCAAAACTCGGCTCAAGGACGCTTTCAGTTCTTGTTCGAATTGCCCATTGTGCTAGAAGCTTGGTTGCAGAGGCCGGCGTATAGAATACTCCATTCCGGCGACGCTCTGTTATATCTCGCTTAGCTGTAGTTTCCACAGGATGTATGACATCATCCTCAACCGGCAGTGCCGCTTGAGCCGTATCGACAGAAGTGAGGGAAGAAGAAAGAAGCGACACCTTGCTGGTCGAGCGCTGAAAGTTACGATACGAAACGGAGCACGAAGGTCGTCAAGATACGCCCATCATGGCGAATTCTGTCTCTTGATGCTCCAGCAGAATTTTTGGGCTGGGTTACTTCGCACTTTCTATAACGTAGCGCAAATTACTTGCCTTTAAACTCTTACACGACGTGCAGGTGACTATCTTGAAAGATTTTTTGGACAAGTTTTTCCTTGTTGCCCCAATGTGCCCGCCCCCCAACATCACTCTACCCACCACCTTCGACCCATCCCTCAACTGCCCCCCACTCCCCCAGACGCCACCACCGAGTAGATCGCGACCGACCTGCACGGCAACCCGCGCTACCAGCCCTTCTTTGCCGAGCAACGCCCCGATTAGGTCGAAGACTTCATCAAGTCCTACACCCACCAGAAGTATATGGCCCTCTGCTACGGCGACTTCTCGGAGCGCCAGCTAACCGGGCGCCTTTCTCAGTGGGAGGAGAAAGACTGCCATCCAGCAGAAAAAGTCCTTTGACTACACTGCCACTGGCAAGCCGGGTAGGTCGCGGCCGTGCTAAGCGTCCAGTCACGCCACAACTTCAACACCCTTTCCAACTTCATAAAAATGTAAAAAAACCATCCCCCCAACACACGTTTCCCCCCCGCTCAATCGTTAAGTAAGCAGCTACTCAAAAACTCACCCCACCCACCTGCTGCCCCCTTATGATGCCCCTGCTCATCATCCACCCCAAAGACCTCCTCCTCCTCGACAATATCTGCTACGACACGGCCCGCCGCCGCATTCAGCGCGTCCGCGTCCACCTCGGCAAAGCCGCCCGCGCGCCCATCACCGTCACCGAGTATTGCCGCTTTTACTATTTCAACGAAGCCGAAGTGCGCGCCGCCCTGCGCCGGAGCTAAAGCGTAGGTATAGTATGGGTATCCCCACGCTATCCCCACGCTATCCCCACTCTATCCCCACTCTATCCCACCCCTGCCGCGCTGGTTCCGGCGCCGTAACGGCCCGCCCCGGGCGCCCGCGGGCGCCCCACGTACCCCCGCCGGGCGTCGCCCCCAACCCACCACCGCCCCCGCCTCTCCCCCGCCCCAAACGCGCAACAGGCAGCCACCGGACGAACCAGCGACTGCCTGTTGCAGAAAGTACCAAGTATGTGGGACGTACTGGATTCGAACCAGTGACCTCTTGCGTGTGAAGCAAGCGCTCTAAACCAACTGAGCTAACATCCCGTTGGGCGGGAACCCCCGACCCGCGCGGCGGCGAATCGTTACACAAAAGTACTCGCCTAACCGGTACGCGCGCAAGAATGGGGCAATCTTTCGGGCGAAATTCTTTTTTCGTGGCTCCACCCATCGCTTCCGCTCCCCCCGTTCCGCCTCCCAACGCGCCCGCCGCGGCGCCGGCGGCTGCCCCCGCCGCCGCCGGCACCGCCTTCGACTGGAAGGTGCTCGCCCGCCTGATGCAGTACGTGCGGCCGTACCGGGGCATTTATTTCTTCACCATTCTGCTCACGCTCGCGGCGGCCATTTTGGCGGCGGTGCGGCCGTTTCTGATCCAGCAAGCCGTCGATGAGCGCATCCTGCGCGGCGACCCCGACGGCCTCAACCGGATGTTCGTCGGGCTGGGGGTGCTGCTGCTGGCGCACGCCATCGTGAGCTACTTGCAAACCTATTTCGGCGGGTGGCTCGGCCAGCAGGTCGTCCGCGACATCCGGGTGCGCCTCTACGGCCATCTGCTCAGTCTGCGGCTGCCGTTCTTCGACCGCACCCCCATCGGCGTGTTGGTCACGCGCACCGTGTCGGACGTGGAAACCCTGAGCGATGTGTTTTCGGAAGGGCTCGCGGCGATGGTCGGCGATATCCTGCAAATCGTCTTCATCCTCGGCTATATGCTCTGGCTCGACTGGAAACTCACGCTCGTCTGCCTCAGCACGTTTCCGCTGATGCTGCTGAGTACCTACATCTTCAAGGAAAAGGTGAAGGAATCGTTTCAGGAAGTGCGCACCGCCGTGGCCGCCCTCAACACCTTCGTCCAGGAACACCTCACCGGCATGAACGTGGTGCAGATTTTCGCCAACGAAGGCCGCGAGCGGCGGAAGTTTCAGGCCATCAACCAGGAGCATACCCGCGCCAACATCCGCTCGGTGCTGTACTACTCGATCTACTTCCCCGTCGCCGACGTCATCGCCGCCACCGGCACGGGGCTGCTGGTGTGGTACGGCGCCAAGGGCGTCATCGACGCGCACATCACCCTCGGTACGCTCATCGCGTTCATCGTGTACATCGCGATGTTTTTCCGGCCCATCCGCCAGATTGCCGACCGCTTCAACACCCTCCAACTCGGCGTAGTCAGCACCGAACGGCTGCTCAAACTCCTCGATTCCACGGAGTTTACCCCGCACACGGGCAGCTACATTCCGGCGGCCCCGTTGCGCGGCGAGGTCGTTTTCGACCACGTCTGGTTCGCCTACAAAGAAGAAAACTGGGTGCTGCGCGATGTCTCCTTCGATATCAAAGCCGGGCAGACGGTCGCGTTCGTGGGCGCCACCGGCGCGGGCAAAACGAGCATCATCAACCTGCTGGGGCGGTTTTACGAGATCAACCGCGGGCAGATTCGCATCGACGGCCACGACCTCCACACCTACGACCTCGCCGAGCTGCGCCGCCACATCGGCGTGGTGTTGCAGGATGTATTCCTGTTTTCGGGCACCATCGCCGACAATATCTCCCTCGGCAACGCCGCCATCACGGAAGCGCAGATGTGGGCCGCCGCCGACCTGGTGGGCGCCCGCCGCTTCATCGAGCGCCTACCCGGCGGCCTGCACTACCCCGTAATGGAGCGCGGCGCGACCCTGAGCGTCGGGCAGCGCCAACTCATCTCGTTCGTGCGGGCAATGGTGTACAACCCGCGCATCCTGATTCTCGACGAGGCCACGTCCTCCGTCGATTCCGAAACCGAGGAGCTGATTCAACTCGCCATCGCCCGCATGATGCAGGGGCGCACGTCGCTCGTCATCGCCCACCGCCTCAGCACCATCCGCCAAGCCGACAACATCATCGTTCTCGACCACGGCGAAATCAAGGAACAAGGCACCCACGACGAGCTGCTCCGCCGCCCCGATGGGTTCTACGCCGGCCTCTACCGGATGCAGCTCACCTAAGCGCGCGGCTCACAGCAGCCGGATGCGCCGCACCAGTTCTTCTTCGCTCACCTCCTCCATCACCGGCCGATAAATGAAGCCGGAGGTGGCCGGCGCGCGGTGGGTGCCGAAGTAGTATTTGCCGTCCTTGACCTGAATCACGACGGCAGAAAGGTCTGTGTTCTGCGGTACACGATCCAGCTCAAGCATATTGATGCCTATATTGAGGTCTGGCCGGAATACGCCATTTAATGCTGCCGGGACGAAAAATGCCCTAGTTTCTCCCAAATCCGAATCGTGCGACAGAAAAACCTTTACCCTGGCCCCGGGAGCCTGATATAGAACATCAATGTTTATCAAGCCCAGCGAATCGGGCCATGATGTAGTCAAAAATGCCCCGCCCTGACCGGCGATGGAGTCTGTGATGAATGGAATTCTCACCGTTAACACCGGATTGCCTACGCGTGTAAACGTATCGCGCTCCATCCAGACAAGGGAATCCAGCGACTGAGACCATCGGCTAGGAATCCATTGCGTCATTCTGGAAACCGACGAATTAGCTAGTACGCGACCAGTAGCAGGACTCCGCATTATCAGCTTGCTGTCGGACGAACGATTCGTTCTGTTCAGCCGCAGGGCCAGACCGGAAGTCTGCTCTTTTGCTCTGACAATAAATTCGCCGCCAGATTCTAGTTTAACTATGGTGTTTCTATCCCATCCCATCGTCGGCATATTCGCCAATATCATCTCTGAGGGGTTGTATATCTCCTGAAATAGGAGCTTTGCTGGGCCGATAGGCACCGACCCATCAGACCGCACAAACGCGTTAGCTACTATTTCCAACCGTGCCCCACCCGCTGTCCGGATGGTGTGCGGCTGCGTCGGGTCGAACTCGAACACCTGCACCGGTGGCGCATACCGCCTGGTGAGGTTCGCCAGAGAGGCCGGGCCACTCGCGGGCACCACCAACTCATCGGCCTCATTCCGGCAAGCCGTAGCCAGCCCAACCACCGCGAGGGCGGCCAGCAACATCTTTTTCATCAGCAGAAATTGATTTTTAGAAGGAGAAAACGGATTCAGCGGACTGCGCCCGGCGTTACCCGGCGCGGCGCCGACTGCCAGCGGAGGCCGACCGTGAGGCCCACGCGCCACGGGTGGCGGCGGGGCGCATCGGGCGCGGCCGTATTGGTGAGCAGCAGCGTAGCAGCGGGCCGGAGGGTGAGCCACACGTCGGGCCGCAGGGCGTAATCGACGCCCACGGCCGCGCTCAGGCCCAGGGCGATGGGCCGCAGGTTAGTGGTGGCGCGGGTGGTCGGGAGCGCGGGTTCGTCGGTTTCGGTGGGCAGCGTGGCCGCGCGGGCGCCCAGCAGCACGTGCGGCACCAGCGCGCCCGCCAGCACCGGCTGCCAGCGCGCCGAGGTGGCCACCCCGCGCGGGTGCCACTCGGCCCCCACCGGCAGCGTGAGGTAGCGGGCCGTGGGCGCCGCCCGCACCGCCCGCCGGCTGCGGACTTCGGCCGTGGGCACCCACTGCCAGCTCAGCGTCCGGATGGGCAAGCCATCGGGGCCGGTGATGGTCTGCTCGACGTACGCCAGCTCGGTGCCCTGCCGCACCACTACCGCATCAATACGTTGCCGGTACGCCGCGTAGCCCACGCCCGCCGTGAGGTGCAGGTGCGGCGTAAGGGCATAACGCCCCGAAATAGCCCCCTCCCCGGCTACACTCCACCGCTCGATTTGGCTCAAACGCGGGCCCTCCGACGCCAGCCGCCGGTGCGTGACCGCAAGTCCGCCGCTAACCCCCACGCCCCACCGCGAGGGCGGCAACGGCGGCACCGGATGCGCCGAATCAGCAACGGGTTGGGGGGCGCCGATGGGCCGCTTGCCGTTCAGAGAGTCTGTTTGCAGCGTACTTTCCCGCGATGCCAGTAAGGCCAGGCCGTTGGCAGTGGCCCGGCCCGTTTGGGCAAATGTGGCGTGGGTGGGCAGTAGGGCAATAGGTTGGTTGCTTTTATAGGACGGATGAGCGGTATGGGAGATATCGGAGGAATGGGAAGGGATTGCAGAAACGGTGGGGGCCGTGCGCAAACCTGCGGGTGCCTTTCCAGAAACGGCGGATGCTATGCGCAAGTCTGCGGGTGCCTTTCCAGAAACGGCGGATGCCGTGCGCAAACCTGCGGGTGCCTTTCCGGAAACTGCGGAGGCCGGGCGCAAGTCTGCGGATGCTCTTCCAGTAACTGGGGAGGCCGTGCGCAAGTCTGCGGATGCCTTTCCAGAAACTGCGGGGGCCACCATTCTTTCAATAGAAGAAGAGGACGTAGCCCCACTCGTGCGCGGGGCTTTCCCCATTTCCCAAGTTCTGGTCAGGCTGTCCCTGCCTCCTATAACTCCTATGAGGCCCAGAACTCCTATAACCCCCATCAATAAAAACCCCCAGCGCCACCGCCGCCGCCGACGGGCCGCCGCCAACCCGGCCGCCACCACCGCCCACGAGGCAGCCGCCGGCGCGCGCTCGTGGTCACCGAGACGGGCACGCAAAGCATCGAAAAGCGGGTCGGTTTCGGGCGTGGTCATAGGGTGGGGGCCGCCACGGCGGCAGTAACGGTCAGGCGGCGGGCCAGCAAGACGCGGGCCCGCGCCAACTGCGATTTGGAAGTGCCTTCGGCGATACCCAACAGCCCCGCGATTTCGAGGTGCGAGTACCCTTCGATGGCGTACAGGTTGAGCACGGTGCGGTAGCCGGCCGGCAGCGTATCGAGGACGGCGAGCAGGTCGTCAGCCGAAAGTTGTTCGAGGGGCGTGGGGTCGGGGGTGGCTACGTCGGCGGGGGCGGCATCGCCCCAGGATATGGCGCGCGGCTCGGTTTGGCGCCACAAGTCAAGCGCCACATTCACCGTGACGCGGCGCGCCCAGGCGTCAAAAGGGCCGGTTTGTTTCCATTGATCGAGCCGCGTGAGGATGTTGAGCATCGCCCGTTGCAGGGCGTCTTCGGCGTCGGCGTCGGTGCGCGAATAGCGGCGCGCCACCACCAACAACCGGGGCGCCAGCAGCCGGTACAGTTGCTCCTGCGCCGCTGCCTCGCCGCGCCGGCAGCGGGCCAGCAACTGCGCATCAGGAGCAACGGGGGCGGGTGGCGGCATAGCAGCAACGGGGTTCGGGGGCTTGACGAGCGGCGCGGTGCCGGACGTTGCATGAAGTCCCAAAAAAATTATCGACCGCCCGCCCGGGGCTGAAGCCCCATCGCGAACTACGTTTAGGGGCTCCAGCCCCCGCTATCGCCACGGTTTGCGCCGGAACGACGTGCGGGAGCTGGAGCCCCTGGTATTTTGTCGCGCCGGGGCAGTCGCCCCGGGCGAGCGGCTAGCGCCGCACCACTGCGCCCACCTGCTTTTCGAGTTGCTGGAGCAGCCGCGCCATCGTGCCATCGATCACTTTATCGGTCAGGGTCTGCTCGGGGTCTTGCAGCGTGAAGGCCACGGCCACGGCTTTCTTACCGGTTTCGAGGCGGTCGCCTTCGTACACATCGAACACGTTGAGATCGGTGAGGAGCTTACGTTCGGTGCGCCGCGCCACCGCCGCTATTTCCGCGAACGATACCCCTCTATCGACCACCAGCGACAGATCGCGCCGCACTTCCGGGAAGCGTGGCAACTCGCGCGCCGTGATGGTCGGGGGCGTGGCTTTGCCCAGCGCCGACCAATCGATTTCCGCCCAAAACACCGGCTGTTCTACATCGAACGCCTTCGCCTGGCGCGCATCCAGCACGCCCACCGTGGCGATGGCCGGGCCGTTGGCCTGCCGGTGCAGCGTGAGGCCGCCCGTGAGGTAGGCGTGCCCGTCGGGCAGCAGCTGTTGCTGCGGCTCGGCAATGCCTAAGCGCGCCAATACCGCCAGCACCGTGCCCGCCAGGTCGTGGAAAGTGGCCTTCTCGGCCTTGCGCGCCCACGACTCGGCTTCGCGCTGCCCCGTGAGTACCAGCAGCAGCGTTTCGCGCTCAGTAGTGGCGCCGGAGGGTTTCATCGTGTAGGTGCGGCCAAACTCATACAGTTTCAGGTCGCGCTGCCGGCGGTTGAGGTTGCGCCGCAGCACATCCAAAACGGTGGGCACGAGGGTCGGGCGCAGCACGTTCAGCTCGGCGGAGTTGGCGTTGGCGAGGCGGACGAGTTGGGAGTTTCGAGTTTCGAGTTTCGAGTTTTGAGTTTCGAGCTGCCCGGTGCTTGAAGCTTGAAGCCTGTCGCTTGAAGCTGCGTCCTCGTAGTAGCCGCTCCAGGTGAGGGAGGAGGTGATGATTTCGTTGTACCCGCGCCCCACCAGCATTTCGCTCAGGGTGCGGCGGAGGCGGTCGGGGTCGGGGCGCGGGGTGGGCGCCACGTAGGGGGCGGCGGCGTGGGTGGGCAGCGCAATGTTGTCGAACCCGTAAATCCGCAGCAGGTCTTCCACCACATCGGCTTCGCGCGTCACGTCCACGCGGTAGGCGGGCACGTGGAGCGTCCAGCGGCCATCGACTTCCGCTATAATCTTGATTTCGAGCGCCGTCAGAATTTCCCGCATCCGCTCCTCCCCGATTTCCTGCCCAATCAGGCGGGTCGCGCGCGCCGGACTGAACGCCACCACGTGCGGCCTAATGGGCGCGGGGTAGTGGTCCTGGAAATCGCCTTCGATGGTGCCGCCGGTTAGCTCGGCGAGCAGGTACGCGGCGCGCGCCAGGGCCGGTAGTATGGCGTTGGGGTCGGTGCCGCGCTCGTTGCGGAACGACGAATCCGTCTTCAGCCCGTGCCGCTGCGAGGCTTTCCGCACGACGCTCGGATTGAAATAAGCGGCCTCCAGAAACACGTTCACCGTTTCCGAAGAAACCGCCGCCCGCTGCCCGCCAAACACGCCCGCCAGCACGAGCGGGCCTTCCGTATCGGCAATCACCAGATCATCGGGGTGCAGGGTGCGCGCTACGCCGTCGAGGGTGGTGAACAGCGTGGGCGTGCCCGCGCGCCGCACGGTCAGCGCGCCGCCCTGAATCTTGTCGGCGTCGAAGGCGTGCAGCGGCTGGCCCAGCTCGTGCAGCACGTAATTCGTGACATCGACCACGTTGTTGATCGGCCCCACCCCGATGGCGCGCAGCCGCCGCTGCAACCACTCCGGTGAGGGCCCCACCCGCCCGCCGCGCACACTCAGCCCGGCGTAGCGCGGGCACGCCGCAGCATCAGCAAGCACCACGTTGATGGCGCGCGGCAACGTGGTTTCGTACTGAAGCTGGGCCATGGGCGGCACCGTAATCTCGGTGCCCGGCAGCAGCGCGCGCAGGTCGCGGGCGGTACCTAGGTGGCTGGCGGCATCGGCGCGGTTGGGGGTCAGCCCGATTTCGAGGACGGTTTCGGCCTCCAGATCAAAATAACGCGCGGCGGGCGTGCCGTCGGGCAAATCGGTGTCGAGCACTAAAATCCCCGCGTGGCTCGTGCCGAGGCCCAGTTCGTCTTCGGCGCAAATCATCCCTTCGGACATCTGCCCCCGAATCTTCGATTTGCCGATGATGAGCGGCTTGGCTTCGGCGCCTTCGGCCGGCACGGGGTGCAACTCGGCGCCCACCAGCGCCACCACCACGCGCTGCCCGGCCGCCACGTTGGGTGCCCCGCACACGATGGGTTTTACGTCGGTTTCGGCCGGCCCCACGCGCACGGTCGTCACCGACAGTTTATCGGCGTCGGGGTGGCGGGCGCACGTCAGCACCGTGCCCAGTACCACATTACGCAGCCCGCCGGGCACACGCTCCACGGTGTCGAGCCCTTCCACTTCGAGGCCACCGCTGGTGAGGAGGCGCGAAATTTCGGCGGGAGCCAAGGTGGCGGCGGCGGGGTAGAGGTCGGCGAGCCAGGCGAGGGAGATTTTCATTTTGAATTACGAATTACGAATGCGGAATTACGAGGGCTTAATTCGTAATTCGTCATTCCAACGAGGCGCAAAGGTCGGACGTGGGCGCCCGAAAACGTAACGCCAAGCTCCTGCTTGGCGCCGCGCGCCGCCGAGCGTCAGTCGCCAAGCAGGAGGTGGGCGTTACGTGGCACAACCGCTTCCCCCGCGCGCACCGCTACCGGCAGCGCGTTTTCCGGGGGTGGTACGGGGCATTCGTAGCCCGGCACGTGGGCGCAGGTGGGGGCGTAGGCCAGGTTGAAATCGAGCGTGACGGTGGCGGCACCCACGGCGGGTGCGGGCACATCGAGGTACCGGCCGCCGCCGTAACTGGTGCCGCCGTTGGTGCGGTCGAGGAAGGGGATGAAGAGGGGCGCGTCGGCCGGTTCAGCGGGGCGGCGCAGGGCCGTGAACGTGCAGCTACGGCCGTTTAGGGTGAATTGCAGCCGCCCCACGCGCACGTACGGCTCCGGCGCCGCGCGGTGCGTGAGCGGCACCAGCACCGGCTGCAACGTGGACAGCGCCGTGTACGTGGCCGTCACGCGGAACGAATCGTTCGGCTCGAAAAACACCAACCCCGCAAACTTCGCCCGCAGCGAATCGGGCAGCGGCGAGTCGGGCGAGGTGCGCCACACCGAATCTTTGGCGATGCGCGCCGGATAGTAGTTGGGGCGTTGCTCGCTGCTCGTTGCCCGTGGGGCCCGGCTGGTTTGGTGCAGGGCGTACCACGCCACGAGCCCCAGCACGCCGAGCGCTGCCAGCCGCCAGGTTAAAATAGAAGGGCGATATTTCATAAGAAGCGACGAAAGAACAACTCCCCACCCCGGAGGGGGAGGGGTGGCCCGAAGGGCCGGGGTGGGGCGACCACGGTAGCCGTGGATAACGTGGGCAGAAGCACCAAAGCCTCGAAGAAACCCGCTAGCTGTCGGCCGAGCATTCGCCCTCTACGCGCGTCCCCCCACCCCTCCCCCCCTCCGGGGGGGGAGTTCGTTGATAGGCCCCGCCCTCACCCCAGCTTCACGCGCGGGTCGAGGACGGCGTACAGCACATCGACGGCAATATTGACCACCACGAACAGCCCCGCCACGAAGAGCGTAGCGCCCATCACGACGGGGAAATCGAGGTTTTCGACCGCCCGCAGGGTCACGGCGCCCAAGCCTTTCCAGTTGAAGATGTACTCGATGAAAAAGGCGCCCGCCAGCAGGCTCGCCAGCCAGCCGCTCACGGCCGTTACCACAGGGTTGAGGGCGTTGCGCAGCGCGTGCCCCACGACGACCTGCCGCGTGTTGAGCCCCTTGGCGCGGGCCGTGCGGATGTAATCCTGGCGCAGCACGTCGAGTAGGCTGCTGCGCGTAAGCTGCGTAATGACGGCCAGCGGCCGGATGCCGAGCGCCAGCGCCGGCAGCACCAGGTTGCGCCACGTCAGGTGCGGCCCCGTAAATGGGTCGATCTCGACGAGCTGCCCCGTGAGCGGCAGCCCCGTCCAGGGCGCCCAATAAAACCCCAGCGTGAGCGCGATAAAGATGGCCGCCACGAAGCTCGGTACCGAAATCCCCAGCACCGTGGTGGCGAGCAGCGCCTGATCGAGCCAGCCGTACGGCCGCAGCGCCGCCACGATGCCCAACCCGATACCCACCACCGCCGCCAGCGTGAGCGCCGCCAACGCCAGCACCGCCGTGCCGGGCAAATGGTCGAGCAGGATGCCCAGCACCGGCCGTTGGCTCTGGAACGAGCGCCGCAAATACGGCGCTTTCAGCACCACGGCACGGCCGCCGCCCACGCCGAAGAGCCGCGTATAGCCGTACCGGACGCGGTTGGCCTCGGAATCGGCGTGGACGGACACCGGCGCCAGGTCGTTGAGGTAGCGCGCAAGCTGCTCCGGCAAGGGCCGGTCCAGGCCGAGATCGGTGCGGATGGCGGCGCGCGTCGCTTCATCCGTGCGCTGCCCGGCCAGAAGGGCGGCGGGGTCGCCGGGCAACACGGCAAATAACCCAAACACCGTGAGCGCCACGCCCAGCAGCACCAGCAAGCCATCGAAGATGCGACGCAGGAGGAAGGCAGTCATAAGGGAGCGCGGGCCTCTGGCCCGCTTGCAGCAATGCGGTAGTTGACTAGGGGGCGGAGCAGGTACGCCCAAACACGGCGGGCGGGCCGGAGACCCGCGCTCCTTTTACCGCTCCAGCTTCTTCTCCAGCCCGCGCAGGCTAGGCAAATCGTGGTAGTGCCACTTGCCCACCACCACGCCATCGCGCAGCAACAGGATGCCGGGGTTCGAGCGAATCATCGTTTTCAGCACCGTGGCGTCGGCGAAATAGTACGGCGCGTTCAACCCTTTTTCCTGCTGGAAAGCCTCGAAATCGGCCTTTGAAATCGCCGTCAGAATCACCGGCTCGATGCGGCGCGACGATTTCGGCGCCTGCCGCAGCAACTCGGCGATGGTCGGCATGCGGTCGCGGTCAAGGCGCTCGAACCCCTGAATCACCAGCACGAGCTTGTTGCCTTTGATGAGGTCCTTTTCGTAGTTATCAACGCCGTCGTTCCAGAGGCGCAAGTCCGTAATTTTCGGTTTCGATTCCACCGGATTCAGCACCTGCATCGCCTTGTATTTGAAGGTCGAATCCAGCAGATACTGCTCCGATTGCACCTCTGAGCCGTCGGGCTTGGTGAACGTGTAGCGGTAGCGGGCAGGCTCGGCGGGCTGCATCAACTGCCCCAAATTATTGCCGGGGGCGTACGGCAGCAGGTCGAAGATGGGCAGATGACCGAGTGCCCACACGCCAATACCCACGGCAATGCCCGCCGCCGTCGTCACCAACACGGTGCCGATGAGCGGCCGGCGGTTGTACGATTTCAGCCACCGCTCGTGCGTCCGCAGCAGCACCACGATGCCGCCGAGCAGCACCATATCCTTCCAAAACGACGTCCAGGGGGCGAGTTTGATGGCGTCGCCGAAGCAACCGCAATCGGTCACTTTGTTGAACGCGGCCGAGTAGAAGGTCAGGAATCCGAAAAAGACCGTAAGCCCCAGCAGTACCCACAGCGTGATTCTGAGCTGATATCGCAGCAGCAGCGCCACGCCCAGCGTAACCTCCGCCGCCGAAAGCGTGATGCTCAAGAAACGCGAAAACCCGTGAAACCATAGGAAAAACGAGCCGAAATCGTGCGCAAAGACCTCGAAATATTCTTCGAGTTTGATGGCCGTCCCCACGGGGTCGTTGAGCTTGATGAGCCCCGAAAAAATGAACACGGAGCCGACGAGAATCCAGAAAAAGCGGCTCAACAGGCGTAAATACATAAGAAGTGATGAGTTTTGAGTGACTGTTGATGAGGGAGGAGTGAGTAAGGCTGAGCGCCTGATACGGTAACGAGTGTCAAGTAGCTGCACAGCCCAACCACTCACTCCTCACTCCTCACTAGCCTAGTCCCGCAGTCGAATAAGGGCAAACACAGCGTAGTTCAGAATGTCGCGGTAGTTGGCATCTACACCTTCGGAAACGCGCGTCTGGCCGTCCTGGTCTTCGATTTGGCGCGTGCGGTGGAGTTTCATCAAAATCAAATCCGTCAGCGACGATGGGCGCATCGTGCGCCAGGCTTCGTCGTAGTCGTGATTTTTGGCGTCGAGGAGGCGCAGGTTTTCGGCCACGTGGCGGTCGTAGGCGGCGGCCACGATGGCGGGCGGCAGTTCGGCGGGGTCGGCCGAAGTCAATTCCAACTGCATCAGCCCGATGATGGCATAGTTGACGAGCGCCACGAACTCGTCTTCCACGCCATCGGCCACGCGCTGGGTGCCCTTCTCCTCGATGGAGCGGATGCGCCGGGCCTTGATGTAGAGCTGGTCGGTGACGGACGTGGGCCGCAGCACGCGCCAGGCGGTGCCGTAATCGGCGGTTTTGAGCAGAAACAGCTCGCGGCAGCGGGCAATTTCGGCGGTAAATTGAGGTAGCGTCTGCGGATTCAAGCGGAAAGGCGCGCGGCGTTGAGCTTGGCCCGACAAAGGTGCCGCTTGCGCGTCGTTCCTTCGCTGCCCGCCGCGCCCCGCGCCCAACCGTTCCGCCCCTCCCGTGCCGCAAACCATCCGCTTTCGCTCGCGCCTCGTGGCCCTCGCCGACATTCCGGTGATGGCCATTCTCAACCTCACGCCCGATTCGTTTTACGCCGCCTCGCGGGTGGCCGCCGGCGCCGATACCGACCTGCTGACCCGCGCCGCAACCGCTCTCGCCGAGGGCGCCGGTCTGCTCGATGTGGGCGGCTATTCCACCCGACCGGGTGCCCCCGACGTGCCCCTCGCCGAGGAACTGGCGCGCGTGGTGCCCGCCGTGCGCGCGCTGCGGCGGGCGTTCCCGGATGCGTTGCTCTCCGTCGATACTTTCCGGGCGGCCGTGGCCCGTGCCGCCCTCGACGAAGGCGCCGACCTCATCAACGACGTGACCGGCGCCCGCGCCGACCCCGAGATGCTGCCCACCGTGGCCGCTTTCCCCGGCGTACCCCTCGTGCTGATGCACTCGCGTGGCACCCCGCAAACGATGAATTCGCTGACCGATTACACCGCCGAAGGCGGCTTACTGGTGGCGCTCATCGATTATTTCAGCGAGCGCGTGGCCGCCGCCCGCGCCGCCGGCATCACCGACCTTATTCTCGACCCCGGCTTCGGCTTCGCCAAGACCATCGACCAAAACTACTGGCTCCTCCGCCACCTCCCCGACCTAAAACTCGTGCTGGAACTCCCGTGGCTCATCGGCGTCTCGCGCAAGGGGATGACGTACCGCCCGCCCGGCCTCGGCCCTACCCCCGCCGATGCGCTGGCCGCCACCACCGCGCTGCATGCGCTGGCCGTGTGGCATGGCGCCGATGTGTTGCGCGTCCACGATGTGCGCGAGGCGCGGCACGCGGTGGCGGTGACAAGGTTGGCGAGGGGCGAGTGAGACGATGGGGGGATGTGCGCGGGCATTCGCGCGGGGCTCCGCCCCGTGTAGGCTATTTCCGGGGCTACAGCCCCGGCCCGGCGCGCGGTTAGCCCGTTCGTTCAGGCGGGCTACGTGCGGCGGGCTACTGACGGGCCAGAGGCCCGCGAATATGACACACGGGGCAGAGCCCCGCGCGAAGGCCTCATTTCTTGTTCATTCCTCTACCAGTAACCGCTTGCGGTGGCGTTGCGCGAGAGCGGGCTCGTCGGCAAATAACTCATCGAGCAAGGGGCCGAGGTCGAACTCGACGATGCGCGCTAGCCACGCGGCGGGGTCGGCGGGGTCGGGGGTGGTGAAGTAGGAGTGGCCCAACCGCAGGCCGGGGCCGAGGTTGAGGTCGGCGGTAATGGCCTCATTGACGGCTGTGAGGGCATCGGCGAGGCGCTCCACGAACTCCGACGGGAGGCCGCGCACCACCAGCCATGCCCGGAAGCGCGGGCCGGTTTCGGGGCCGATATCAGCGAAGGCGAAGCGGCGCCGCAGCGCATAGTCCAGCGGGGCCAAGGTGCGGTCCGCGGGGTTGAGAGTGGCGATGATGTGTAGGTTCGGCGGCAGCCAAAAGCGCGGCGCGTCGGGCGCGGCGGCCGGTAGGCGCAGGGCGTACGCGGCGGTGCGGGCTTCGGCGGGCAGCAGCGTGAGCGCCTCACCCAGTACGGTGGCGGGGGGCGCGCGCGTCAGTTCATCCAGAATCAGGACGTAGGCGTGGGCGCGGTCGGCGTGGGCGCGGGCGGCGAGGCGCAGCAGCGCGCCCTCGCGCAACTGAAACCCACCGCCCGGCGCCGGGCGGTAGCCGATGAGCAGGTCGTCGTAGCTGGAAGCGGCGTGCAGTTGTAGCGCCTCCGTACGTGTGCCGTCGGTGAGCGCCCCGGCCAGGCGCCGCGCCAGCAACGATTTGCCCGTCCCCGGCGGGCCTTGCAGCACGAGCGCCTTACGGTCGCGCAGCAAATCGAGGAGGGCGTAGAAGCGTGCTGGCGGCAGAAACAGATCGTCGAGGCGGGCGGCGGGGCCGTGGCCGTCGTCGGCGAAAAGCCATTCCGGGCCGGGCTCCTGCACACCCGCCAGGCCGTTGCCGGGTTCCGGTGGTGTAAACGCGCGCTTTTCGGCGGGCACCGACGGGCTGAACGGCACCGCCAACTCGTCGGTAGCATCGCGCGGGGGCGGCACTTCGAGTGAATCGAGCGGCTGGTTTTTGAGCAGTGCGAGCTGTTTCTTGCTCACCACCGTAAACCCGGCGCCTTCGAGCAGCTTATTGGTTTGCGCTCCGCCGGGGATCGGCCATTCGTCGATCCCCGTCGCGAGGCGGTGAGCAATACGCATCACCTGCACCGGCGGGTACAACCGTCCGCGAAACACCACGTCGTACCCCAGCGAGCGCGGTAGCGGCGGGCGCTCGCGGTCGATTTCGGCCAGGGCGGCGAGGATGTGGTCGCGGGTGAGTTGCACTTGAGTTAGAGTTTAGTTTTTAGGGTTTAGTTTTTAGTGCTTCCCGTAACGATGCAAAGGTGGACGTAACCACGCAAAAACCGCGAGCGCGGTTTCTTGCTTGAGTTTGGATACGTGGCGAGCACCGTCCCGGTGCCGCGTCATCAAATTACGCCAGCTACGCTCTCACGCGGCACCGGGATGGTGCTCGCCACGTTTTACTGCGCCTTATTCATCTTACTTCACCACCTCACTCCGCTCCTTCCCGTGCTTCAAACAGTTATTATCGGCGGCGGCCTGGCGGGCCTTACGCTGGCCGTGCAGGAGGCCATCGCGGGGCGCTCGGTGGTGGTGCTGGAGAAGGAAACGTACCCATTCCACAAGGTGTGCGGCGAGTACATCTCGCGCGAATCGGCCGATTTTCTGACGCGCCTGGGCGTGCCGCTCGCCGACCTGCACCTGCCCGTAATCCGGCGGCTGACCGTGACGGCGCCCGATGGCACCGCCCTGCACCGGCCGCTGGGGCTGGGCGGCATCGGGGTGAGCCGGTTTTTCCTCGACCAGTTTCTGGCGAACGTGGTGCGGGCACGCGGCGGCGAGGTGCGCGAAGGCGTGCGCGTGACGGATGTGGTTTTTGATGCGCAAGCCGATGCCTTCACCCTCGAGACCAGCGCCGGGCCGCTGCGGGCGCGGGTGGTGGCCGGGGCGTGGGGCCGCCGCGCCAACCTCGACGTCAAGCTGCACCGGCCGTACCTCGCCAACCGCCACGATGCGGCGCGCAACTACGTGGGGGTCAAGCACCATCTGCGGCTCCCCGATTTCCCCGCCGACCTCATCGAGCTGCACAATTTCCGCGATGGCTACGCCGGGCTCTCGCGCGTGGAAGACGGCCGCACCTGTATGGCCTACCTCACGACGGCCGACAACCTGAAGCGTGCCGGGTCGGTGGCGGCCCTCGAAGCCACGGTACTAGGCGCCAACCCGGCCCTCGCCGCGCGGCTGGCGAACGCCGAACGCCTCATTCAGCCCCCCCTCACCATCTCGCAAGTGACCTTCAACCGCAAGGCGCCCGTCGAGAACCACTTGCTCCTGCTCGGCGATGCCGCCGGTACCATCGCGCCGCTCTGCGGCAACGGGATGAGTATGGGGATGCGCGCCGCCCACCTGCTGCACGGGCTGCTGAATACCTATTTCGACGGCACCACCCCGCGCCCCGACCTCGAAACTGCCTACACCCGCGCCTGGGACGCGCATTTCCGGCTCCGCATCTTCGCGGGGCGCACGATTCAGCGGTTCTTCGGGCAGCCGGCGCTGACCACCGCCGTGGTGCGCGGGCTGCGCGCCGTGCCGTGGGCCGCCGACGGGCTGGTACGCCTCACGCACGGGGAGGTATTTTGAGGAACCGGCCGTGTGGGAAGGCGGCTCGGACTCGTGCGAAGCGCAGCGCGTACCGTAGAAATGCAAATCGGTGTCGTGGAAAAGCGGCTCCGTGGTGTGGTAAAATGGCTCCGTGGTGTGGTAAAACGGCTCCGGATCGTGGTAGAGCAACCTCTTGCTGTGGGGAAATGCCACCGTGGAGTGGGGAAACACCACCACGTGGTGGGGAAATCTGGCCATGCCGTGGAAAAACAACGCCGCGCCGTAGTAAACAACCGTCGGCGCGTGGGCGAGCGTGCCGCAGGCCGTTTCCAGCACGCCACGGGCCTTGTTATCGTCAAAGTGCCATTTCAGCCAATCCCCACCGTGCGCCTGATCCCCAACTTCCGCATCCGCGCTTCGAGGGTTTTGGGGTTGATGTCGAGCAGCACGGCGGCGCCTTTCGGCCCGCTCACGCGCCCGCCGGTACGGTGCAGCGCCGCCACGATGGCGGCGCGCTCGTGGTCGCGCAGGGAGGGCGGCGGAGTTTCTGCGGCACCGGGTACGCCCGACACCACTTCGGCTTTCGCTGCTGGTACCGCCGCCGAGGCCACCGGCGCGGGCGCCCGCCGCCGGAACGCCGAAAAGTCGAGGTTCGGCCCCTCGCTCAAAATCACGGCTTGCTCCACGGCGTGTTCCAGTTCGCGGATGTTGCCGGGCCAGCGCCAGGCTTGCAGCGCGGCCAAATCGTGGGGCCGGATGCCGCGCCGGGGCTTGCCCATGCGGCGGGCCAGTTTTTCCTGTAAGTGCGTGACCAGCAACGGCACATCTTCCGGGCGCTCGCGCAGCGGCGGCAGCACCAGCGGAAACGCCGTGAGGCGGTAATACAGGTCTTCGCGGAAACGTCCGGCGGCCACCTCCGCTTCCAGCACGCGGTTGGTGGCGGCAAGCACGCGCACATCGACCTTGATTTCGCGCCGCCCGCCCACGCGCTAGATCTCTTTTTCCTGCAACACGCGCAGCAGCTTGGCCTGCAAATCGAGGGGCAACTCACCGATTTCATCGAGAAAAATAGTGCCGCCATCGGCCAACTCGAACTTGCCGATGCGCCGCTCGTGCGCCCCCGTGAACGCGCCTTTCTCGTGTCCAAACAACTCACTTTCAATTAATTGGGCCGGTAGCGCCGCGCAGTTTACTTTGATGAGCGGCCGCCGTGCGCGCGGGCTGCGGTGGTGCAAGGCGCGGGCAATCAGCTCTTTACCGGTGCCGGTTTCGCCCTGAATCAGCACCGTGGTATCGAGGGTGGCCACCTGCTCGACGCGCCGCAGGATTTGGCGCAGTACCGGCGCCGTCCCGATGATTTCATCGAAGCCCGACGTGGTACGGATTTCATCGAGCAAATAGGTTTTTTCTTCTTCGAGCTGGGCGCGCAACGCCTCGATTTGCTCAAAAGCGAAGAGATTATCGAGGGCGAGCGAAATCTGGGGCGCCAGCCGCTCGATGGTCGCCAGATTGGCGGGCGTGAAGGCCTCGGGCCGTCGGTCGGCGAGCATCAGCACGGTGTTGCCGGGCAGCCGCAGCGTGAGGGGCACGTACAGCACGGCGTTGATGTCGTACTCGGTGTGGATGTACGCCATCATGCGGTAGCGCGCGGCGAGCGCCACGAAATCGCCGCCGCCGTAAATGGCGGCTTGCTGATACAGCGCCGCCGCCTCGCGCTGCATCAGCAGTTTGAAGGCGGCGTCGGGGTCTTGACTGGTATAGGCGTCGGCGACCCGAAAAACCGGTCCGTCCGCCGCCCCCGGTTCGATTTTCCGCAGCGACGAAAACGCCTCCACTTCGCCGGTCGGCTGCTGCATCCGGATGCCGAAGAACAGATGCGGAATCACGCGGTCGATTTCGGTGGCGAGTTGCACGAGCAGCCGGTCGCGGTCTTTGATTTCGAGCAGCGCGTTGTTGATGGCGAGTTGCAGGGTGATATCGGCGGCGCGGGCTTCGGCGTCTTCCAGGGCGCGCAGGTTTTGCACGGCCAGCGCCACCTGCTGCCCGATGCGCGCGAGCAGGGCTTCGTCGGCGGGCGTAAGGGCGGGCGCCGCGCGGCTCGACAGCGACAGCACCCCCACCAGAGTACCCGCCGCAAGCAACGGCACGGCCACCATCCAGGCGGCGCCAATGTCTTGCAGGGGCCGCAGGGGCGGAAAGTTGGGGTACGCCGCCGCCAACTCGGCAATGGGAATGACCGTGAGGCGCGGGTCGGCCACCATCCGTTCGAGCGGCGAGCCGGCCACGGGTTGCGCCGTTTGGGCGTACGTGGGCGGTAGCATCGCCCCCGGCCGGGGCTCGATGAAATGCTTCAGATACACCCGCTTGAACTGCTGCTCCGGCCCTTCTAGGGTGGTGATGACCATCGCATCGAACGGCAGAATGAGGCGCAGCTTATCGGTAATCAGTTCAAACAATGACGCCTTATCGCGCACCGTGGCAATGGCTTCCTGAAGGTAGAGGAGGGTGGCGGTTTCGGCGGGGGTCATAGAGATCGATGATTTTCGGCAATTTTTTTTGATTTCGGTGATGGTGGTGCCGACATCAGACGGGCGTCTGCGGCACCGTCCCGGTGCCGCCGCAAATCGCGCCGAGACGAACGGCAACCCGGCAGCCGCGAGACGGTGTCGCAGACGTAGGAAGACGCAGGATAGTAGCGGTATTTCCTTTAATCGCAGCAAATTTCAGTAGCAATTCCTGAAATAACAGAAAAACTTCGCCGAATTTTTTTGTCAGCTTACCTTTATAACCCGCCCAGCGCGCTCCAATCACATCTTTTATTCCTCTGGCACCCTCCTTGGAAAGCGCAGCTAGTCCCTGAACAATTTCCCTGATGCGTTTCTCCTTTCATCTTCTGGCGCTCGGCGCGTTACTGGCGCTCGCCGCCCCGGCGCGCGCCCAGCAGCCCACCGCCCCCACGAGCCTCCCCGATTCGCTCGCCCTCGACGGCACGCTGCGGGCGGTGCTGGATGCCAACCCCAGCCTGACGCAATTGCAGGAGGTTTTCAACCAAACTGAGGCCCGCGTGGCGCAAAACCGTACGGGTTTGCTGCCCCAGGTCACGGGCACGGCCACCTACACCCGCCTCGACCCGGTGGCGAAGGTGGCGTTTCCGGTGGCGCCCGGTCGCACGGAAGAACTGCAATTCGTGCCGAACAACAACTACGATGTCCACGTGACGGCGCAGTACGCACTCTATGATTTCGGCGCCAACCGAGCGCGCATCGGCCTCGCCGAAAGCCAGCGTGCGGTGGCGCAGAGCAGCATTGCCGTCGCGCGGCGCGACTTAGCCTACGCCGCCACCCAGAGCTACTACGCCATTTTGGCCCTGCGCGAGAGCATCCGCGTCGCCGACCGCCAAATCGGCGACCTGCAAGCCCACCAGCGCGAAGTCGAAAACCGCGTGCAGGGGGGCGTCGCCACCCGTTTCGATGTCAGCCAGACCCGCGTGCGGGTAGCGCAAGCCGAAAGCCAGCGCCTCGATTTGCAGAACCAGCTTCGGCAGCAGGAAATCCAGCTCGCGCGCCTCCTGCACCGGCCCGAAGGCGCCGCGCCGCCCGTGCGCGGCCGCCTGACCTACGCCCCCCAACCCGCCGACGAAGCCGCCCTCACGGCCCGCGCCTTCGAGCAACGGCCCGAAATGCAGCTCGCCCGCGACCAGCAGAGCGTCGCGGATGCGCAGTACAGCCTGACTACCGTCAGCAACAAACCGCTGTTGGGCGTGGGCGCGCAAGTAGGCGGCAAAAACGGCTACCAGCCGAATATCGACCAGTTTCGGCCCAATTTCACGGGGGTGGTGCAGCTTTCGGTGCCGATTTTCGACGGTCACAAAAACCGCAACCAGCGCGTGGAAGCCGCCGCCGGTCAGCGCGCCGCCGCCGCCCGCCTGGCCGATGCCCAGGACCAGATTCGCGCCGATATCCGCGCCGCCCTCGCGCAGCTCCAAAACCAAGCGGCGCACTACGACAATGCCCAGCTCCAGATCACGCTCGCGCAGGATGCGCTGACCCGCGCCCAAACCCGGCAACGGGCGCAGGTAGGCGCCAACATCGATGTTCTCGACGCCGAAACCGCGTTGGCGCAAGCGCGGCTGGCGCAGTTGCAGGCCACCTACGGCTATCTGCTGGGCCAATATCAGCTAAAACGCGCCACGGGAGAGAGTTTGGAGTTGTGAGTTTCGACTGGGAGCTTCACCCGTACCGGTTTCGCGCGGGGCTCCGCCCCGTGCGGGCTATTTCCGGGGCTCCAGCCCCGGCCCGCCGCGCGGCTTGTTTGCTCAAAACTCGCGAGCTACGTGCGGCGGGCTACCGGCGGGCCAGAGGCCCGCAGATACCACACACGGGGCAGAGCCCCGCGCGAACTACTTGCGCTCCTCTCACTCGAAACTGAAAACTGAAAACTCAAAACTTTCCATGATTCTCTGTCCAATCGATTTTTCCGCGCCCACCGAAGCGCTCGTGCGCGCCGCCGCCGCCTTGGCGCACGCCGAGCCCCACACCGCCCTGACCCTCCTCCACGTCTCGCCGACTATACTGCCGATTTCTGCCGATGCTATTGCGTTCGAGGCGCTGCGCCGCTTGCCCAACCTGGCGGGCTTGGTGGTTCGTACGCTCAATGTGGTGGGCTGCCCGGCGCGCGCCATCGTCGAGCAAGCGGCTGACCTGGGCGCGTCGCTCATCGTGCTGGGCGCGCACGGCGCGGGGGGGCTGTCGCGATTCCTGATGGGCTCCACCGCTGAAGCAGTTCTGCGCACGGCACCCTGCCCGACGCTGCTCCTCACGCTGCCCGCCGAACCGATCGGCAAGAACGCCTGAAAACGAACGAGAAACCTGAAACGAGAAACAACCCTAATGGCCCTCGCTGCTCCCGCTCCCATCACTACCCCTACTTCCGTGAATACCCCTCAAAGCTCGCCGGTTTCGGCCGATTTCGCGCCGGAAACTCCCGATGCGCCTAAGAAACGCTCGCCCGTGCCGCTGCTCATTCTGGCCGTCATCCTGCTCGTGGGCGGGTTTTTCGGCTGGCGGGCGTGGTCGTTCGCGCAGCACCACGAAACGACGGACAATGCCCAAATCGAGGGCGATGTGTTCCCCGTGCTGCCGCGCATCAGCGGCCAGGTAGCGGCCGTGCTGGCGGCCGAAAACCAGCTCGTCAAAACCGGCGATACCCTCGTGCGCCTCGACCCGCGCGACCTGCAAATCAGGGTGCAGGTGGCGCGTACGGCCCTGGTGGCCGCGCAAGCTGGGGTGGCCGCCGCTCGCGCCGCCGTGGGCACCAGCCAGGCCAACGTCAGCACGGCGCAAAGCACCGTGGGCGTGAGCGCCGCCCTGCGCGATAAACTCCAGCGCGACCTCCAACGCAACGATTATCTGCTGAAACAGGAAGTCATAACGCGCGCCGAGTACGATGCCGCCCAAGCCAACCTGCGCTCGACGAACGCCCAGCGTACCACCGCCGAAAACCAGGTGACGAGTGCCCGCGCCTCCGTAACCAGTGCTCAGCAGCAGGTGGCCGTGGCCGAAGCCGTGGTAAAGCAGCGCCAGGCCGACCTCGATAACGCCCTCCTGCAACTGTCCTACACGGCCATCACGGCGCCGGGCGCCGGTTACATCAGCAAGAAAAACATCGAGCCCGGCCAGTTTGTGCAGCCCGGCCAAAACCTGTTTGCCGTGGTGGGCACGGGCCGGGTGTGGGTGACGGCCAATTTCAAGGAAACCCAAATGACCGACGTGCACGTCGGCCAGCCCGTGGCGGTGGAGGTCGATGCCTATCCCAACGTCGAGTTCAGCGGAAAAGTCGAGAGCATTTCGGCTGCTACCGGCGCGCGTTTCGCCCTCCTCCCGCCCGACAACGCCTCCGGCAACTTCGTGAAAGTGGTGCAGCGTATCCCCGTCCGCATCGCCCTCACCGCGCAGGACGCGCAGCACCCGCTACGCGCCGGGATGAGCGTGAAAGCGGTGGTGCAGACGAAGTAATTCTCTCTTTTTGTCATTGCGAGGAGGAGGCTCTGCGACGACGTAGCAATCTCGCGCAGTGCTTGGCGCACAGTGCATTCGTGAGATTGCTTCGTCGCAAAGCCTCCTCGCAATGACAAACCTATTTTAGTAGCCCCCAATGGAAACCGGTTTCCGCAAATGGATTGTCGTCGTGACAGTGGTGCTGTGTACGATGCTGGAATTGATCGACACGAGCATCGTCAACGTCGCGCTGACGCAGATGATGGGCAACCTCTCGGCCACGCTGGCCGAAGTGAGCTGGGTGATTGCGTCGTACGCCATCGCCAACGTGATCGTGGTGCCGATGTCGGGGTTTTTCTCCGAGCAGTTTGGGCGGCGTAACTATTTCGCCTTTTCGGTGGTGCTGTTCACGGTAGCGTCCATTATGTGCGGGCAAAGCGACGGCATTTGGGAGTTGGTCGCGTTTCGCTTCATCCAGGGGTTGGGCGGCGGCGCGCTGATGGCTACCTCGCAGGCCATTCTGATCGATACGTTCCCGCCGAAACAGCTCCCGCTGGGGCAGGCGCTGTTCGGGATGGGCGTCATCATCGGGCCCACCATCGGCCCGACGCTCGGCGGCTACATCGTCGATCATTTTGATTGGCCGTGGATTTTCTACGTCAACGTGCCTGTCGGCATTCTGGCCACGCTCTTCACGTTCCTGTTCATCCACGACCCGGCGCGGCTGCAAAAGCGCGTCCGGCGCGCCCTCGGCGACATCGACTGGACCGGCATCGCGCTGCTCATCATCGGTGTCGGCTCGCTGCAACTCATTCTGGAGCAGGGCGAGCGCGAAGACTGGTTCGATTCGTCGTACATCCTCTTCTTCACGGCCGTGGCCGTGGTGGGCATCGCGCTCTTCATCTGGCGCGAACTCACGACGGCCAACCCCGCCGTCGATCTGAAAGTCCTCGGTAAGAGTAATCCGCTGGCGTGGGGGGCGTTTTTGTCGTTCGTGCTGGGGTTTGGGTTGTTTGCGTCGGTGTTCATCATCCCCATTTTCACGCAACGTATTTTAGGGTTCTCGGCGCAGCAGACGGGTTTTATGCTGCTGCCGGGCGCCGTAGTTTCGGGCCTGATGATGCCGTTCATCGGCAAGGCGCTGCAAGCGGGCGTCAAGCAGACGCGGATGATTCCGGTCGGGTTTTTCCTGTTTTTCCTCTTCACGCTCTGGGTCAGCTTCCAGATTTCGCCCACCGCCGGCGAAGCCGATTTCTTCTGGCCGCTGATGCTGCGCGGCCTCGCCATGGGGCTTATTTTCCTGCCGATCACCACCATGTCGCTCGCCGGTTTGCAAGGCAAGGATGCCGCCCAGGCCTCGGGCCTCACCAGTATGCTGCGGCAGCTCGGCGGGTCGTTCGGCGTCGCGCTGATCGGCACCTTCATCGAACGCACCGACGCCGCCCGCCGCGCCGACCTCGCGAGCAACCTCTCGCTCTGGGATCCCGAAACCGTCGAGCGCGTGCGCCTTTACACGGCCAATTTTATGCAAAAAGGGTTTTCGGCCGTGCAAGCCCAGCAGCAAGCCTACAAAGCCCTCGATTTTGCACTGCTCAAACAGGCTTCGCTGCTCACCTACGCCCAAACGTTTCAGTATCTGGGCGGCTTCTTCCTGATCTGCATCCCGCTCATCTTCTTCATTCGCCTGAAACGCGCCAAAACCGGCGAGAAGGTGGATATGGCGGCGCATTAAATCGCCACCACCCCGCGCGGGCACGCAACGCCCCCGGCCACCTACGCTGAAGGGGTGAGGGCCGGGGGCGCTGTATGTCTGATCAAACGTGCGGCGCACCGCACGTGAACCCGTACTCCTAAAATTCAACGAAAACAGGTCTTATTACAAACGATGGTCTGGATTATTTAAATTTTTCAGGCTTTTAATGTAATAATTTCAACAAAGCATCTTTTTTTGTTGAATTTTCTTTTCATATCAGTTCAACAACCCTACTTTTGACTACTTCCCAGCCACCAACATTACCCCGGTGACCTTCCGTGTCTTCGTTATCGGGCTATTGTTGACTGCGCTTCCCGCCTTTACATTATCTTTGCTATGTTTGCGCTTCAAATATCCCCTATTGACCGCCTACGCGCCTTTTTTGGCGCCGCCAGCAGTCCTACCATCCTCCCAACCGGCTCAGTTCCGCAACCGCTCGCGCCTGCCTTGCCGGCGCTTGTCCTCGTTTCGGCCGAGGAGCGCGAGCAAGCGGCAGTATGGGTGCAGCAGCTTCTCGCCAGCGCCCCGCGGGCACAGGCTATTGGGGTTATCAGTTGCGCTACGGGCCTGGTACTGGCCCACGGGGGGATATCAACCGTCACTGCCCCAGTAAGCATGGCTATGCAATTCGGGCGGATTGCCAAGCGCGCCGGTACAATGGCCCTCGCCGTTGCCGGCCCGCACGAGCCACTGACCGAGCTGGTATTTTCGTCCAGCCCGCTGATGCACTTGCTGCGGCCGGTGGCCGCCGGGCAGTATTGGCTGTACTTGGCCTTCGACGCCCAAGACATCAATATGGCGATTGCCCGTACCCTGCTCGAAACCGTGGCCGCACCACTCGTGGTAGCCGACGCGCCATCGGCAGCCCTCGCTGCCTAAGCCGCATGCCGCGCCCTGATTCTTCTGCTGGCAACGGCGGCGCTCCCCGCTACCGCCGAAGCCGGGCCCAACGCAGCGGGCAGCAGCTGCTGGCTGATGCGTCCCTTGAGGCTGGTTCCGCCGGCCCGCAGTTGCCAGAACCAACGCCGTTACATCCCGATAACCACGAATCCAATTTTTTGCTTTTTTCACCTCCCGCATCCATGGCGTATTCTTCCAATTCCAAAGCGGGCCAAGTGGTCCAGAGTATTATTACCGATCTGCCCAGCCTGATTGCCGTGGCCGTAGTCGATGTAGAATCGGGCATGGCGTTGGCAAGTCATTCCAACAACCCGGCCTTCAACCCGGAAACGGCGGCGGCCTATAACACCGAAGTCGTTCGTCAGAAGCAGAAAGCTATGCAGGCCCTCAAGCTTACGAGCGAATCGATTGAGGACATCCTCATTACTCTCAATACCCAACTCCACTTGCTGAAACTCTCAAAAGATGGCCGGCAGTTTATCTATTTGGCCGTCAACTCACGCGAGACAAACCTCGCTATTGCGCGGGCTGTACTGCGCGAGTACGCCGAGAATCTGTAGACCCTACCGCGACAAACCGCTCAGCGCCGTAGCTTGGCGTCATGCGTATGCACCCCGCCGCCGGACTGCCCTTCTCTGCTGATTCCAGCGCCCATTCGTCGTTCCACTTCGCTCTGCTAGTCGCCGGCGGCTCCGGCCAACGGATGGGCGCCGCCATCCCCAAACAATTCTTGCTCCTCGCCGGTGAACCCGTGCTGCTGCGCACGCTCCGCCGGTTCGCCGAAGCCGCGCCCGGAGCGCAACGCATCGTGGTTCTCCCCAGCGCCGAACACGCGCGTTGGCAGGCGCTACTGACCGATTTCGCTGATGCGCCCGCGCATCAAGTGGTCGGCGGCGGCCCGACACGGCTGGCATCAGTGCGGGCCGGGCTGGCGGTCATCGCCGAAACCGGCGCCCCCGACACGGCGCTCGTGGCCATCCACGACGGTGTGCGACCTCTCGTGCCGGCCATCGTCATTACCGAAGCCTACCGCGTGGCAGCCGAGCGTGGCTCTGCCGTAGCTGCCGTACCGCTCAAAGATTCTATCCGGCGCGTGCTGACCACCGGCGAGTCAGTGGCGGAAGACCGCGCCGCGTTCCGGCTTATTCAAACGCCGCAATGCTTCCCGCTCGGCACGCTGCGCGCCGCCTACGCCGCCGTTCCCCCCGACAACCACGACCCCACCCTCACCGATGACGCCACCGTGGTAGCCCGCGCCGGCCACCCCATCGAACTCATCGCGGGAGCCTACGAAAACATCAAAATCACTACTCCCGACGACCTTCTGCTCGCCGAAGCGCTGTGGCGAGGGAGTTCTTAGTTTCTCGTTGGTTCTGTCATTGCGAGCGTAGCGAAGCAATCCGGCGCGAGCTACACGGCGGCATTCGCCGGATTGCTTCGTCCACCACGCTTCGCTCGTGGCAGGCTCCAAACCTCCTCGCAATGACAGAATACTCGGTAATTTTCGGCTCACCGCGTACCACTATCCCCCACCCCGCTCCCCGCCTCCAGAACCGCCTGCGCCGCGCGTACCGCCGCCGCCGTCAGCGGCACCGTACGCGCCGCCTCCCCGGCCTCGGGCGAGATATTGAGCAACGTAGCCGGCAGCGTGGGCGGCAGCGCCGCGAGGTTGGCTAAATCGTGCGTTACTACCACTACGGTGCGTCCTTCGGCCAGCACCCAATCGGCGAGCAGGTCGAAGACACGGCGGCGGTGGTACACATCAAGCTGCTGCGTGGGCTCGTCGAGGAGGCACAACGGCGCGTCCTGCGCCCACAATTGCGCGAGCCAGACGAGTTGCTGTTCGCCGCCGGAAAGCGTCGTGAAGTCGCGCGAGGCCAGGTGCGCCACCCCGCAACGCGCCAGGGCAGCATCGGCACGGGCATAATCGGCGGGCGCCCACGCGTCGAACCAGTGCTTATGGCGGTAGCGGCCCATCAGCACCAGCGCCCGCACGGGCACGGCGGTGCGCACCTCGGTGCGCTGGGGCAGCCATACGAGCGCCCCGCGCGCCGCCGCGTCGGGCAAGAGCGGCTGCCCAGCGAGCAGCACCCGGCCCGCAAGCGGACGCAACTGGCCCGTGAGGATGCGCAGCAACGTCGATTTGCCGGCGCCATTATGGCCTACCACACCCAGCAATTCGCCCTGGCCGACGGTAAACGAAAGGTCGCGGAGTAGCGCGCCCTCCGCAGAAGGCGCGTACCCCGCGACCAGATTTTCGACAATGAGCGGCAAGCGGCAAGCTGTAAGCAGCAAGCATCTAACCTGTAGGCTTGCAGCTTACGGCTTCGCGCTTGCAGCTCTTTCTAATACTCGTCTTCGTTGAACATGAAGTCTTCTTTCGTCGGGTAATCCGGCCAGACTTCCTCGATGGATTCGTACGGCTGGCCGTCGTCTTCCAGCGCTTGCAGGTTTTCCACGACTTCCATCGGCGCGCCCGAACGGATAGAGAAGTCGATCAGCTCATCTTTGGTGGCAGGCCACGGAGCATCTTCGAGGTAGGAGGCGAGTTCGAGAGTCCAGTACATTGGAGAGAGGGTTGCTGCGGAAGTAAACGAAATGATAAGAGAAACCGCGTACGGGGGCGCAAATGTAGCGCCCTTCGGCGGGTTGGCCCGGCACGGGGCGCGGCGCAAACTTCTTGCCGTGCCCCACCGCGCCGGGCTCAGTACGGCCGGTCTTTGGGGTGGCCTTCTTCGGGCGAAATGAATTGCCAGTGCAGCCCGATTTGCCCGCCCAATAACGCCGATTGGCGCTTGGCTTCGTAGCCGAACTTCTTGACACGCTCGGTGCCGATATCGCTCCTGAGTTCGTTTACCGTGATAGAGCCGCGCACGAGCGCCGAGGCGTAAAGCGGCCCCACGATTTTCACCTCAACCCCCATCCCAAACACCGCCGAAAAAGTGGTATTGCGGTAGTCGTTCTGTTGGCCGAACTGCGCTTGGGTGCCGGCCTTCACCAGATGTCCGCTGTTGCGCGTGTTGATTTCGGTGATGTCGGTCTTGCCCTGTACCACGCGCAACAAACCGGCGCGGTCGTAGCGATTGATATCCGACGCGCTGCTCAGGAAATTGAATTGCGGCCCGCCGTGAAATTCGAACCGCGTGCGGCGCGCGGCGCCCGACGTGTATTTAAACAGCACCGGCACCGACCAATACGTCAGGCGGACGTTTTTGGTGCCGAGGCGGGTTTCGTCGTCGTCGTTGGCACGAATCTGAAAATCAGCACCTTGCATGGTCTTAACGGCTTCCACCTGCACGCCGTTGCGGTCGTTGAAGTGGTAACCGAACGTGATGCCGATGGGCGCGCGCCGGTAGGTCTGCACATCGAGGTAGTTGGGGTCTTCGAGCAGTCGGTTATCCACGAGCCACGTAGCGGCCACGCCCGTCGTGATACCCAAGTGAGCACTCGGCCGGGTGGCATCGGGGCGCGTACCAAACTGCGCCGACGCGGTAGCCGGCAGCAGCAGCGCCGCCATGCCCACGGCCAAAAGCGGCGCCGGCCATCGGCGCGAGATCAACGAAAAGCTGTTCATCGTATATAACAGACCAACCCGTAAAAAAGCCGATACCAACGCGCTTACAGTTCGTAGCGCTCGCGCACCAAATCCTGTAGTTCGGTTTTAGAGCGGATTTTCCGCCCTAAAGCTCTGATTTTGCCGATCAGCATCGTTCTGAACGCCTCATTGGCGGGCGTATCAGCCAACACGTCCAGGTTGGCGCGCAGCGTGATCAGTTCGGCCTCGTCGTGGGCCAAAAAATCGCGTAGGGCTGCCAAGCGAGCCTTACCCTGCGCGGTGGGTTCGTCGTCGTTGATGTCGGGGTTTTGCTTGCGCACAAAGTGTTCGAGCGCGCTCTGCTCGAATACTTTATCGCAGGCCACCACAAATTGCTCCCACACCCTGTCCGATTCGGGGCCGCGCACGGTGCCGCTCACCTTCCACTTGTTTTGCAGTTCTTTGGTCGCGGGGATGGCATCCTGGGCGGGCATATCGAGCAAGAGCCCGGCCTGGCGCACCAACTCGCGCTTACGCTCCAGAATATCATCGGGCGAAGGCGTGGGGTTGAGCGTGCGCTGCTCGGCGATGTGCTTTTGCAGCCGCTCGAAATAATAGTTGTGGGCCGAGCGCAGGCGCGTCCACATTTCGTTGGCGTGCTTGCGCGAGAGGCCGCCGCCCACGTCTTTCCAGTCTTGCTGAATCTGCTTGAGCCGGCGCGTGGTGTTTTCCCAATCCGACGATTCCTTCAACCGATTCGACTCGTTGATGAGCGACTTGTACCGGTCTTTGGCGCGTTGCTGCGCCGTGTGCTTCTCCTTGTAAAAATCTTTTTTCCGCTGATGAAAAGTTTCGAGGGCGTTCTGAAAACGCGCTTCCAACTCCTCGGCCAACGTTCGGTCGACGGCGCCGGTTTTCACCCAGGCATCGCGCAGGTTCTTGAATTCGAGCGAGGCTTCGTTCCACAGCGACGAGTCGCGGATGCTTTCGGCCTGCTCGATGAGTTGGTAGCGGGTGGCGAGGTTTTTCTCGCGGTTGCGGGCAATGCTCTGCGTGATCTCGTCCTCCAGATCAGTCAGCCGCTGGTGAAGCGCCTCATAATCGCCGAGCGCATCGAACGAGCCCGTGATTTCCTTCAGGTGCAACACCTTCACCAGGAAGGCGTTCTTGTTGTCCTCGGTCGCTTCGTAGCGCCGGATTACGTCCTCGACCTTCGCGCGGTACTGCGCCTCGAAGCGGCGGGCGAAGTACAGGAGCGCGTCGTCTTCGGTGGTGCGCACGGCGCCTACGCGGCGCGCGGGGTGGCCAAGGGCGGCAATCGGCTGGAGCCAAACTTCCTGGCCTTGGATGAAACCATAGCGGCGGGCCTCAGCCAGCAACGCCCGGTCTTGGTCTGCCATCGTCATCGTCATCGTGATGGTAGTCGGTAGAGAGTGGGGAGAATGGAGATTTTACTGTGGAGCGATCCCGGTCGGAAAGCTTCCACAGTACAAGTATAGGGCGCAACGGCCAAGCACGCGCGCGCCTCCTACTGGTAACACCCCGGCATAACCGGTTTGGTGGCTCGTGGTTGCCGGGGCGGCGGTGCCGGCCGTTACCTTTGCGAAGCCTGAAAAGGCACGTTTTACTTCCGAATCTCCTTCTTTTTCGAGCCATTTCCCATGAGTCAGCACGGCGAAACGATCATCTTCTCGATGGCCGGCGTGAGCAAAATATACCCGCCGCAGAAGCAGGTACTCAAGAATATTTACCTCTCGTTTTTCTACGGCGCCAAAATCGGCGTGCTGGGGCTCAACGGATCAGGTAAATCGAGTTTGCTGAAAGTGATTGCGGGCGTCGATAAGCAATATCAGGGTGAGGTGGCATTTTCGGCGGGCTACTCGGTGGGGTATCTGGAACAGGAACCGCACCTTGACGCCACCAAAACGGTGCGCGAAATCGTGGAGGAAGGGGTGGCCGAAACGGTGGCGCTGCTGAAGGAATTCGATGAGATCAACGACGCCTTCGGGGCCGAAGACGCCGATTTCGATAAGCTCCTCGAACGCCAGGGCAAAGTGCAGGAGCGCCTCGACCAACTCGACGCCTGGAACCTCGATTCGAAGCTCGAACGCGCGATGGACGCCCTGCGCACGCCCGCCCAAGAGGCCATCGTGGGCACGCTGTCGGGCGGCGAAAAGCGCCGCGTGGCGCTCTGCCGGCTGCTCTTGCAGGAGCCCGACGTGCTGCTGCTCGACGAACCCACGAACCACCTCGACGCCGAGTCGGTGCTGTGGCTAGAGCAGCACTTGCAGCAATACAAAGGCACGGTCATCGCCGTCACCCACGACCGCTACTTTCTGGATAACGTCGCGGGCTGGATTCTGGAGCTTGATCGCGGCGAAGGCATTCCGTGGAAAGGCAACTATTCGAGCTGGTTGGAGCAGAAAACTCAACGTCTCGCGAAGGAAGAAAAAACCGAGAGCAAGCGCCAAAAAACCTTGCAGCGCGAACTGGAATGGGTACGGATGGCGCCCAAAGCCCGCCAAGCCAAGAGCAAAGCCCGTCTGGCGGGTTACGACAAGCTGGCCTCCGAAGAAGCGAAGGAAAAGGAAGGCCGCCTGGAGCTGTTCATCCCCGACGGCCCGCGCCTGGGCGCACAGGTCATCGAGGCGCACGGCCTACGCAAGGCATTCGGCGACAAGCTGTTGTTCGACAACCTCGAATTTTCGTTGCCGCAGGGCGGGATCGTGGGCGTCATCGGGCCGAACGGCGCCGGTAAAACCACGTTGTTCCGTCTCATCACGGGCCAGCAAACCCCCGACAGCGGCACGTTCAGCGTCGGGCCAACGGTCGAGTACGCGTACGTTGATCAGCAGCACGACACCCTCGACCCGACCAAATCGGTGTTTGAGACCATTTCGGGCGGCACCGAAACGATGCTGTTGGCGGGCCGCCAGATCAACTCGCGGCAGTACGTCGGGCGCTTCAATTTCCAGGGCGCCGACCAGGAAAAGAAAGTCGGCGCGCTGAGCGGCGGCGAGCGCAACCGCGTCCATCTGGCCCAAACCCTGAAACAAGGCGCCAACCTCCTCCTGCTCGACGAACCGACCAACGACCTCGACGTCAACGCGATCCGCGCGCTCGAAGACGCCCTCGAAAACTTCGCCGGGTGCGCCGTCATCATCTCCCACGACCGCTGGTTTCTCGACCGCCTCGCCACCCACATCCTCGCCTTTGAAGGCGATTCGGAAGTGGTCTGGTTTGAAGGCAATTTCTCGGATTACGAGGAGGCGAAGAAGAAACGGCTGGGTGATGTAGCGCCGAAGCGGGTGAAGTATCGGGCGCTGGGGTAGGATAAGTTGCTACTGTTCAAATCCCGCAGGGATGCCTTCTCGAAAGTCATCTCTGCGGGATTTGAACAGCAAAACCGCAAGTCAATACGGTTATAAACGCAAAAAAAGCCGCTGATTATCAGCGGCTTTTTTTGTATTCCTAGTCATTCGGTTATCGAATTTTTGGCAGCGGAGTCTGGAAGCGATTGGGGTATTTAGAGCAGATTTAGGGTCGGTGTACGGGTTGGTGCGCGGGTCTCCGGCCCGCCCACGGCGGCGGAGAACTGTGGGTGGGCCGGAGACCCGCGCACCAACTACCTGCCGCACGTCCATAGACGCTAAATCCGCACTAAGAACCTCGTGCCGGTACCAGAAGTAGCCGGCCAAACGGCTACAACACCGGTCAAGCCATCGCCCTCGACGGCAACCCACTCATCACCGGCTACACCAGCGGCGGCACCTTCGGCGGGCTGACTTTGCCGACCCTCACCGGCCACGTGCTGATCGCCAAACTCAACGGCGCCACCGGCACCTGCACGTGGGCCAACTACGGCGGCGGCAACTCCAACGGCCAGAGCGGTGAGGCTATTGCGGTGGACGCGGCCGGCAACGGCTGAGGTGGTCGGGTTAAGCCGGACAGATTTGGGACTTGGTTAGCATATGGGCTTCGAAGTCGTTTGGGGAGCGGTAATCGAGGGCCGAATGGCGGCGGGTGAGGTTGTAGTAGGCGATGTAGGCGCTGAGTTCTAGCGGGGCCGTTTCCAGGTCAGGAAAGGCCCCGCCGTCGAGCAATTCGGTTTTGAGCCGACTCCAAAAGGCTTCGGCGTGGGCGTTGTCGTAGCAGTTGCCCTTGCGGCTCATACTGGCGACGGCCTTGTGACGGGTGAGCAGCTGCTGGAAGTCGTCGGAGGTGTACTGACTGCCCAGATCGAAATGCACGATCAGCCCCGCCGCCGGGCGGCGCACGACCAAGACCCGGCGCAGGGCTTCGCTGACCAGCTCGGCCGGCATCGTCGTGCGCACCTGCCAGCCCACCACGCGACGGGTGCAGCGGTCAAGCCAGGCCGCCAGGTAAAACCAGCCCCCGCCTTGGCGCGGCAGGTACGTACTGTCACCTACCCAGACCTGATCGGGCGCCGAGGGAGCAGACTGGTCGAGTCGGTCGTCTGGGTCACAAAGGCGCGCGGCTGTTGGGCCCGCAAGCCATGGCGGTGCAGAATCCCCGCCAGGCGCTGACGCCCGAGCTGGTAGGGACTGGTGGGCCGCTCCCGTAACTCGCGCTGCAAGCGGCGAGTACCGTAACGCCCCGCATGGGCGTGAAAGGTCGCCACGACCACCGCCTCCACGGCCGGCACCGGCGCCGGCTGGCGTTGCTGGGCCTGCCAGGCGTAGTAGGCGCTGGCCGAGGCGCCCAACAGCTGGCAGAGCAGACGAACAGGATACTGCGCCTGCTGCTGGTGAATATAGCGGTAGACGCTCATGGAGTCGGCTGGCTGAAGATGGCCAAGGCTTTTTTTAAAATGTCCACCTCCTGCTCCAGCCGCTTCTTGGCCGCCCGCAGGGCTTTCACCTCCGGGTCGCGCGCCAGTTCCACGCTGCCCACCTCGGCCACGGTCTGGGCCGTCTGCCAGCGGTAGAGGAGTTTCTCGCTGATGCCTAATTGCCGGGCGGCGGACCGGGTGGAGCGGCTGGCGCCGGCTAACCGCAGGGCTTCGGCCTTGAAAGCCGCATCGTATTTGCGCCGCTTGAGCGGTGGGCGCTGGACCGGATCGGGGTGTTGTGCCATGGCACAACGAAAGATAAGCCCCTATGCTGTCCGGCCGAACGCGACCACCTCACGTCCGCAGGGCGCGGCGAGGAAGCGGCAGTTATCTTCGGGGGCTATGAGGCGCTACTATCTGTTAGTAATTCTACTTTGGCCTGTACTGGTATTGGCGCAGCCTACCATAAAGTGGCAGGCGCGCTATGCTAGAGCTGAGCCAGTAATGGCGACGAAATACAAGTTCCGAGTTGAAAAATGGGTTGTTATCGCTCATCCCAAGTCCAATGCGCTGCATCCGTGGGATGATAAGCGTTGCGATACAACCTTTCTGCCTTACAAAGGCCCCGTTTGGAGAAAGGTGTGGCGCGAGCCTCGACAATCCATCTCCAGGGTCGTCTTCGAAGCATACGAGTTTCCCACTGAGGAGGAAACAGTGCACCATCTGGCGCTGCTCGACTCGTTGATAAAACGATCCTTAAAAACACGAGGTGATGATGAAGGACAAAAGCCGTGTGGGTTCGAAGGAAACGTAGGTTATGTTTGGCTCAGGCATCGATATTTCCGGTGTGGCAATGCCATTATTTCGGTTGAGTCGCCTTGGGGTGGCGTGATTGGCGAAGACCTGATTCGTTTTTGCAAGGAGTTTGGGCAGTTGGCCCAAGCTTACCGCCCTACGAAGTAGGAGCGTGTCAGTGAAGAAGCTCAACCCTACAGCTTCGAAAGACGACCGTTGCCTACTCCGCAAACACCTCCGCCCGCTCAATCGCCGCCTCGGCGAGGCCATTGCCAACGACCTCACGCAGGAGGTGGCCGAGTGGAGCGCCCTTTATTCCAAAGAGTTTTTGGAACCGTGAAGATGCGCCAAGCTGGAGCTTGGCGTTCCCACGGGGAAACGCCTTCGTTAGGGGCACGCTCGGCGAACGAGTCGTAGCTGACGGGCGGCGGCACTCGTCGAGCGGCTTTCGGCCGTCAGGCGCAGGGCTTCGGTCTTAAAGGCCTTGTCGTATTTGCGCCGCGTATCCAGCGGGCGATGGGCCATAGGCCTATGGGTGTTGGGGAGTCATCGGGAAAGAAAAGTCCCCATTCTGTCCGGCAAACCTCGACCACTTCAGCAGCAGGTGGCCTGCGCGTCGAGGGCGGTGATTTGCCACTGGAGCCGGACTAATTCGTGTTCGTACTTGCGCAGGCGCCGCAGTAGCGGTTTGAGGTCGATGGGCGGCGGCGGTAGCGGCGGTGGCGCCGGCGGCTTGATGTTACATCTAGATAGGTAACATCATTTTTTAAATCAACAAAAAATGTTACGTTAATTGACGCAACATTTTTTTGCACAATCAAGATTTTTGTTACATCTCTCATCTGCCCCACTCATCTGCTTC
This sequence comes from Hymenobacteraceae bacterium, assembly GCA_031425525.1. Lineage (GTDB taxonomy): Bacteria > Bacteroidota > Bacteroidia > Cytophagales > Hymenobacteraceae > JANNMJ01. The sequence continues at coordinate 9,364 of JANPJM010000072.1, read as the reverse complement.
CCTCCTCCCGCAGCCCATCGACTGGGATTTGGCGGAAAAAACACTTCCGTGACCCGCGCAAGCAGGCCGGCCGGTGGCGTACCCTCCTTATTCTGCTGTTCACCTACAATTTTCGGTTAATAACAAGCGGGTACTTGGTCATGCGCCCATCTCGTTGCCACTTTTGACCGTGCGCTGCCGCTCAGCAAACGGCGCTTTTATCGTCAAGCTCTCCGGTTCGCCGGAAAGTCCATCTCCACCCCATTTCCCCCCCCCCATTTTTAATGGACCCCTACATCGGCGAGATTCGCCTGCTTCCCTTCAGTTTCGCCCCTCGCGGGTGGCTGCCGTGCCAGGGACAACTCCTGTCCATCCAGCAGAATACGGCCCTGTTTTCTATTTTGGGCATCACTTACGGTGGCAATGGTACTACCACGTTCCAGTTGCCGAACCTCCAGGGAAATGTCGTCGTCGGCGTCGGTACCGGGCCGGGCGACAGCCCCTATCTGCTTGGCCAGCTGGGGGGTGTCCCCAACGTTACGCTCAAAGCGGGCGACATGCCGATGCACGCCCACGCGCTCTCCGGTCCGCTCCAGACCACCAACGAAGGGGGTGGGGCGCCAAGTCCACAGGATGGGTTTCTCGCCAACGCGACGGGCGAGCAGTACGGCGACACAAAAAGCGGGAAAACGATGGCCGCCGGGTCTATCAAGGGCTCCATCGGTCCGAATGGCGGCAATGGCGCGCACGACAACATGATGCCCTACCTGACGCTCAATTACTGCATCGCGACGCAAGGCGTGTACCCGCCCCGCAGCTAGCCTTTTCCGTCTGATTCCTCCATTTTCTAACGCAACGCATTCTTCATGGACCCATTTCTCGGTGAGCTGCGCATTTTTGCCGGCAATTTCGCCCCTGAAGGCTGGGCCTTCTGCCAGGGCCAGCTTATAAGCATCTCCGAAAACGACGCGCTGTACAGCCTGCTCGGGACGACCTACGGTGGCGACGGCCAGACTACGTTTGGGCTGCCTAACCTGCAAAGCCGGGTGGCCGTCGGGGCCGGAAACGGCGTAGGCCTTCAGTCCTACGCCCCAGGCCAGACCGGCGGCTCTGAGAGTGTGACGCTGGGTGCCCTGCAACTCCCGTCGCATACGCATCCCCTGTTGCAGGTGACCGTGTCCGCGGGTACCAACGCCACCACCAACGACCCCGCCGGGGCGCTCTTCGGGCAAAGCACATCGGATATTTACAGCACGAATCTGCCGAGCGCCAGTGGCTTGACGCCCGCGGATGCCATCACCGGCAACACGAGCGCGGCCGGCGGCAATCAGCCGCACTACAACATTCAGCCTTACCTGGCGACGAACTACATCATCGCCCTGAGCGGCATCTATCCTTCTCAAGGTTAATGCTTACCGGCCCCGCTAGGTAGCGGGGCCGGCGATAGCTTCCCAACCGTACCCGCTTTCTCAAACGAACCCCCGTTTATGGAAAATTTCATTGGCGAGATTCGCCCTATCGCTTTCGCCTACGCGCCGAGAGGCTGGGCCTTCTGCGCCGGACAGACCATGTCCATCAGTCAAAATGCGGCCCTCTTCTCGCTGCTGGGCACTACGTTCGGTGGCGACGGCGTAACCACCTTCCGCCTGCCGGATCTGCAAGGCCGCATCCCGCTCGGAACGGGCAATGGGTATATCCAGGGCCAGAAGGGCGGCACCGAGAACGTGTCGCTGACGGTCAATCAAATGCCCGCGCACACACACGACATGAACGCGACTGTAAACGTCGCGGAGGAAGCCGTGGAGTCCAGCCCGACGAATCATTACCCGGCGGCTGGCGCCAACCAGCAATTCACCACCGCAGCTTCCGCGCAGATGGCCGCCAGCGTCGCGCAGCTCGCGGTGCAGCCGGCCGGCGGCAGCCAGCCGCACGAAAACCGGCAACCGTTTCAGGCAATCAACTACATCATCGCCCTGAACGGCATCTTTCCTTCGCGCCCCTAGCCAACGGCGCGCAACACTCATCGGGTGGTATCCGCGCGGGTACTGCCCGATGAGCGTTCGCCTGCTGCCGTTTCTGCTGATTTCGCTTACGCCGTGCCGCACCTACGCCTGACCGTGATTCTGAGCAGCCCCCTGGGCCTACCCGCCCTGCACGAGCTGCTTGCGCAGGGTGTGGTGGCGGGCGTAGCGGTGCCCGTGACCGGCCTGGCCGAACCAGAAGAGTTGGCCGCCCAGGCAACCAACCTGCTAAGCGGTAGCGGGATCGGTCTGGTGCGGCTGGCCCGCCCCGGCTTGGCGGCGGCGCTGCACCAGTGGCTGGGCGCTACCCAACCGGCCGCCGTACTGGTGATGACCTTTCCGTGGCGGATTCCGGCGAGTGTGCTCAACGTACCGCCCCACGGCTTCCTGAACTTCCATTACGCGGCGCTACCCGGCTACCGCGGGCCGGAGCCCATTTTCTGGCAGCTCCGCAACGGCGAGGCCGCCGGAGCGGTGACGGTTCACCGGATGGAAGTCGGTTTCGATACCGGCCCCGTATTGCTGGCGCAGCCGATTGCCATCGGGCCGCAGGACACGCACGGCCTGCACCGCGCGCAGGCCGCACTGACGGCCGTGGGTGTAGCGAGCCGGCTGGTGGCAGCGCTGCGGGGCGACGGGCCACCCCTGGAACCCGTGGCGCAAGCGCCCGGCGGCCGCTACTGGCCGCGCGCCGGGCTGGCCGACGTGTGCGTGCGGTGGGACGAGCCCGCGACGGAGATTGACCGCTTGGTTCGTGCCGTCAACCCCTGGAACCGCGGCGCGCTGGCGCTGCTGCGCGGTCAGCTTCTGCGTCTGCTGTGCGTTCAGCCCCTGCCCAATGCAGTCCAGGCGCCTCCCGGCACCCTTGTACAAACCGGCGCCCTGAATGGGCTGCCCGTGGTAGCCTGCGGCGCGGGCACCACGCTACGCCTCGACGCCGTAGCCCTGGAAGAAGGCTACTTTACCGGTGCGCAGCTCGCGCGTCTGGGCTTGCAACCCGGCGAGCGGCTAACTGAGCTAGCTCCTGCCGCCGCGCTATCAGCTGCCTGACCTTAAATTTGTTCTGCACGCTGGACATTACTTTACCTGAGTCGATTCACGTTTTCATTTTTTACCTTTAGCCCCTGGCTATGCAACGTTTACTTTACTTATTTACGCTGTGCTTGTGCACCTTCGGGGCGCGGGCGCAGCTCTACACCGAGTCGTTCGAGTCGAATGGCGAAGGAGTTCGCTACACTTCGAACGAGCTGACTACCGCGACAAGCGGCAGCAACAACCAGTACTTCATCCGCGCGCAAAACACCGTGCCGGGGTATACGGGTGGGGCCCAGATCACCAACCTTAACGGCGTGTCTTTCTGGGCGTCGGAAGGCGTACGGGGCGGGCAGGGACAGCAGTTGCGGCCCGCGCGTTTCGTGCAGCTGGTACCCGTGAGCGTCGCGAACAAGACGAACCTTCAGGTGCGGGTGAATTTCGCCGACGCCCGCGGCCTGAATACCGTGTGGGAGGTAGAAGACTTCATCCGGGTGAAAGCCCGCTTCAATGGCACCGTTGCCTGGACGCTGATCGGGCAGTTTACCAGCGACCTGACGCTGAACAACTCGACCGGTCTGATGCGGCGGGACTCGGACCTGGATGGCGTCTCTAACCCCATCGCCGACCCGGTCGATGCCTCGTCGCCCACGCTGAATAGCGCGATGCAGGACTTTCTCTTCAGTATGCCCGGCACGGGCACAGCGTCCGGTAACGGAAGTATGCTGGAGGTGCTGGTGGAGATCGACCAAGCCGGCCTGAGCGAGGAGCTGGCGTTTGACAATATTCGCATCTACGGCGACGCGGCCGCCAGCGCTGCGCCGGTACTCGCCAACGTCGAGGCGGCCAGCCTGGCGTACAGCGAGGGCGAAGCGGCGAAAAACATCACCAGCACGCTGACGGTGAACGACGCCGATAACTCCACGCTGAACAGCGCCACCGTGCAGATTACCGGTAACTACCAAAGCACCCAGGATGTGCTGTCGTTCACGAACACGGCCAGCATTACCGGCAGCTTCAATTCAACCACTGGCACCCTGACCCTGACCGGCAGCGCGACGCTGGCCCAGTACGCGACGGCGCTCCAGAACGTCAAGTACCAGAATACCAACACCACCAACGCGGTGGGCGGCAACCGGGTCGTCACCTTCGCGGCCGTCGATGGCTCGTCCACGTCCAGCAACACCGTGACGCGCACGATTGCCATCACGGTGGCGCTCAACGGGGCGTCGGCGCTGCCCTACATCGAAGACTTCGAGACCGACGGCGAAGGCACGCGCTATTCGTCGAACACGTTCCTTTTCCCCGGCGTCAACTGCCTGGGCTTCTTCCGCGCGCAACCCCCGGTTTCGTGCTCGCCCCTCAACTTCACCAACTACAACGGCAGCTTTGCCTGGTACGCGGAAGGCACGATGGGGGTGCAAAATCCTGATCCGCTGAAAGTCGGCCTTCTACGGTTGGCGCCGGTCGACGCGACTAACGCCGCGAGCCTGCGCCTCAACGTGCGGCTCGGCTCAGGCCTGTCGCAATCGGGCAACTCGTTCCAGACGACCAACTACCTCCGGTTCTTCTACCGCGTCAACAACGGTTCCTGGGTGCTGTTCGCCGCTTTCTACGGGAGCGGCACAGTGAACGGCGGCCTGCAGCGCGACACCGACCTGAACGGTACGCCCGACGGCGTTACGTATAACGCAACGCTCCAGAACGTCGATCTGGCCTTGCCGGCGGCAGTAGGCGGCGGCAACGTCGACTTCCAGATCGAAGCCAAGGTCGCCGGCCAGGAAGAAGTGATGTTCGACCGCATCCAGATCAGCGGGACCATCAACAACCCGCCTAGCATTGGCAGCCAGACGCGCTCTGTAGCGGAGAACACGGCCAACACCCTCACCGTGGGCGCGGTCGTCTCGGCTTCCGACCCCGACGCCGGCCAGACGCTGAGCTACGCCATCACGGCGGGCAACACCAACGGCGCCTTTGCCATCAACTCCTCGAACGGCCAGCTCACGGTCGCCAACTCGGCCCAACTCAATTTCGAGGCTACGCCGAGCTACAGCCTGACCGTGCAGGTGACCGACAACGGGGTGCCGGCCGCCAGCTCTTCGGCCACCGTGACGGTGAACGTGACGAACGTGAATGAGGCGCCGGGTGCCGTGACGGACGCCAACGCCGCCACTAGTACGGTAGCGGAAAACGCCGCCAACGGCACAACGGTCGGTATCACGGCCTCGGCCACCGACCCCGACGCAAGCACGACCCTGACGTACTCGCTGACCGACAACGCCGGTGGGCGATTCGCCATCAGCGCATCGACGGGCGTAGTGACGGTAGCCAACGGCGCGCTGCTCAACTTCGAGAGTGCCACCTCGCATTCCATCACGGTGCAGGCCTCGGATGGTAGCCTAACCAGCAGCCAGAGCTTCAGCATTGCGGTCACGAACGTGAATGAGGCGCCGAGCATCAGCGCCCAGTCGCGCGCCGTCAATGAGAACGCGGCCAACGGCACCAGCGTGGGCGCTCCCATCGCGGCCACCGACTCCGACGCTGGCACCACCCTGAGCTACAGCATCACGGCGGGCAACACCGGCGGGGCGTTCAGCTTCAGCGGCAACCAGCTTCAGGTAGCCAACTCGGCGGCACTCGATTTTGAGACTACCCCCACCTTCAGCCTCACGGTGCAGGTTTCGGATGGTACGCTGACCAACTCGGCGACTGTAACAGTGAACCTCAACGACGTGGCCGAAGGGCCGACCGGCATCGGTCTTTCGCCGCAGAGCCTGCCCGAAAACCAGTCCATCAATACGGCGGTGGGCAACTTGAGCACTACCGGCCCCGGTGGCGGCTACGCCTACTCGCTGGTGAGCGGTGCCGGCTCGGCCGACAACGGCTCATTCGCCATCGTGGGCAGCCAGTTGCGGACGGCGGCGGTGTTCAACTTTGAAGGCCAGAACAACTACGACATCCGCATCCGCTCGACCGACAACGCCAACGCGAGTCTCTTCACCGAGCAGACCTTCACCATCACGGTGACGAACGTGAACGAAGCGCCGGGCGCCGTGACCGACGCCAACGGCGCGACCAACACCGTGGCCGAGAACGCCGCCATCGGTACGACGGTTGGGGTTACGACTTCGGCCACCGACCCAGAAGGCGCGGCCGTCACGTATGCACTGACCGATAACGCCGGCGGGCGCTTCCAGATTAACGCCACCACCGGCGTGGTGACGGTAGCCAACGGCACGCTGCTCGATTTCGAAGCAGCCACGTCGCACAGTATCACCGTGCAGGCCTCGGACGGCGCGCTCACCAGCAGCCAGAGCTTCAGTATTGCCGTCACGAACGTGAATGAGGCGCCGAGCATCAGCAGCACCACGCGCACCTTGGCCGAGAACGCCGCGAACGGCACCAGCGTGGGCGCTCCCATCGCGGCCACCGACCCCGACGCCGGCACCACCCTGAGCTACAGCATCACGGCGGGCAACACCGGCGGGGCGTTCAGCTTCAGCGGCAACCAGCTTCAGGTAGCCAACTCGGCGGCGCTCAACTTCGAGGCCACGCCCGCCTACTCGCTGACCGTGCAGGTGAGCGACGGCACCCTCACGGATGCCGCCACCGTAACGGTGAGTTTGACCAACGTCAATGAAGCGCCCACGAACCTGACGCTGAGCAACGCCACCATCGCCGAGAACACCGGCGCCAACGTGGTGGTGGGCAGCCTCAGTACCACCGACCCCGACGCGGGCGGTTCCTTCACCTACACGCTGGTGAGCGGTATCGGCAGCGCCGACAATGCCTTGGTGAATATCAACGGCGACGAGTTGCGCATCACCGCCGACCCCGACTTCGAGACCAGAGCCTCCTACGCCGTGCGCGTCCGCACCACCGATCAGGGCGGCCTTTCCTTCGAGCGCGCCTTCACGCTCACCATCACCGACGTGGTGGAAACCCCCGCCAACGACCCGCCGACCAACATCTTCCTGAGCAACGCCGATGTGGCCGAGAACGCCGCCAACGCTACTGTGGGTCTGCTGACCACCGCCGACGGCGATGTGGCCGACACCCACACCTACACCCTGGTGAGCGGCACGGGCAGCAGCGGCAACGCCGCCTTCACCATCGTGGGCAACTCGCTGCGGGTAGGTGCCACGGGCCTCGACTTCGAGACGCAGGCCAGCTACTCGGTGCGCATCCGCTCCACCGATTCGGGCGCTGGCAACCTCTTCTTCGAGAAGAGTTTCACCATCACCGTCACCGATGAAGCCGAGGCCCTGACCGTCAGCACGATCCAGAACGTGCCCGGCGGCCTCTACACCACCATCACCGTGACGACTACGGGCGTGGCAACGCTCACCGGCCCGGTGCAAGTGACGGGCGCCTTCTCAGTGGCCGGCGAGCTGGCCACGGCCTGCCAGCCCATCACGGGTGCGGGCAGTTTCACGCTTAGCGCGGGGGCCACGCTGCGGATTTGCTCGGCGCAGGGCATCAGCAGCAGCGGCGCCACCGGCGCCGTGCAGGTGACGGGCACGCGCTCGTTCGCTTCGGATGCCGCCTACGTCTACGCCGGCACCCAAGCGCAAACCACCGGCGACGGCCTGCCCGCCACCGTGCGCGCGTTGGAAACGGCCAACGGCAGCGGCGTGAGCTTGAGCCAGCCCACGGCCGTCACCACCGTGCTGCGCCTGACCAGCGGTAGCCTCGCCACCGGCAACCAGCTCACGCTGCTGAGCACTGCCACGGGCACGGCCTACGCTGTGCATTCGGGCGGTACCACCAGCGGCACCGTCACGGTGCAGCGCTACGTGCCCGCCCCGGCGGCCGTCAGCTACCACCACCTGAGCAGCCCCGTGCAAAACGCGCCCGTGAACGATTTGGCCACGGCGGGCTTCACGCCCAAAATCAATCCGGCGTACAACAATCTGCCGTACGTGGCGCCGCTCCCCGCCGTGTTCCCCAACGTGTTCGGCTACGATGAAACGCGCGGTGGCACCACGCCCGCCTACGCCGCCTTCGGCACAGGCTACTTCTCGCCCGCCACGTTGGGCACGGCGATGGTCAGCGGGCGAGGCTACTCGGTGTACCTGCCGGGCCAGCAAACGCCTGATTTCGTCGGCGCGCTCACTACCGGCCTCGTCGCCCAATCCCTGACCGTGACGGGCCTCAATACCAACCCCGACGCCCAGAAAGCCGGTTGGCACCTGCTGGGCAACCCCTACCCCCAGCCCATCGATTGGGACTTGGCCACCGTGCCCGCCGGGATGAACGCGTCGATTTCGGTGTGGTACTCCACCGGCGGGCTCAGCGGCGCCTACCGCACGCGCACGCCCAACGGCGTGGGCAACCTCCCGGATGGACTGATCGGGCTGGGGCAGGCGTTTTTCGCCCGCGCCACGGCGCCCACTACCTTCACCTTCACCAACGCGCTGCGGGTAGAGGAGAACGTTGGGCTCGGCCGCCCGGTTGCCGCAACGCGCCCCGTGCTGACGCTGGCATTGGCCGCAGTCGGCGGCTCCGCGCCGACCTTCTCCGACGAAACGTTCGTTTATGTCGAGTCCGGTGCCACCTTCGGCGAGGATGCCTCCTTCGATGGCCTGCGCCCCGGTCGCAACGTCGGGCAGCCGACGCTCTCAGTCTTGATCGATGGGCACGAAGCGGCCATCAACGCATTACCCACCGACGTACTCGGCGCGCCGAACACGGTGCTTGAGTTGACGGCCGTGTTGCCCGCTTCCGGCACCTACGCGCTGAGCGTGGGGCGCTTGGTCAACTGGGGCACGACCTCCGTCGAGTTGCTCGACCGGCTGACGGGTACGCGTTACGACCTAGCGCTCCTGCCGCAGGTACGCCTGACGGCCACCCGCGCCAACGAGGAAGTAATGGGGCGTTTCGCCGTAATTATCAACGGCAGCCGCGTACTCAGCACCCACTCGTCACTCGACACGCAAAACTCGAAACTCCAACTCGCTCCCAACCCTGCCTCGGCCTCGGCCACGGTGCGGGTGATGGGCTGTGCGGCCGGAGCGTCGGTGGCGGTGTACGATGCAGCCGGGCGATGCGTAGCCACCACGCTGGCCGATGCTTCGGGCAAAGCCGAGTTGCCCGTGCGCAACCTGGCGGTAGGCGTGTACGCCGTGCGCGCCGCTGACGGCCGCACCACGCGCTTGGTGGTGGAGTAGGGCGAAGGGAGCGCGGGCGATTGTCTGTCAATCGCCCGCCAACCGCCGCGCTAAGTTGAGAAGGCCGCCCCGCAACTGCTACTCAGTTGCGGGGCGGCCTTCTTTGGTGTAGACATTCCTGTTGGCCGGGAGCGCAAAAAGGCCAGTTCCGCCGACGGAACT
>JANPJM010000071.1:0-82496 GCA_031425525.1 Hymenobacteraceae bacterium | reverse complement strand
GGCGGGGTGGGGTGGGGTTGACTCCTTACTCCTGGCCCCGCCCCCCCAAATCCGCCCCGCGGCCCGCCCCCCCGCGCTCCTCGTTACAGCTTCGGCCGGTGCAGCGCGTCTTTCAGGCGGGCCCACCACCCGGCGGGGCCGCTGGGGTAGGGACCGCCGAGCGCGCGGGCGTGGGCGGAGCGCGGTACGTCGTCGCTGACATCGCCGAGCAGGTAGCCGTAGGGCTCCATACCGGGGGTGGCATCGAAGACCACTTTCAGCACCGCCACGAGCGGAATCGAAAGAATCATCCCCGGCAAACCCCACAGCTCAGCCCCCAGAATAAGACCCACGATGGCTGCCAGGGCGTTGATACTCACTTTGGAACCCGTGATGGTGGGCGTAATGAAATTGCCCTCCAAAAACTGCACGAACACGAAAACCGCCACCACGCCGAGCGCCTTGAGCGGCGAACCCGTCTCGACGAGCGTATAAATGGCCGGCAGGGTGGCGCCGATGATCATGCCGATGAACGGGATGATGGTGAGGATGGAAGCAAAAACGCCGAAAAAGATGGCATATTTCACATCGAGCAGCAGCAGCCCCGTGATGTTGAGCAGCGCCACGATGAAAATGACCGTCACGAGCCCCAACAGGTAGTTTTGGGTCACTTCCTCGATTTTGTGTACCACGGTCATCATCAGCGAACGGCGACCGGCGTCGGCGGTGAGGCGGTACAGAAACTGCCGGAAATGGTCGCGGTAGAACAGAAAACAGAAGATGTAGATCGGCACCACCGACAGCACTTCCAGCACATCGGACGTGGTGGAGGCCGCCGAATTGGCGATGGTGCTGCCGCGCGCCCGCAGTCCGGCGAGCGTCTGCGCGAGCAACGCGCCCTTGCCCGGCAGCGTGATGTTGAACTGTTGGGCCATCGAACTCCGCAGCACCTCATATTGCGTCAGGAGGCGTTCCTGGATATGATCCCACTCGCTCGAAAAACTCATGAGCTGCGTCGTAAGCACCCACACTAGCCCCGTGAGGATGGCCATCAGCATCAGAATACTGACCAGAATAGCCAACCAGCGCGGCCAGCGCCACCCTTCCAGCCGCCGCACCACCGGCACGAGCAAAAACGCAAACAGCGCCGAAAACAGAATCGGGAGCAAAATGCCGTCTAAGCGGCGCAAGGCCACGACCAGCAGCGTGAGCCCCAGCAGTTGCAGGGCGTAGCGCGCGTAAGAGGGGAGGGTTTTTTCCATTCGGGCGGTAAGAACGCGAAAAACCGCCGGAAGTTGGGCGGTGCGGGTGCCCTACGCCGGCGGCAGCACCGCTTCGAGGGCAGCGGCCTCGGCCTCCAAGCCGACTATGGCGGCCATCAGCCCGTGCCATTGCGCGAGGGCGGTCGGTTCGTCGAGGGCGGCACTGGCGGGGATGGCCGCAAACCGCGCCAGCACATCGGTCGCGAAGGGCGGCGCGTCGGGGGCGGCAGCCAGCGCCCGTAGCGCCTCAGTGGCGGCGGCGCGGCGGACGTGAAACTGGGCGTGTTCGGCGAGTGCGTCGGCTTCGCGGCGCTTGCGGTAGGCGTGGTACCGGCAGTATTTCAGGCGATACCGGAGCTTGCGCAGGTCTGGCGTGTCGGCCGTCAGCGGCCCCAGCGGTGGGGGTGGGGGCGGCGGCGCGTAACCGGGCGTGCCGGGCGGCGCCGGCGCCAACGGCAGCAGCAGGAGCAGACGCGGAACGACGGCCGACGGCCAGCTCCGCCGTTCAGCCTCCATGTGCGCATACGTGGCCATCGTGACGCGCAACAGCCCCGCGACCTCCCATTGCGGAAGGCCGAAGTAGCTCCGGAAATTGCCCAACATGGTAGTGGGGCGGGGGGCAGTGCGGCCCATCAGTGAAAACAGAAAAAATGTACGATTATAATTTGGGTGTAAAAATATCATACACCGCTGTGTACGATATGCGTGTGTACGATAAAATATCATACTAACACGTATCGTACACAGCGGTGTATGATAATTTGACTTCAAAAAATATATCGTACACACTGTCGGTGGTTCGCCATTGCTACGCGGGTTTCAGTGCCCCGCCCGACCTTTGCCGCCGCATTCGCCTATGGATCACTTTATTTCGGCCAAGCTCCGCGCCGTACCCGCCTCCGGCATTCGTCGGTTCTTCGACATCGCCGCCACCATGACCGATGTCATTTCGCTCGGCGTCGGCGAGCCCGATTTCCCTACGCCGCCCGTCATCCGCGAAGCCGCCGAGGCCGCCATCCGGCGCGGCGCCACCCGCTACACCTCCAACCAGGGGCTGCTGGAACTGCGCGAATCCCTCGCCGAACACCTACACCACCACTACGGCGTGCGCTACGAGCCCACCACCGACCTGCTCATCACCGTCGGCGTGAGCGAGGCGTTGCAGGTGGCGTGCCTCGCCACCCTCAACCCCCACGATGAAGTCCTCATCCCCGAACCGTGTTTCGTGGCGTATGCGCCGGCCGTGCTGTTTGCGGGCGGCACCCCAGTGTGCGTGCCCACCCGCCCGGAAGATGATTTCGCGCCCGACATCGCCGCCCTCGAAGCCGCCGTTACGCCCCGCACCAAAGCCCTGCTGATCGGCTACCCCAACAACCCCACCGGTGCTGTGCTGACCCCGGAAGTGGCGCTCGCGCTCGCCGCGCTCGCCGAGCGGCACGACCTGCTGGTGTATTCCGACGAAATTTACGACCGCCTCGTGTACGGCGGCGCCACCCATATTTGCTTCGCGAGCTTGCCCGGTATGCAGCCGCGCACCATCACGCTCGGCGGGTTCAGCAAAAACTACGCGATGACCGGCTGGCGCATCGGCTACCTCTGCGCGCACCCCGCGCTCACGGCCGCGTGCGTCAAAGCGCATCAATACCTCATCATGTCGGCCCCGACGGTGGGGCAGCACGCCGCCCTCGCCGCCCTCCGCCACGGCGAGCCGTACGTGCAGGAAATGGTGGCCGAGTACGACCGGCGCCGCCGCGTGCTGCTGCGCGGGTTCGCACAGATCGGGCTGCCGTGCCCCACGCCGCGCGGCGCGTTTTACGCGTTCCCGTCGGTGGCGCACCTCACGCCCGACCCCGAAATCTTCTGCGAACAGTTGCTCGTCGAGGAGCAGGTGGCGCTCATTCCGGGCGCCGGTTTTGGCGCCAGCGGCGCGGGCCACATCCGCGCGTGTTACGCCACGGCCCTGCCCAAAATCGAGGAAGCGATTGAGCGGCTGGGGCGTTTCGTGCAGCGCGTGGAAGCGGGTGGGGTGGCAGTGGGGGCGGGGTGAGGGGGGCGCAAGGGCATCGCCCCTTCATACGTGCGTGCGCTACAATCGGTAGCCCCGTTGGAGCTTTCGTACACGGTCTGCTACATCCATCGGCAGCGTAGCTGCTTTATGGTTTTGAAATCACGTACGTCAAACCGAATTGGTACACCGGTTTACTCACCGCCAACTCACCCGGCCCAATTATCTGCCCGCTCACTAACACCGGCCCTGCCCCGGCAGCCAGGGTAGCATACATGCTACCGTCTCCTTGCCGAACCTGATACCCGAAACCGAACGCTACGTTTGGCGCCAACGGCCTTGGCGATCTAGTGACCAACTCAGTGCCGAACGAGGCCGTAGCGCGCCAAGGCGAAGTAGATATATTCTTGGTGAAAATCAGCGGTTGCCCTTGCCGATCAACCGGCCGAGCGCGCCAGTCGGCCAACGCACCCCATTCTCGTGCAAGCGACACATGCACGTTCAATACGCGCCATTCAACGCCGGATGTGGTGCGTACCGCAAACTCAGTAACCGGGAATATTCCGCCGCCCACCTGCACGCCCGCCACGCCGTAAGATAGCCGTGCCAAGCGCTCTGGTGCGTAGCTCTTTGCGTACGTATAGCGTCCGCCACCGCCAAATATCCCTGCTGAAGCACACATATTTCGGCGCGCCCATCCCCGACTGATCTGCCCCCCAAAGGCCATATTATCATCAAACTCGTTGTAGCGGAACGCGGGGCCGCCGTACACGCTCACGTAGGTAGCGGCCGTATCCTGCGCCAGCCACGTAGGCCGTGGTTGGTACGGTAGCGTGGCGGCCATACTGCCCGGCCCCGTGTAATACGGTCGGCTGGAGCCACAGCCCGTTAGGCCTATTGTAGCCAGTACAAACATACTGAGTGCCCCGAATCGGTGACCAAACAGCGAGGGTTGTGGGCGGGTAATCATTAGGATGTAAGAAGAAACAGGTTGAGAATTCCGGTCAGCAGCGCTTTTCCCAGTGCCAGCATCTTGATAGTCCTTTTCGCAAGACCAAATGTAACTGGCGCCCGAACCTTAACCCTCAAAACCGCCGCTCTCACGCGCTTGGCAAAAGCGCCGAAATCGGGCCGGATTCATTGAAAACCGGCTTCTGATGGCTATTTTTGTGAGCCAGACCGTGCCCCTGCGCCGCGTATGCCGCGCGCCGGTCGACCCCCTCCATTTTGATTCCTGACCTTATGTCCTCCACGCCCTCCGAAGCCGTTTATACCGAAGATTCCATCCGCTCCCTCGACTGGCGCGAACATATTCGGCTGCGGCCGGGGATGTACATCGGCAAGCTCGGCGACGGTTCGGCCGCCGACGACGGTATTTACGTCCTTGTCAAAGAAATCATCGATAACTCCATCGACGAATTCGTGATGGGCAACGGCCGCACCATCGAAATCAAAATCACCGATCACCGTGTGACCGTGCGCGACTACGGGCGCGGCATTCCGCTGACCAAAGTCATCGATTGCGTCTCGAAAATCAACACCGGCGGGAAGTACGATTCCAAGGCGTTCCAAAAATCGGTCGGCCTCAACGGCGTCGGCACGAAAGCCGTGAATGCCCTGAGCGCCCATTTTCTGGTGCAAAGCGTGCGCGACGGCCAATCGAAAATCGCCGAGTTCAACGGCGGCGAGCTGGTGGTCGATAAACCCATCGAGCCCACCACGCAGCGCACCGGCACGCTGATGCAGTTCGTGCCCGATGAAGCCATTTTCCGTAATTACCGCTTCATTCCGGAGTACCTCGAAAATCAAATCTGGAATTACGCCTACCTCAACGCCGGCCTCACGCTCTGGCTCAATGGGCGGCGGTTCCACTCCGAAAACGGCCTGCGCGACCTGCTGGAGCGCAAAAACGACCCGTCTACGCTGCGCTACCCCGTGGTACACATCAAAGGCGAAGACGTAGAATTTGCCCTCACGCACGGCGATGAATACGGCGAGGAATATTATTCTTTCGTCAACGGCCAGTACACCACGCAGGGCGGTACGCATTTGGCCGCATTCCGCGAGGCGGTGGTAAAAACGCTGCGCGATTTTTATAAAAAGGATTTCGATGCCGCCGATATCCGCGCGTCCGTCATTGCCGCTATTTCGGTGCGCGTGCAGGAGCCGGTGTTCGAGTCGCAGACCAAAACCAAGCTCGGTTCGCTCAATATGGGCCACGATGGCCCCACGGTGCGCGCCGCCGTCGGCGAGTTTGTGCAGGAACACCTCGATAATTACCTGCACAAAAACCCGGTCGTTGCGGAGGCCATTCTGAAGCGCATCCAGCAAAGTGAGCGCGAGCGGAAGGATATGGCGGGCGTGAAAAAACTGGCGAAAGACCGCGCTAAAAAAGCCAACCTGCACAACCGCAAGCTGCGCGATTGCCGCTTCCACTTCGGCGATGGCAAAGACCCGGAGAAAGAGGCACTTACTACCCTTTTTATTACCGAAGGCGATTCGGCGAGCGGCTCGATTACGAAATCGCGGAATGTCGAAACGGAAGCCGTTTTCAGCCTGCGCGGTAAGCCGCTGAATTGCTTTGGGCTGAAAAAAAAGATCGTGTACGAAAACGAGGAATTAAATCTCCTCCAACACGCCCTCAATATTGAAGAAGGCTTGGAAGGCTTGCGCTACAACCGCGTAGTGGTGGCTACCGACGCCGACGTGGACGGCATGCACATTCGACTCCTGCTGCTGACGTTTTTCCTGCAATTCTTCCCTGATTTGGTCAAAAACGGTCACGTATATATTCTGGATACGCCGCTGTTTCGGGTTCGTAATAAAAAAACCACCACTTACTGTTACAGCGAACAGGAAAAACAAGCCGCCATCAAAAAGCTCGGCCCGAAACCCGAAATAACCCGCTTCAAAGGCTTGGGCGAAATCTCGCCCGATGAATTTGGCCGCTTCATCGGCGAAAATATCCGCCTCGAACCCGTGATTTTGCGCGGTGAGCAGCCGGTGCAGCAAATCCTGAGTTATTTCATGGGCAAAAACACGCCGGAGCGGCAGGTTTTCATCATCGACAACCTGCGCGTCGAAGCCGATATTGTGGAAGACGCCGCGCCCGTGGAAGCCTTGGCCGCGCTGGTCGAGTAGGAGAGGAGCGCGGCCCTCCGGCCGCAGGGCCGCAGGGCGTTTCAGCCCGACCTTTGCGCCGTGAACATTCCGCAGCTCGTCCTTCAACCCGGCAAAGACGCTTCCGTCCGCCGGTTTCATCCCTGGGTTTTCTCCGGCGCCATCGACCGTATCATCGCCCCCGCCGAACCGGCCGACGGCGAGGTGGTGGCTATCGTCGATCATCGCGGCTCGCCGCTGGGGTTGGCGCATTTTCAGCCGCATGGTTCTATCGTAGGGCGCATTTTTCATTTCAGCAACCAACCACAGCAGGCGCCGGATGAGGCGTTTTGGGTGGCAAAATTTCGGGCCGCCTGGGAGCGCCGCCGCGCCCTCGGCCTCGTCGGCAACCCCCACACGACGGCCTTTCGCCTGATTCATGCCGAAGGCGACGGGCTGCCGGGCCTCATCGTCGATTACTACGCGGGCACAGCCGTGCTGCAAGCGCATTCGATGGGGATGTACCGCGCCCGCACGGTGTTGGCGCAGGCGCTGGCCGTCGCCCTCGGCCCGCAGCACCTGACGGCCGTGTACGACAAAAGCGCCGACACCCTCGGCAACGCCGCCGATGCTGGCGCGCCAAACGGCTACCTCGTCGGCGGCCCACCCCCCGATCCTACGGTACTCGAAAACGGACACCGCTTCCGCATCGATTGGCTGACAGGCCAAAAAACCGGGTTTTTTCTCGATCAGCGCGACTCGCGCGCCCTCGTGGGGCACTACGCGCGGGGCCGTCGCGTGCTAAACACGTTTTGTTATACGGGTGGTTTTTCGGTGTATGCGCTGGCGGGCGGCGCCACGGCGGTCGATTCCGTGGATGCTTCCAAAACCGCGATGGCGCTGACCGACATCAACGTGGCGCTCAATTTTGCCGACGCCGACGCCGCGCGGCACCGCAGTTTTGTGGCCGACGCGTTCGATTTCCTGCGCGGCCCCGAAGCCGACACCGACCCCTACGATCTCGTCATCCTCGACCCGCCGGCGTTTGCCAAAAGTCGCGCCGCCCGCCAGCGCGCCGAAGCCGGCTACCGGCGCCTCAACGCCGAAGCGTTGCGCGGCATCAAGCCGGGCGGGCTGTTGTTTACCTTCTCGTGCTCGCAGGTCGTTGATCGCGATTTGTTTACGAGTACCGTCCGCGCCGCCGCCCTCGACGTAGGGCGTTCGGTACGGCTGCTGCACTATCTGGGTCAGCCCCCCGACCACGCCGCCAGCTTCTTTCACCCGGAAGGCGAGTACCTGAAAGGGCTGGTATTGGCGGTGGAGTAGGCGGTAGGCAGTAGACGGTGGGGGTTTAGTCTGCCGGTTCTTTATGGGTTGGCCGATTTGCCGCGTACTGCCGCGTTAGCTTCGTATAAAAAGCCCCTGCTGCGCCCCCAGCCAGCGGAGCGACCACGAAGAGCCACAGGTCGCCCCCACGCTTCGCCACGCATCACCAATGCCGTCGTCAACGATTGGACTGGGTTATAGGAGGCGCCCATCACGGAAAGCCCTACCCAGTGGAAGGCGAGCAGCAGCGCGCCCACCGCTACCCCACGCGTCGGTGGCGTGGCGGTGAGGTGGGTAGCCGCCACGGTAAATGTGCCTGTTGCTTCTTCTCGCAGCAATCGGCTCAACGACTCGGGCGTAACGCCGATATACACGGCAACGTGTTGTTGTTCGAGACACGGTAAGAGCGCCGGGAATGCCGCCGCAAACGCCCGGTAGCGGTCCAGCGCCGATTGGCTCAGCAGCCTACTTGCCATTGCCGCCCGCAATGCCTACCTTTGCGGCCCGGTCGCGTTTTGCCCATGTGGCAACAATTCGTCGGAACGTTATTTTTCTTCATTTTTAATCCCAGACGGGCTCCTTCATTGGGGTTTACTATCTGCCGATGACCATTTCGACCGAGGCGAAACAAGATTTGTTCGCCAAGCACAGCCTGACGAAGACCGCCACCGATACCGGCTCCGCCGAATCGCAGATTGCGCTCTTCACCACGCGTATCACGCACCTGACCACCCACCTCAAGGAGCACAAGAAGGATCACTCGACCCGCTTGGGCCTGTTGAAGCTCGTCGGTAAGCGCCGCCGTCTGCTCAACCACTTGATGAACACGGAAATCAACCGTTACCGCGCCATCATCGCCGAGCTGGGTATCCGTAAGTAACCCCTTGGCACTTTGGCAGGGAATCGCTCGGAAACGGGCGGTTCCCTGCCTTTTTTTTGGCCCCGCCGGGCCGTCTGCCGAATCCGGCGGCGGTGGCTTTGGGGCCGTTCCCGCGTTCTGCTCGCCGATTTCCTCAACCTCAGATGGCCCTCTACAACGTCATTACCAAAACCATAACGCAGCCCGACGGCCGCACGATCACCATCGAAACCGGCAAGCTCGCGAAGCAGGCCGACGGGGCCGTGGTGATCACGATGGGCGGCACGATGCTGCTCGCGACGGTGGTGTCGCAGCCTTCCCAGCGGGATGGTATCGATTTCCTGCCCCTTTCCGTCGATTATCAGGAGAAATTTGCCGCCGCTGGCAAAATTCCGGGTTCGTTTCAGCGCCGCGAATCGCGCCTGTCGGACTACGAAATCCTGATTTCGCGCCTCGTAGACCGCGTCCTGCGCCCGCTGTTTCCGAAGGATTACCACTACGAAGTACAAGTGTTGATCTCGCTGATTTCAGCCGATCAGGATATTCTGCCGGATGCGCTGGCCGCTTTGGCCGCTTCGGCCGCGCTGAGCATCACCGACATCCCCTTCAACGGGCCGATCTCGGAAGTGCGGGTGGCCCGCGTCGATGGTAAATTCATCATCAATCCGGTGCGCGCCGACCAGGAGCGAGCCGATATCGACCTCATCGTCGGCGCCTCCGAAACGGCCGTGATGATGGTGGAAGGCGAAATGAAGGAAGTGCAGGAAGCCGAAATGCTCGATGCCATCCGCGTAGCGCACGAAGAAATCAAGAAGCATTGCCAAGTGCAGCGCGAGCTGGCCGACGAGGTGGGCGCTACCGCCAAACCGCGCCGCGCCTACCCGCAATACCCCGAAGACGCCGACCTCAAAGCCTTCGCCCACGAGCAGGTGTACGCCAAGGCGCGCGCCGTGGCCGCCCAGGGCAACGCTAACAAGAGTGTGCGGAAAGCCGGTTTCGGCGAAGTGAAGGCCGCTTATAAAGAAGCCCTCACCACGCGCGGCACCGCCGAAGCGCCGGTTGATATGGCCATGGCGATGCGCTACTATTACAGCGCCGAGAAAAAAGCCATCCGCGAGATGATGATGCAGGATCGGGTGCGGCTCGACGGTCGTCAGCTCGACGAGATTCGGCCGATCTGGTCGGAAGTCAATTACCTGCCGGGGGCGCACGGCTCGGCCGTGTTTACTCGCGGCGAGACGCAATCGCTTACCACAGTGACACTCGGCACGAAGCGCGATGAGCAGATTATCGACGGCGCGATGTACGACGGGTACGCCAACTTCCTGCTGCACTACAACTTCCCGGCGTTCAGCACGGGCGAGGTGAAGCCGTCGCGCGGCCCCGGCCGCCGCGAAGTAGGTCACGGCAACCTGGCGCTGCGGTCGCTGAAGCAAGTGATGCCGCCCGAAATCGAGAACCCGTACACGATTCGGATCGTGTCGGACATTCTGGAATCGAACGGTTCATCGTCGATGGCGACCGTGTGCGCCGGTTCGCTGGCGCTGATGGATGCGGGCATCAAAATCCGCAAAGCCGTGGCGGGTATCGCGATGGGCTTGGTGGGCGATACGGCCGCCGGTACTTACGCAGTGCTGTCGGACATCCTCGGCGACGAAGACCACCTCGGCGATATGGACTTTAAGGTGACGGGTACCGTCGATGGCATCACCGCGTGCCAGATGGATATCAAGATTGCCGGCCTCAGCTACGAGATTATGCAGCAGGCGCTGGAGCAAGCCAAGCGCGGCCGGTTGCACATTCTGGCCGAAATGGCGAAGACCCTCGACGCCCCCGCCACTGACCTCAAGGCGCACGCGCCGCGCTCGTTCAAGCTCCTGATCGATAAGGAGTTCATCGGCGCCATCATCGGGCCGGGCGGTAAAGTCATCCAGCAGATGCAGAAGGACACCGGCGCGACGATCAACATCGAAGAAATCGACGAGAAAGGCCACGTGACGGTATTCGCTACCAACGCCGAGTCGATGAACGAAGCCGTGGCGCGCATCCGCACCATCGCCGCCTCGGCGGAAGTGGGGGAGACGTACGTCGGCAAAGTGCGCTCGATTCAGCCGTACGGCGCATTCGTGGAATTTATGCCCGGCAAAGACGGGCTGCTCCACATCTCCGAAGTGAGCTACGAGCGTCTCGATACCCTCGAAGGCAAGCTGACGGTAGGGCAGGACATCACGGTGAAGCTGCTGGATGTCGATAAAAAGACCGGTAAATTCCGGCTGTCGGCTAAAGCGCTGCTGCCGAAGCCCGAAGGTTTCGTGGAGCGTCCGGAACGTCCGGAGCGTCCGCCCCGCGAAGAGCGCGGCGACCGCGAAGACCGTGGCGGCAGCAACGGTTACAATCGCGAGCGCCGGTAATTCAACCGGCTGTCCGCCCTCCCTTGCCCGGTCTTTAAAGGCCGGGCAAGGGAGGGCGGACAGCCGCCGCCGCGAACTTTTGCCCCCCTGGGCCGGTTCGTCGGCTCGGTCCCTTTCCAACGTTTGTTTCACTTGTAGCCCGATTGTTACCGGCTAACTCGTACCATCACTCTCTCCCCCGATGAGACAATTAAAAATCAGCAAGCAGATCACCAACCGGGAAAGCCAGTCGCTGGACAAGTACCTTCAGGAGATCGGCAAAGTGGACCTGCTCACGCCCGACGAGGAAGTGACGCTGGCCCAGCGGATTCGGGATGGCGACCAGATTGCGCTCGAAAAACTGACCAAAGCCAACCTGCGTTTCGTGGTGTCGGTGGCGAAACAGTACCAAAACCAAGGTCTTTCGCTCGGCGATTTGATCAACGAAGGCAACTTGGGTCTGATCAAAGCGGCCAAGCGTTTCGATGAGACGCGCGGCTTCAAGTTCATCTCGTACGCCGTGTGGTGGATTCGTCAATCCATCCTGCAAGCGTTGGCTGAGCAGTCGCGCATCGTGCGGCTGCCGCTGAATCGGGTGGGTTCGCTCAACAAGATCAGCAAATCGTTCTCGGAACTGGAACAGAAGTTCGAGCGCGAGCCCAGCCCGGAAGAAATCGCCGAAGTGCTGGAGCTGACGACCTCGGAAGTGGTCGATACGCTCAAGATTTCGGGCCGTCACGTATCCGTGGATGCGCCGTTTGTGCAGGGCGAAGAAAATCGTCTGCTCGACGTCCTCGAAGACGAAGACGAAGCTTCGCCGGATGAAGGACTGATGTCGGACTCGCTCCGCAAGGAAGTGCAGCGCGCCCTCAGCACGCTCACCAAGCGCGAAGGCGACGTGATTACGCTCTACTTCGGCCTCAACGGCGAACAGGCGCTCACCCTGGAAGAGATCGGCGAGAAATTCGCCCTCACCCGCGAGCGTGTCCGGCAGATCAAGGAAAAAGCGATTCGGCGCCTGCGGCACACGTCGCGCTCGAAAGCGTTGAAGCCGTACTTGGGCTAAGGTCAGGCAAACTTTCGGGGGCTGAGTAAGTCCTTGACTGTCAATCTGGCCGCTGGCTGGTTAAATTTTCCGCCCCGTGCCACCCGCGCACGGGGCGGACTTGTTTTGGCTAGAGCCGAAGCGGTATTAGGGTAATGTTGCTGGTTTCTGCCGGGTAATTTTGCGTCCGGTGGCGTTGTTTTACAATCTGTATGAACGAAGTCCTTGTTTCCGCTGATGCCGCCACGACGCGCCCGGCGGCCCACGAAAAAGTAAACCTGCTGATCGTCGGCTCCGGCCCGGCAGGGTACACGGCCGCCATTTACGCGGCGCGCGCCAACCTCAAACCCGTCATGTATCAGGGGCTGCAACCCGGCGGCCAACTGATGATTACCAACGATGTCGAAAATTTCCCCGGTTACGCCGACGGCGTGATGGGGCCGCAAATGATGGAAGATTTGCGGCGCCAGTCCGAGCGCTTCGGCACCGACATCCGCACGGGCATTGCCACGAGCGTCGATTTTTCGGGCTATCCGCACCGCGTCACCATCGATGAAAAATACATCGTGGAGGCCAATGCAGTCATCATTTCCACGGGTGCCTCGGCCAAGTGGCTCGGGCTGGAGAGTGAGGCGCGCCTCAACGGCTCGGGCGTGAGCGCGTGCGCCGTGTGCGACGGCTTTTTCTACCGCAATCAGGAGGTAGCCATCGTCGGCGCCGGCGACACGGCGTGCGAAGAGGCAACCTACCTCGCCAATCTCTGCTCGAAGGTCACGATGCTCATCCGCAAGGGCGAGATGAAAGCCTCGAAGATTATGCAGGAGCGCGTGCTGAAGAACCCCAAAATCGACGTGCGTTGGAACACCACGACCGAGGAAATTTTGGGTGAACACGGCGTGGAAGGCGTGCGTGTCTGCAACCGCGTGACCGGGGTGGAGGAAGTCATTCCGATCACGGGCTTCTTCGTGGCGATTGGCCACGAGCCGAACTCGTCGATTTTCCAGCCTTACGTGATGCACGACGAGGCGGGCTACCTCAAAACCATCCCCGGCACGAGCAAAACGAACATCGACGGCGTTTTTGCCTGCGGCGACGTGCAGGATTTCGTGTACCGCCAGGCCGTGACGGCCGCCGGCACCGGCTGTATGGCCGCGCTCGACGCCGAACGGTTTCTGGCCGCGCGCGAGATGCACTAACCCGTTGCCGGCAACGGAAATTTTCTGCTATGCGCGGCGGCGAAGGCAACCCGCCAATGGCCCGCGTCCTACTTTCTGACTTTGCGCTTTCCCTCGTTTCGCCTTGTTTTTACCGCGCTGCTGGCGTTGTTCGTGCTGCTGGCCAGCACGTTCGAGGCCGACGCGCAGTCGCGTCGGCGCCGCAGCCGGAAGAAATCGCGGCGGCACGCCCCGGCGTACCGGCGGCCGGTGGTGCCCGCCTACTCGGCACCGCCGCCGGGGCCGATCCCCGGCGCCCGCAGCGATTTCTACAAAACCCAGGCGCCGAAACTGCGCTACATCAAGCCCGATACCACCGTCGATGTACGCGTGGAGGCGATGCCGAGCGATTCGTCGGACGCCACGCAGTCGGTATACTTCAACCCGGCGCGCGAGCTGAATATCGTCAATACCGACACTTCGACGCTCGACCTAGGGATTGAAGATCAGCAGATTGTGGAGATGAGCGAGCAGGTACTCGTCGATTCGACTTGGATCAAAGTCGCCGGGTATTACGCCATCTGGGATTCGCGGTACATCAATCCGTACCGCGTCGATGGGCGGCAATTGCGCGATACCGTCCACCTGACGCTCGTGGATTCGGCGCGCGGGCGGCTGGCGCACATGCCGCTGCAGACCACGCCCACCACCTCCGGGTTTGGCCCGCGTTGGGGCCGCTGGCACTACGGCGATGACATCGACTGCGAAACCGGTGACACCATCCGCGCGGCGTTCGACGGCGTAATCCGGGTGTCTAATTGGGATGGTTCCGGTTACGGCAACCACTTGGTGTTGCGCCACTATAATGGCCTGGAGACGCTCTACGGGCACATGTCGCGCGTATTCGTAAAGGTCGGGCAGTTTGTGCGCGCCGGTGAACCCATTGGGTTGGGCGGCTCCACGGGGCGCTCCACGGGTTCGCATCTGCACTACGAAACGCGGTTCGAGGGCAACCCCTTCGACCCCGGCATCATTTATAACTTCGGCGCCAACCGCTTGAGCCGTACCGAGCTGGACGTGTCGGCGAGCCTCTTCGATTATTTCCACCGCGCGGCGCGCACCGCGCGGCCGGGGCAGGTGCGCGGCGGCCGGAGCGTGCCGTACCATAAGGTGCGGCAGGGCGATATTCTGGGCAAGATTTCGCGCCGGTACCACGTCAGTATCGCGCAGCTTTGCCGACTCAACAATATCACGCCCACTACTACGCTTAAACTGGGGCGTAATATCCGCTTAAAATAGCTGCCAGCCGTAAGCTATAAGCCGCAAGCCACGTCACCAGTTTCTTGTAGCTTGCCGCTTATAGCTTGAAGCTTTCCCCCAAAATGAAACTAGACCTCCTCGCTTTCGCCTCCCATCCCGACGACGCCGAACTGGGCTGCGGCGGCACCCTGATCGCGGAAGCCGCGCGCGGCCGGCGCACGGGCATCATCGACCTGACCCTGGGGGAGTTGGGTACGCGCGGCACGGCCGAAACCCGCGCCCAAGAGGCACTCGACGCCGGGCGCCTTCTGGGCCTGAGCGTGCGCCGCAACCTAGGGTTGGCCGATGGCTTTTTTCGTAACGACCGCGAATCGCAACTTGCCGTCATCCAGCAACTGCGCGATTTGCAACCCGACATCGTCCTCTGCAACGCCCCCGCCGACCGCCACCCCGACCACGGCCGGGGCGCGCAGCTCGTGGCTGATGCGTGTTTCCTGAGCGGCCTCGCCAAAGTCGAAACCCTCGCCGTCGATGGTACCCCGCAGGCGCCGTGGCGCCCGCGCCTCGTGTATCACTACATCCAGGATCGGCTGCTGACGCCCGATTTCATCGTCGATATCAGCGGGCATTGGGAGGCGAAGGTTGACGCGATCCGCGCCTTCCGCACGCAGTTCTTCGACCCGCAGGCGACCGAGCCGAACACCTACATCTCCTCGCCGGAGTTTCTGAAATTCCTCGAAGCCCGCGCCCGCGAGATGGGCCACCTGGGCGGCTTCGAGTTTGGCGAGCCGTTTATCGCGCCGCGCAAAGTGGGGGTGCGGAGCGTGTTCGATTTGGTGTAGGGGCGAACGTTTTTAGTTAGCGGGTCGCGCCGGTATGGGCGGCGCTAGGGGCAGATATCTAGAAATTGGCCGTATAAACGTACGGGCGGGCCTAATGCCCGCCCGCGCGGTTGCTGTATTTGGGTACGTGCTAACGTGCGGGCGGGCACAAGGCCCGCGCCTACATTTCGATTCGCGCTAGGCAGTAGAGCCGATTCCCCACCCCGGAGGGGGAGGGGTGGCCCGCAGGGCCGGGGTGGGGCGACTGCGGTAGGCGTGGATAGCTAGCTTGGGCAGAAACCGTAAGCCAAAGACAAACCCCGTAACGGCGGCTCGTCTGGCGCCCTCTACGCGCAATCGCCCCACCCCGTCTGATCTTCGATCAGCCACCCCGCCCCCTCCGGGGCGGGGAGTCCGTAGTTACTGACCGGGCTACTGGCGGATGAGACGCCCGCGAATACTTCACACGGTGTAGTTTTGGTTTTCGCGTCCAAATAAACGGCCTATGTACGCCAAGCTGCTCCTGTACGCCCTGTTAGTTGGTAGTCCACAGTTCGTTCACGCGCAGTATCGGCAGAGCCACGCGAAGCCGCGACCCAAACCGCAGCTTGGCCCGCTGCCGACGTTGTCGTTCAAGACGATTCAGGATGAACCGTTTCGCAGCACTCCTATGCTAGTGGACGCCGTTGTTGATTCCATCAAATTGCTGTCGAACCTCGATTCGCTGCGCTATCCCGCAATTGCGCTCCGGCAAGGAGTGGAAGGAATGGTTGTACTAAGGCTCTTGATTGCGCCCGACGGACACGTTGAAGATGCAGCATTTGAGCGTCTTGACCCGGTACTGTATAACGTGAAATTAAAACGGCATACCATCACCGGACGTGGGGCTGGTACAGAGCAACTCCGAAAGGAAGGAGTCCGGGCGCTGGCAGTAAATGCAATTGCCTTTTGGCGAAAAGCCCATTTCACGCCGCGCAAGACGGCTTATGTAATCCAGAAATTTTCTCACTTTATGACAATGTAGATAGGTCAAATGGTGCGAAGCGACGCCATTCCTACCCCCGATTCCGCCGCCACCCCGACATCCCGATTCGCGCGGGGCTCTGCCCCGTGCGGGCTATTTGCGGGTCTCCAGACCCGCCATGCGGCGAAACCAGTAGAGCGTCCACTAGGATCCTCCATGCTGATATAGCCAAGTACGCGCGGCGAGCAGAGCACTTCGCGCGGGGCTTTGCCCTGTGCGGGCTATTCGCGGGTTTGTTCAAGACGCGCTTCCGAGCGTGTCTGGCAAGGTCGAATCACCTCATTTCTGCTCACTTTGGGCTTTCTGCCACACCTCCCGTATCGCGTGGACGACCAATCCAGGGTCCATATGATGGATGACGTGGACGTAGCCCGGCAGCAGAATCAACGCGCTGTGGTTGTGGTGCGCAATCAACGCCGTAAAATCCTGAATGCGGTACTTGTTTGCCAGCGCGAACCACGCCGGGCCGTTAATGTGCATCTCCTTCGCCAGCGCCTCCTCGCCCCCTTCCACCGGCCCGTTATACGCCAGTAAAATAGTGGTCGGGATATTAGGCAGCTGCGGCAGGTGCTGGTACTGAGGAAAATAATGCGTGCGATTTGCTTCCGCCGTGCGCTGCATATCGCTGCGGATGTGCGGGGGGATCGACGCGTCCGCCGCCCCCTTCGCCAGCATCACGCTGAACAACTTGCGGTAGCCTACGGCGCTCTTCGACTGCACCTTGATCTGCTGGTCATCGGCCGCCGTCAGCATAAAATTGGTGGGGTCGATCAGCACCAAGCCCGCCACGTCGGCGGGGTAAGTAGCCGTGTAGAGCCGCACCAGCGCGCCCCCCAGCGAGTGCCCCACGAGCACGTAAGGCGGCGCAATCTGCCGCGCCTGCAACAGGGTGTGCAGACGCTGCACCACCTCCAGATCGGTGCGCACGGTCGGGTCGTCGTCGGACCCGTAGAGGCCCGCGCGGGCATACGTAAGCCACGGCACCTGATAGGCAGAAAGGTCGGCCAGTAGCGGCGCGAAATTCTCCGTGCCGGCGCCCACGCCGCCTTCAAACACCACCACGGGCGCGCCGGGCGGCCGGGTAGCGAGGCCGTCGGTTTGGTACGACATTTTTTTGCCCGCCACCACCGTTTGCTCCGGCTGCCCGTTCGCCTGCCCCCGTGCGCCGATGGCGAGCAGCCACAGCACCACCAGCAGCGCGCCGCCGCCCCAAGTATGCCGCAGCGCGTACCAGCAGGTAAGGCCCGATTGACCTGCTTCAGCAAAAAGAGTCGCGCCTTGGCGGTAAGCGGCTATACGGGCGAACATAAGGAGGAAAGAAAAACATCCTGACCGTCGCGTGAGCCATCTTCTTCCCCCACCGTTGCCCAGCCCGTCCAACATTCCCCAATAGCCCGCGCGGGGCTCTGCCCCGTGCGGGCTATACGCGGGTCTCCAGACCCGCCGCACCGCGAACCCACGTGCTGTGTTGCCCTTCGGGCGCGGGGCTTTGATCTGTCATTGCAGGCGAAGCGAAGCAATCTCGCATTAAGCCGGCGCGCTGAGCATTCGTGAGATTGCTTCGTCGCAAAGCCTCCTCGCAATGACAAATTGAGGTTATGGTCGGGAGCGAAGAATCCGCCATAGCAGCCACGCACTCAAGCACACAGAAGCGCTAAAACCTAATTGCCAAGCCTGAAGCTCATACTCACCAACTCCTTCCTGGTAGTACTTGTCATCAATCAGTGTACTGACCAACGACATTCCTGTAAACCAAGTAAGGCCAAGACTCAGCAGCAAACTCACGATGTACCATCGGCGGTGTTTCAGTGGCTTTTGCTCCAACACTACCCCCGGTTCCGCCGCCAGCCCGACATCCCCCCCCCATTCGCCACCTCCGCCAGAACCGGCTTGGCGCCGTCTGAGGCAGCAACCGCGCCCGCCGCGCCCGCAAACAGCTTCGCTGCCAGTACCGCCGCCACATCGGCGGCCAGCGCGTCGGGCGCGGGTTGCAGCATTTCCGGCGTGAAGTACTTGCTGATGAAGTGGGTATCGAAATCGCCGCTGCGGAAGGCGGGGTGCTGCATCACGAACTTGCCGAACGGCAGCGTGGTGCGTAGGCCGGTGATGCGGTACTCGTCGATGGCGCGGATCATCCGGTCGATGGCCTCGGTGCGGGTTTCGCCCCAGGTCACGAGTTTGGCGATCATCGGGTCGTAGTAGATCGGGATGTCCATCCCTTCCTCCAGACCATCGTCCACGCGCACGCCGGGGCCTTGGGGGCGCACGTACGTTTCGAGGCGGCCGATGTCGGGCAGGAAGTTGTTGGTCGGGTCTTCGGCATAGACGCGTAATTCCATCGCGTGGCCGTGGATTTTGAGGTCTTCCTGGCGGAAGGGGAGCGGGTGGCCTTCGGCGATTCGAATCTGCTCCTTCACCAGGTCGAGGCCCGTAATCATTTCCGTCACCGGATGCTCGACTTGGAGGCGCGTGTTCATTTCCAGGAAGTAGAAGTTGAGCGCTTCGTCGAGCAGAAACTCCACCGTGCCGGCGTTCGTGTAGTTGCAGGCTTTCGCCACGCGCACGGCCGCCGCGCCGATGGCCGCGCGCAACTCCGGCGTCAGCACCGCCGAAGGTGCTTCTTCGACCACCTTCTGGTGGCGGCGCTGAATCGAGCATTCGCGCTCGAAGAGATGTACTACGTTACCGTGTTCATCGCCCAGGATTTGTACCTCGATGTGGCGCGGCTTGCCGACGTATTTTTCAATGAAAACGGCGCCGTCGCCGAACGATGAAACCGCCTCGTTGATCGCCAGATTCATCTGCTCTTCCAACTCTTCCAGATTCTCGACGACGCGCATGCCCTTGCCGCCGCCGCCGGCCGAGGCTTTGATCAGAATCGGGAAACCGACCTTGGCGGCTACTTCCTTCGCTTCGGCCACATCGCGCAGGGCGGCTTCGGTGCCGGGCACCATCGGTACCTCGAACTTGCTCACGGCGGCTTTGGCGCCGAGCTTCGAGCCCATCACTTCCATGGCTTCGGGCGAGGGGCCGACCAGAATCAGCCCGGCGGCTTTCACGGCGCGCGCGAAACCGGCGTTTTCACTCAGGAAACCGTAGCCGGGGTGAATGGCATCGACGCCGAGGCGCAGGCACTTACTGATAATGAAATCGCCGCGCAGGTAGCTTTGGTTACTCGGCGGCGGCCCAACGCAAATCGCCTCATCGGCGTAGCGGACGTGCGGCGCGGTGCGGTCGGCTTCGGAGTAAATGGCGACGGTGCGAATGCCCATCTCGCGGGCCGAGCGCATGACGCGCAACGCAATTTCACCGCGATTGGCGACGAGGAGTTTGGTGATTTTTTTCAAGATGACAGAGAAGATCGAAGGCAAAAAAAGGCGGCTGCTTCTGGATTCAGCGCGCGGCAAAAAGGGCGTCCCATTCGAGGATGACACCCGGTAAAGATTGACTCGGAATGCTGCCGGATTCCCACCATTCGCCCGTTAGCATATAACGTCCGTCGCGCAAGTGGTACGTGGTGACGGTCTGCGCCTCCGGCGAAATGATCCAGTATTCTTCCACACCGGAACGCTCATAAAGGTGGTGCTTGACAACCCAATCGAGGTGTTCGCTGCCGGGCTTGGTAATTTCGATCAGCCACAGCGGGACACCCTCAAAGTAATCGTGCGTACGTGGGGGCATCGGCTTGCGCCAGATGACGTAATCCGGCACCACGACGGTGGCGCTCATAGGGCCGCCAAGCGCCACGGCGATCATATGCAGACCGTCGGCGCCCACCGGTTCGAGTACGTTGGCGCGGTGCCATAGCGACTGTAGCAGATTGCTGGCCGCGCGGTTGTGAGGCGTTCCCCAGGGCCCGCGCCGGGGCGTCAGTCGGCCATCAACAATCTCTTCCCAACCCTCAAACTGCCACGCGCAATAGTCGGCGTAGGTGTAAAAGCCTTCAGGGTCTAAGTCGGAAAGCGATTCAACTGGCTGCATGGGGCAAAACTACGCGATTAAGCGCGTAAAAACGGGCGCGGCGGTACTTTTGCTCAATCGGCTAAAATTCGTCCCACGGTTCGGGCCGAATTTGTTCGTCACCTGTTTACGCCAGCATGGATTTATTCGACAAAATTGTCCGCAACCGCGGCCCGCTCGGCTCGCACTCGCACTACGCCCACGGCTACTTCACGTTCCCGAAACTGGAAGGCGAAATTCGTCCCCGGATGATGTTTCGCGGCAAGGAAGTACTCACCTGGAGCCTCAATAATTACCTCGGCCTCGCTAACCACCCCGAAGTGCGCCAGGCCGACACCGAAGCCGCCGCGCAGTGGGGGATGGGCTACCCGATGGGCGCGCGCATCATGAGCGGCAACTCCACGATTCACGAGCAGCTCGAAAGCGAGCTGTCGGATTTCGTGCAGAAGCCCGACACGCTGCTGCTCAACTTCGGGTATCAGGGGGTGGTGTCGATCATCGACGCCATCGTGAGCCGCCACGACGTGATCGTGTACGATTCCGAGGCCCACGCCTGCATCATCGACGGCGTGCGGCTGCACCAGGGCAAGCGGTTCGTGTACCCGCACAACGACATTGCGAAGCTCGAAAAATCGTTGGAGCGCGCCCAGCGCCTCGTCGAGGAAACCGGCGGCGGCATTTTGGTCATCACGGAAGGCGTGTTCGGGATGTCCGGCGACCTCGGCAAGCTGCGCGAAGTGGTGGCGCTGAAGGAGAAATTCGAGTTCCGGCTCTTCGTCGATGACGCCCACGGCTTCGGCACGATGGGCGCGACCGGTGCCGGCACCGGCGAACACTTGGGCGTGCAAGACCAGATCGACCTGTATTTCTCGACGTTCGCGAAGTCGATGGCCTCGATTGGCGCCTTCGTCAGCGGCGACGAAAACATCATCGAATACCTGCGCTACAACATGCGCTCGCAGATTTTCGCGAAGAGTCTGCCGATGCCGCTCGTGGTGGGCGCGCTGAAGCGGCTGGAATTGCTGCGCGCGAAACCGGAGCTGAAAGATCAGTTGTGGGAGATCGTGGGCGCCCTCCAAACCGGGCTGCGCGAAAAGGGCTTCAATTTGGGCAATACGCAGTCGCCGGTGACGCCGGTGTTCCTCAACGGCGAGATACCGGACGCTACGCAACTCACGCTCGATTTGCGCGAGAACCACGGCATTTTCTGCTCCATCGTGGTGTACCCGGTGGTACCGAAGGGCGTGATTATGCTGCGTCTCATCCCGACGGCCGTTCACTCCCTCGACGACGTAGCGCGCACCATTGCCGCCTTCGAGAAAGTGGCCGCCAAGCTTGACAAGGGGTTGTATTCGAAGCAGCCGACGATGGTTTAAGGGTAGGGCACGGCGCGCGGATCGGCCACTGGGCCACCGCGCGCCGTGCCCACCAAACTTCAGGATTTTGACGGCCAACGAGCGCGTCCGCAGAAACGGCTTTTTGGCTCACTGAGGGCATTTTTACCGTCGAAAAAGCCGAAAATCGACCATTTACGCGTTTTTTTCGCCAAAAAAGGGCGTAAGCAGCGTAGTTACTGCAAAAGCGGAGTATATTTCGCCCGGTTTTAGCCCTTTTTTCATTTCAAACCCCATTCGTTCGATGAGCAATTTTCCCAAACTGAAAGAATTGGTGATGTCGCTGGAAGGCGATTTCGAGAAATTCTACGACAAGCAGAACGCTGCTGCCGGCACCCGCGTCCGTAAAGGGATGCAGGAATTGAAGACGATGGCGCAGATGATCCGCTCGGAAGTGCAAGGCATGAAGAACACCGGTGGCGAGGCCGCTGCTGCTCCGAAAGCTGCTGCCAAGAAAGCGCCGGCCGCGAAAGCTGCTCCCGTAAAGAAGGCTGCGCCGAAGAAGTAATTCTTCGGACGTTTTCACCAGAATGCCCCGCCGACCATCTCCCAAGAGACGGTCGGCGGGGCATTCTGTTTGTGCGATGTGCGTAGGTTCCGGCCGGGTACTTACACCGGCCGCACCAGATTGCGAATTCGGTCAGCTTCGCGGTCGTCTACTTGGGTCACGGCCGTGGCGTAGTAGCGAAAATTGTGGCCGGGGAACCTCTGGGCCAGCATGTTTTCGATGTCGCGATAGAGCATCGCCTTCGTCAGAAAAATAACCCGGAATAAGGGTTGATTGACGATGGCGCCGGAATCAGGATCGCGGTGATAGTTAGCGATGGCTTCATCGACGAATACATCTGTCGTGAACTCCTCCCGCAGGAGTAGCTCGGTGACAGCAGTGGCGTGCGCCGCTTCGAGCGTCAGTAGATTGAAAAGGATCATGCGAAATATAAGGTTATGACGGGGTGACGATCAGCAGAAAGTACTGCTTTTTCCCTTTCTGCGCCACCGCATACTTGCCGTGGAGCAACTCGATTTCAAGCGACTGGTCGGGCGCAGCCACTTTCTGGCGATTGACACTCACGCCGCCGCCCTGAATCATTTTGCGGGCTTCGCCGCGTGAGGGGAAAATCTGGGAGCCGGTTTCATCGGCCAACAGCTGGGCGGCGGGCAGCGCAAGTGCCCCACGCGCGACCGTAACGTGCGGCACCCCGGCAAACACGTCGAGCAGTAGCGATTCCGAAAGTTCCGCTAACTCGCCGCCGCCGAAGAGAATTTGCGCGGCGGCAATGGCGGCGTCGGCGTCGGTGGGGGAATGTACGCGGGCCGTCACATCGTAGGCGAGGCGTTTTTGGAGCGTGCGGAGGTGCGGCGCGGCAGCGTGTTCGGCCTCAAGCGCTTCAATTTCCGCTTGCGGCAACAGCGTAAAGACGCGCAGCAAGCGCGGCGCGTCGGCATCGGCGGAGTTCAGGAAGAACTGGTAGAACTGGTACGGCGACGTAAGCGCCGGGTCGAGCCACACGGTGCCGGTCTCCGATTTGCCGTACTTCGTGCCGTCGGCTTTCGTGATGAGCTGGCCCGTGAGCGCGTAGGCTTTGCCCTCGCCGTGGGTCAGGCGCCGAATCAGTTCGGTGCCCGTAGTGATGTTGCCCCACTGGTCGGAGGCGCCCATCTGGAGGGTTACGCCGGCTTCTTGGTAGAGATGGTAAAAGTCGTAGCCTTGCAGCAGTTGGTAGCTGAACTCGGTGAACGAGATACCATCGGCGCGGCCCCCATCGTCGGTTTCGGGCGTGAGGCGGCGCTTCACCGAATCCTTCGCCATCATATAGTTCACCGTGAGGTGCTTGCCGACGGTGCGCAGAAAATCGAGGAACGAAAAATCCTTGAACCAGTCGTAGTTATTGACCACGCGGGCGCCGGTGGGAGAGTCGTCGAAGACGAGGAATTTCTCGAGTTGCGCCCGAATCCCCGCTTGGTTGGCCCGAAGCGTGGTTTCATCGAGCAGGTTGCGCTCGGCGGACTTGCCGCTGGGGTCGCCGATCATGCCCGTAGCGCCGCCCACCAGCGCGATGGGGCGGTGGCCGTGGCGCTGCAAATGCACCAGCAGCATAATGGTGGCCAGGTTGCCGATGTGCAGCGAGGCGGCGGTGGGGTCGAAGCCGATGTAACCGCTGACCGGGGCGGCCGAAGCCAGATGCTCAGCCGTGCCGGGCATCGAATCGTGGTACATACCGCGCCAGCGCAGTTCGTCGAGTAAGGAAGTCAAGGGCAGGTTGAGGACAAAAACGGTGGACAAAAACGGGCGGCGACGTCGCACCGCGAGATGAACAAAGGTAAGCGGGAGGGAAAGGTTTGGGCTTTCGTTTTACATAACGAGTTCAGCTTAGGGCGAGGTGTAGCAGTATTCGACTAATGCGCGTACTCCTGCGGGATTGCCCCGTTTCTTCGACTCCGCAGATGACAGGTAGAGGGGGAGGCTGTCGCGAAGCTGTCTCGCAATGAGAAAATATTTTTTCTGTCATTGCCAAGGGGCTTTGCGGTTGCGAGCCGCCACGTTCCTCGCGGTGAACTCCGCGCGGCAACGCAATCCGGCGTGAGCTACACGGCAGCATCCGCTGAATGGCTTTGCGGGGTTTAGCTTGAGTCAGCAAACCTCCATTGGCCGAACGCCATAGGCGGCTGCCTTCATCTGCCCTACAGACCGGACATTTGTGGCACGATGGCGTTATCCGGTTGGCAATCTGCGGGAAAACTGGGAGCGGCGCAGGGCGTGCAGTTGGCCGCGCACCGCGCGTGGCGACAAATGATTGGCGTTTTGGGATTGCTGACGACCTTGTTGGCCACGCCGAGCAGCCACGTACAGGCCCAGAGCGCGCGCGGCTGGCAAGCCGATGCGCTGCTCGCGCCGCACCTGATTCGGACGATGGCCACCGACTCATCCGGCGTGCTGTGGGTGGGCACGGAAGCGGGCGTTTTTCGGTATGATGGACACACGCTGGTGCCCATCAACGCGGTGCGGCGGCGGGGTGTGCGGCTGCCATCGGGGCCTTGCTACGGCTTGCTCATCGATGCGCGCGGCCAATTGTGGGTGAGCAACAGCGCTGGCGTCTTTTTGCTGACAACCACCGGCGAACTGCGGTTGCTGGCCCGGCCGGTACCGGGGGCGCCGCACCGCGTGATTTCGGGTTTGGCGGCCGACCCGACGGGCCGCCGCATCTGGGTGGCGCAATACTTGGCCGGCGCGCGGGCTTACGACCTCAGCGGCCGGCCCTTCGGCCCCACTTTACAGTGGCCCGGCGAGCATATCATCAACCTGATCGGTACCGTCGACGGCAGCCTGTGGGTGACGCAGACTGACTCGGAAACGCGCCGGTTTGCCCCGGATGGGCGCTTATTGGGCCGCTGGGCGCATCCGGGGCAGCTTCTGCAACTCGTGGCCCGGCCTTCCGGCGAACCGCTGCTCGTGAGTGGCCGGGCGGCATTTCGGTTATTGCCGAACGGTACACTAGCCGAAGTGCTGCGGTGGCTGCCGCCCGGCGAAGAAAACA
Source organism: Hymenobacteraceae bacterium (assembly GCA_031425525.1). Taxonomy (GTDB): domain Bacteria; phylum Bacteroidota; class Bacteroidia; order Cytophagales; family Hymenobacteraceae; genus JANNMJ01. The sequence goes on along the minus strand of JANPJM010000071.1, from coordinate 57,382 downwards.
CGGCCAGCGCCGTAGTCCACGACACCACGCTGGTGGTGCTGTTCAAGGAGCAATTGTACCACGCTTCGGTAGGGCGGCGGTTTCAACTGCTCGGCGAGCAACGGGTGCCGGTGGCGGCCCTCACGCACATTTCCATCGATGGGGCCGGCACGTGGTGGTGCCACGGTACGCGCCAGCGCGGCGCTTTTCGGGGCGGGCCGAGCGGGGCGTTCGTCCACCTCCTGACGCCCCCCGACGGCGGTGCCGCTAGTACCCGCGCCGTGGCCCGCGCCCGCGACGGCCGCCTCATCGTCAGTTCCTACCGCCGGATGATGGAACAACCCGCCGGGCAGCCCCACGCGCCCCTGCAAGAATGGGCGTATTTGCAGGAACATAACCGGCCGCTGCTGCATGTTTTCTACGCGTTGGTGGCCACCCAGCCGGCGTCGGATACGCTGTTGGGCGCCCTGGAAACGGGGCAGTTCGCGGCGCTGCATACCGGCACGCACGCCGTGCGGTCGGTGGCGGTAGAAGGGCAGGCCGACCCGCCCCAGGCCAACTGTCTGGCCCGCGCGCCCCGTACGGGGCGGCTGTGGGGCGGCTCGGGCACGGGGTTGTATTGGTACGACGAAGGTCACCACTTCTTTCGGGCCTACACGCACCCCCGCGACCCCACCGTGCAGCCCCTGCGCGGCATCCCGACGGAAGACATCAGCCTCGACGAAACCGGCCGTCTGTGGTTGGCGGGCTTGGCGGGTCTGCACGCGCTGGTGCCCGAAACAGGGGCCGTCGCCACGTACTCAGCCACGCAACCCGGCGCCCACCGCCTGCCAACCGACGAATGCTTGTGTACGTGGCCCGACCCGCAGACCGGCCACATTTGGGTGGGCACGCGCACCCACGGTCTGTTGGAGCTCGACCCCGCTCTTGGGGTGCTGCGCGTGGTTGGGCCAGCGGAAGGGTTGCCGCACGTGGCGGTGGGCGGGCTCTTGCCCGGCCCTGACCGCTCGCTCTGGATTAGCACATATTACGGCTTGGCGCGCCTCGATTTGGCTACCGGTCGGCTGGCGGTGTTTTCTGCCGCCGACGGCCTCAGCGACCCGCCCGAACTGAACCGCCACGCGCAACTAGCGGACGTCGATGGCTCGCTGCTTTTCGGTGGGGTAGGCGGGTTGCACCGCATCGACCCGCGCCGGGCGCCCGAAACCGGCCTGGCCCCTCGGTTGCTGCTGATGGCCGTGCGCACCACCCTCGATTCGGGACGCGTGCGCTACTTGCTGCCGGCGGCCACACGTGCGCCGGCACTTCGGCAGGCGTCGGGCGAGGCACCGCCGGAACTGTGGGTCGCGCTCACCGATTTTCGGGAACCCGCGCAGCGCCGGTACTCGTGGCGGCTGACCGGCGCCAACGAACCCGGCCGGTGGCTCTCGGTGGGGGCGAGTGGTCGGGTGGTGGTGCCCGTGGGGTTGGCGCCCGGCGCCTACACCGTGGAAGTGCGCGCCGCCACCGGCCGCGGGCTGGCCGCGCGCAACCGCCTACGGGTTCCGCTGACCGTGGCGCCCGCCTGGTGGCAGCGCCGCTGGGTGCAGACGCTCGGCGTGCTGCTGCTGGGCGGTTTACTGTATGGAATACACCGCGCACGGCTGCGCGGCGCCCTGCGCGAAGAACGCCTCCGCACCCGCCTCGCCGCCGATTTGCACGATGAAGTAGGCTCGCTGCTCGCCCGCGTGACGATGCAGGCCGAACTGCTCCACGAGCTGGCCCCGGCGCCCTCAACGGCCCTCACCGAGTTGGCCGAAGACTCGCGCCTTGCCGCCACCACCATGCGCGATATCGTGTGGAGCATCGACGCCCGCGCCGACACCCTCGCCGCCCTCCTCGACCGCATGCACGACCACCTCGACGCCACCGCGCGCCTCGCGGGCTGGCCCACGGTGGTCTTTACCCTCGACCCAAATCTTGACCCGGCCGCGCCGCTGCGCCAGGTGGTGCGGCAGCATCTGTACCTCATTTTCAAGGAAGCCGTGACCAATGTGGTGCGCCACGGCCACGGCGCCACGGCGGTGCGCGTGGCCCTCGGCCCCGATGGCCGGGGCGGGCTGTGGTTGGTGGTCGAAAACGACGGGTTGCCCGTGGAAACGCGCGGCCTCAGCGGTTTGGGCTTGCGCAATATGACCCAACGTGCGGCGCTGTTGGGGGTTGAGTTGGCGGTGGGGCCACGGGTGGGCGGGGGGTGGCGGGTGGCAGTGGGGCGGGGTTAGTACCGCCGAGCGGAAGTCGTGCGTCCGCCGCTCCGCTTCACTACCACGGAAACGCAGTTTGTCCCCGCCTCACCGTCGTTCACGGCCATGGCGATGGTAGGCGCTTGGCGGGGGCTTCGGGGTGGTAGAATTTTGTGCTTGAAACCAGCTTCAATCACGCATTTTATGACCCATCTCAACTCCTTCGTTCCTTTTCTCAGCCGGCCGCTTTTGGTCGGCGCGCTGGCGGCGGCTCTGTTGATGGCCCCGGCCGCCGTGGTGGCTCAAACGCCCATTACCCTCACGGCGGCCGGGCACAACATTGCTCCGGGCCGGGTCAATAACTGGCAGCAGGTGCGCCCAGCGCCGGGCGCTTTGCCCCGCCTGGTGGCCGGCCCCAACCAGGCCTGGGACTACCGCGCCCTAACCCCGGTGGGGGCGCCCTACACCCGCGCTTTCGCACCGGCTTTGGTCAATGCGGCGTACCCGGTGGCCACGTTGGGCCGGGCCTATACGGTGGCGCTGGGGCCGCTCCTGATTCAGGGCGACCAGTTCAATGGCTTCACCGGCGCGGGGTTCGTCGAGTTTGGGGCGGCGCTGGCGGCGCAGGCGTTCAGTTTAGGGTCGTTCAGCGGCAACCCCTCCGATTCGCTGGCCTTTCCGGCGCAAAACCTCATCAACACCCCGCCGCTGGTGTTGCAGGAGCTACCCAGCACGGCCGGCACCACGCAGAACCAGTTTCGGCGCCTCGCTACCACGTTCCGCATCACGGTGGGCGCGTTCGGCATCAGCCGGGCGCCGGGGCGGTATGTGCAGCGGTTTACGCACCTCGATTCGGTGATCGCCTGGGGTACGATACGCGTGCCGGTGGCCGGGCAGCCGGGCGGTTCGGCGCCGGTGCCGGTGCTGCTGCGGCGCTCGTACATCATCGAGCAGGATTCGTTTTACGTGGCGGGGCAGCCGGCGCCCCCGGCGCTGCTCGCGGCGTTGGGCCTGACGCAGGGCGCGAGCAGCCGGACAGTTTTTGACTCGTTTCTGCGCGAATCCTCGCCGCAGCCCGTGGCGCAGGTTTCGTACCTGAACGCTGCCCGTACGCAGGGCGAAATCTACGTGAGCGCCGAAGCCAACCTGCCGCTGCGTGCCCCGGCGCTGCTCACGGAGGCGGAAGCCGCCCTGTGGCCCAACCCCGTAATCGCGGGTGAGGCAGTACGCGTCGATATCAACGGCCTGACCCAGCGCGTGCCCGCCACCCTGCACGATGGCCTCGGCCGGGTGGTATTCGCCCCGGAACTGCACCCCGGCGGCGCTCTGCCGCTGCCCGCCGCGCTGGCCCCCGGTACCTATCTGCTGGCCGCCGACCTGCCCGACGGCCGCTTGCTGCGGCGGCGGGTAGTGGTGAAGTAGCGGACAATCAAATGCCCTAGCGTCCGCTTCGTTCGTCCCGGCTCACGGGAGGGGCGGAGCGGACGCTCTGCGGTAATTTTCGGGCTCTGATGTTGCGCGTATTTTCTATCTGCTTTTTTCTGCTGCTGGTAGCCTTATCGGTGGCCGCTGCTCCGCCCGACACCGCCGCCGCCGAACGCCCCATCTGGCGGCTGTTGCGGCAGTCGCAGAGGGCCATCGACCGCGCCGATTACCCCGCCGCCACCCGACTGGCCCAGCAGGCGCTGCGGGAATCGCGCCGCTTAGGGTCGGCCACCAGAACCGAGTTGGTGGGGTTGCGGCTGCTGTTGGGGGTGGCGTTCAGCCGCAGTAATGCCGCTGAGGCCACTGGGTATGCCCGGCAGGCGCTGGCCGTTGCGCAGGTGCTGGGCGATTCCGTCCATCTGATCACCGCCTACGACAACCTCGGCAACTGCCTGAGCGAAGGCGGCCACTACCCCGAAGCCGACAAATGGCTCCAACTCTCGCGCGTCGGGTATCAGCGGCTGCGCGATTACGGCCACGAATCGATTGCGCTCGTCAATCTGGCCGTCAATGAGCTGTACCGGCACCAGTTGCCGCCCGCCCGTACTTACGCCGAAGCCGCCGTGCGGGCGGCCCGGCGCGGCGGCGATTCGTCGGACGTGTCGAACACCTTGATGGCGCGCGCGCGCATCCGGGCCGAGCAGGGCGAAAGCACGGCCGCCGTCGCCGACGGCGAGTACGCCCTGCAACTCGTCCGGGCGGGCAATTCCGTGGAAGATATTCAGTACATCCGCAACGGGCTGCCCGAAGTGTATGAGCTGGCCGGACGCCCGCGCGAGGCGCTGGCCGCCGAGCGCCGCAAAACCGCCCTCAACGACAGCCTCAACTCGCGCGATGTGCAGCGCCAGCTCACCGAGCTGCACACGCGCTTTCAGGTGGAGCAGCGCGAGGCGCGCATTCGGGAGTTGTCGCAGGCGAAACGATTGGCCGAGCTGCGCGTCTGGTTGCTGCTGGGCGGGCTGGTGGTGGTAGTGGGCGGGGCCGCCGTGTTTGGGCGGCAGTACCGGCGGTTGCGCCGGACGCAGCGCGCGTTGGCGGCCACCACCCGCACCAAAGACCGGCTGTATTCAGTGGTGGCGCACGACCTGCGCTCGCCGATTGCCTCGTTTCCGGGGCTGCTCGATTTGCTGCGCCGCTACCGCGACCGCGCCGCCACCCACGATTTCGACGGTCTGCTGACCGAAATGCGCGATGCCAGCGAGCAGGTGGCGCGCCTCCTCGAAAACCTGCTGCAATGGGCCGCCGGGCAGCACGGCGAGTTGTCTGTCCGGCCCGAAACGCTGGCCCTGGGCGAGTTGCTGACCGAAGTAGCCGCCCTGTATGCGCCCACCGCCGAAGCCGGCGGCAAGCGCCTGAGCCTGGCCCTGACCGCCGACGGGGCGGGCTTGCGCGCCCTCGCCGACCGCCAGATGACGCGCGCCATCGTGCGCAACCTCACCGATAATGCCCTCAAATACCTGCCCGCCGGCGGCACGGTGCGGCTGTGGGCCGAAACCGGGGCGGCCGGCACGGTACGGCTCGTCGTGCGCGACGACGGCCCCGGCCTGACGGGCGCGCAGCTCGCGGCGTTCAACGCGACGGCCGCGCCGGTGGGCGCGGCGCCCACGGCCGAAGTGCGCGGCACCGGCCTGGGCCTACCCCTGTGCCGGTTGCTGGCCGAACGGCAGGGCGGTAATCTCTATCTGACCTCGGCACCCGGCCAGGGCCTGACGGCCGTAGTGGAACTGCCGGCGACCTGACGCTCGCCGCCGACGCGCTAAGTTTGCAGCCCCGCCCGGCACCGGGCGGCGGCCAAACCCCGCGCGCGATGACGCCCATCAAAATCCTGCTCGTCGAAGACGAAGTCATTCACCAGCGGCTGCTGCGCGAAATCCTGGTTGAAGAGTTGGGTTTTGAACTGATCGGGCCGGCCGCGACCGCTGCCGAGGCGCTGCGGCTGTTCCGCGCCCACACCCCCGACGTGGCTCTGCTCGACATTCAGTTGCCTGGCCAACCCGACGGCATCGGATTGGCGGCGCAACTGCTCGCCGAACGACGGTTGCCGGTGGTGTTTCTGTCGTCGATGACCGACAATGAAACCTTTCAGCGGGCGCGCGTCGTGGGGCCGGCCGCTTATCTCACCAAACCCACCGACGCCGCCACCCTCGAACGTACCCTCGAACTGGCGTTTCACAACTTCGCCATCGCCCGCGAGGCGCAACCCGGCGAGTCGGAGCCGCCGCCCGTGGCCGTGGGCCGTCAGGTGCTGCTGCCGGGCGCGTGTTTCGTGCGCGACCGGGGCCGGTTGGTCAAAGCAGCCTACGCCGATATTCGCTGGATCGCTGCCGACGACCGCTACACCGACCTGCACCTCGGCGCCGGGGGCGCGCGTAAGCTCTCGGTGCGGCTTTCGCTGCGCGAACTGGCCGCGCAGCTACCCGCCGATCAGTTTGTGCAGGTGCAGCGCGCGTATCTGGTCAATGTAGCCTTTATCGAACAGCTCGACCCGGCGACGGAAGAAGTAGTAGTCGATGGCTGCCGACTGCCGTTAGGCCGCGCCTACCGCGAGACGCTGCTGGCGCGGTTGAAAGTGCTGTAAACGCCGGGGCTGCCGCGCCGTGCCCGAAGCTTTACGGCCCCGCCAACACTTTCAGGCAAACGGGGTTTCGGTTAAGTGATCCGGGGTTTTACCTCCTGCCGACCTCGTCTTCCCTTCTTCCCATGCCGCGCCCCCCCGACCTGCCGCCCGCCGACCTCGACCGCCTGATTGAAATGGCGTGGGAAGACCGGACGCCCTTCGAGGCCATCGAACGGCAATTTGGGTTGGCCGAAGGGCAGGTGATTGCCGTGATGCGCCGCGCGCTGAAACCAGCGTCGTGGCGGCGGTGGCGGGCGCGGGTGCAGGGCCGCGCCACCAAGCACGCGGCCCGTTCGGGGGTGCCGGATGCGCGTTTCCGAAGTGCCGCCCAGCGGAGCATCAGCGGCAACCGAAGGGCGAAGCAGTGAGATGCCGGGGATGAACGGAGATTTGTCGAATAGCGGACGGGGTTACGCCTCGCTTCACAACTCGCCCCGCGCCGCCCTTCCCAGCAGCTCGCCCCGGCTCCCGACCTGCAACTTTTTGTAGATGTTTTTGACGTGCGTATGCACCGTGCTGGGGGCCATCGTGAGGCGGGCGGCGGCTTGTTTCTCGCCTAACCCTTCTACCAGGCAATTCAGCACGTCGCGCTCGCGGTCGGTGAGGGCGGCGGCATCGAGGCTCGGTACGGGCGTGAAGTGCGCCAACACCTTACGCGCCACCGCGCGGCTCATCGGCGCGCCGCCGCGCATCACATCCAACACGGCGGCTTTATATTCGGGTAGGGGCGAGGACTTCAGCAAATAGCCACTCGCGCCCGTGCGCAGGGCCTGGTAGAGGCGGTCTACATCATCGAACACGGTTTGGACGATGATTTCGACTTCCGGGAGGCGCTTCTTGAGGACGGGAAGCGCATCGAGGCCGCTCATTCCCGGCAAACCGATATCGAGCAGGATGACCTGCGGCGGAAGGCTCAGTTCAAGTTCATCGAGCAGTTCTTCCACCGAGCCCGCCACCACCACGCAGTTGAATTCGGGCTGGTGGCAGAGATATTCTTTGAGCAGGGCACGCAGACGCGCGTCGTCCTCGACGAGCGCCAAACGGATGGGCGTTGCCGGGGCGGCAAGGGGCGGGGTAGGGGCGAGCAGATCGGTCATCGGGTGCAAAGGTGGCAGGTAGGAGCGGGGCCGCCCCCTTGCGGGCCCTACCCTAATCAGGGGAGATGGCGCGGAAGGGCCGGGGTAGTGGCGAGCGAAATCTTCGCAGGGGGTTCGCCGGTCGGAGTAGCGTATCTTGCCCCGAAAGCGTCCTGAAAACGTTTCGCTTTTTCCCCTATGAAATATTTTGATTTTCGTCGGTTGCTACTGGCGACGCTACTGCTGTTGAGTGCCCTGAGTGCCCGTGCGCAATCCGGGGCCGCTCCGGGGGCGGGCTTCCGCGAGTGCGCTACCCCGCCCCCCACGCCCGCGCAGTGGCAGCGGATGCTGGCCGATCTGCCGGCTATGCGCGCCGCCCCCGCCCGGCGCCCGCCCGTATCGCTGACGTACGTGCCGCTTAAGCTGCACGTCGTGCGCGACGATAACGGCACCGCCGGTACCGCCCCCGCCGACATCTACCGCGCGCTGGTGGGCGCCAACGAGCGCTTTGCCGCCGCCGGGGTGCAGTTCTACGTCTGCGGGCAGATCGATTACGTGGACGACTCGACGTATCTGGCCTTCCAGTCTTTTGAGGAAGACGACCTGGCCATCCCGCGCGACGTGCCCGGCACGTTCAATATGTACTTCGTGCGCACGATCCAGACGAGCAACGGCGGCGCGTGCGGCTACGCCTACTACCCCGGCACCAGCGCGCGGCGCCTCCTGATTGCCTGCACCACCATCCGCACCGTCACCCACGAACTGGGGCACGCCTTCGACCTCATCCACACGCACGGCGGCGGCAGCAGCGCCGACGAGCTGGTGGACGGCACCAACTGTAGTTCCGCCGGCGATCTCGTCTGCGATACCCCCGCCGACCCCTACGGCCTGCCCGATGCCAGCGCCAGCGGCTGTACCTACACCGGCACCGCCCTCGACGCCAACGGCGACCTCTACGCCCCCCACCTCGACAACCTGATGAGCTACTGGGCGTGCCAAGGCCGCCTGCGGCCGAGCGCCGAGCAGATGGCCCGCGCCGAATTCGCGTTTCAGGTTTATCACCTCGGCCAACTCAGTTGTGCGGCCACTGAACCCCTGGCGCCCACGGCCCTGACCGTGGCCGCTGCGCCCGGCGGCGGGCGCCGCCTGACGTGGGCCGACCGCGCCACCACCGAGCTGGGGTACTTTGTGGAGCGCGCCGCGTCGGCCAGCGCGCCGTTCGTCGCCGTCGGGTACACGCTGCCCAACGCCACCACTTTCACCGACCCGGCCCCGCCGGCCGGCGCGCTCACGTACCGCGTCAAGCCGATCAACGCGGCCGGGGCGTTCTCGAATGCGGTAGGGTACGCGGCGCCCGCCGGCGCTTACTGCATTCCGGTCAACTCCAACGCCAACTGCGGCGCCAATCTGCCGCGCTACCTCGACCGGGTGTTGATTACGCAGGGCGCGGCGCCGGTGATCGACAACGCCGCCAGCGGCTGCGGCGACTACACCTATTTCGCCGCCGATTCGGGCGCCCTGGTGTCCGGTACCGCCGCCACCCTCCGCCTCGAATGGCCCACCGCCAGCGCCCTCTACGCCGGCGCGTGGCTCGACCTGAACCGCGACGGCGATTTCCTCGACGCCAACGAGCGGATTCTGAGCGCCACTACCACGGCCTCGCCCCAGACCATAACGTTTACGGTGCCCGTTACGGCCGCCCCCGGCCCGGTGCGGCTGCGGGTGCGGGTGCAAAATATCGGCGAAGGCCCCGTAACCAGCCCCTGCACCAACGCCGCCAGCGGCGAAACCGAAGACTATCCGCTGCGCCTGCGCCCCGGCTGCACGCTGGCTGCGCCGGTGCCCACCGCCGGCAGCCCTATCTGCGTCGGCCAGACGCTGCGCCTGACGGCCACCGGCGTACCGGCCGGCGCCACGTACACCTGGACTGGCCCCAACGGCTTCACCTCAGCCCAACCCGCGCCCACCATCGCCAACGCCCAGGCGGCGGCGGGTGGCCTATATACACTCACCATCCGGCAGGGCGGGTGCGCCGGCAGGGCCACTACCACGGCCACGGTGGCGGCCGTGCCCACCCAACCGGCGGCTTTTGCGGCGCGCCGATGCGGGCCGGGCACAGTGGTGCTGACGCCCGCCGCGCCGCCCTCAGGCATCACCTACCGCTGGTATGCCACGGCTACAGCCGTTGCACCACTCGCCACGGGGCCCACGTTCACTACGCCGTCGCTCGCCGCCGCTACTACCTATCACGTCAGCGCGTTTCGGCCGGTCGGGGGCTGCGAAAGTGCGCGCCGGGCCTTGGCCGTCACCCTCGATGCGCTACCGCCGGCCACGCTCACGGCCGGGGGCGCGCTGGTGCTGTGCCCCGGCGCCAGCTTAACGCTCACGGCGGCGGCGGCGGGCACGGGCGCTACGTATCAGTTTCGCCGCAACGGCGTGGCCATTAGCGGCGCCACGGCCCGCACGTACCCGGCTACCCAGGCGGGCCAGTACACGGTGGTGGTCAGGAGCGCGGCCGGCTGCACGGCCACTTCGGCGGCCCTGACGCTGACGGCGGCGCCCGCGCCGGCGCAGCCAACCATCACGCGCGGGCCGCAACGGGCCGATTCCGTGGTACTCACGTCGTCGGCGCTCATCGGCAACCAATGGCGCCTCAACGGGGTAGCCCTCGTGGGAGCCACGGCACGCACGTTCGTGGTGCGCCGTGGCGACCTGTCCGGCGTTTATTCCGTAGTGACCACCTCGGCGGCGGGCTGCGCGTCGGCGCCGGCGGTCGGCGTTTCGGTGCTGATCGTCACGAGTCTGACGGCCGAAGCCGCCGAAGCCGCCGCGTGGCGCCTGACGCCCAACCCCGTCGCTTCGGCTGACGGCTGGCTGACCCTGACCGGCCCCGCCCTGCGCACCCCCACGCCGGTGCGCCTGCTCGACGGCGCCGGTCGTACCGTGCGCACCGCCCGCCTGAGCGGCCCCGGCCCGCACCGCCTCGATGTGCGCCACCTGCCGCCGGGCACCTATCTGGTGCGCATCGGCGCCACGACGCGGCGGGTGGTAGTGGAGTAGGGAGGGGCGCTGCGCGGCCTTTTTCGACCAAACAAGCGCGCCTCCCCTGATTAGGGGAGGTGCTGCGCTTTCGGTGAGTGTACGGTGGGCGGTGCTTTGTGGCCTCAATCAAGACGGCCCTCCAACCCCCATCTTACCTATGCCGCTTATTTCGCACGTCTCCACGTTTCGGTTTTTTGTACTGAGCTTGCTCGCTTTGCCGCTCGCCGGCCGCGCACAGGTCGGCATCGGCACCACCACGCCGCACGCCTCGGCGGCGCTCGATGTCAGTTCCACTACGCAGGGGTTTCTGCCGCCGCGCCTGACGTATGCGCAGCGCACTGGCATCAGTAGCCCGGCGGCGGGCCTGCTGGTGTATCAGTCGAACACCAACGCCAGCCCGTTGGCGCCGCTGGGCTATTACTACTACACGGGCAGCGTGTGGGTGCCGATTCAGACCCAGGGCGACAACCTGGGCACCCACACCGCCACTCAACCCTTGAGCCTCGATACGCAGCCCCTGCGGCTGCGCGGCACCACCGCCGCCCCCGATGCCAACCACGGCCTGACATACAGCACCACCCCGGACGGGCCGCGCCTGTTCGGGGTCGGCGGGGGGATGCTGGGTAGCGGCGCCACCACCACGGCCCTGCGCTGGGACAACGCCGGGCGCGTGCGCATCGGCGACGGCGTAGCGCCCGGTACCGATTACGTGCTCGACGTGAACGGCGACGTAGGCGTGCGCGCCGCCAACACCCTGGAGTTCGGCGCGGGCGTCAGTGGCAAAGAAGCCAACGCCGGGAAGATTGCCTACAACGCCTTCGGCTCCGGCGCCCTCGATGTGGTGGGCGCCGGCACCAGCGGCAGCAACCGCAAAATCAAGCTCTGGGCCGAGGGCGGTACGGAGCTGACCGGCCCCATCAAGATCAGCGGCGGCGCGCCCGGCGCGGGCAAAGTGCTGACCTCCGACGCCGACGGCGACGCCACCTGGCAGACGCCCATCGCCGGCCTTACGGCGGCTACCAACGGCCTGAATGTGAGCGGAACCACCGTGAAACTCGGCGGCGCCCTCACCGAAACCACTGCCATTACCGCCGCTACGTCCACGCAGCAGATTCGTATCGAAACGCCGCCGGCGGCCTCCGGGCCGTTCACCAACAGCCTCGACCAGCAGCAGACCGTCAATAACACGGAGGTGGAGTTTCGGGCGTCGGATGGCACGTCGTTGCCGGCCACCCAGACCTTTACGCCCGCTTACACGGCCCGCCTGAGCGAGGTGCGGCTGCTGGTGCGGTCGCGGGCGTTTGATCTGGGCAACTCGACCAGCCTGACGCTGCGCCTCGAAATTCTGGTCGGGGCCGTGGGGCCTACCGGCGGTACGCCGCTCGCCAACCTCACCCAAGCCCTCACCAACCCGGATGGCAATCAGCTCGAAGTGTCGTTTGCGGCCGGGGGCATCACGCTCACGGCCGGGCAGGTGTACACGCTGCGGGTGTCGGGGCCGGCCGGTAGTGGCAGCGACAGTCAGTGGTTGTGGCGCGGGGCCACCGGCAACCGCTACGCGGACGGGGTGTCGTCGGCGGGGGCCACCATCGACCAGTGGTTTCGGACGTTCGTGCAGCCCACGGCGGGCACCGGGCTGCGGCTGCGGCGCGGCTCCACCGAAGTAACCGGCCCGATGCAGGTCTGGGGCAGCGTGACGGCCGAAGACCAACTGACCGTAAACGGGACGCTGAACGCGCAGGAAATCATTGCCGTGGGCGATGTGCGCCAGCGCACCTACGCCCAGGATTTCTTCGGGGGCGGGGTAGGAGGGGCGTCCTCCGCGACGTACAACTGGACCCACAACCTCGGCTACCGGCCCGTGGTGATGCCGGTGCTGGACGAAACCGGCGGCTCGTTTTCGAGCCGCGTCAACGTGACCTACGAACACCTCAACAACAACACCGTGCAGTTTCACATGTACAACTCGTCGCTCTCGACGGCCACGTTCCGGCTGCGCTGGATCGTGGTGGGGCGCTGAAAACGCCCGTTGCCCGGCCGCCCTGGCCCGGCCTTTACAGGGGCGCGGGAGGCAAGGGCGCAACCCCCGCCCGCCGCCCCCTACGCAAAAGCCCCCCGGCGCCAGCGGCACCGGGGGGCTTTTGCGTGGGGCGTACCGCCAGCAAAGGGCTTACGACGTTAGCGTGGCGCGGTGGACAATCACCCGGTCGATGACGGTGGTGAGGTAGGACACCTGCTGGTCGGCCTGCTCGCCGTCCACGTCGGTCAAGAAGCCCGAGCCGTCTTCTTCGCCGCTGCCGCGTTTGAGTAGCGCCGTGCGCCGCACCAGCAGGGCGGCCAGTTCGTCCTGCGCCTCCGTTACTTCTTCGGGGTCGAGGCCGGGCGTGGCGATCAGGATGTTCGCCGACGAGATCTTGCTGTTCACCCGGTTCAGCAGCCGGGTGGTGTCGGTTTCCTGCACCTCGCCGCGGTCGTCGGCGAGTTCGATGCCCAGGTCGCGGTATTGAAAGCTTTTGCGCTCAATCCGGAGGGCTTTGAGGGCCTTATCGCAGGCGGCGAAGGTGGGGAGTTTAGAAAAGTCGAGTGCCATCGGAGGGGGGGTAAAAATGAAAAAAGAAAAGTTTATTTACGCCGCGCCAAATATACACGCCATCGGCCATCGGCCGGCAAACGGCCCACCCTCAGGCCGTTGTTCCGCCGCCCGCGCCCGCCGCCAGGGCGGCGGCTTCGGCTTCCAGGGCGGCCACCCGCGCGCCTAGCCGGTGCCAGCGGGTCACGGCGTCGGGCGGCAAGGGCCGCGCGCGGCGCGCTAGCCACTCGGCCAGCCACGCGGCGCGGGCCAGCGCATCGGCGTCGGCATCGGGCGGGGCGGCGGCGGCGGCCAGCAGCGCCGGCAGGGCCGTGGCCCAGCGGTGCGCCACGGCGGCGCGGGCGCTCAGGCGGGCGTGTTGGGCGCGCAGCCGCCCGGCGTTTTGCAGGCACACGCGGCGGCGCACGTCCAGCGCGAAGGCATCCGGGGGCGGGGTGCCGGGCGGCAGGGTGGGGGCCAGCGGGGTTTCGGTGGGGTGCAGGGGCGCGGCGGCTTCGGCAGCGGCGGCTTCGGCGGCGGGCGGCAGGTGCTGCGCCAACGGTTGCAGGGCCAGCCGCACCTCGGCGGTGAGGCGGCGGCGCCCGCCTTCGATGTGGCGCACCAGCATCGGGCTGACGGCTAGGTACCCGGCCAGCGCCGGCTGGTCTAACCCGAAATGCTGCCGGACGCGGGCCAGTAAGGAAGCAGCAGCGGAGGTGGGCAACGGGCAGGGGCACCGGGCGGAAGATGTGACGCTCGGCGCACAAAAATAAAACGAGCGTCACAACGTTGTGACGCTCGTTTGAAAAAAATGTGCGGAGCGTCACACGCTTGGCGAGTGGGTGGGGCGCCGGGCGCGGGTGCGCCCGCAGCGAATGCGGCGCTGAACTAGTAAAGCAGCTGGCCGGGGGCGTGGGGCGTAATCAAGCCTTTGGGGCACCCGCCCGCCGCTCGGCGCGGGCAGCGCGATGCCTAGCTTCCCTAAAAAATACGCGTCGAGGCTGGCGGGCACGGTGTCGGTGGGGGCGGCGGCGAGCGCTTACACTGCCAAATCCAGCGGCAGATCAGAAATGTCTTTGAGGCGCTTGCCTTCAACCATAATACGCACCAGCGCAGCGGCTTCGGAATCCGGGTGTTGGGCTACGGCCGCCTGCAATTCATAGAGGGCGAAATGATAAGTGCAATCCAGGTCGCCGGTGCCCAGCGCAATAGAGGCCAGCCGCGAGGGCAGCGGTTCGGCGGTGACCGCTACCACGTGCGGGGTGCGGCCTTTGCGGCTCCGAATGAGGTTTAGGGCCTCAGAGCGGGCGTTCTGCGCTCTGTCGCTGCGAATCGTCCACTTACAGGATAAGGGGGCAACGATTCTATTGCTGTCGTAACCAAGCCTTATCGGCTTCGGATAGCGGAAACCCAGGGGGGTAATCGGCGGGGGTTTCGGAAGCGATTTTGATGCTCTTTAAATTTTCCTGCATCACGTGGTAGCGAATTGCCACGTCTTCGCCCTCTCCGGGGACGACAGAAAATGTTTGATAGACTGCTTGTTGGCAGGCTTCTTCCAAAGAAGCTGCTTCTATCTCGATGGTGCCGAAAGCGATCCATTCGACGGGGATCCGGTACAGACGCTGGAGAGCGGGCAGATTTGATGCGTCCACGAGGTTGAGAGGAGGGTTAATTTTGCCCCGGCTCCGCAAAAAGATGGCCGGCTTCTCAAACCCTATGGCACTAATCACCAATCTTCGCCCCGATACCGTAAATCGTTTTCAAGATCAAACGGCCATTGAAGCTGATTGCGGTTTCAACAGCGAGTTTTTTAAGATTCGCACTTCTTCTGCTACTGATGGACCAGAAGGCCGAACGCGCCAAACCATCCAGTTTAATGAGCAAAGTGCTAGACAATTACTTGGAGAGTTAACGCGCTTTTTGGCGCAGTATTCCTAATTTAGGGCCTAGCGAATCTGCGTTGCGCAAGCATCCCGTGAGCGCGTCCCCGTCAGGGGATACCGACCGGTAGCTCCGGTTGCGCGCTCTTGAACTGGTCCCTGTCAAGGGATACCGACTGGGCGCCCTTTCGGTGTCCCTTGACAGGGACCGCGTTTGTGGGGTTACGGGCCATCCGGGGGCGTTGCTCCCGGCTACCGGTCGGTGTCCCCCTGACGGGGACGCATTTGGAGGGGGCGTTGGGTAAGCTGTTCAAAAAAAAAGGCAGGCCGTGCGGGCGGCTATTGTGGCGGCCATTGAGTGAATGGGCTACGTGGCAGGGGCACGGTGGTAGCGGCTGCGTTGGTGGTGGTGCGGGTGGCGTGTTCGGAGAGCGGGTAGCCGTATTGTTCGCGGAAGCATTTTGGCGCGACATACGCGGGGGCAGCAAAGGAGGGAGTGAGCAAAGAAAGGCAGCCGGAAAGGTACGCGCCCTTGCCGCCCACCCCGCCGTGTACGGCTCCGTGCAAAAAAATGAAACGACGCGTACAACCGTGTACGCGTCGTTTCAAAAAAATGCGCCGGGCCGTACACGGTGGCCGGGGGGCTGACGCGCACGATGCGCGCCCTGGCCGCGCGGGGCTACGGCGAGAGCTACCGCCTCGCCCCGGATGCCCCCCGCTGGCACCACCGCTTCACGCCGGCCGGCGAAGACTGGGTGCAGATCCTCGTGCAGACCCTCGTGCAGGCCCCCCTGCCGGCAGCGCCGCCTGCCACGTAGCAACAAGCACCAAGCACCAAGCAACTCCCCTCAGTTACCCATCCGCGCACACATACAGTACACCCGGACGGCGCGGGTATTGCTGCTGCTGTTGCTCACGATCAGGCGCCAGGTGGTGGTAGGGCTGTTGGGGTCGGGGCCGGAATAGCGCACCGTGATGTCGCCGGCGGCGCCGTTGGCATCGCGGTGGCCGCCGCCGCCGCCCAGCAGACGCGTGCCGGAAGGGCAACCCAGGTACATGGCGATGCGCGTATTACCCGCCATCGAATACGTTTGCTCGACCTGCTCCCAGCCCATTTGTACCTCGCCGGCCACGGCCAGGCTGCCGCTCGCGGCGATGTTGCCGTTTACGTCGAGGGCCTGCGTGGGCGCGCCACTCAGCCCGATGCCCACGCGCTGATTGGCCGTCCAGCGCAGGGCGGACGTGAAGGCGCCCGCCCCGGTGCGGGTGCCCAGCTCGCCGCCGCCCAGGCCGCTGAGGCGCGGGCCGTCGGGGGCGGCATCCCAGCGGAGCGAATGGGCGGCGTCGGGGGCGCTGCGCAGGTGCAGGGCATTGTCGTGGAGGGCCAGCGCCTGCGTGGCGCGGTGGCTGCCGAGGTTATCGGCCACCGACGCCACCGGCTGCGTGCCTACCGCGCCGTCGGCCGCGACGTTGAGCAGGGCCGGGCCGGTGAGGCCCGTCAGGTACACCTGCCCGCCGGCCAGCGCCAACCCCCGCCCCTCGACGGGCGCGGTGTACGTAGCGAAGTAGCGGTCGTGGGTGGGCACGGCATCGGCCCGCCCGCCGGGGTACGGGTCGCCGGGGGCGTACCGCCAGGTATGGAAGCCGTTCAGCTCGGCCAGCACCAGCGTGTACTGTTGCCCGGCCACCAGCGGCAGCGGAGTGGCGAAGGGTATGGTCAGGATTTGCCCGTAACCGGCGGTAGTGGGGGGCAGCCGCTCAATGCGTAAGGGCGGCCCGACCTGGCCCTCGCCCTGGTGCAGGTAGCACACGAGGTTGCCGGGGGTATACACGTCGAGCTGGACGTTGGCCCGCACCAGCGCCTGGTTAGTGCCGGCCGTGAACGATTGCCATCGGGAAGTAGTCAGCGGGCTACCCAGCGTCGAGGCCGCGGTCTGGAGTTGCTGCTGATCGACGGCCGCCGCCCCAACGCCATCGGTCGTGACCCGGACGACCTGTCCCACATCGCCGCTGATCGTGGTGAAGGGTTGCGTGAGGGCGCCGCCGAGCTGCACGGTGTTGCCCGATTTGGTGAGCCCGTTGGCGGCTTTGGGTTGGGTTTGCTGCGCGTCGGGCAAATACAGCCAGCGGCGCCCCTGCCCCGTGGCGTACCAGATACCCACCGAATCGGGGGGCGCGGCGGCGTTGCCGGTCTGAAACACGAGCATCCCCTGCGGCGGCGCCCCGATGGCCCGCCGCGCGGCGGGCGTGAGGCGCGGAATGAGCAAGCCTTTATCGGCGGAGCTGATCTCGACGGCGGCGGCGGGGTTCGGCGTGGCCGTGCCGATGCCCATTTGCGCGTGGGCCATACCCGGCCCCAGCAGGAGCAGCCCGGCCAGCAGCGGCAGCAGAAGTAGCCGGTACCCGGCGCCGAAGCGAAGAACCAAACGAGCGAGGCGAAAAATGACGAAGTGTTGCACGAGCGATGAGGGAGCTAGATGAGGCGCCAAAACTATCGACTGCCCGTACCCACTTGCTCGGAAAAAGCCACCAACTACGCCGGTTGGGGTGTAAGTAACGGCCTTTGGCGGGCGGCCTGCCCGTGCTACCCGGCCGTTGCCCCCGCCCGCCTGCCGCCCCCACTACTGAATGACGGTGATGAAATAAATCTGGCTGTCGGGGTTTGTCCCGAACGATTCGTGGGAACTGAAGCCGATCTCTACCTCGTCGGCCGTCGACACCCGCGCGTAGGCAATGGTGGCGTTGCCCAATCTGCTGCGCCCCCACCGCGGGCTCACCGTGACCGTGGCCCCCAGGCTGGCGCCCGGCACCGTCACGGTTTCGACGCGGGTGGTACCCTGCGTGATGTACCCCACGTCGAGGCTGATCGATTTGCGGATGATGGCCGTCAGGCGCGTGCCGTCGGTGCCCAGCTTCACGCTGCCATCTACGTCGAGCAGAGTGGTGGGGGTGGTGGTACCGATCCCGACGAGCCCTGTGCTGCTGACGTAGAGCCCCGACGAGCCAGCGCCGACCAGTTGGTACCCGTTGAGCCGAATATTCTGCGTGGCGCCGTGGGTGCCGAGGTTGTCGCCGGGGGGGGGCGCCCACCGGGCGTTGCCGCCGGCATCCGACAGCAGCGTTTGCCCGGCCGTGCCGGCGCCGGCGGTCACCTGTAGCCGGGCGGTGCGGGTGGTGCCGGCTACGTCGAGCCGGGTTTGGGGCGTGGCAGTGCCTACTCCCAGCCGCCCTCCGGTAAAGGTGCTGGCGATGGGGCCGATGGCCGTCATTCGCGTAGCGAAATAATAGTCGCGCGCGGCCCCCAGATCGTTACGGCCCCCGGCGTACGTATTCGTGGTGTACCCCCCCAGCAGCAGCGTGCTGCTGCTGCGTTGCACCGCGAACGTGTACCGTTGGCCGCTGCCGAGTACCACGGGCGCCGTCAGCGACAAAACCACCGGGCCGGAGTTGGACGTGTGATTTTGCGTGTGGAGCAGCGCCCCGCCGATGCCCTCGCCTTGGTAGATCCGCAGCGTGTAGCTGCCCAGACCGATAAGATCGAGTTCGAGCGATTCCAACTCGCCACCGACTCCCGGCGTGAACGACTGCCAGCCCGCCGTAGTCGTGAGGGGGGTGTAGGTGGGGCTCGGCGAGCTGGTGTTCAGTTGGTCGTCTACGGTCTCGCTCTGGCCGGTGCTGCTGATGGTCAGTGGCTGCGAGGCCGCGTTCAGGGTGGTGGGTTCGGTGAGGGTGCCGCCGAGCTTCACGGCGGTACCGGCTTTGGTGAGGCCGTTGGTGGCGCCCACGCTCAGGGCGGCGGTGCGGGCGTCGGGCAGATACAGCCAGCGGGTGCCCGAAAAATACCAGAAACCGGCGGAGTCGGGGGGTAGGGTCTGATACACCATCAGCCCCATCGGCGGCGACGGGATCAGGAGCCGCTGCTGCCGGTCGAGACGCGGAATGAGCAGCCCCCGGTCGGAGGCCCGCAGGTCGAGAACGGCCGCCGGGTGGGCGGTGCCGGGCGAGCCGATGCGCACCCCGCCCTGGGCGCGGCTACGTAGCGGCAGTACCGCCAACACCAGCAACAGGCTGAGGGCTGAAACGGCTGCAACCGGCATCCGGCGGAACCGGGCCGCCCGCTTCGGAAGAGAAAAAATGGCCATACCGAAAGAAAAGTGAGGAGGTGAGCTTTGCAGCGTTGGTAGGTCGTCAACCAACGCTGCAAAGCTCCCGCAGTACCTCACCGGATCAGCAACGATTCTCTGCCAAACTGCTGCCATTGGCTGCCAAGGGCGTTTTGGCAGGCCGGCACCCGCCGCAGGGCCGCGATTCGGCGCTCCGATGGCGCCCTGTGCGCTCCGTACGCCTACTCCTCCTCAGCTGCGCCGCCGCGCCCGTACTCGCTCGGCCTACAGCCGAAACGTTCGGTAAATACTTTGCCGAAGTAGTTGGCGCTACTGAACCCGGCCGCGTACGCCGTTTCGGCTACGGTAGAGTAGGTGCCGCCGTCGAGCAGCCGCCGGGCGTAGTCAAGGCGCAGCTCGCGCAGCCAGGCGGCGGGCGTCAGTCCGGCCAGCTCGTGCAGGCGCCGGTACAGCGTGCGTTCGCTGAGCAGCAGCAGCGCGGCCAGCTCAGTGGGGCCGAAGGTGGCGTCGGGTAGGCGCGGAACTACCAGCGTGCGCCAGTGGCGCAGAGTATCGGCGGTGACTGCCGGCGGTGTCGCTTCAGGTGAACCATCGGGCAGCGGCGCGGGCGGTGGGGCTTCGGTGGGCGTAGCGGGGTCGGCGGGGTCGGGCACGGTTTCCGGCGCGGGCGGCAGTACCTCGGTGGGCGGCAGGGCGGCGTACTGCTGCCGCACCTGGTAGCGAGCCAGCAGGGCGCGCACCCGCGCCAGCAGTTCGACCGTGCGGAACGGCTTGGTGAGGTAGTCATCGACCCCGACTTCGAGCGCCGCCAGGCGGTGGCATCATCGGCGCGGGCCGTGAGCATCAGCACCGGCAAGCTGCGCCACCGGGCATCGGCTTTGAGCCGTTCGAGTAGCTCGGTGCCGCTCAGGCGCGGCATCATCGCATCGGTGGTGATGAGGTCTACGGGCGCTTCACGAGTCAGTACATCCAGCGCGGCCTGTCCGTCTTCGGCCTCCAGTACCTCATACGTCGGTTCGAGGAGCTGCCGCAGGTAGGCGCGCAGGTCGGGCTGGTCTTCTACGATAAGGATGCGGGCGCGGGGGGTGGTTGCTTGTGTCTGATTGCTTGTTGCTGGTTTTTGGTAGGTGATTTTTGGGAATGCATGGGGTGTGAGGGCGGGTGTGGGCGACGCGTGCGGCGGGGGCGTCACTTCGTTTTCGGTTCCTTCGCTCGGCACCCGTTCGGCCGGAAACCGCAGCGTGAAGGCGGCGCCTTCGCCCGGCTGGCTTACCAGCGTGAGGGTGCCGCCGAGTATCTCGGCCAGCTCGCGGCTCAGCGCCAACCCCAGGCCGGTGCCGCCCTGCGCGTGCTTCTGCGGACTCTGATAGAAACGCTCGAACACGCGGGCCTGCTCGGCTTCGGCAATGCCGGGGCCGGTGTCGCGCACGGTCAGCGCATACCAGCCGGGCGCGCCGCTGAGGTTGGCCGTCACCAGCACCGCGCCGCCGGGCGGGGTGTGCGCTAGGGCGTTGGCGAGCAGGTTAGTGATGATCTGCTCGATCTTGTCGCCGTCGAGTAAAAGCGTCAGGCCATCGGGCAGCACCGGCGCGTGCAGCCCCACCTGCCGGGCCGCCGCCAGCGAGCTGAACTGCTCGACCAGCCGCCGCACCAGCGGCGCGAGCGGCGTAGCCACCGGCTGCGGCGTGAGGCGCCCCGCTTGCAGCTTGGTAAGGTCGAGAATGCGATTGACCAGCTCCAGCAGCCGCTGCCCGTGCCGGTGGGCCAGCCCCACCGTTTGGCGCACGGTACCGAGGTCAGGGGGCGCGGGGGCGGTCAGCAGGTTTTCGAGCGGCCCCAGCACCAGCGTGAGGGGCGTGCGCAGCTCGTGGGCCACGTTGGCGAAAAACTGATTCTTGGCCAAGTCCAGCTCGCCGAGGCGTGTGGCCTGGTCTTGCAACTGGTTGCGCTGCGTGGCAAGCTGCCCGTTGAAGCGGCGGGTCAGGCGCAGCGCCCAGGCCACCCCGCCAAGCATCAAGGCCAGCAATAAGGCACTGCCGAGCGCCCACCGCGTTTGCCGCTGCTCCTGCCCGGCGCGCTCGGTGAGGTGCCGGATGCGCACTTCTTTCTCGCGGGTGCGGTAGCGGGTTTCGAGGGCCGCCAGCGCGCCGTACTGGCGCGCGGCGCGTAGCGTGTCGAGCAGCAGTCGGGTAGCGTGTTCGTAGTGATAAGCGCTGTCGGGGCGGCCGATGACCACGTAAGCCCGCGCCAGCAGCGTGGCGGCGGTGGCAAGCTGCGGCTGGTTGCGGGTGCGGTCGAAGGACGTGGTGAGAGTCCGGAGCAGCGGCACCGCCCGCGCGGGTTCGCCCGCATCGAGGCAGACCCGCGCCAACAGCAGTTGGCCGCTCGCCCGCGCGCCCGGCGTCAGCACCGAATCGAGGGTGCGCGCGGCGGCGGTCAGCCACGGCTCGCCGCGCCCGCCCGTGGCCTGGGCTTGCCAGCCGTGCAGTCCCAGCCAGCGCGCGCGCAACGCGTAGTAATTGCCGTTGTGGCGGAAATTGACATCGGCACTCGTGCGGATGGCGCGCAGCTCGGCGTCGGCACGACGCAGTAGCGCGGTAGCGCGGTCGGGCGCGCCGGCCGCCAGGTGCGTACGGGCGGCCAGCACATCGAGCAGCGCCTGCGGGTGGTGCCGTCGGTCGTTGCTGCCCGCCACCGGCGGTCGGGCGCGCACCGAGGTATCGAGCCACGCGCGGCCTTCCGCCACCAGTTGCAACAGATACGCGCCGCGCCGCTGCCGCTCCAGCACGGGAGCGTATCCGTCGAGCAGGTACGCGAAGGCGATGCCGGGACCGTCCTCGTCAGGAGTAGTGGTCGCGGTGGCGGCGTGGTAGGCGCGGGCGGCCGTCAGCGCCTGCTCGAAGCGCCGGGCCGCGCCGGGGTCGTCGCCCTGTTCGGCCACGGCTTCGGCCAGCAGCGACTGCGCCCATATCAGCCCCGCCGCCGCGTGTTGCGCCCGGTACAGCCCGATGGCGCGCTCGAAATGGCGTACGGCCACGGGCAGATTGCCCTGCCCACTGCTCACCATCCCCGCGTTCGTGACGATTCCGGCGAGCTTCGTGCCGACGTTCAGCGTTTCCCCCGATACGTACAGCCCCCACGCCCGCCCGCCAACGGTGTCGAGCTGGGCGGCCGTCAGGCGGCGGGCGGCGAGTACGTAGTACGCGTGGGCGCTGTCGTAGGCCCGCTGCTTCCAGTATTCACTGGCGAGTACGTCGGCCAGGGTCGCCGTTTCGGCGGGCCACTGGCGCGCCAGCGGTCGGGCGGCCGTCTCCGCCCGCCGCAAGAGCGGCATCGCCGAATCGGGCTGATTGAGACGCAACTGATTATCGGCGAGGCGAAAATTCACCAGAAACCGCCCCGCTGAATCGGCTGCCCACGTAGCGCGCGCCGCGCGTAGGCGGCGGCTGTCGGCGCGTAGGGCGGTGGGGTCGTTGGTAGGGTAGGGGGCTAAAAGCCGGCGCAGCGCGGCCGGTAGCGGAGGCCGCGAAACCAGCCCGGCGGGTGACGGCGCGCTGGTGGGCGCGGCGGGGTCGGACTGGCAGCCTGCCCCCGCCGCTACCAGTACCCAGCACAGGCCCAGCACGGCCCACACCCGCCGCGCCGGCTGCGGAAGTTGGGAGGCGGAAGGATGAATAACGTAGGCGAGCATCAGGCCGCAAAGGTGCGGCGCGACTGCTGCGTAGTGCGCGGCGGCTGGGGTGGGGGCGCCAACGGCACGTTCGAGTTGGTCGATACCGGCAACGCGAAGTTGAGCGGTACGCACTCCTTCGGCCCCGGCAATGTGCTGTCGCTGATCTGGGACGGCACCGGATGGGCCGAGGTCAGCTTTTCGGCTAAACTAATGCAAGACGTTGGCCGACGTGCTGTCGGCCGCTGCCTGCCCGCTACGCGCCCGTGCCCCCGCTCAAACCGAACGAGCCGGGGGCTGAGCGGCCCAAAAGCGTCGCTCCGGTGGAGTGGCGCTTTTTTGGGCGGAAGGTCGAACGGTCAGCCTGCGGCCTTGCCCCGTCGCCACGCCCGCCCGTAATGCACCGCCAGCACCACCAGCCCCGCCCCAAACGGCACCAGCGCAAGCTGCTTGCCGGTAGCCAATCCGCCGAACACGGGCGCCGTATCGAAACCCACGAACTCGCTCAGCATCCAGTACGAGTTGGCCGTAATCCAGCACAGAATGGCCAGGTTGTGGGCCCGCTCGACGGGCAGCGCGCGGGTACGCCAGAAAATGACCCCTGCGATGCCGAGCGTAGGCAACATCATCAGCACGCCCAACGGCTTCCACACCAAACACCAGCTCAGGTCTTTGACGAGCCAGAACACGATGTGCAGATTTTCGAGGCGGCGGAAAGCGGCCGGGATGGCGTAGGTGGTTTCAGAGGCAGATGTAGGGGCTAGCATCGGATGATTTATGCGACGGCAGCCTTGCTTCGGCGCCATTGGGCGTAAAGTTCGGGTGCGGTCGGGCCGCCGGCTCAAGCAGGCCAACCACGCCAACCGGGCCAGGCACTATCTTCGGCACCCGATGCGTGCCCGCCTTCCGGCCTTTGTCCTGAACTGCCTGCTGTTGAGTGTCCTGCTCAATGGGTTGCTGGCGAGTTTGGCCCGCGCGCAAGCGCCGCGCGTGGTGCGCACCCTAGGCGTGGTCGATAGACTCGCGCACCGCATCGTCCATTGTTTTTACCAGGATCGCGCGGGGTTTCTCTGGATCGGAACCGAAAACGGCCTCGACCGCTACGACGGTTACGAGCTGCGCTCGTTTGCGCGCCTCAGCGGCCGAACCCTACCGAACCCCACCGTTTGGGCCGTTACCGAAGACGCCGCCGGGCGCCTGCTCCTGGGCACCACCGGCGGCCTTTATGCCTACGACCGCGCCGGGCGCTCGCTTCAGGAGGTGGCCCTGGGCGTCCACGTGGGTGTGACGGCTCTGGCCCGCGCCCCCGATGGCGCCGTGT
Source organism: Hymenobacteraceae bacterium (assembly GCA_031425525.1). Taxonomy (GTDB): domain Bacteria; phylum Bacteroidota; class Bacteroidia; order Cytophagales; family Hymenobacteraceae; genus JANNMJ01. The sequence continues at coordinate 33,397 of JANPJM010000071.1, read as the reverse complement.
GGGCCGGTACGCAGTTCGGCGAAGTATACCGGGTGCCGCCGGCCGGGCCGGCCGGTGCCGCTACCCCGCCGGTCATGCATGTGCGGTTGAGCGTGGCCGCCGCCGGGCGCCTGACCCGCACGGTAATCGGCATTCATCCCCAGGCCGACGGCGGCGCGCTCGTCGAAACGTATCTCGGCCGGGTTGCGGTGCTGGCCCCCGACGGCCGCGAGCGGCAGGTGATCGTGGTGCCCGGCCAGCCGCTGCGACTGGTGCGGGCCGAAGTGGGTGGCGGGTGGCTGCTCGCCAGTCGCGAGGGCGTGTACCGCGCCGCGCCCGACCCCGACACGCCGCCCCGGCGCCTCGTCACGCTGCCGCACGCCGGGGCGGGGGCGGAGGCTATGTTCAGCATCGGCGCCGACCGCTGGGGCAGCGTGTGGTTCGGCCCCGGCCCCGACGAAATTCAGCGCCTCGACCCCGCCAGCGGGCGCCTCGACTCGGTGGGCGCCGTTGTGCGCCCCCTGCTCGGTGGGCCGTTTCGGGTGCAGTGTTTTTTTGAAGACCGCAGCGGCAACATTTGGGTGGGTACCAATCAGGGCGTCGCGCAGCTCGACAACCAGCGCCCGCGCTTCGCCACACTCGCGCCTCCGCCCCGGCAATGGCTACCGGGGAGTGTGTTCAGCACCCGTGGGCTCGTCGAAACGTCCGACGGGGCGCTGTACGTGGGGTCGTACGCGGGTTTCTTTCGGCTCGACCCCACGGGTGCCTGGCAGCGGCTACGCTGGTTGCGCGACGGCCGCGAGTTCCAGCCGACCGTCTACGGGCTGTGGGCCGACTCCGCCACCGGCGAAATCTGGATTGCCGGCGAAGGGCCGGGCCTGGTGCGCTACCAGCCTGCCGCCAATCGCTTCGTCCAGCTCGAACCCGACGAAGACGCCACCACCGACCGTCGCGGCCACCACGCCACCTGTCTGCTGCCCGACGCCCGCAACCGCCTCTGGGTCGGCTCCTACACCGACCTGCGCCTCTACGACCGCACCACCGGCCGCCGATTGGCTATTCTTGATGCGCCCGCCCGTTGGCTGAATGCTTCGGAGCTGCGGTACCGCGCGTTGGTAGCGGTGCCCGGCGGCGGCGATGTGTGGGCCGCCACCGAGCTGGGCTTGTTTCGGCTCGATGCTGCCGGGCAGGTGCGCCACCACTGGGGCGCCGGGCGCGGGGGGCTGCCCGTCAACGACGTACTCAGCGTGTGGCCTGCGCCGGGGGGGCGCTACGTGTGGGTGGGCACGCGCGGCGGCGGCCTGGGGCGGCTCGATTTGCGCACCAACCGCTGGCGCATCTGGCGCCAGACCGATGGCCTGCCCGATGATCTGGTGTGCGCCGTGCTGCCCGAAGGCGACTCAGCGCTCTGGCTCGCTACCCAGCGGGGGCTCTCGCGGATGAGCTGGCGCACGGGGCAATTCAGCTCTTTTTTTGCCCGCGATGGCCTCGCCGGCGACGAATTCAACCACGGTTCGGCGCTGCGGCGGCGCAATGGGCGGTTTTTGTTCGGCGGAGTGGCGGGTCTGAGCGAAGTGCCGCCCAGCCCAGCGCCTACCGGCGGCCCCGCGATTTCGGCCGCGCCGCCGCTGCTGCTCACCGGCCTCAGTACCTACGATGGCCGCCTGCGCGAGCTGCCCTCGCCCGCGCCCGGCGCGCCCCCGCTCACGCTCCCGGCCGAGGGCGGGTTCCTGAGCGTGCAGTTTGCGCTGGTCGATTTCCGCGAAACCGGGCAGCATCAGTACGCTTACCAGCTTGGCGGGCGCACGGCGCCGTGGCTTTCGCTGGGCGCCGAGCGCACGCTGCGGCTGGCCGGGCTGCCCGCCGGCCTCGACACCCTCCGCATTCGCGGGGCCGGGCCGGATGGTAGCTGGAGCCGCCACGAGCTGCGACTGCCGTTGCGGGTGGTGCCGCCGCTGTGGCAGCGTGGGTGGTTCTTGGCGCTGCTGACGGTCGTGGGCGGCGGGGTGCTATACGGGTTGCACCGGCTGCGGGTAAGGCAGTTGCTGGCCGTGGAGCGGGTGCGCACCCAAATCGCCGCCAACCTCCACGACGACGTAGGCTCGCTGTGATCCGCATTGCCGGGCAGGCCGAATTTACGCGGCAGATGCCTCCGGAACCTGCCTCCACGGCCACCGGGCTGGGTCGCATTGCGGCGGCCTCGCGCGACGCCATCGCCACGCTGAGCGATGTCGGGTGGAGCCTCGACGCACGCCAGGAATCGGTGGATACGCTTTTGAGCCGGATGCGCGAGCAGCTTCTGCACCTCGCCGCACCGCTCGGCCTCACCTGGGTGCTTACCGCCGACGGCCTCCCGCCCGACCTGCGCCTGTCGCCCACCGTGCGGCAGTGCGTGTACCTGGTGTTCCAGAAAAGCATCACCAACGCCGTGCGTCACGGCCGGCTGGCGCACCTGGTCGTAGAGCTGGCGCGGGCCAGCGGGGCGCTCACGCTCACGGTTGGCGAAGAAGGCGCCGGGCCGGGGCCGAGCTTTTCGTGGCCCGTCGGCGGGCAAGGGCTGCGGAATATGCAGCAGCGCGCCCACAAGCTGGGCGGCACGCTGACGGCCGCCCCCGGCCCGTCCGGCGCCTGGAAAGTGGTGCTGACGGTCCCGATGGGACGCGGTTGGTATAGTTGATGGTTGTTAGTTGTTGGTTGATGGGAGCAAGCAGCGGCTGGGTAGTTCCTCCCCTGATTAGGGTAGGTGGCGCGCTTGGGGGTGGGTAGGAGGGAGGGCGTGCTTTGTGCCTATGCTGAAACCCCTACTTCGACTCGTCCTTTTCCTGACGCTGGCCGTGCCTTTGGGTGCGCGCGGGCAGTCCATCGGCATCGGTACCACCACGCCGAATCCTAACGCCGCCCTCGACATCAGCAGCGCCACCAAAGGCCTGCTGCTGCCGCGCCTGCCGCCTGCCGCGCGCCGTGCCATCGCCGCGCCGCCCTTGGGGATGGTAGTTTTTCAGGCCGGCAACCCCGCCACCCCCGCCGACTCGGTAGGGCTGTGGTACGCCACCGGCCAGGGCACGCGCTGGCTGTATTTGCCCGACGGCCAGCAGACGCAGACCACCGCCGCCAACGGCCTCACCAAAACCGGCACCGGCACCCTGCAACTCGGCGGGGCGCTGAATCAGGCTACCACCGTAGCCGCCGGCGGCCAGTCGCTGACCGTGACCGCCTGGAACGGCACGGTGACCGGCACGCCCGTCGTGCTGCTCGACCATAATAACAACGCCCTGCTCACCACCCGCCAGGCGGTGGGCGCGGGCACGGCGTGGCAGTCGTTCACGGCGCCGCAGGACGCGGGCCTGACCAGTGTCGAACTGTGGGGCCAGGTGCAAGCCGCCGCCACGTCGGGCGGGCCGATGGAAACCCTGATTCTGGGCGTGGAAGTGTATGAGGGCCAGGGCCTGGGCGGTACGCTATTGCGGGCCGCCGCCGCCGCACCGACCAGTATTTTTTCGGCCGGGCCGCATCTGGCGGTGGAGGTGCCGTTGAGCAGCCCCGTGCTGCTGCGCGCGGGCCAGACCTACACCTTCCGGCCGGTGCAGGTCTCGGCAGCGACCAACGCCTCCTTCAACTGGCAGTACGACGCGGATTTCTACCCCAACGGCCGCGCCGACGTGGCCGCGCGCGACTACTTCTTCGTCCTCACCGGTGGCACCCCCGGCGCCGCCGACGCCCTGCGCGTGAGCGGAGCGGGCGTGCAGCTCGGCGGCCTCACCGGCGCCGGTACCCGGATGGTGACCACGGCCCCGGATGGCACGCTCGGCAGCGCGCCGGTGCCCGCCGATACCGACGCGCAAACCCTGACCCTGACCGGCCAGAACCTGAGCATCAGCGGCGGCAACAGCATCACACTGCCCGCCGATACCGATGCGCAAATCCTCACCCGCACCGGTCAAAACCTGAGCATCTCGGGCGGCAATACCATCACGCTGCCCCCCGACCTCGACGCGCAAACTCTGAGCCTCAGCGGCGCGAACCTGAGCATCAGCGGCGGCAACACGCTCGCCCTGCCCGACGCCTCGGCCACCAACGAGCTGCAAACCCTCAGTAAAACCGGCGCCACCATCAGCCTCTCCAACGGCGGCGGCTCCGTGACCGATACCGACGGCCAGACCCTGAGTCTGAGCGGTGCCAATCTCAGCATCAGCGGCGGCAACACCCTCACGCTGCCCGCCCCCCCCGCCGACAACCTCGGCAACCACGCGGCCACGCAATCCGTGGCGCTCAACAACAACTTCCTGCTGCTCGGCGCGGCCGCCAATGCGCAGAACGGGCTGGTTTATTCTTCGACCCTGAACGGCCCGTACCTGCTGGGGGCGGGCGGCGGGGCGCTGGGCGCGTTTCTGGCCCCCAACGCGGTGGAGTGGAACGATGCCGGTTTCGTGGGCATCGGCGGCAGCGCCCCCGATGTGGCCCGGCCGCTGGTGGTGCGCGGGGCGGGCACGTCGTCGCAATTGCTCGGTTTCCTGGATAGCGGCGGCGCCCGCCAGTGGCACTGGAACCTGGCCGGCGGCGGCCTGAATCTGGCCGAATCCGGCGTCGCCGACAACCGCCTGTTCATTCAGGACGGCGGGCGCGTGGGCCTCGGCACGGCCACACCGGCGGCGTCGTTGCACGTAGCGGGCGTGGGCAGCACCGTGCGGATTGAGGGGCTCGAAGGCTTCCGGCCGCGCCTGGTTTCCGCCGATGCCAACGGCACGCTCACGGCCGCCGCCCTCGAACCGGCCGCTGGCCTCGACCCCCCCGCCGGCCCGGCAGCGGCGGGCCTGCTCGCGCAGAGCGGCCCGATGACGGCCGTGGCCGTCCACGGCACCACGGCCCTCGTGCTGACGGCCACCGAACTGCGCCGCTACAACGTGAGCAACCCCAACGCGCCGGTGCTGGTGCAGACTGTGGGCGGGTATGGCGGCTCGCGCATCGCGTTCCGTTCCGATGGGCAAGTGGCGTTTATCCTCAACGGGGCTACGCTGCGGCTGCTCCTCGTGGGCCCCGGCGGCTTCACGGGTGCGGGTTCGGTGAACCTCGGCGCCGGCCCCTGGGAAATCACGCCCGCTACGGGCAACCGGGTGTTCGTGGCGGGCGGCCCGGCGGGCGCGCAAAGCTTCCGCGTGGTGGATGTCACGAACCTCAACGTGCCCACGATTACGCTCACAGCCACGCCTTTCGCGCCGAACGAATCGGTGCGGGCCGTCGTGCAGTCCAGCGTAACCAACGGCATCCATGTCTTCACCCGGCTAGATACGGGCACCGTGGGGCGGGCCCTCACGCTGAGCCCCAGCGGCGCCCTGTCGCACGTGTTGCTGTTGCGTGGCCAGCCCACGGCGGCCGTGGCCCACGGCCCCACGGGTGTGCAGGTGCTGATCGACCGCGCCGGGGCGGCCGCGCTGACGAACCTGGCCTCGGCGGGCTTCTATCTGTTCTCCGGCGCAAGCCAACGCCTATCCCTTGCGCCGGCAACGGCGCTGACCAGCGCGTTTCCCCGGCTGTACGTGGCCGGCCTCCGGCAGGGAACGTCCAGCACCTGGGAAGTCCGTTCGCTGGAAAACACGGGGGGCACCGGCCCCTCGCGGCTGTTGGCCCTGTTGCCCACCGAGCCGTCGGCGGTGGCGGCGGGGGCCACCGCCACGGTGGCCGTGGTGATCAACGGCCTCAACCCCGGCGCCGTGCAAACCTACGTGCCCACGGTGGCGGGCGGCGTGGTGGGCCAGAACCCGGACGGCTCGACCGTGAGCCTGCCCCTTAGCTCGTTCAACGACGACCTCGGCTCCCACACCGCCACCCAGAACATCGAGCTTAACGACTTCCGCCTCTCCAACGACGGCGACGACGAAGGCCTCCACATCGACAACGACGGCTTTATCGGCCTCAACACCACCGCTACTTCCGACCGCGCCGTCACCATCCGGGGCACCGGCTCCGCCTCGCAGCTGCTGGGTTTCCGCAACAACGCCAACGCCCGCCGTTTCCACTGGAACCTGGCCAGCAACGGCCTGAACCTGGCCGAAACCTCGGTAGCCGACTTCCGCCTGTTCGTGGCGCCCGGCGTGGCCGGTGGCGGCAACGTCGGCATCAACACCGGCACTCCCGAGCAGGAGCTGCACGTGGTAGGCTCCGGCCGCCTCGACGCGCGCGGCGCCGCCCTGCAACTCGTGGCGCCCAACGCCGGCGAACACACCTTTATGGAATTCTATACGAGCGGCCTGGCCGGGGGGCGCGCCGGCTGGCTCGGCTACGGCGCCGATGGGGCGGTGAATCTGGAACTGGTGAACCAGCGCAACGGCTCGTTGATTTTCCGCACCAATAGCGCCACGCGCCTGCGCATCAACGCCGACGGCGACGTAGAACTAAACGGCGACCAGCGCACCCTCGAATTCGGCACCAACGTGGCTGGCAAGCAGGCCGACGCCGGCAAAATCGGCTATCAAGCGTTCACGCCGGGCGCGCTCGATATCGTGGGCGCCGGCACCAGCGCCACCAACCGGCAGGTGAAAATCTGGGCCGAAGGTGGCCTCACGGTGGCCGGCCTCAACGGCACCGGCGCCCGCGTGCTGACGGCTGATGCCAACGGCACGATCAAGTCCGTGGCGAACACGACGCTCATCGGCCGCCTCGCCAACGGCGGCCAGAGCGGCACGGCCACGGTGGGCAGCAACCCCAGCGGCGGCGTGAAGTCGATTACCGTCGTCTTTCCCGTGGCCTTCGCCGCCGTGCCGGGGCAGATTATCTGCACCATCCGCACCGAAACCGGGCAGACCTACACCGACACCTTCACCGCCACCACGCGCGGCATCAATGCTGCCGGCTTCGTGGTGAACGTCTCGCGCACTGACGCGATGACCGTGAGTGGCGGCACCGCCACGGGCGCCCTCTGGGGCCAGAACCTGTTGGTGGATTGGGTGGCCGTGCCGTAGGAGTTTGGATGCTGGTTGGGAACCCACTTCAACTAAAACGAGAAACCCGAAACAAGTAGCCCCCTCCCCCCGCCGCCTTCCGACCGAACGGGCTCGCGGTGAGGGAGGGTCGGAAAGCGTCGCTCCGGTGGGGCGGCGCTTTTTTTAGGGGCTTTCAATTCCAAATGGCCAAGGCAAGATCCATTGGTGCCGGTGATTGGCGGTCGGCCCCATTCACACCCCTGAAAAGGCATTTTACCCCCTTTTTGCGGGCGACGCGTCGGGGGCGTGGGTTAATTTGGGCCCTGTTTCCGCCCTATCCATTTCGCCCGATGACGCACATTTTCGCTTTTCGCTTGGGAGCCGCCCTGCTCGGCTTGCTCCTGTTCGCCGCTGATGTTCAGGCCCAGAAGGTGGGCATCGGCACCACCACCCCGGATTCGACCCTGACCGTGCAGGGCGGCGCGCGGTTCCGCTACGGCGTGCAGGTGGGCGACTATGCGCTGCCCGCCCAGAAGGGCGCCCCCGGCGAGCTGCTGCTCACCGACCCCGCCGGCGGCGCTTCGCTCCGCTGGTCCACGGGCCTCCGCTTCGCGCCCGGCCTGGGCCTGACCACGGGCGCCAACCAGCCGCTGGCGCCGGTTACGGTGGGCACGTCGAATCTGACCGTGTCCACGCCGTTCATCGGCCAGTTCACCGATATGCGCAGCGTGGCGCTGCTCCGGGCCGCCGACCTGACGGCGGCCGGGCTGACAGCCGGGCCGCTGCTGGCGCTGGACCTGGAGGTAATCGCCAAAAATTCGACCCAGCCCTACCGGAATTTTATGGTACAGCTCGGCCCCACGGCCCTGACCGTGCTGGCGAGCGGCGCCTTCCCGGCCGTCCCGCTCACGACGGTGTACAGCGGGGATTATACCACCGCCCTGGGCTGGAACAGCCTCCCCTTCAGCCAGCCGTTCGTCTGGGACGGCACCTCGAACCTGTTGGTGCAGACGTGTTTCGATAATACCCTCACCTCCGCGTCCGACCAGATACGGGCGCGTCTGACGTCTTACATCGCCCAGCAAATCGTCACCAGCATCAGCAACGGCTTCGCGGGCTGCGCGGCGCCGAGTGCCAGCGCCGTGACCCAGGTGCCGATCTACCGGTTCACGCCCGGCTCGCGCGGCTACGTGCTGCCCGCCGGCAGCCCAATGCCCGGCCAGGTGCTGGTGGGCGGCCCGGCCACCGGCACCGGCCCGGACCCGGCGGTCTGGACCAACGGCCTGGCCTACACCCCCGGGGCGGGCCTGACCGTCGGCGACCCGGCGTCCGCTACGGCGGTGGTGGTGGGCACCCAGGACCAGACCCAGGCCGACCCCTTCGTTTCCGGCTCGTTCACCGACGCCCGCTACCAGTACCTGTTGCGGGCCAGCGAGCTGACGGCCGCCGGGGTGCAGCCCGGCCCGCTGACGAGCGTGGCCACGCAAATCATCACCAAGAACACCACCGGCGCGTTCAGTAATGTGGTGGTGCGGCTTGGAGCCACGGTGTTCACGGCCCTGGCCACGGGCGTGTTCGTGGCGGCGCCCGCCACGGTGGTGTACACGGGTTCTTACACGACTGCCGTGGGCTGGAACGAGATTCTGTTCGCGCAGCCCTTCGTCTGGGACGGTACCTCGAACCTGCTGCTACAGTACTGTTTCGATAATGCCGCCACCGTCGGCCCGTTCGATGTCGTGGCGCACCGCAGCACCAGTTATGGTTCGCAACTGGAGGCCGTGTCCACGACGGCTGGCATCGTGGGGTGCGATCTGGCTTTCGGTTCCAGTCTCGCCCGCGTGCCGGTCTTCCGGTTTTCCAATAACCAGGTGCCCTACACGCTGCCCGCCGCCGGGGGCACCCCGGAGCAGGTGCTGACGCAAACCGCCGTCGGGCAGACCGCCTGGCGCGACCTGCCCTGGCGGCGCACCGGCCCCGGCCTGGCCGACCTCTACCGGCCCACGGGTAAGGTGGGCATCGGCACGGCCCCGGCCACGTTCAAGCTGGAAGTGGCCGGCACCGACTACGTGATCCAGCGCCTGACCAGCTCCAATGCCACCGGCACCTGGCTCAACCTGACCAATACCAGCACCGGCGGCGGCGGTTTCCAGTTCATCAGCAGCGGCGCCAGCAACGGCGAAGGCGCCAATAAGCTGCTGATTTACCCCGGCACGGGCGGCATCATCTCCCAGCGGGGGCTGACGCTCGACGGCCCCACCGGTAATTTCGGCATCGGCCTGTCCAGTGGGGCGCCTACGCCCGCCCAGAAGCTGCACGTGCTGGGCGCCGGGCAGTTTGAAAGCGGGGCCGCCGCGCTCCGGCTGGTAGGTGCCGGCACCGGCTCGCACGTGTACCAGGAGTGGTTCCCGGAGGGCGTCGCCAACGGCCGTAAGGCGTGGCTGGGCTACGGCAGCAACGGCAATACGACGCTGACGCTGACTAACCAGTACCCCTCCGGCGACCTGGATCTGGCCACTAACAGCACCGTGCGGCTGCGGATCGGAGCGGATGGCGATGTGGGCATTGGCACGACGAACCCGCGCGGCAAATTCGATGTGGACGGTCCCGGCGACGTGTACCTTGTCGATGATCCCGACAACGGCACCGCGCAGAGCGTGTTTCTGCCGGGGCATCTCTGGCTGGCTCCGTACAACGGCACCACCGGGCAGACCTTTATCCAGGCGCGGGTACCCAACCCTACGGCCGCCACCAACCTGGGCCTGACGCTCCGCACCACCAATGCCGGCACCCTGACCGATGCCGTGCGCCTCAATGCCGACGGCCTGGCCGAGTTTTTCGGCGGCGCCAGCCTGACGGGTAGCTTCGCCTTTTTCGCCTACACCGGCACCAGCGCCGTCGCCGGTACTTCGACCAATCCGCTCAACGTCAGCATCCGCGCCAACGGTCGGGTGGTGGCCACGGAATTCAACGCCACTTCGGACCGGCGCCTGAAAACTATCATCGGCCTGACTGACAACGCCGCCGACCTGGCCCTGGTGAATCAATTACGCATTACGAATTACGAAATGCGGGACCGGGCTACTTTCGGCGACCGCCGGTTCAAGAAGGTCATCGCCCAGGAGGTGGAAGCCGTCTTCCCGCAGGCCGTGCTGCAGCAAACCGGCTTCCTGCCCGACGTGTACGCCGTGGCCACCAGGGCGCGCGCCGAAGCCGATTCGCTGCTGACGCTGACGTTACCCGCCGCCCTGCCCGAAGGCGCCACCGTGGGCCAGCGCCTGAAGCTGATTGGCCCGGCCGGCGAGGAGGTGGGTACGGTGGCGCGGGCTGCTGCGCCCGGCGCCACCCGTCTGACCGTGCGCGGCGCGCAACCCTTGGCCGCCACGCCCGCCGAAATCTTCGTCTACGGCCTCGAACACCCCGACGTGCGCGCCGTTGATTACGAAGCCCTGGGTATGCTCAACGTGAGCGCTACCCAGGAGCTGGCGCGGCTCGTACAGCAGCTCCGGGTCGATAATGCCGCCCTGCGCGCACAGTCGGCCATCGACCGCGCCCGCCTCGACCGCGCCGAAGCTGCGGCCCAGCGCCTCGATGCTCGGCTGCGCGCTCTCGAAAGCGCCGGGGTGCAAGCGGCCCGCCCGTAGCGCCCCGCGCCGACCCACCCACCCTAAACGAACCCCGTCTCCGCCCCAGCCTCCCCCGAACGGGCAGGGGCGGGGTGGCGCAAAAGCGCTGCCCCGGTGAGGCGGCGCTTTATATTTTGGCGGCTAGCAGTCGGCTAACGCGTTTGCGGTAGATAAGCGGCTCGTAGCATTCGGCCGTCAAATAGCGACGCACGACCAGCCCCGCGCCTAACGGCACCGGCTCGAGTTGCTTACCCGTGGTGGGGCTGCCAAGCCCGGGCGCCGCGCCGAAGCCCCTCAACCGGGCGCAGCATCCGGCACGAGTTGGCCATAATCCAGGTTACACCGTTGCTAACCCCGACTAACCGCCCGACTAACCGCCTCATCCTTCAAATCCCGCTTTTGTCTCAGCTACCCGGCTGCGCACCCACGGCCCCACGCCCGGCTTCGGCCCGCGCAACAGCCACACGCGCCCGCCCCGGCAGCGGGCGTACGGGTCGCGGATGCTGCCCACCGCTTCCACTTGCCTGAACCACGCGCCGGCATCGGGCGCCTCGTCGTCTTCGGTGAGGTAGATGACGGCCGTGGGGTCGGGCAGCGGTTCGGGCCACCACAACGAGAACGAGCCGTTGGTTGAGTGAGCGGGGGGGAGCCCCAGCCCCGCGCCGTACCAGTTGCAGGCGCCCGCCGGGCCATAGTTGCTGCCCACGATCAGGCAGTTGGCGCGCTCGGCGGGGGAGAGGCGCGCCCAGGCGCGGGCCGTCAGCGAAGCATACTCGGGCCAGCCGCGCATATCGGCTACATCTTGGGGCAAGCTGTGCAGCTCGCCATCTTCCCAGCGCACCAACCCTTCAAATTGTGGGCTGTCGCGCACCAGCGCCGTGATGTAGGTAGCCAACCGGGGCAACGGCAGTACGGGTACCAACGCGGGTAGTACGCGGGCCACGGTCAGCGGCATCAGTGCGAGCAGCCCGATGCGGCCGACGACCCCCACAGCGCGACGCCAGGCATTGGGGCTGGTAATGGTCAGCCAGCGCTCCCACGCCACGGCGCCCAGCGCTAGTAGGCAAGGGTAGATGCCAGCCGTGTAATAGTTTTTGCCGTGGGTCGCTAGCAAGAGCAAAATTAATACGATAAACGTCAGACTCAGAAACTGATATGGCCGTCCGGTTCTGGTAAGGGTGAAGACCAGTGCGCCGAGCCACAGCAGGAAGCCGGGAATGGTCATGCCGAGCTGGTCGAGGAGGAAATCGCTCGCCGCGACGTGCCCAAGTTGGTTGCGGCGCAGGGCTGCCATATGTCCCGCCACCGGCCAATCGTGCTGAATTTGCCAGATAATGTTCGGCAGTAGAACGACTAATGCTGCGCCCGTCGCCGCCAGCCCCCACCGGCTCAACAACCAGCTTCGCCATTCACTGCTAATCATAATGATTGGCAACAAGGCTAAAACGTAGAACACCGTCCCGTATTTCGCCAGCATGCCCAACCCGACGGCCACGCCCAGTAACAACACCAACCCTGGCTGCGGCGCGTGGCGGAACCGCACGAGCAGACAGCCATACAACGTCCACCAAAACACGTCGAGGAAGTTGGGCTGAAAGAGGTGGTGCATTACCAGAAAAATCGGCGTGACCGCCGTGGCTAGTCCTGCCGCCAGCACCGCCCACGGCCCGCCGCGAAGCTCGCGCACCAGCCAACACACCAGCCCCACGGTGACCGCGCCGAATAGCGCCGGCCAGAGCCGCACGGCCAGCGCCGAACCGCCCAGCCACCGGCTCAGCGCGGCAAATACGGCCAATTCCGGCGGAACCTCTTTATAGCCCCACGCCAAATGGCGGCCCATTTCGAGGTATAAAAATTCGTCGCGGTGCAGACCATAGCCGGTCGCGCTGAGCAAGTGCAGCGCCAGTTTGCCGAGTACTAACCCCGCAATCAGGGCAGCAATCGGCCAAGAACGGGCGCGGGTAGGTAGGGTGGATAAAACGGTAATCGGCACGCCCAAAAATACTTCGGCGCGCGGGTTGCAGACTTGGCGCCACCAACAACTATTTCTTATCTGGTTCGGCGGTTTTGGGTGAGGTATTGGGCGTTGCCGGAGCTTCGCGTAGGAGCGCTACGGCTTCGATGGTTTTTTCGGGCTTTTTGTCGGCTTTGGTGGGACCGCTACTGAAAAAACGCAGCAGGTCGGCGCGCAAACCGGGTGCTAGCGTCTCGTAATCGCGTTTTTCGAGCTTGAGCAGCAACTCCGTGTACGTCTCGTCGGTGAGGGCGTATTCGCCGGGTGCGGTGGGTTTGCCGGTATCGAAACCTGTGTTGGGGAGGGGAGGAGCCGCCGGCCGGGTCTGCTCGGTGAGCAGGTCGCAGTACCGCGCGCGGGTTTGCGAAAACGACGCCCGAAACAGTTTCTCCGCTTCGGGCGTCGGTACCTTGAACGCAAACGGTTGCAACGGCCCAAGCTTCGGCAACACCCGAAAAATGCCCGACAGCCGCCGCGCGAAAAATCCCGGCCGCTCGTATTTGTCGCCAAACTCCTTCCGAAACTCGCGCGCCGAATACTTGTACATCGCATCGCGTTTGCGGGCGCGCTTGCTCAACCGGCTGATGTTGCGCCGCTGATAATGCCACGCCGCGCGCGTCAGTTGCGGAATGAGCTGCGAAACGGCAAATCGGTACGAACTGATTGCCAAATCGACATTGACGAACACCTGCCCCAACTCCAGCCCGTAAGTGCGCCGAAAGGCACGCTCTAAAACGGCTTTAGCTACCCGAAAACCAATGAAATCGTGATAAGCTTCTGATTTGTAGCGTCCCGCCGCCACCTGCACCACATCAAAAGAAAACTCGACCTGCGTATGCTCAATCGGCGCTTCTTCGTAGGTGATGACTGGCCCAAACTTCTTCGCCAGTTCGGGGTAAATCGACGCCATCGCCCGGTTGGTACCCGCCGAATGCCCGTGGTTGTCGCCGGTGTAGTGGGCTAATGCGCCGAGGGCAAACGCGAACTCTTCCCGGTTCTGGGCCTCGTCGAGTAGGTTGCGCACAAACGTGCCGGTGCGCACATAATGCGTCAGGTTCGTGAAAAAATGCGCCCCCAGCGGGTAATACCCCATATCCTGGATGATGGCGCCGCCATACGCGAAGCCCCGCGCCTCGCGTTGCTCATCTGCGGTTGCACCAGGATAACGACGAAGCAGCGCCGGCAGCAAACAATCTTTCCACGCCGAATCGACCGTCGCCTGATGCGTCAGCACGGAATAGGCACGCGCCGGATGGTGGCCGGTGAGCAGCCAATAGCAAAGAATCAAGAGGTATGTGCGCTTCACGGCGCCGCATACGCAATCGGCTGAAATTAGTGGTTGTTTTGAATAGAGTTGGTGGATGGATGATGGTGGTTGAGGGTGCTGAAGTAAATTCATGAAGCCTACTGCGCACTGTCCGGCTGAGCGGAGTCGAAGCCCGCTTTGCGCGCGTCATGCGGGCTTCGCCTCCGTTCAGTCGGACAATGAGATATATAATATATAAGCAATTGCAATGAAAGTTTGGATTTCGATGACCGAGTTCGCCACATCGGGCCGTTAAGTAATTTTTTAATTAACATAATAAATAAAAATCCAAACAAAACAAACCCCAAACCTGCCAAAAGCAGCAAGCAACGGGTAGCTTTGCAACCCAACACCCGCTTTTCACAAGCCCGCTAAACTCGCCGTGCCAACTCAAACCGCCGACCAGATTTTGCAAGACTTACGCGCCGGCCGATACGCGCCGGTGTACGTGCTGCAAGGGGAGGAGCCGTTCGAGATCGACCGCGTAGCCGATTACATCGAAGCGCACGCTCTAGCCGAACACGAGCGCGGTTTTAACCAAGTAGTGCTGTATGGGCGCGACGCCGATGTGGCGACCATCTTGGGCAATGCGCGGCGGTACCCGATGATGGCCGACCGGTCGGTCGTGATCGTACGGGAGGCGCAGACCGTCGTAGACCTGGAGCGCGACCCCGGCCTAAAGCTGCTGGTGCGATACCTGGAGCAGCCGCAGCCCACCACCGTGCTGGTGCTGTGCCACAAGCACAAAACGCTCGACGGCCGCAAGGCGCTCGCGAAGGCGGTGGAAAAATCGGCTTCCACAGTGCTGCTCACCACCAAAAAGCTCTACGAAAACCAGGTGCCCGCCTGGCTGTCGGCGTACGTGAAGGGGCGCGGGGCCACCATTTCGCCGGATGCCGTACTACTGCTCGTGCAGCGCGCCGGGACTGATTTGGCGCGGCTGGCGTCGGAAGTCGAAAAGCTGCTGACGGGGCTGCCCACCGGCCAGATCATCGACCAAAACGCCGTACTGGCGGCCGTCGGGATGAGCCGCGAGTTCACCATCTTCGAGTTGCAAACCGCGCTCATTCAGGGCAACGGCGCGCAGGTCGAGCGGATTACCCGGTTTTTCGAGCAAAATCCGAAGGACAACCCCATCATTCCGCAGTTGGGGCTGTTGTTTGGGTTTTTCGCGCGGCTGCTGGTGCTGCATCAGCAAAAAGCCGGCGGTCCCATCAACTGGCGCGCGGCACTCGGCAGCCGGGCGTTTCTGCAAAAGGAATACGAAGCCGCGATGGGCCGTTTCCCCTACGACCGCGCCCGCCGCGTAATCGGTTACCTGCGCCGCGCCGACCTGCAAGCCAAAGGCATCGAAGGTGGCACGCTGACCGATGCCGATATTCTGCGGGAACTGACGCTGGGAATTTTGCGGGGGTGAAGCTGTAAGGCCAGTCCGTGCCGTGCGTCTTGTCGAGGGCGGTCATTTACGCGGTATTTCCAGTAGCCTATGCCACCCAACCCGAACCTTCCGGCTGCCACGCCATCCAGTGATACGCTGATTCGCGCTGCTGCGCCCGCCGACGAACCGGGCATATTGGCCCTGGTTGCCGCCAGTGGACTTTTTCAACCCCACGAACTGGCAGAGGTGGGTGCGATGCTGATCGCCCTTTTCAGTGGCTCGCCCGACGAAGACCAATGTTGGCTAGTGGCCGAAGGAACTGATGGCGATTTACTCGGTGTGGCCTACTGTGCGCCGGAACGCATGACGAACGGCACCTGGAATTTGTACTTTATTGCCGTGCATCCAGACCATCGGGGCGGCGGCCACGGCGCGGCGTTGGTACGCTATGTCGAGCAGATGCTGGCGGCGCGCAGTGTGCGGGTCTTGCTGGTGGAAACGTCCGCACTGGCAAGTTTCGCAGCTACACGCGCCTTTTACAGCAAATGTGGGTATGACGAAGAAGCGCGAATTCGCGAATTTTATAACGCTGGTGAAGATAAAATTGTCTTCCGCAAGGCGCTGGCCGGATAATGAGGTGGTAATGAGTTGGGCCAGTATCGAAAGGTGGCTACAACACCTAAAATACCTCCGCCAGCATACATCTGGCCGAGCCACCACCCGCGCGTTCAATCATGTCGAGGGGCGCGACGAGTAAACCCGTTCGACCGTGCAGTGCGCTTTGCTGGCTTGTGGTGAGCGAGGCCCACGCCTGCGCCGACAGAATCAAGAGCGCCCCCCGCCCGGCGGGTTGCACCTGCAACATATTGCCCGCAAACGCCGCGAGTTGCTCCAAGCTAATCGGCAACACCAAGCGCCCACCTTCGGCCAGGCGCGCCCGTAATGCAGCGCGTTCGGCGGGGTCGGGGAGGGCGTCGAAACAGGCGACGGCGACGGTTTCGCCTACGCTCAGCAGCACGTTGGTGTGGTAAATCGGCGTATTCGCCGCATCGAGCGCGGTGAACAAAAACAGTTCATATCCCAGCGCTGCCGCCCACGCCTGCGCTACCGCCAGGTGCGTGCGCGGCGAGACAGCGGCAAACGCCACGCGCCGCACCCGGTCGAGGACGAGCGAACCGGTACCTTCCAGAAACTCGCCGCGTGTCTCGGCAGCGCTCAGGTCGAGTATTGATGGATAGCTAAACCCTTCGGCGGTAAGCAACTCGAAAACGGCCAGACGGCGTTCGGCGCGGCGGTTGGGCGCGTGCATGGGATACAGTACGGCCCGCCCGCCGCCGTGAAACGAAACCCAGTTGTTGGGGAAGATGGAATCGGGCGTTGAAGGCGAACCGGGGTCTTGAAAAACGATAACCCGTAACCCCGCGCCGCGCAATTGCGCCGCAAAGGCATCGAACTCGGCGAGGGCTTGTGCAGCAATCTCGCTTTTCGATTTCGCGTTCGGTTCCGCGCCCAAGTCCGCATTCGGCCTCTTCTGAAAGGCGTTGGTCATGGCGGTTTCGGGGTTGAAGCCGAAGGCGACGGGGCGCACCAGCAGCACGGTACCGGTAAGCGGGGGTTGGGCAGAAAAAGTAGGCGGAACGGCGGCCGGCATCACGCGCGGTTCAAGTTGTGTTGCACGGCGTATACCACTAGCGCCGTGGAGTTAGCCGAATTGGTTTTTTCCAGCAGATTCTGCCGGTGCCCTTCCACCGTGCGGGGGCTGATGAACAAGTGATCGGCAATCTCGGTGGTGCTACAGCCTTTGCAGATCATACCGAGTACTTCCTGCTCGCGGCGGGTAAGCTGCACCTGACTGGCCAGCGCCGCCCCCGATTGGCGGGTCGGCTGCTGTACCCCGCGCACCAACGCGCGCGAAATGCGGCTAGTAAAGTGCTGGCCCGTCGTCAGCACATCTTCCAGCGCCTGACGCAGCTGCTCCTGATCAACGTCTTTGGGGAGGTAGCTGCGGGCACCCAGCTTGATCATCTGGACAATAAAATTGTCTGCCGAAAACATCGACAAGACAATGATTTTCAAGTCTGGAAATTCGCTCAGGAGCAGCTTGGCCGCTTCCGCCCCGTCGATTCCCGGCATTTGCATATCGAGCAGCAGGATATCGGGCAGCCGCAGGCGGCAGATTTCCTGGAGCCGGGGAAATTCGTCGGCATCTACCACCGACTCCACGAACGAAAAACTCTCCAGAATATACCGCAAGCCCTGCCGAAACAACGGATGATCGTCGAGGAGGGCAATCTGCACGGGGTAATCGATGGTGGGCATAAATAGTCAGGGGGTAATTTATTAGAATGAATTTTTTAGACGAATGCCCAACGCTTATATGCCAGCGCCTGCAAGTACAACAAAGTATTCAACTAACCCCTAAAAACCACCTGTTTCCAACTCCACGACGGTACGCGTACCCTGGCCGGGGGCGGAGGTTCGGTGGAGCTGCGCCTGCAGCATCTGGGCGCGCACTTCCATACTCCGCAGGCCCGCGCCGCTGGTGGTAGACCGCACGGCCGTGGGCGGATCCACGACAAAGCCGCACCCGTCGTCGGAGACGACCAGTTCGAGGTGTACGCCGCGTTGTTGCAACTGAACCGTGAGCAAGGTAGCGCCGTGCGCGTGCTTGATCGAGTTGTGGATCAGCTCCTGGCAAATCCGGTACAATGCCAGCTCCTGCGCCAGGGGTAGCGACCGCGGGTAGTCGAGCGCCAGATCGATGGCCAGGGTGCCGGTTTCGTGGCAACCATCGGCCAGGTGCTGAATCGCTTCGGCCAATCCAAACCGCGACAGCACGACCGGGTAGAGATCGTGCGAGATATTCCGAACTTCCTGCCCGACCGTCCCCATAATTTCCTGTAGCAGTTTCAGCACCCCCGGCTGGCTATCGGCGGCGGCGGCAGGCGAAGAGGTCACGGCCAGCCGATTCACCAGCAGTTTAGCCGTAACGAGCGTCGCGCCGATGCCGTCGTGCAGGTCGCGGCCGATGCGCTCACGCTCACGCTCCTGCGCTTCGATGATCGCGCCGAGCAGTTGTCGCTGATACGCGGCTTCAGCCGTGCGCAGCTCTAACTGTTGACGCAGTAAGCGTTTCTGGTACGTCACCAGAAACGCCACCAGCGTTACGGCCGCCAGCAGCATAAAACTGATGCCGCCAAAAAGCAACTGGCCGAAGGCTACTTCTGCGGGTGCAGCCATAAAGCCAGGCTGTAACAACTGTACAGCAACATACTGAGCAGCGCGTGCGCCGCCCAAATGTTGCTGTTGAGTTGGGACGAATAAGAAAGCAAGTAGTTGCTGAAGAGGCCGATCTGGATATAGCCCAGGTAGTAAACGAACAGCCCGGTGGACACCCAGAACATCGGCTCGCGTTCGAGGTGCCTCACCCGCAATTCGTTGAGCAATTTTCGGTAATACAGTCCGACCAGCGCCAGCACCAGCAGACTGCCCACCACCTGCTGACTTGGCCGAAAACGGGTTAGCTCCGCCAACAGCCAGCTATCCAGCACGACGTAGCCAATGAACGCCCCCATCAGCCACGGCGCCCACCGGGTAAATAGCGGTGCCGCTAAAGCGCGTTCGTACACCAAAATCAGCAAGCCAAATTCCGCCGCCGTGTAAAACGGCATTAGAAACAGGTTCGGCTGATGCCGCAACGCTAGCAGCCGCGATATTACCTCCAGCACCAGCACGACGCCCACCAGAATGGCCAGGTAGCGTAAGCCCGGCGTTAACCGGCGAAACCGAACGACGCCGATGAGCGTGGCCACGATAATGGGTAGCAAGGAGAGCCGAATCAAGGCCCATTGCAACGTGATGACACTGAGCATAAGGGCAACGGACTATGACCAAGCGGATCGCCAACTTACTGGCGGGAAGTAGGCAATAAGCTGGCGACCGCTTTTCAGTCAAGTAGTTAGTTGAGTGCGCTATACCCGCAGATGGGCGGACACGGCGTCGTCATATCGAAGAAGGGCGCCGCCGAGCCGGTCGTGCCTGACCCGGCCTTTTCGTTTAGCCGCACCACCAGCCCAAACGTCTGCGTCAACTCCTTGGTGTCGTTCTGGGAGTAGTATTCGTGCAGACCGAATTCTACGCGCATCAGCAAATCGTTCGGCGGTGGAAAGACCGAGACGCCGAACATCGGCTCCAGAAAATCCTTCAAACCGAAGGTGTACCCTTTCAGCGGGCCGTAGCTGGTGGTAAACATCGGGGCGTCGATTGCCGACTCTTCCACTGCGGCCCATTTTTGCAGCCACCGCGCCACCAGCGCGTGATCTACTTGCGTACCGGGGCCATCATCATAGGAACGCGTAGTGCCGGATGCCACCGCTTCAGGGGCCGGTTTCAGCGAGACGTAGTACGCCGACAACCGCGTGTTCAACGCGTCCGACACGTACAGCGCAATCCGAACGGTGGCGTCGATGACCAGAAAGCGGGCGTTTATCCGGCACCCGCCAACGGTCGAAAGCAATTGGGCAATCTGGTCACTCGAGAAACCGGCGTACTGGAGGATGCTGCCGTGCGATTGAAACGACTTCTGCAACGCATCCGGATCGCCGCTGGCGGCGTCGTTGATGTTTTGGAGCCAAAGGGCGGTGCCGGCATCAAATTGCTGCTGGCTGATGATAGAGGGCATAGGGGTAGCCATGGTCGGAAAAAATAAAACGTTGGAAAAAAGGAAAGCGAGCAAAGATATACTCCCTCTAAAGTGGTTGGCAAAAACGCGTAATGGTGATATAATTCGGCTATTTATAACAAACGGCGAATTACCAGGCCGTCTCCGGCAGCAGCAGGGCCGCCAGATCAGCGCCGGGCTGAATCTGCGTTCCCCAGGCTTGGCTGTTCCAGTCCCAGAGGCCCGTGTCCAGGTCGAAGCAGACATTTGCAGACCCGATACTGCTGAAATTGACCAGCAGACCGGCCGTACAGGTGCCAAGCCAGTATTGCAGGACGGTGCCGAAAGGGTAGCTATCGGGTGCAAACAGCACTAGGAGCTGCGGCGAGGCGCCAAATTCCTGCCTTAGGTTGCCGTCCAGTGGCAAAGCGCAAAACGCTTTCCCTTCGACCATTAACCCGCAGACTTGGGGGGTAGTGGATTTATTGAATACCGAGAAACGGCCCGCAGCGCCCTGGTTGGTTACTGGTCCGGTGCCGGTTGCGTTGATGGTCAGCAACTGACCGGGGTTCATGGAAACGACCGCATTCAGTTCTACCTCTTCCTGCTGCGTCAGCGGGAGGGGACTTTTGGAGGTATAGACCTGATACTGACTAGACCAGCCGATTATGTTATGAAGTCCTAATTTACTGTTCGCGTACCACAGCAAAGGCCGGGAACGCGCATCGCTCACCTGCGCCGCTAGGAAGCCGTAGAGCTTAAACCCGGAACTGCACAATTGCGCCAGCGTACCCGGCGAAAGGCTGATAGTCAACTGATACACTGGCACTTCTTTATAAGGATCGGCCATCAAAATGCCGGTGACGCGCAACGCGCAGTCAGTTAAACCGGGCTACTTGACTCAGGTGAGCAGGTAGCCCGGTTTACTGGCCGCTTTGGTTAGCGACGCTGCTTCTGACTGTTTAGCTTGATACCGGAAGGGTTGACCAGAATCGGGGCCATTTCAGCGGTGGCCGGGACGGGGCTATTAGAGCAATTGGCCCCGGACCAATCAGCTACTCCTGGAGCGGGAGTCATATCAAACGTAACGACGGCGTTGTGCTGGTCAGTGAGATCCAGCAGAATACCGGGGCTGAACGCTTGCTCGATCACACTGCCGGTATTCAGTGGTAGGGTCGAAAACATCAGCACGACTTTCTCGATAGGCTCAATATCGAGCATGAACCCTGGATACGCACTGAACGCACACATCGGCGTGAGTTGACTACCCAGCATCTGCCCCATTCCGGTTGTGTAAACTACCTGATCATTATTCAGGATTTGAATACCGTTCGGATCGGTTCCCTGCCCAAGCATGCCACCACCGCCCGGCTGGTTAATAGTCAGCAGTTGCCCTAAAGCAATCGGGAAACTGTCGCTGGCCGTGATGACAACGCCCGATTCGATCTCTGAAGTGGAGGTATAAGCCAAGTAAAATTCCTCCCAGTTGATGGTGATTTGAGTGGCAAACTGGTTAGTGGAAAACCACACCAGCGGCTGCCCTGGGGTAGGCGAGCTAACGGCCTTAAAGCCGCACAGTTGATAATTGGAGGCCGTCAGGGCATCAACCGTAGCCTGGCTCATGCTGATCGTGATGCTGTAGGGCGTGCCAGCAGCAGCAGAAGCCGCAGCGCGCGAAGGGGAGGGAGCGAGTGAAGTGGACATGATTTTGTTAAATTTAAACGCGTGGTGAATTGAAATGCTGCCGAACACGGCGCACAGCCTGCGGCAGCAGCAGACTGGCGGGAAGGCGGGGGAGGGCTTAGGGGGCGGGCATGGGAGTAAGACTACTGGTGAAAGAGATATAGGGAAGGCACAGAAAGCGGGTCGATCCGAGGGCGGCTTACACATCCGTTGCGCTTCGGGCAGTTGCTTTCCGATGGCACAAAGGAACTGCCTCATTCTCTTGGCTATACCAGTAGAAATACGTGATTTTAAAATCGCGTATTTCTACGTGGTTTTGCGGTACTGGCCTCCTCGCAAGCCCTAAACTTCCTGGCTGACAGCGCGCTTGGGCGCGCAGGTACCCCCGGCGGGGCCCGCAGGTGAGGACAGCCGCTCGTGCCCCCGGTTACGCAGGCAAAATGCCCCCCTCAGGCGTTCACCCCGCCCGTGGAACGTACTTTTGGCCCGCCCAACCCCTCATCACTTTGCGCTCGCTCTTTTTTCGGCACCCGATGCCTGCTCGTCCGCTCGCGGTTTCGCCGCTGTTTCCTTCTGGTTTTCTCTTCGTTGCGCGCCGGGTGGCGCTGTTGCTGCTCGTGCTGGTACTCACGGGCGCGTCGGCGGCGTGGGCGCAGGCCACGGCCGAAGTGCGTGGCTTTCTGTACAATAAAGCCGGCGGCGAACCCTTGCCGTACGCCACCGTACGGCTGCTGGGCACGGCCGTGGGCGGCGTCACCGATAACCGAGGGTATTTCTCGTTTACGCGTCTGGCGCCCGGCACCTACACGCTGGAAGGCACGGCGCTCGGCTTCGATGCCGTAAAACAGGAGGTTACGCTGAAGGAAGGCGAAATCAAAACCCTGAAACTGTACACCGCCGAATCGCTGGCCGAACTGGACGAAGTGCAGGTATCGGGCACCAAAACCCAGCAACTTACCGAGGTACGCGCCGGGGTGCAAAAAGTCACGCCCATCGACATCAAGCTGATGCCGGCCGTGGGCGGCGAGGCCGATCTGGCGCAGTACCTGCAAACGGTGCCCGGCGTGGTGTTCACCGGCGACCAGGGCGGGCAGCTTTATATCCGGGGCGGCACGCCCGCCCAAACCTTGGTGCTGCTCGACGGCATGACGATTTACAACCCGTTTCACTCCATCGGGCTGTTTTCGGTGTTCGATACCGATATTCTGCGGAGCGTGGACGTGTACACCGGGGGCTTTGGTGCCGAGTACGGCGGCCGTACATCGGCGGTACTCGATGTCACCACCCGCGATGGCAACCGCTCGCGGCTGGCAGGCAAGGTGGCAGTCAATCCGTTCACGTCTAAGCTGTTGCTGGAAGGCCCACTGGCGAAGAAAAACCCCGATACCGGCTTGGCCGGGGCGTCGTTCCTGCTGTCGGGGCGCACATCGTACCTGCAACAAACCTCGAAAATCTTCTACGAATACGCCAACAAAGACGGCCTGCCGTTCAATTTCCGCGATTTGTACGGCAAGGTGTCGCTCAACGGCACGGGCGGCTCACGGCTCAACGCGTTCGGCTTCAATTTCACCGACCGGGTGGGCCTCACCAACAACACCGACATTACGTGGGATACGTACGGCGCGGGGGCCGATTTCATCGTGCTGCCGAGTAAGTCGTCGGTGATTATGCACGGCGCGCTGTCGTACTCCGATTACAACGTCAAGATTACGGAGCCGAACGTTCAGCCGCGTACCTCCCGCATCAACAACTTCAATCTGAACCTCGATTTTTCGTACTTCATCCGCAAAAGCGAACTGAAATACGGCGTGCAACTGCTCGGCAACGCTACCGAGTTTCGGGGCGTAACGGCTACCGGACTGGTGCAGGAAGAAGAGCAGAACAACACCGAATTGGCGGGTTTCGTGAAGTACCGCTTCGTGGGGGGCGGCGCCGCCGACCGCCTCGTGATCGAGCCGAGTCTGCGGCTGCATTTCTACGCCTCGCTCGCGCAGATGTCGCCGGAGCCGCGCATCGGCCTCAAATACAACATCACCGAAAACATCCGCATCAAGGCCGCCGCCGGGCTGTACACCCAAAACCTGCTCGCCACGCGCTCCGACCGCGATGTGGTGAACCTATTCGCGGGGTATCTGTCGTCGCCGGAAGTGTTGCAGCGCGCTGATGGCTCGCGGGTCGAAAACCGCCTGCAAACCGCGCGGCACCTGATTACGGGTATCGAAATCGATGTGCCGTCGGCGAATCTGACCTTCAACCTGGAACCGTACCTCAAGCAGTTTCCGGTGGTCGTGAACCTCAACCGCGACCGGTTTTCGGCGGCGCAAACGCAGTATGTGGTGGAAGAAGGGCTGGCGCGCGGCGTCGACTTGGCATTTACCTACAAGCGCGGCGGCTTCCTGGCGCAAGGTTCGTACTCGCTCACGAGCGTCACGCGGGAGTATGGTGCCCTCGAATACCGCCCCAACTTCGACCGCCGCCACAATGTCAATCTGCTCGGCACATATCAGTTCGGCGCCCGAAAATCGTTCGAGGTCAGCGCCCGCTGGAATTTGGGCTCCGGTTTCCCGTTCACGCCCACCGGCGGCTTCTACGAACAGTTGCTCACCGGCCCGATTCAGCAACCCGTGGGGCAGCAAAACGGCACGCTGGGCGTGTTTTACGGCCCTTTGAACTCGAAGCGCCTGCCGTACTACCATCGCCTCGACCTGTCGGCCCGCAAGACGTGGAAGCTGCGCGAAAACCTCAAGTTTGAAGTCGATGCCAGCGTGACCAACGCTTACGACCGCCAAAATATCTTTTACTTTGACCGCGTAACGTCCACCCGCGTCGACCAATTGCCGATATTGCCGGCGCTCGGCGCTTCTTTGAGCTTTTAGTTACTGGTTGATAAGAATCGGTTGATGGTTGGCTAACGATTAACCACTACCTCTTACCTATCAACTATCAACTAAAAACCATCAACTAAAAACTCCCATGACCTACTCCTCACGTTTCCGCCCATTGCTGCTGGCTGCCTGGGGCGCCGGCGCGGTACTGGCCACGGCCCCGGTGGTGGCCGTTGCGCAGCAAACCCAACAAGTGGTCAGTCCCGAAGCGCGGTTTGCTGAAGGCGTGCGGCTATTCGGCCGTCAGCTCTACGGCCCCGCCCAAGCGGCATTCGACGAGTACCTGCGCGAATCCGCCTTACGCGCGGAGCCCGAACGCGCCGCCGACGCTGCGTACTACGCCGCCGTGAGTGGGTTGCGGCTGCTCCAACCCGATGCCGAAGGCCGGATTCTGGCGTTCGCCGACCGTTTCCCCGCGCACCCCAAAGCGGCGCTGGCGTTCTTTGAGTTGGGCCGATTCTACTTCGAGAAGAAGGATTACGAACGCGCCATCGCCAACCTGCAACAGGTAGCCCCGGCGCTGCTGACCACGCCGGAACGCGCCGAGTCGGATTTCAAGCTCGGTTACGCGCTGTTTCAGACCAAACAGTTCGATAAGGCCCGACTGCTTTTCGACCGTAACAAAACCGGCACCCACGCTTACGTGGCGCCCAGCCGCTACTACGCCGGTTTTCTGGCGTTCAAGGCCGGCGACCTGAACACGTCGCGCACCGACCTGCAAGAAGCGGCCAAATCAGAGGCGTACCGCTCGCAGGTGCCGCAACTGCTGACCCAGATTCTGTACCGCGAGCGTAATCTCGGCGAGGTGATCCGCTACGGCGAGGCGTCGTTGGCGCAGAAGCCGACCGTGATGGGCGCCGATGAGATTCAACTGCTCGTCGGCGATTCGTATTTTCAGCAGGAAGACTATAAGAAGGCGATGCCGCTGCTCTCGGCCGCCGCCGGCAAGCCCGGCGTGCGCGGGCCGCAGGGCCGCGCCGAAGCCGCTTTGGAGTACAAAACCGGTTACGCGGCCTATAAAACCGGCGATTTCAAGGCCGCCATTCAGCGGCTGCAACCCGTGGCCGCCGTACGCGATACGCTCGGCCAGTTGGCGGCGTATCATTTGGGGTTGAGCTACTTGCGCGCCGATGCCGGCAATAAGGCGTTCGCGCTCACGGCCTTCGAGCAAGCCCGCCAAAGCACCTTCGACCGCAATATTGCCGAACAGGCGACGGTGAAGGTGGCCGAAATCAACTTCGAGCAGGGCAACACCCGCGCGGTCATCGCGGCGCTGGCCGAGTTCAACAAGAACTTTCCGAAATCGAAGCTCGGCGACCAGGCCGACGATTTGCTCAGCGAAGCCTACCTCAGTTCCAACGATTATCCGGCCGCCATCCGGCACATCGAGGGCTTGTCGCGGCGCTCCAATAAAATCGACCGCACGTACCAGCGCGTGACCTACTACCAGGCCGTGAACGAGTACAACGCGCAACGGCCGGCGGCGGCGCTCCCGCTGCTCGACAAATCGTTGGGTACGCCGTCAGACCCGGAGATGAAAACGGCCGCCAACTTCCTGAAAGGCGAGTCGCTGAGCTTACTGGCCCGCTGGGACGAAGCTGCCGCCGCCTACACCAACACCTTCCGCGTGACGCCCACCGCCGGCCAGCAGGATGTGTATCGGCTGTCGCGTTACGGTTTGGGGTACGCCTACTTCAACGCCCGGAAATACGCCGATGCGGTGGTGCCGTTTACGGCGTTCCTGGCCGATTCGGCCTCGCGCGAGACCGACCCCAACCTCGCCGATGCGCGGCTGCGGCTCGCCGACTGCTACTACATCGCTAAAGATTACCCGCAGGCATTGTCGCTCTACGACAAAGTACTCGCCTCGAACAGCCGCGACAAAGACCAGGCGCTTTTCCAAAAAGGCGTGGTACTGGGTCTGACCGGCCGCCGCGAAGAAGCGTTGCGGACGTTGGGCGAGATTCCGACGAAATATCCGCAGTCGCGCCTCCTCGACAACGCTCAGTTTCAGCAGGCCCAGCTCGAATTTGAAGCCGGGCGCTTCGCCGAGGCCGTGCGCGGGTTCAGCAGCCTGATTCAGCAACAACCCACCAGCGCGCTCGTGCCGCAGGCGTACCATAAGCGCGGGGTGGCGTACGCCAACCAGCAGCAGTACGACCCCGCCGTCGCCGATTTCAAGAAGGTACTCGAAGACTATGCCACCAACCCGGTGGCCGAAGCGGCGATTTTCTCGTTGCAGGAAGCCCTGACGGCGGCCGGTCGCACCGAGCAGTTCGACCCGTTCCTGCAAGCCTACCGCCAGCGGAACCCGGATGCCAAGTCGCTCCAAAGCGTGGAGTACGAGGCGGCCAAATCGCTGTACTTCGCCGAAAAATACGAGCTGTCGGTGCCCAAGTTCGAAGCCTACATGCGGCAGTACCCCGATGCCGCCGTGGCGCCTGATGCGCGCTACTACATCGCCGATGCATACCTGCGCGGTGGCGACAAGAAAACCGGCACCACCAAAATGCGCGAGGTGCTGAGCGAAGGCCGCACGCAATTCCTTAACAAAGCCCTCAACCGGGTGGCCGATTTGGCCCTCGAAGACAAAGATTACCCGACCGCCATTCAGTACTACACGCGCCTGGCGACGGCCGCCACGTCGCGCCGCGAGTCGAGCAACGCCCAGCTTGGGTTGCTGCGGGCCACTTTTGCTTCCGGCGATTATAACCGCGCCCGGCAGATTGCCGCCGACCTGCTGGCGGCCGGTAACGCCACGCTCAACGCCACCAACACCGCCCTGTTGATCCGGGCGAAGAGCGCGCTCGGCCTCGGCCAGTACGCGCAAGGTATTCAGGAGCTGCGCGCCACCACGGCCGCCGCCTCCGATGAAAACGGCGCCGAAGCGCAGTACCTGCTCGCCGAAGCCCAGTTTCAGCAGAAGAATTACAAGGAGGCGCTCGATGAAGCCTTCAAGGTCAATAAAACCTACGGCGCGTATCAGCGCTGGGTAGGTTATACGTTCCTGCTGCTCGCCGACGTTTACAGCGCGCAAGGGGAGGTGTATCAGGCGAAAAGCACGCTTGAATCGCTTATCGAAGGCAAATTCCCGCTGGCCGATATCGTAGCCGAAGCGCGCCGCAAGCTCGCCAACCTCGATGCCGGTGGTAAAACCGACGGCTCCGGCGCCTCCGATGCCTCCGGCAATGGTGCTAACCCCAGCGGTAAGGCGCGGCGCGCCAAGTCGGCGCCGGCCGACCCCGCGCCCACCGATGCCACGCCGAATCCGGCGGGCGGCAAGTAAGCCGCCAAGCCGTTTTCGCCCAGCTTCTTCCCTTGCTTCCGCGCCGTCTTTTGCCCCTTTTGCCCCCGTTTCCGATGGCTCACTCCGCAAATCACTCCCTCACTTCTGCGCGCTCGGCTTCCCCGCTGCTGACCGTCGCGCGCCCCGCGCTCGCGGCGTTGCTGCTGGCGGCCCCGGCGGTGGCGTTCGCGCAGCCCGGCCGCTCCGGCGATTCGCGCCTCGAAGACACCGAAATTGTTATCGAAAAGAGCCGCACCAACGAGCTGCCGCCCGCCTCGCGCAACTTCGAGCAGCTTCGGATTCCGCCGCCGCCGCCCGTCAAGAAAGAGATCAAGTATGATTTCTTCGATTTCAAAGTGCCCGGCCGGCCGCTGCCCGTAACGCCCCGCCCAGCGCCGCTGCGCCAGGAAACCACCGCTCCGGTGCCCGGCCTGTACGTGGAGGCCGGTTATGGCAATTATGGTACGCCGTATGGCCGCCTTGGGGCGCACACGAAACCGAGTTCGAGCTTTCGGGCCGGGCTCGATGCCCGCCATCAATCGAGCAATACCGGCCCGATTGACGGCAAAAACTCCGGTGGCGCCAATTCGGCCGTTACGGCGGAGGTGGAGTTATTTGCCAAGTCGGCGGCTGCCATCGGCGCCCGCGCCGGTTTCGACCGCAACTCGACGTACTTCTACGGCTACGATCGGTCGTTGAGCGAGAAGAAGAAGGATAGCACCGACTTCATCCAGCAGATTCACACGCGCATCAACGCCGAGGTTTTCCTGCGGACGACCGATGTCAAGCGCCCGTTTCAGGCGGAGGTAGTAGCGGGTGTGCGCACCTGGCAAAACCGCTTCGATGAGAAGGAAACCGACATTTACGGTCGCCTGAACCTGGGTTTTGCCCTCGACGAAACCAACCGCATCACCGTCAAGACCGATGTGTCGAGCATTGCCTACGAAAGCTACCTGAAGCAAACGCGCACCTTCGGGCAGGGCACCTTTGCGTATGAACACGACGGTTCGCGGGTCGATGCGCAACTCGGCGCCACGGTGGGGTATACCTCCGACACGCTCAACCAAGCCAAGCAAATCAACGTGTACCCGGCCGTGCGGCTGAGTGCCGAAATCATCGAAGACCGGCTGGTCGTTTTCGGCGGCGCGGGTGGCGGGCTGGAGCGTACGTCGCTCTACAACCTCACCCGCGAAAACCCGTGGGTGGCCGGTTCGCGCGCGGAATCGCTTGTTGAGTTGCCCAATGATGCCAAAGTGCAAACGTTGGGTTTGCCCGTTGCCGATGTAAATCGCCTCTTGAGCGTGTATGGTGGTCTTTCGGGTTCGCCAGCGCGCGCCGTGCGGGTGCTGGGTCGGGTGGCGTACAACCGGTTTCGCAACCTGTATTTCTACAACCCCCGCGTCTCCGATTCCACGCGTTACGAGCTGACCTACGCCGTCCATCCCGATGGCAGCCCGGCCGGCAAGGACGAGGAAGACCAAATCGTGACGAACCTCAACATCCACGGCGAGATTACGGTCGATGTGGGGCAAAAAGTACAGATTGCACTGAAAGCGGATGCCGATACCTGGACGGCCGACTCGCTTCGGCAGCCATACCACCGCCCGGCGTTTCAGGGCACGCTGACTTCGACCTTCGCTATCGGCGACAAGCTCAGGATTGCCCCGGAAGCATACATCATCGGCTCGACGTACGCCCTCGGTTCGGCGGGCTCTTTCGACGCCAACGGCGAGCGAAAACTGCGTGAAACGGATACGGTCGTTGATATAAATCTGCGCGCCGATTACCAAATTACCCCGCAGTTTCGCATTTTTGCACTCGGTCAGAACCTGACGGGGCAGAAATATCAGCGGTTTCTCAACTATCCGGTACGTGGCCTGACGGCCATCGCGGGGTTGGGCTACCAATTTTAAGCTGATTGGGCTGCCGAAAAGCCGCTCAACATTCTGCTTGCTAATCGCTCTAAAAATCAAAAACTTATGGTGCACGATCAACTGCGGCAATTGCTCCTTGAGCACGACTGCGTGACGCTGCCCGGCTTCGGCGCTCTGCTCGCCGAGCCCGTGCCGGCGCGCATTCACCCGGTGCGCCATACGCTCTCGCCGCCCGCCCGGCGGGTCGCTTTTTCCGACCGGCTGCGCCACGACGACGGATTATTAACCGAGGCCGTCCGACTTTCTTTGGCAGTCGCCGAACGCGATTCGGCCCCGGCCCAAGTGCGTTCTTTTACCGAAGAGTTGCGCGCCGCTCTGCGCCAGCACCGCGCCGCCGAGCTACGCGGTTTGGGCACGCTGCGCCAACCCGCCGACGGCGATTCCATCCGTTTTGAGGCGATGGAACCGGGCTACCTGCCGCTCGCCGATTCCTTCGGGCTGCCGGAGTTGGTCTCACGGCCGATAGTTCTCGCGGAGCGCACCCGCGCCACCCGCTACGTACCCGAAACCAACCCCGCCGACCAGCAACTGCGGCCCTCGACCCCCGCTCGTTTGCGGCGGCTGGTAGGGGAGGGCGGCACGCCCCTGTACCGCCTGGCGCTGACTGCCGTTGCGATTTTGAGCCTCTCGGCCACGTATTTCAATTTCCGCCTTACGCCGCTGGCGAATCGTTTCCTGCCGGGTATCGAAGTCGCCGCCCAGGATGCTTCCACGCCCCAGCGCGCCGCCGTTGGTAGCGAGGGCACCACCAAAATGGCTATGCCAATAGCTGCCATCCCACTTGAAGTTGCGGAGCTTGCAGCGGTAGCGCCGCTGCAAGCGGCCACCGTAACGCGCAAAAAGTCGCCTTCACCCGACGCGCTGCACGAGGTTGCGCTTGCCGTACCCGCCCCTAAGCCGGCCGCCGTGACGCCCAGCGAAATCGTCGCGGCTCCCGCCACGCCGGCCGCATTCGAACCGGCCACGGTTCGCGCGGCGCCTACCAACCGCTACTACCTCGTCTGGAACGCCTTCACTACTAAGGTGAAAGCCGAAAAAGGCCGCGCGCAAGTGCTGAAACTGACCCCCGCCGATGCCGCGAACGCCCCCAGTGTCCTCACGCCACCGCGGGGCAGCGTGCTGTACCGCGTCGCCGTCGCCGATTTTGCTACGCAGGCCGAAGCCGTCGCCGCCCAACCGGCGCTGCGTGCGCGCTACGGCCCGGCGCTGTGGGTGCTGAAATACTAGACACTACACCTGTAATGCGGACTTTAGTCCGCCGTTTACTGGCAGTTTGTGCTGTTCATGCTGCCAAACTGCGGACTAAAGTCCCCACTACACGCATAAACCCGCGCCCCGCGCGGGTTTACTTTTACCCCCGAATGCCATCAATGGTGCCGCCATTGGCTAGGCAGTCTTCGTAAAATTATCTTCGTTTCCCCCGTTTCTTTCGCTTCTTCACCCCCGAATGACGTTCCTAACGCTTTTGCTTCAAGCCGGCGCCACCGTCGCCGATACGGTTTCCGGCGCTGTGGCCGCCACCGGTAATGCGGCCGCCGCTGCCGCCGCGCCCGCCGTTCAGGCCGGCGAGCCCCTCAAAATCACCGACTTGCTTTTTAAAGGCGGTTGGGTGATGATTCCGCTCCTAATGCTGTCGCTGGTGTCGGTGTACATCATCCTCGAACGCTTTCTGGCTATTCGGCGGGCGTCGCAAGACCCGTCGCAGTTTATGGAGCAGGTGAAGTCGCAGATCATTCGCGGCGACCTTGCCGGTGCCCGCGCGCAGTGCGCCAAGCAGGAAACCCCGCTGGCGCATATGATCGAGAAAGGCATTCGCCGAATCGGTTCGCCGCTGAAAGATATCGAGGCGAGCATCGAAAACCAGGGCCGTCTCGAAGTGATGCGCCTGGAGCGCGGTATTTCCATTCTGGGCATCATTGCGGGTATCGCGCCGATGCTCGGGTTCGTGGGTACCATCCTCGGCGTAATCAAGATTTTCTACTCGATTGCCGCCTCCGGCGAGTTCGGTATTACCCAGATTTCGGGTGGTTTGTACGAGAAAATGGTGTCGTCGGCGGCCGGTCTGGTCGTCGGGATCATCGCCCACGCCGGCTACCACACGCTCACCGTGATGGTCGATAGAGTGGTGTATCGGATGGAGAACTCCGCCATCGAATTCACTGACGTGCTTCAGGACAACTAGTAGGGTTTGAGGGTTTGAGGGAAGAGGGTAATCACTCTGCATTATCCAGCCGCTTTCACCTTCCCACCCTCTCACCCTCCCACCCTCCCACCCTCCTCATGAATCTTTCCCGCCGGCGCAAGCTCACTTCGCACGTGGAAACGGGCGCGATGAACGACATCATGTTCTTCCTGATGCTGTTCTTTCTCATCGCTTCCACGATGGTCAATCCCAACATTATCAAGCTGTTATTGCCGAATTCCAAGTCGGGCAAGCAGGTCATGAAGCGCTCGCTCAACGTCTCGCTTACGGCCGAAGGTGAGGCGTTTCTCGATCAGCGCCAAGTGCCGACCGATGCCCTTGCCGCTGAACTAGGCAAGCTCATCCCGACCGATTCAGCCGGTAAGGCCGCCACTACCATCATTCTGCGGGTCGATAGGGCGCTCAACGTGCAGAAGCTCGTGGACGTACTCGATATCGGCAACCAACTCAAAGTCAAGATGGTGATGGCCGCCGACGCGCCGAAATAATTCTTCGGTAGCGTGCGTTGAGGTTCGGATATGGAATCCGGGCTGCGTGTGCATCCGTTAAAGTATTCATCATCCTTCACTCACTTCCTGTCTCGCATATGGCTATCAGCCAGCTCGATCAGCTCGACCGCATGGAGCGCGCCAACCGCTTGCCGGCGCTTGCCGGGGCGGTTATTTTTCACGTGGTGCTGCTCTCGATCTTTTTTGTGTCGATGGTGAACCTGCCCGACCCGCCCGCTATCGGCGGCGGCGATGGCATCGTGCTCAACTACGGTACCGATGCCGAGGGCTCCGGCGATGTGCAAACTACCGCCAAGGCCGCCGACACGCAGAACACCGAAGATTCGGCGCCATCCAACGCCGAACCGGAAACGCAGCCGGAAGTCGCCACGCCCACGCCCGAAGCGCCGGTGGAGGCCACACCACCGCCACTGACCTCAGATGCGGAAAACACGGTTGCCGTGCCCGTCGAGGAAAAGCCTAAAAAGGAGGAAGTGAAGGTGGTGAAGGAAACGCCGAAGGTGACACCCAAACCCACGCTAAACCCATCGGCGGCGTACAACCCCAATGCCGGCGGCAACGGCACGCGCGGCACCTCGAACCTTGCCACCGGCAACAACAACGGCGACCGCCCCGGCAAAGTCGGCGACCAAGGCGACCGTAACGGTTCGCTCGATTCCAAGGCGCTGTACGGCGAAAAAGGCTCCGGTACGGGCGGTTCAGGCGGCGGTTCGCTGCAAATGCCCGGCTGGAAATGGCTCGCCAAACCAAAAGTCAGCGAAACGTCCAACGCTACCGGCCGCCTTGTGTTCGAGATTAAAGTAGATGGTAATGGTGAAGTCGTGAGCATTCAGAAAGTGCCCGGCCAAAGTACCTTCAACGACCCCGTGACGGAGCGTATTTACTTTGAAGCCGTGCAGAAAACCGAATTCGAGCGGATTTCCGGCGATGAAGACAAAGGCGCCGTCGGACGCGTTATCTTCGTAATCGGGTCGAACTGATGCAGATTTAGCGCGGGCATTCCGTCCGCGTTTCGCTGCC